>JAFWMS010000024.1 GCA_017545535.1 Clostridia bacterium | reverse complement strand
TTGCCGTGTCGGGCCTCGTCGCGAGCCATTTCGTGGACGGTGTCGTGGATGGCGTCCAGGCCCAGCTCCTTGGCGCGCTTGGCCAGGGCGGTCTTGCCGGCGGTGGCGCCGTTCTCGGCCTCCACCCGCATTTTCAGGTTCTTCTCGGTGGAGTCGGTGAGGACCTCGCCCAGCAGCTCCGCGAACTTGGCGGCGTGCTCGGCCTCTTCGAGACCCGCCTTCACCCAGTATTCGCCGATCTCGGGATAACCCTCCCGATAGGCGACACGGGCCATGGCCAGGTACATGCCGACCTCGGTGCACTCACCGGTGAAGTTCTTGCGAAGCCCCTCGATGATATCCTCGGGCGCGCCCTTGGCCACGCCCACCACATGCTCGGCAGCCCAGGTCATCTCGCCGGCCTGCTCGATGAACTTGGAAGCGGGCGCCTTGCAGATGGGGCACTGCTCGGGGGCCTTGTCGCCTTCATACACATAGCCGCAGATGCTGCATACGAACTTTGCCATAAATGATCCCTCCTGAATGGTTTTTTCTCGGTGTTTACCCACTTTGAACGCGGGTACTCATCCTGTTCATTGTAAGTTCTCTCCCGCCCTTCTGTCAACACCCGACAGAAAGTTTTCATCTCTTTGCAATTCAGTCCGAACGTGATACAATACCTGTCCGGAAACGACATTTCGGGAGAGCGGAAGGATGCTGATCTATATCATTCGCCACGGGGAGACGGACCTGAACGTGAAGGGCGTGCTGCAGGGCTGGGTGGACGAACCTTTGAACGAAAGCGGGATGCGTTTGGCTCGGATCACCGGGGAAAAGATGGTGGGCATCCGGTTTGACGGCTGCTTCTCCAGCCCCCTTCAGCGGGCCGCCGAGACCGCCCGGATCGTTTTGGAGGCCAGCGGGAACGACCTGCCCATCCAGTTCGACGATCGGCTGCGGGAGATCAGCTTCGGCGAGGCCGAGGGACGGCGCCGGTCCACCCTGGGGGAGCAGGGGCGACGGTTCTTCGAGGAGCCCTTCCGCTACGAGCCCTTTCCCGGCGGGGAGAGCATAGAGCAGGTTTGCGCCCGGACCCAAGGCTTTTTGAAGGAGCTGCTCATGCGGGACGACGGGAAGACCTACCTTCTCTCCACCCATGGCTGCGCCCTCCGGGCCATGCTGAACTACCTGTACGAGGATCCCTCCGACTTTTGGCACATGCACGTGCCCTATAACTGCGCCGTGAGCATCGTGGAGGGTCGAAACGGCCATGGCAGGCTTATAGGGGACGACGTGATCTACTACGACCGATCCCAGATCGTGGACCGGTACGCCAAATAAAGGGAAAAGGACGGCTGGACCGTCCTTTTTTTATATTTGCAGCTCCACCACGGTATCCAGGTGGATGGCGGTGCCGTCGGTGAGGATCAAGGTCCGATTCACTTCGTCCAAGCGGCGGACCCGGCCGGTTTGGGTCTCATACCGGCCCCCGTCCTTTTTCTCGTCCGACCGAAAATAGGTGATGGTGATCTCCGGCTGCTCCGACAGCCGCGCCCGCAGCCGGGCGAATCGCTCGTCCAAGGCGAGCAGGGCGTCCTCCCCCAACTCCGGCCGGTCCTCCGTGAGCCGGGCCTCCTCCTCCATCAGGGCGTCGAGGCCGGTCAGGGCGGAAAATGGCAAAAACTGGGCGGCCCGCTTCTCCATGGGCATGGGCGGATGCCCCTCGTGCCGGGGCCGGGGGGCGTCCAGGATGTCGTCGTAGGGGCCGGTCATATCAGCGGATGAAGTTGGTGTAATCGCCTCGCTCCGTCGCGGGCAGGGGCACGCCCGCCTGCCGGCCCGCCTCCTGGCACTTGAGATAGTAGGCCATGTTCCGGGCCAGGTTCCGCATGGTCTGGAGGCCCTCGGCGTCCTCCGCCGCCTCCCCCGCCCTGGCCCCGTGGACCAGATTCCAATAGGTGGAGCCGACGACGGGCATCTGGGCGATGCCGAAATACTTGTTCATCACGTCGAAGCTGGCCGAGGTGCCGCCCCGCCGGGCCACGGCCACCGCCGCGCCGGGCTTAAAGGCGAAGGCCCGGCCGCCGCTGTAGAACACCCGATCCAGGAAGCTCAGGATACGGCCGCTGGGATGAGCATAGTACACCGGGGAGCCGAAGACGAAGCCGTCCGCCGCCCGGGCCTTGGCCAGAAACTCGTTGACCCCGTCGTCCTCAAAAACGCAGCCCTTGTCGGTACATCTGCCGCAGCCCATGCAGTCCCGCAGGGGCTTGTTCCCCACGTTCACGATCTCATAGTCGATCCCCTCTTTTTTCAGCTGTTCGCCGATCTCCTTGAGGGCGATGTAGGTGTTGCCCGTGGGCCGGGCGCTGCCGTTGAGCATCAATACTTTCATAGGTTCCTCCATGTATATATTCATCGATAATGCATTATCATGCATCATTTCATGCTTTATGTCCGCCAACCTGCTCGTTTCGCTCCTTCGTGGTGGCGCCGTCCTTCAGATCCATGCCCTTCAGAATGGCGTTGCCGCCGAATCTCTTGCGGATATCCAGCACCGCCTTCTGAGCCCGATTTTCTCGATGCTGCCGATCTCTTTGGGCCTGCCGTGTCCGCTCCTGTTCCTCCGGGTCTGTGAGCAGATCCAGCTGCTCGCTCCGGCCGCCAACGGGGCTCATCCCCGTTTCCACCAGCCGCCCCGCCCCCACTTGAATGCGCCGCATCGTCAAGCGAGGATCCACTACCCGGTCAAAGATGGCGACGATAGCTTCCGCGATGGACCCCGTGGAATCGGTGGGCTCCCGAAAGCGATGGCCGCCATGGACGGGCTTGGGCATGGCCCGGCCGTAATAATCGGTGACGATCTCTCCCTCATAGGCGCTCTGCCCCGAAAGGTTCTCCACGTCGTACCCCACGTAGAGGCTCACCTCTCCCGCCAGCAATCCCTTGTCACACAGGTCCAAGGACAGCTTCTCCGCCATCTCCCGGGCCACCAGCCGTGCCTCCGAAAAGGCGTAGGGCCGCATAAGGACCTGGCCGCTGCCCAGGCTCTTAGACTCCGGGGTATAGGCCTTGATGGCCGACAGAGGGCAGGGTTCATACCCCCAGGCGTGGTCAATAAGAAGCTCCGCGTTCACGCCGAAGACCTTGTAGAGGGTATCCTCGCTGTCCAGAGACAGCCTGGCCAGATCCCCCATGGTGTAGACCCCCCGGCTCTCCAGCCGCCGGGCCGTGCCCCGGCCCACCCGCCAAAAGTCCGTGATGGGCTGATGATCCCACAGCTGTTCCCGATAGCTTCGCTCCGTCAGCTCCGCCACCCGGGCGCCGTGCTCGTTGGGCGTGGCGTGCTTGGCCACCACGTCCATGGCCACCTTGGCCAGATACAGGTTGGTGCCGATGCCCGCCGTGGCGGTGACCCCCGTCTCCCGAAGCACCTCCTCCATGAGCCGCTCCGTCAGGGCCCGGGGGGTGAGGCCGTAGGTCTTCAGGTATCCGGTGAGGTCGATGAACACCTCGTCGATGGAGTAGACGTGTATGTCCTCCGGGGCCACGTACCGTAGATACACGCTGTAGATTTTCCTGCTGTAGGCCATGTACTGGCGCATCTGGGGCGGCGCGGTGATATAGTCCGCCTGAAGCGAGGCGTCCGCCGCCAGCTCATGAGCGAAGGGGGAGCTGCCCGTCAGCCTGTGGCCGGGGGCCGCCATCTTCCGCAGGGTGTTCACACGGCGCATGCCCTCCTCCACCTCGAAGAGCCGGGCCCGGCCGGAGATGCCGTAGGCCTTCAGGGACGGGGACACGGCGAGACAGATGGTCTTCTCCGTTCGGCTCCGATCCGCCACCACCAGATGGGTATCCAGGGGGTCCAGCCCCCGCTCCACGCACTCCACGGAAGCGTAGAAGGACTTCAAGTCGATGGCCGCATAGCTTCGCTCCATATCCGCGCCTCCTTTCCTTGCGTATACCATACCACATTCTCTCCGCCGGGTACAGAAAAAAATTGTGACCAGCTGTCCCAAAAGCCGGTCCCCGTTCCCGCCCTTTTTCGGTTGCTTTTTCCGCAGGGGATTGGTATACTTTATTAAAAAATCATTCCACCGTTTTACGTCACATCATCTCACACAGGAGGGCCCTTCCCCATGGATAAAACGATCTGGAAGCCGGAGTTTCGCGTGCGCTTCTGCCGCCACGAAGCGGAGCTTACCCGCCTCTATCGAGAGCTGTACCACAGCGATATGGCCGCCTTCGAACGGTTCACGGACATGCTCTACAGTGCCTATCTGGCCCGTCCCGAGGCGCTCAAGGACATGGACCGGGCCCGGGAGGCCCGCAGGGACTGGTATAGGGGCCACGCCCTGGTGGGCATGCTCCTGTACGTGAACGCCTTTGGCGGCACTCTCCGGGGCGTTCGGGAGAAGCTCCCCTACATCGAGGACTGCGGCGTGAACTATCTGCATCTCATGCCCCTGCTGGAGAGCCCCAAGGGCCGCAGCGACGGGGGCTACGCCGTCAGCGACTTTCGGAAGGTCCAGCCGGAGCTGGGCACCATGGAGGATTTGGCCGCTCTTGCCGAGGACTGCCACAAGCGGGGCATCGCCGTCTGTCTCGACTTCGTCATGAACCACACCAGCGAGGACCACGAGTGGGCCAGGCGGGCCCGGGCCGGAGAGAAAGCCTATCAGGATCGATACTTCTTCTATGAGGGCTGGGACATCCCCAACGCCTACGAGCAGACCGTGCCCCAGGTTTTCCCTACAACGGCCCCCGGCAACTTCACCTGGTGCGAGGCGGCGAAAAAGGTGGTCATGACCACCTTCTACCCCTACCAGTGGGATCTCAACTATGCCAACCCCGCCGTGTTCCAGGACATGACGGACAACATGCTGAACCTGTGCAACCACGGGGTGGACGTGATCCGGCTGGACGCGGTTCCCTACATCTGGAAGGCCCTGGGCACCAACTGCCGCAACCTTCCCCAGGTCCACACCCTGGTGCGGATGATGCGGATGGTGTGCGAGATCGTATGCCCGGGGACCCTGCTCCTGGGCGAAGTGGTCATGGAGCCCAGCAAAGTGGCCCCCTACTTCGGCACCGTGGATCGGCCTGAGTGCCATATGCTCTATAACGTGACCACCATGGCCACCCTGTGGCACACCGTGGCCACGGGGGACGTGCGGCTGCTGCGGCACCAGCTGCAGGAGGTGTTCACCCTGCCCCGGGAATACACCTTCCTCAACTATCTGCGCTGTCACGACGACATCGGCTGGGGGCTGGACTACGGTTTCCTCCGTCAATTCGGCCAGGAGCAGATCCCCCACAAGCGGTTTTTGAACGACTATTTCACCGGCTTTTTCCCCGGCAGCAACGCCCGGGGAGAGCTCTATAACGACGATCCCCGGCTCATGGACGCCCGGCTCTGCGGCACCACCGCCAGCCTTTGCGGCATCGAGGCGGCCCGGCAAAAGGGGGACGCGAAGGCCCTGAAGCAGGCCCTTCGGCTGGATGAAATGCTCCACGCCTTTATGTTCACCCTGAGCGGGATGCCTGTCCTCTACAGCGGCGACGAGGTGGGCCGGGAGAATGACTACACCTATCATAGGGACCCCCTCAAGCGGGAGGACAGCCGGTATCTGCACCGGGGGGACATGGACTGGGCCCTGGCCGACCAGCGGCGGGACAAGGCCACCGTTCCCGGACAGCTCTTTTCGGCCATCCGGCGCATGGAGCGGCTGCGGGAAAAGCACCCTGTCTTCGACGACGGGGCGGACACCTGGCTGCTGAACACGGGCAGCGATGCCGTGCTGGGCATGGGACGGTACTGCAGGGGGCAGAAGCTCCTGGCCGTATTCAACTTCTCCCGGGAGGATCAGACTGCCTACCTTCGGGAGACGGAAGAATACCGGGATCTGATGACCGGCCGCAGGAGGGACGCCAAAGCGGTGTCCCTGCCCGCCGGGGGCTTCGCTTGGCTGCTGCACGAATATAATTAGGAGGAACGAACATGACAGAATTCGACCGAATGGGATCCTATGCACTCCGCCGTCTGGCGGAGGGGTACGCGGTGCGGCCTTTGGACCTGGGGACGGACGCCCAGCTTTCCAAAAAGGGGATGCACTTTTTCACCAGGAGCTATGAGATCCAGGATCTGGGCCATTTGTGCATCATGACCATGAACGCCATGATGGGACTCATGCAGATGGAGACCGTGGTCCTGTCCGTCACCGCCAAGGACGCGCCCCTCGTAAACTTCGACTGGATCAAGGCCATGGGCAAGGAGACCTTTATGGCGGAGTTCTACGACTGCCAGCTCTCTCCCCTGCCTCAGGATCTTACGGCTGCCTACGACGATCTAAAATCCCGGGACCAGGATCTGCCCGCCTATGAGAGCGGTCCCCATTGGTACGATCCCATCCGCTACCCCTTCACCTACGCCAAGACCGCCAAGGGCGCCGACGATCGCTTCCTGGCTGCAGGCAAAGCCTACTTTGACGAATACTTGCGGCAGCTTTCCCTGCTCCCCGATTGCGACCCGGCCGCCAAGGCGGAAAAGGTCCGCACCTTCGCCAATACACTTTTCACCTCCGGCGGCCCGGCGGTGGATCAGGTCAAATCCCTCTTCGGCGACGAGATCGCCCGGCGCCTGGTCTGCAGCCATATGTACGGGGGCTGAGTCGGTCCTTATTGGATCAATCAAAAATGGAACAAATGCGATTCGAATACGACGCCGTGCTGCGGGAGGTGCCGGAGGGCGGGGCCTACGTGACCTTTCCCTTGGATATCCGAGAGGTGTTCGGGAAGGGGCGGGTGAAGGTCCACGCCACCTTCGACGGGATACCCTACGACGGCAGCATCGTGAACATGGGCGTAAAGCAGGCGGACGGGTCGGTGTGCTATATCATCGGTGTGCTGAAGGCCATCCGAAAGGCGCTGAACAAGGGGGACGGGGACACCGTTCACGTGGTGATCGAGCCCCGGGAGGGATAGACATGGAAGCGCTGGATCGGGATACCCTGCTGTTCTTCTCCGGCCATGAGAGGGCCTTGGCTACCTACCGGGCCCTGGAGGAGGTCTTGTACCGCACCTTTCCCCTGGTCAACAAACGGGTGCAGAAGACTCAGATCACCTTCTTTCAGCGGCATGTGTTCGCCTGCGTCTCCTTTGCCCGGGTGAAGCGGAAGGCGGAGCTGCCGGAAGGGTATCTGACCCTGACGCTGGGTCTCCCCTGCCCCCTGGATTCGCCCCGGATCGCCCTTCGGGTGGAGGCCTATCCGGGCCGCTGGACCCATCATTTCGTCCTCAAAGGGCCCGAAGAGCTGGACGAGGAGATGCAGGACTGGATAGAGGCGGCCTATGCCTTCGCGGGCAGAAAGTGAGTTTCGATCAGGCTACCGATCCTTCTCCTCATAGGGCCTGTCCCAGGAACCGATCTCGATCAAATTTCCCTCCGGGTCGGCGATATAGCAGGTCCGCTGGCCCCAGGGCTCCGTGGTGGGGGCAAGCACGGGCTGAGCGCCCTGCTCCACCGCCCGGCGAAAGGCTTTGTCCACCTCCGAAAAGGTGTCCACATAGAGGGCGATCTCAAAATGGCCGTTGAGCCCCTGGACATAGCCGTAGGAGCGAGCGGTCATCCTTTCGAAATCCTTCCGGCCATAGAGCAAAAACAGGGTCCCGTCCTTCACGAGATACACGTTTTCCGTGTCCTCCGCCTCCCGTATCTCAAAGCCAAGCACGTCCCGATAAAAGCGGATCATCCGCCCCATATCCTGGACCAGCAGACCAAAGCCATCCAATCTCATTCTTTACCTCCTTTTATTATGCCCCGAATGGGGTGACGGATCACGGTTTTCAGCTTCTCCGGGGCGGTCTTGCGGGCGTCGCTCAGATAGATCTCGTGGTGCATCCGCCGATCTGAGATGTCCAGGACATACCCCTGTTGGGCCATGTATTCGTGCATTTTGGCCACGGTGGCAGGCTCGTCGTCATAGGGCCCCAGATGCATGCACTGGACGCAGAGCCCCTCGTCGTAGGTAAAAAACTCCACCAGGGAGAAGTCGTTCTTCTTTTTCCGGGCAGCCTCCGCCACCGCCCAGTCGAAATCGGCTCGGGTGACGAAATCCGGCAGCCGGATCACGGAGATCCAGTGAAAGGCCTCCTTGTGGGCGTAGTCGATGCCTACCACTCCCTTCTGCCACCAGAAGCCCTCCAAGGGCGGCACCACGTAATCGAAGTAGCCCTCGATCCGATGGTCCCCCATCTTGCTCATCTTGATGGTGAAAGCCACGCCGTACAGAAGACCAAGGGCCTGCTGATACGCGCCGTCCGCCTCGTTGGGGTCGCCCTGGCCCCGCACGGCGATATAGTTTACGGGCGGCACCGTCACGATGCCGGGCCGATCCTTCGGCAGATAGAACTCCTTATATTCCTTCTTGAAATCGAACGCCATGTTTCCTCCCTGTGTCCTTTTGTGTTCGTTCGTCGTATACAGTATAGGAACCCGGAGGGGACCTGTCAACGCCCCCTTGTCGGCGCGGCTTTTTCGACGATCCTTTACAAAAACCGCGGCCTGTGGTATAAAATGGGCAGATCCAGGAAAAAGAGGCGCTTTTCATGCAGTATCGGCGGCTCCCTTACGAGGAGTACTTCATCAACACCAGCGAGGATTATACCCATACCGGGCGGGCCACCTACCCGGTGAAGTACGTCGCCGTGAAATACAACACCACCCAGATCGGGAAGCTTCTGGGCCTTGCCCATGAGGTCAACTACGAGATGCATTATGAGCCGGACAGAGACGTGATCCAGATCCACTTCCAGCGGACCTTCGGGGCCATCGACTGGGTGGCCAACGTGTTCGAATTCGGCAGCCGGTACTATCGAGCCATCGAGTTTGAGGGCGAGCCCCTGCAGCTTCGGGTGCACCACGGCTGGGGGAACATGTATCTTGCCATCAAACAGGAGGTGCGGGAACAGTGGGCCGCCCTTCATGAGGAGCATCCCGAGGCGGCCACGGAGATTTTGGGCTGGTCTTTGGGCTCAGCCATCGCCTGCCTCTGCTGCCAGGATTTGAATTACAACTTCGGCGTGAAGCCCTATCTGTATACCTTCGGCAGCGTGCGCCCCTTCAAATGCACCCCGCTGAACCGGAAGCGGATGCAGCGGTACCTTTCCACCCTGTGCACGGAGTGCGCCAACTTCGCAGACGTCAACGATCTCATCACCTATATGCCCCCCTTCCGGGGGTTCACCATGATCCACCGGGTCAGGGTGGGGACGGACCAGAAGCGCTCCCTGTTTCGCCTGCTCCATCCCCTCCGCTACCACGTCCATTACGACCTACCGGGGCTCTATAAAAAGCTCACCAGCCAGACGGTGGAGGCGTCGGCCGATCACTGAGGTTATTCCTCGTCCCCCTGCCGATGCCGCCAGCGCAGCCATTCGTTGTAGCTAGCCTGAGCCTCCTGGCTCTCCTTCCTCTGCCGCCAGGATTCCGCTTCGCTGGCGATGGCCAGCATCTCGTCCACGATGGTCTCCACGCTGCGGGGCCGGACGCTTCTGAGATACGACGTCATGCGACCCATGGACCGGGGGCTGCCCAACTCCCCGGCCAGCAGCTCCCCAAACTCCTCCGGGAACCCCAGCGACAGCACCTCACGGCAAAGGTCAGCCTTTGCCATGCTCCATTCCAGTCTGTTTTTTCGGCCTTTTTCCGTCATCTCTCCTGCCCCATACCGGATCTTTATCATATAGTATATCAGGCGGCTGACAAAAAGCGAAGCGCCTTTTTGCATCTTATGGCCTCAAAATGCATCTTGCCGTCCGAGGCCTTGAAAACGATGAAAAAAACGGTAGAATGGCTCTGTAAGCAAGATGACCCGGGCACCGCCGGGACAAAGGAGGCATGATGATGAAGGTGATCCTATACGATCTCGATCGGACCTACGACGAGCTGATCGAAACGAGATGCGACCGCGCGCTGGCGGCGGACGGGAAATACACGCCTTGTCAGGGCTGCTTCGGCTGCTGGACCAAGCATCCGGCGGAATGCAAGATGAAGGATACGCTCCAGCAGGTTTGCCGCGTCATCGGCCAGGCGAACGAGCTGGTGATCGTCACAAAGAATCTCTACGGCGGATACAGCGCCGATATAAAAAACGTGCTGGACCGTTCCATCGGCACCTCCACCCCCTTCAGCACCTACCGGGGCCGACAGATGCATCACACCCTGCGCTATGGGCGACACGATCTATGGAAGGTGATCGTCTACGGTGAGATCACCGAAGCCGAAAAGGAGACCTTCCGGCTGCTGGCTCAGCGCAACGCCGTCAACGACGGTTTTGCACGGTCCGAAGTCCTTTTCCTCGAAGACCTGAGGGCATTGGAGGGAGCATTATGAAGACGGTTTTCATCAACTGCAGCCCCAAGAAGAGCTTTTGCGCCTCTGCCTACTTCCTGTTCCTGCAGCGCCTGTTCGTGGGCGGACAGAAGGTCATGGAAAAGCTCCGCACGCCGGCGGATTACGACCGGATCCTGAAGGAGCTTTCCGATGCCCAGGCGGTGGTGTTCGGCATCCCCCTTTACGTGGACAGCATCCCCTCCCACGTGCTCCGCTTCCTAGAGAAGATGGAGGCATACTGCCGGGAGAAGGATCTGCATTTTTCCGTCTACTGCATCGCCAACAACGGCTTCATCGAGGGCAAGCAGAACGAGCCCCTGATGCAGGGCTTTGAGCACTTCTGCGCCCGTGCGGGGCTTGCCTGGGGCGGCGGCGTAGGGATCGGCGGCGGCGTGATGCTGAACGTGACCCGGATCCTGTTCCTGGTGGACGTGGGGCTGCTGGTGCTGAACACACTGCTCAGCGTCGTCAACACCGGGGACCTTTTCCCCAAGAATGCATGGATCAGCTTTGGCGAGAACGCGGCGCTGTTGCTTTACTTCAATCTGGGTGTGCTCGTCTACCTGGCCCGCATGGGCGGCTCCATCCGCAAAGGGACCTTCACCGGGAAGAGATACACTCGAATCCTGATCCCCTCCTTCGTCTTCATCCTGTTCGCGGACATCTTTTTCATCATCATTTCCCTGTTCGAGGGCGGCCTCTTTAGGGGCTGGCTTTCGAAAAAGGCTCCGACGGAGGCGGGAAGGATCTAAAAACAGCCTCGTTTCCTTGCATTTCGCCCTCAACCTCCGTATAATGGTCGCAAAGAGTATCCGGCACAGGAGGGGCGTCTATGGATGTAAGGCTCAAGCAAATCGGCCCGGGAGAGCAGGAGCTGATCCTGATCTGCTGCCGGGCCGTCACCGAGGAGGTGCGGGAGATCGCCGCTTTCGTCAAGTCCCGGCAGGGAAGCCTGTCCGGCGTGCTGAACAAAAAGCAGTATGAGGTCCCTGTGTCCGAGCTCTACTACATCGAGTCGGTGGACGGCAAGACCTTCCTGTACACGAAGGAAAAGGTGTATGAAACCGGCTACCGAATTTATGAGTTGGAAAGTCTGCTGCGGCCCAAGCATTTTTTGCGCGTTTCCAAGGCCATGCTCTTGAACCTGATGAAAGTCCACTCCATCCAGCCTGCCCTGAACGGGCGGCTGAGCGCCGTATTGCAGTCCGGTGAAGAAGTGATCATCTCCCGCAGCTACGTCAAGGATTTGAAGGCCGCCCTGAAAGGAGCGTGATGAAATGGATTTAAAGCAGTTTTTGATTCGAAAGCTGATACTGTTTTTCATGCTTTCCACGCTTATCACCTTCGCCATGTATATCCTGGGCACCGCCTTCGATCCCCAGGTCCGCTTCGGGTATGAAAGCTTTCTCTCCCCCCTGATCTACGCCGGCTGCTGCGTGGTCCCCAGTCTGGTGACCTGGTCGAAGCGGGAGTTGAAGCCTAAGGAACTGGTTGTACGGGAGGGGCTGCAGTTTCTGCTGACCGAGGCCGTGGTGCTGTTCCTGGCCTTCCGGAGCCGCATGATCGACACGTCCCGACCCGCTGTAGTGCTGGGGCTGGCCGGCAGCGTGCTGATAATCTATCTGCTGGTGTTCTTGTTCTCCTTTTTGGCGAACTCCGTCCAGGCCAAACAGGTCAACCAGGAGCTGCAGGCCTTCCAGCGGCTCCACGGTGAGGACAAGCGGCAGCCACTCTCCTAAAGAAAAAGGTGTAGAAAGGAATGGAATCTTATGGATACGCACAATGCTGAAAAGAACACAACGATCGTCAAGAAGACCGTGAAATCCGGCGTCACCTTCGGGAGCGCCCTGGCCATGGTGATCAGTTACACCGCGTGGCATTCCATCGGCTGGGCCATTGTTCATGGGCTTCTCAGCTGGGCATACGTGATCTATTACATCATTCGGTACTGATGTCGCGTTCCGATACGGAGCGGGAACAGGGAGATTCGAATCCTCGGCTGCGGCCTCGCTCAGGGTTCGGCTCTTTGGCCCCACCGGGGCCAAATTCACTCCCGAACCCAGTTCGAATCCTCCTACTTAAAATGCCAAGTAAAAAAGCCACCTGACGGTGGCTTTTTTACTTGGCGCGCCCAGGGAGATTCGAACTCTCGACCTACCGGTTCGTAGCCGGGCACTCTATCCGCTGAGCTATGGGCGCATTCGTTCCGGACGACCCGGAACGCTTATCTATTGTAGCCATCCAAGGCCGAAATGTCAAGAGGAAAAACAGGATTTTCGGCCGGGAAAATCGTAGGATCAGACGGGGCGGTCCTCGGTCTGGTTGATGACCATGGCGATGCCGGCATTCTTGATCATGCGGGCGCACATAACGCAGGGTTCCGCCTTCTGCATGGGCTTGCCGTTCTCAAAGCCGAAGAGGTACAGGGTGGCCCCCAGCATCTCGTTGCGGCTGGCGGAGATGATGGCGTTGCACTCGGCGTGGACGGCCACGCACTTCTCATACTGCTCCCCGTGGGGGATGCCGTGGGCCTCCCGCCAGCAGACGCCCACGTCACAGCAGTTCTCGTCGCCCCGGGGGGCGCCGTTGTAGCCGGTGGCCACGATCTCGTCGTTCTTCACGATGACGGCCCCGTACTGCCGCCGAAGGCAGGTGGACCGGCGCGCCACCTCCGCCGCGATGTCCAGATAGTATTGCCGCTTGCTGACCCGTTCCATAGTGCATCCTCCGTAGGTATTTATATTAGTATAGCATAGGAAATTATGTGATCGCAACAATGAAGTTAACAGCAAAACATCCTCAGTCAAGCAAACGAACGCTGTACTGTTGGACCTTTCGCGGATCTTCAAAACGGTCAAACTTAATCAACAGCATACCATCCGGTTCCAAAGATACTACAACACCATCTCCGAAAACTTTGTGATTCACCTTGTCATCCAGCTTAAATAGGAACTTGCCTTGCACTTCTTCGCACTCTTTGTTTTTAATGTATGACTGTGCATGGTCAATTAAATCAGCTGATAGCTCAATTACACTGGAAACATTCTTTAGGGAAACATTGAAAATAAAGCGCGACGGGTAACGGAAAGTCATGTTTTCCTTGTTTCCCTCTGATTCGGTAATGAACAGCTTTTCTTTGGCGCGGGTAAAAGCAACATAGGCTAAACGCCTTTCTTCTTCCACTTGCTCAATCTTCGTTACTCTGGATGAAGGGAAGATTCCCTCATTCATCCCAACAACAAATACATAAGGATATTCAAGCCCTTTAGCCGCATGAATAGTCATTAGGTTAACTGCTTCTTTTTTGGTAACTATATCAGCACTTGTATATATGGATATTTCATCCAAATAGTCTTTTAGTGTTATCTCTTCACTAGAATTATCCTCTAGTTCCTGAATTGAAGCTTTTAGCGAGGCAATATTATCTAATCTCTCATCATCTCCCGTTTGCCTCAGTTCATCCTCAAGGCCACTAAAAGAAAACAGCATGTTCACAAAATCACTAAGGGATATCCCGCTTGTGCTTCGCTTTGCATCTTCAATCAAGGAAATGAAATCCGCTGCTCCTGTTTTTTCAAACAGGGTTTGAGAAGCACATTTCTTTAGTGCCTCATAAAGAGAAAGACCATTTTCCTCTGCATAAGTAGATAGGTATTGAAGTTTTTTCTCGCCTATCCCCCTTTTGGGATTTTGTACAGCTCGTTCAAAGTCAATATTACTATCGCTATCAACCAATCGCATATATGAAAGTATGTCTTTTATTTCTTTGCGTTGATAAAAGGGCACCCCACTATGGATAAAATATGGCACCTTATTTCTTAACAAACTTTGCTCAAATTCTCGTGAGACATAGTGTGCCCTATACAAAATGGCTATATCGCTATATGACACTCCTTTTTCGTTTAAAATTTGAATTGCTTCCGATACGAAATCTGCTTCATCATTTCCGCTTTTTCCATGATAATAGGTAGCCAAAAGCTTTGAAGGCTTAGTAGATACCATCTCTTTTGGAATTCTGTTTCTGTTATATGCTATCAGAGAATTAGCTGCTTTTATAACTCCTTCAGCGCTTCTATAATTTGTATTCATAAAGATGGTTTTTGTGTTAGGATGAGTCTTGTCAAAATCCATAAAGTATATCATCCTCGCACCACGCCACTCATAAATAAGCTGATCAGGATCACCAACGACAAAAAGGTTTTTATGATAGCCACTAAGTGCTTCACATAAAGCATAGTTTGTAGCAGAAACATCTTGAAATTCATCCACCATCACATATAAAAAGCGCTTTGCCCATTTTTGCTCTATATCCTTATGAACGTGAAAAATAGCTAAAGGGATACACACCAAATCGTCAAAATCAAGGCAAAACTCTTTTTTCTGTTCTTTAAGATATTCATAAAAAATCTGGGTTTCTAAATTGTTTTCTTCAGTCGAATATATAGAATGAGCGGAACCCTTTTGCAGCAAAGAAACATAGCCTAAAGGATGAATATCCTTTTTTCTAGTTATAATGTTTTTTGCTTTCTTGAACGTTATTTCGTTCTTCGTGATGTTGAGCGTTTTATACACTCTTTTAAGTATGGATTCTTGATCTTCTTCGTCGAGAATGCGGAACCTTGACGGCCAACCAATGTAGTGGATTTCCTCTCGCAGAATCTTTACACCCATTCCATGAAAAGTACAAATATAGCCAGTATCATGATCGCCGATCATCGAGCGAATACGCTTTTTCATTTCACCAGCCGCTTTATTTGTAAAAGTGATGCAGGCAATATTTTCCGTGGAAAGGCCTAATTCATTTACCAAATATACGTAACGATATGTCAAAGCCCTTGTTTTTCCGCTTCCTGCTGAAGCTAAAACGCGAACATATCCTTCAGTTGATTCGACTGCTTCCAACTGCTCTTTGCTCAGACTAGAAAAGATCATTTCCTTTCCTCACAGTACAATTTAGTTTCGCTTCTGCCCCTTGATGAGATTCTTGTAGAGACGGACGGCGCCGGGGAGGCAGTTGTACTCGATGTTCTCGTTGGGGGCGTGCATGCCGGCCATCTGCTCCGGGCCGTAGATCACGGGGGCGAAGCGGACGCAGCTGGGGCAGATCGCCTGATAGAACCGGGCGTCGGTGGCGCCGGTCATCACGTAGGGCACGGCGGGCAGACCGGGGAATGTGGCGGCAATAGCGGCCTCCACAGCCCGGAAGGCCTCGCCCTGGATGTCCACGGGTTCCGTATAGTCGTTGCTGCTGACCACTGTCATCTCCAGATCGTGCTTCTTTGCCAGCTTCTCCAGGATAGAGAGGGTCTTCTCCAGGCCCTGGTGGGGGATCAGGCGAATGTTGGCACCCACGGTGGCGGAGCGGGGCAGCACGTTGAAGGCCTCCGAGCCGGAGGACATGGTGAAGGCCACGGTGGTCCTCAGCATGGCGGCGGCGGTGGGACTGATGGCGGGCAGGGCCAGCTTCAAAACGGGCCCGAAGAGCCACAGGTTTCCCAGCACCAGCTTCAGGGGGAAGGAGCCATAGGGCGCCAGGCGCGTGAACATGGCGGCGACCTCCGGCAGGAGCTTCCTTTTGAAGGGGTACCCGTTCACGTCCTTTACAAAGGCGGACAGCCGGTCGATGGGGGCGTTTTTCGGGGGCGCGCTGGCGTGGCCGCCCTTGCCTCGGGCGGTGAAGGTCACGTCGGCGCAGCCCTTTTCGAACACGCCCATCATGGCGAAGTTCCCGGGGATGCCGCCGATGGGCTCCCGGATGATGCCGCCGCCTTCATCCACCACCAGGAACAGGTCCACGCCCCGGCGGCGGATCTCCTCCACCAGCTTGGGGCAGCCGTCGCCGCCCCATTCCTCCGTGCAGGAGGAGGACAGGTACACGTCGCAGTCCGGGGTGTAGCCCTCGGATAGCAATTCCTCCACCGCCTGCAGAAAGGCCATGACGGAACACTTGGTGTCGGAGGTGCCCCGGCCCCAGACCTTTCCTTCCGCGATGGCGCCGGAGAAGGGCGGGTGCTTCCACTCGCCTCCGGCGGGGACCACGTCCTGATGGCTCATGAGCAGGATGGGCTTCTCCCGGCTCCTGCCCTGCCAATAATACAGGAGGTTGCCGTCAATGTCCGTGACCTCCAGCTTCTCATGGACCAGGGGGAACAGCTCCCTGAGGACCCGATGGAAGGACTCCCACCGCTCCGGGTCGTTCTGGCCCTCGAAGGAGGTGGTGTCGCACTGGACCATTTTGGAGAGCTTCTCCGCAAGAGGCAGGGAGACCGCCACCGGCTCGTCGGCCACATAGGTGCTTTTCAGGCTGGGGGTCAACAGGGTTTTGATGAGGGCGATGAGCAACAGCAGGGCGATCACGCCCAAGACGATGCCGACGTACAGCATGTCAGTTGCCTCCCTTTTGCTTCCGATACAGCAGCCAGGCGATGCCGATGGCCAGGGCGCCGGAGGGGATGATCATCATGCTGGTGGATTCGATGAGCTTCGGCATCAGGATGAAGAGCAGGCTCATGAGCACCAGGGGCGCCAGGGCTATGTTCATGTGGTTGCGATAGTATTTATAGGCCATGGCCCCGAACAGGGCGGGGACCACGTTGGAGAAGGCGGGCTGCAGGGCCTCGCTTTGGAGGATGGGCTGCAGCGGAGTGAGCAGGAGCACGCCCAACGCCAGCACCAGGATCGTCACCAGGGACGAGGTGGCGATGGACAGGGTGGAGATGATCTCGTTCTCCGGGGTGCCGGTCTTGGCGCCCACGATGTCCCGGGCGTTGACGGCGCAGGGGATCTTCATGTTGATGAGGTTGCCGGTGATGAAGGCGAGGTAGCCGCCGCCCGCGCCCAGCATAGGGGTGTAGATCAAAAACTCCACCACGCTGCTGACGGTCCACACGAGGCCTACGGACAGAAAGGCCCTGGCCACCGCGCCGAGGTCCGGCAGAGCGCCCAGATAGGTGCCCATGAGGAAGGGCGCGCCCACCAGCATGATAAGGGTGACGACGGTGCAGATACGGCCGATGCGGTGGGTGCCGCGGGTGTAGGCAGCCCAGCTTTCGTTGAACTTGTTTTCCATGGCTTTCCCCTCCTTACTTCATCAGCAGGCCGATGACCACCGCCGCGGCCATGCCCACGATCATACTGCCGGCCACGGAGAAGCTCTCCACCCAGGCCTTTTGCTTCTTCTCGGCGAGATACACGAACCCGGCCATGACCAAGGCGCTGACCGCCGCCACGGCGATGGGCGTCCAGTCGCCGGTGAAAGTAAAGAGCCCGTTCCCGGAGACGAAACCGCCGACGTAGCTGCCCAGATACGCGGAAACCAGGCCGATAAACATGGCGGTCATGGCCAAATCCCCAAAGCCGCCGCCCGCTTTCTCTTTGGAAACGGTGAGTTTTTGGGTATACTTTTTGTTGAAGAACACGGAGAGAATCATGCCCCACATGATGCAGATGCTCATGAGCAGGGCTATGGTGGCGAAACTGCCGGGGGTCATCCTGGCCGCGGACAGGGTGCCCATGCCCACCTGCTCCGCCGCCGCCTGGGCCACCTGGGTCTCGTAGTGAAGGGCGCCGATGACCGAAAGGCGCAGCCAGGGCCAGGGGATGCCCAGGCTCCCGGAGAGGGCGATGACGCCCAGGAGGATGCCTACGCTGGGCAGAAGGGAGAAGGTGGCGCTCGATGTGACGGCACGCTTCATCGCCCCCTTGTCCATGCCCAGGGCGACGCCGGCACGCCAGGCGCGGATAAGGAAGATCACGCAGAGGACCGCCACGAAGGCGATGATCCCGCCGCAGATCAGGTAGATGGGCGGGGCATTGAGTTGGGTGAGGATGGACATGGGGACCTCCTTTTATTTTGCCGCTTTTTCTCTTTAGACAAAGGAGAAAAAGCGGCGGAAAAAGAGAAACTTAAGAAGATAACAGGAATAGAGAGAACAGTTTATTATATTCTTAAAGTTCTTTTTGGTCCTTTTTCTTTCAAGAAAAAGGATCTTGCTTTCAAAAAAAACCTCTACTCCCCTTTCAATTGGCCGCCTGCCATCTCGACGGCCGCGCGGGCCAGGAGCTTCGTGGGGTCGACGAAGGGGACGCGTCCCCCGTCGTGAAAGACCAGGGGCAGCTCCGTGCAGGCCAGCAAAAAGGCCTGTGCCCCCTGCCCCTCCAGGTCGACCAGCTCGGGATAGAGCCGCTCCGGATGGGGGGTACGGCCCGCCTTGATCTCGTCGTAGATGAGATACATAAGGTTCTGGATGCCCACTTCCGTGGGATGCAGCAAACGAACGCCCTCCTTTTCAAAGTAGGGCTCATAGATTTGGGCGCGGACGGTGCCCGCCGTGGACAGCAGCCCCACGCACCCAAACCCCCGTTCGGCGCAATACCGGGCGGAGATCTCGGGCATGTTCAGCACCGGCACCTCCACCGCCGCCTGCACGCCCCCATGGAAGTAATGAGCGGTGTTGCAGGGGATGATGAGCACGTCCGCCCCCTGCTCCACCAACCGTCGAGCGCTCTCCACCATGGGCGCGAGGGGCGCGTCGCTCCCCTGCAGGATGCAGGCGGTTCGATCCGGAATATCCGTATTGTTGTCGATAAGCACGTGCAAGTGCTCCTGATCGGTGGCGGCCACTGTGTTCTCAATGATCTTGGTAAACAGGTCCGCCGTGGCCATGGGGCCCATGCCCCCGATGATGCCGATAACTTTTCTGCCGTGTATCAAGGGATGCCTCCTGATAAATCCTCAGTCTGTCCTATATCAGAACCGATGTCCTCCTCCGCCGCCGGAGAACCCGCCGCTGGAATGCCCACCGCTGGAGTGTCCGCCGCCGGACCGGCCGCCGCCACCGGAGGAACTGCTTTCCACATGCTTGGTCTTGCGCTGATGCAGCATGGTATAGGCCACCGCCCCGATGAGCCCCGCCTTGGCCGCGGCCTTGCCAGCGGTGTTCACCGCCACCTTCACACCCAAAGCGTTTTCCGGGGCCACGGCCTTCCGGCGCTGGATACTCACCAGTGCAAAGTTCCCCATGACCGCCAGACACAGGGCCAGCAGCGCGTTGGTCACATACCGGAACGGCGCCGCCACCCGGCCCCCTTCCAGCAGCCGCACCACCTGGAGAAAGGCCCTATTGGCGCAGCCGGCATAGTCTCCCTTGGAGGCATAGGTATAGCAGTTGTCCGTGATCTCGTTGCAGCGCCGCCGGGTGACGGTCTTATACACCTCTCCGTCCGCGATGAGCTGGATGTACCGGTTGTCCATGTCTATGAGCAGCAAGGCGCCGGAGGTGTCTCCAAAGAACTCCAAAAACTTCTGCTCCGCGTATTGCTCCGCCGTAGTGGGGTTGGACGCGGTGGACACGAAGGCCGCGTTGCCGAAGGGCAGCACCTGGTCCATGACGCGCTGCAGCTCCTCCTCCTGCTCCTGGGTGAGCAGGTCCGCCCCGTCCTCGATGACCGTCTGATATATGCTCCCCTCCTCCGCGGCAAGAGCGGACAGGGGCAGGACCATCAGTAGGAGGGCCAGGCACAGCAGCGCCAATAAGAACCGTTTACGACCTCGCATTGTTCGCTCCCTCCCTCCGGAAGAAATTGGGCACCGGCCGGGTGGCCAGCTCGTTATAATGGCCGATGGCGAAGAGGGAATTGATCAGTATCCCCGATAGGCACCCTATGGCCAGACCGTAGTACCAGCCATCGTTGGGGAACAGCTCCGGATTCATGCCCATATACAGTCCCAGCCCCATGACCATCGGTGCGATGAAGGCGGGTAGTATGGCGGACTTGTGATCCATGCCCCCGGCGTTGCGGATGAGCCGTACGCTGAGCACGATCTGCCCGATCAGGGTAATGAGAAATGTGGGCCCCACGGTGCCGTCGCTGCCCGTGGTGGTGCCATAGGCGATGAGCAGCAGCAGCGCATAAAAGACCCACAGCAGCGCCATGCCCACGTTGTGGGCGGCCACGGACTTGACCTTCGCCTTCTTCGCTCCGGATATGTCCCCGTAGTCGTAGAGGTGCTGCTCCCGGATGCGGATCTGCTGCATCTCCCGGTTCAGCAGCCGCCCGGACAACAGCAGCAAAATGGCGCACAGAGCCGCCATGGACATGGGCTGGAGAAAGACGGGCAGCAAACTCAAAAGAAGGAACAGGACTACCGCCGCCGCACCGGAATAGAGGAAAAACCGGCCCAGATCCACGGGCAGGTCGATGCTCATCTTCCCGGACTGGCCGTTCATCACCGAATAAGCCACCCGATCCCCCCGGCGCCAGGTGAGGAACCACACGGGAAACAAGGACACCCGCTCCCCCGTCGTTTTGGGCTCGATCAGGGCCAGACGCTTCTCCTTGGACACGGGCAGGCTCACGGACACCTTCCCTGCGCCCCGTTGGATGTTCTCGCACACCTTTTCCGCAGCCTGCTCCCGGGCGATGGTCCCATAGATCTGGGGGGATGTAGTCACCCTGTCCGCATAGAACCCGGCCAAGTACGCTTCGTCGAAATCCTTTGCGCCGCTTTGGTCAAAGGGCGCTATCTGGGCCGCCAGGGTATCGTCAAAGGCGGCGGAGGCGTCATACACGGCCCCCTCCACCTGGCCCCCCACATGCGCCTGAACGTCATAAGTCTCGTGATAGTCGTATCCGCCGGACGTGTAGGTGCGGGACCCCTTCAGTGTCAGCTCCTTCTCAGGGATCTGCACGTCGATGTTCCAGTAGGGCAGGTAAATACCACGGAACCCCTCCAAAAAGGCCGGGTCTTTCAGCTCCCGAGGCACGTACAGCACCTTCTTTACCGCGTCCTCGTAGGCCTTCACTGCCGCTTCCTTGGTCTTTTTGAAAGGAATGATCTGCTTGGGCCGCAGCGTCTCAGCCTGCTTCTGATTCAAAATGGACTCGCCGCCGCAGTAAGCACAGTAGGCCACCGTCTGCTCCTCCGGCGCAGTCAGCTCCGCCCCGCAGTTCTTGCAGCGGAACACGTTCACGCTGTAGTTATCATTCACATGTTCGGCGGCATTGTTCAGCCGGTATTCCTTCACGGAGCTCTCGCTGCTGCAATAGGGACAGACCAGCTTTTGCTTGCCGATATCGAAGACCATCCCGCCGCCGCAGTTGGGGCATTTGACACCCAAGGAAAGCCACCTCGCTTTCTTCCCAGAATATACTATAGAATACCACGGCATCCGCCGCAGCGTCAACCAAAAAGCGCCGCCTCCTGCCACCAGGAAGGGGGAAAAGCCGGAAGTCCCTTCCTAAAGTATTCAAAAAATGGGCCCGCAAAGAAACAGAAAAAATGAATACAATTTTCAGTATATATCTTCGAAGAAGTGGTGAAAAGCAACGGTTTATCCCCGCGTCCAGCCGAATCTTCAATTGACTTTGAGTGGCTTCTATGCTATACTATTTCAAAATTTCTGCATAAATAGTGAGCAAAATTGCGCGTACAACGGCAGTTTTGTTTAGGGGGAAACGGAAAGGAGGGTCCATGGGCACATATATCCTGAAGCGAATCATTGGCTCCATACTGATCTTGCTTCTCATCATGGTCGTCACGTTCATGCTGATGAACGCTATCCCCGGCAGCCCATTCCTGACGGAGAAATCAACGCCGGAGCAGATCGCCATGGCAGAGGCGAAATATGGCCTGGATAAGCCACTGTACGTCCAACTTTGGAATTACATCAAAAATTACCTCCACGGGGATCTGGGAACGTCCCTGAAGATGCAGGAGGGGACCCCGGTGAAAAACATCATCTTCCATCAGGGGAAGTTTGCCCTGTCCATCAAACTGGGCCTGCTCGCCCTGTTGGTTGCGGTGTGTCTGGGCATCCCCCTGGGATGTCTCGCCGCGTTCTATCGAGGCTCCTGGCTGGATGGGCTGCTGCGGGTGGTGACCACCATCGGCGTGGCCATACCCACCTTCGTGCTGGCAGCATTGCTGCTGGTGGTGTTCTCCGTGAAGCTCAAGTGGATGCCTACCCTGAGCGGCAGCCTCACGGACGCCAAGAGCTACATCCTGCCGGTCATCAGCCTTTCTTCCTATTACACTTGCTACATCGCCAAGCTCATGCGCACCAGTATGCTGGATGCCATCAACCAGGACTACATCCGCACCGCCCGTGCCAAGGGCGTCAAAACCAAGGCTCTGGTCCTGAAGCACGCCCTTAGAAACTCCCTCATCCCCGTGGTGACCTACCTGGGGCCCGTGACCGCCGGCATCATTACCGGCAGCTTCGTGGTGGAGTCCACCTTCTCGGTGCCAGGCCTTGGAAAGTACTTCGTGCAGTGCGTCATGAGCCGCGACTACCCCGTCATCATGGCCACCACCGTGGTCCTGTCCGCTCTGGTCATCTTCGCCATGCTGGTGGTGGATATCGCCTATAAGATCGTGGATCCGCGGATCACGCTGACCACCAAGGAGGATTGATCCATGAAGCATACGTTCGCCAAGATCAGTCCCTTCCAGGTGGACCCGGAGAAGATCATGGAGACCTTCGACATCCGGGATGACGACTTCTCCTCTGCCTCCAGCCAAGAGAAGGAATCCATGGTGGAGATGCACAAGTCCATCTCCTTCTGGCAGGACGCCTGGCGCCGGTTCCGGGCCAACACCGTGTCCATGGTCGCCCTGTTCGTGTTCCTGCTCTGCCTGTTCTTCGCCTTCATCGGTCCCAAGTTCATCCCCTACACCTACGCGGATCAGTACAGGACCGCTCAAAAGCTGGGGCCCTTCGAATACTCCAAGAGCGAGAATATCGTCCGCTCCGTCCAGGACAGCGCGGATGCGTTCTACGCCACCGCCCTGCGGCCCGGCAGCTTGACGGCCATCAGCAAGGGCAGCTATTACATCCAATACGGCGGCAAGACCTATGCTTTCACCATGAAGAAGGGAGCCGAAAAGTGCATCCTGCTGTTGAAGCAGAACGATCCGGAACCCTTGCAGCTGGTGAGCGAAAAGGACATCAAGGACGGAGCCTACACCAAGTATACGGCCATCGAGTTCACGGATACGCCGGAGGAGGGCGCCAAGGAGCTGAAGCTGATCAAGTGGGTCTTCCCCCACGTCTTCGGCACCGACTCCCAGGGCCGTGATATCATGGCGCGCACCATGTACGGCGCCCGGGTGTCCATCATCATCGGCATCATGGCCGCGTTGATCGTGCTCATCATCGGCTCCATCTACGGGGCTATCTCGGGTCTTTGCGGCGGGGTCGTGGACTTCATCATGATGCGTATCGTGGAGCTCATTTACTCCGTGCCCGAGGTGCTGATCGTGCTGCTGCTGCAGGTGGTGCTGAAGGAGCCCTTGCAGGCCTGGTTCCAGGCCCACTCAGCCACTTCCGCCTTCGTGAAGGCCATGTCGGATCTGGGCGCGGGCATCGTCAGCATCTTTATCACCTTCGCCGTGCTCTATTGGGTCACCATGGCCCGGATCATCCGCGGCCAGGTGCTGCAGCTCAAGAAGCAGGAATATGTGACGGCAGCCACTGCACTGGGCGCCTCCAACGCCCGGATCATCCGCAAGCATCTGCTGCCCAACTGCATCGGGCCGCTGGTGATCACCACCTGTTTGCAGATCCCGTCGGCCATCTTCCTGGAATCCTTCCTGTCCTTCCTTGGCCTGGGCGTGTCGGCCCCCATGGCCAGTTTGGGTTCCCTGTGCTCCGACGCTCTGGAGACCATTTCCCTGTACCCCTACCGGCTGGTGTTCCCGGCCATCGTGCTCACCATCATCGTGCTGACGCTGAACCTGGTGGGCGACGGCCTCAGGGACGCACTGGACCCCCGGTTGAAAAAGTAAAGGAGGAGCCGTATGGAAGAAAACAAGCTGCTTCTCAAGGTGAAGGACCTGAAGGTGTCCTTCTTCACCCCCGCCGGCGAGGTCAAGGCGGTGGACGGCATTTCCTACGCCCTGGGCTATAACGAGGTTATGGGCATCGTGGGCGAGTCCGGCTCCGGCAAGAGCGTGGAGGCCTACTCCATCATCGGCCTTCTGCAGAACCCTGGCCGGGTCATCGGCGGCTCCATCGAGTTCGAAGGGGAGAATCTGTTGGAATATACCCCTGAGCAGATGCGTCAGTTCAGAGGCAACAAGGTCAGCATGATCTTCCAGAACCCCATGACCTGTCTAAACCCGGTGTACACCATCGGCAACCAGCTCACGGAGGCTTTGACCTGCCACGACAAGACCATCTCCAAGGAGGAGGCCCGCAAAAAGGCCATCGAGATGCTGGAGCTGGTGGGCATCAACAACGCTGAGAAGCGCATGAACCAGTACCCCCACGAGTTCTCCGGCGGCATGCGGCAGCGGGCCATGATCGCCATGGCGCTGATCTGCTCCCCCAAGCTCCTTATCGCCGACGAGCCCACCACGGCCCTGGACGTAACCATCCAGGCTCAGATTTTGGAGCTTATGAAGGATCTGCAGCGCAAGGAGAATACTTCCATCATCTTCATCACCCATAACCTGGGCGTGGTGGCGGATATCTGTGACCGGATCTCGGTCATGTACGCTGGCCGGATCGTGGAGCAGGGGAAGGTGAACGATATCTTCTACGATCCCCAGCATCCCTACACCCGGCGGCTCCTTCAATCCATCCCCCGGCTGGACGAGGAGGACGACGAGCGGCTCATCCCCATCGAGGGCACGCCCATCGATCTTTTGAACCCGCCACAGGGCTGCAACTTCGGCCCCCGGTGCACGGAGTGCATGAAGATCTGCTTGCGGCAGAAGCCGCCCCTCGCTCAGGTGGGCGAGGGCCACATCTCCGCCTGCTGGCTCCACTTTAAGGACGCCTTGGAGAAGGAGGGGGAAAAATGAGCGAACAAACCCGTAAAAAACTGCTGGAGGTGGAAAAGCTCCGTAAGTACTTCCCGGTCAAGGGCAACAAGCTGTTGGAGAAGAAGTACGTTCAGGCGGTGGAATCCGTTTCCCTCTCCATCTATAAGGGCGAGACCTTGGGCCTGGTGGGCGAATCCGGCTGCGGCAAGACCACCCTGGGCCGGACCATCATCCGCCTCTACGAGCCCACTTCGGGCCGCATCGTCTACGACGGTACCCCCATCTACGACAGCGAAAAGAATATCTCTGTCAAGATGCTCCCCTACCGACGCAAGATGCAGATCATCTTCCAGGACCCCTCGGGCTCCCTGGACCCCCGCATGACCGTGGGTGAGATCATCGGCGAAGCGCTGGATATCCACGGACTCACCCCCTCCAAGAAGGAGCGCACTGACCGGATCCGTCACCTCCTTGAGGAGGTGGGTCTCAACACCGAGCACGCCAACCGCTTCCCCCACGAGTTTTCCGGCGGTCAGCAGCAGCGGGTGGGCATCGCCCGGGCGTTGGCCGTGGACCCGGAGTTCATCGTCTGCGACGAGCCTATCTCGGCTCTCGATGTGTCCATCCAGTCCCAGGTGGTGAACATGCTGGAGGACCTGCAGGCAAACAAGGGGCTCACGTACCTGTTCATTGCCCATGATGTGTCCGTGGTCCGGCACATTTCGAATCGGATCGGCGTCATGTATCTCGGGTGTTTGGTGGAGCTCGCTGAGAGCCACGAACTCTGCAACCACCCCATCCATCCCTACACCAAGACGCTTTTGTCCGCCGTGCCCCTGCCCGATCCCATCAAAAGCAGGGCCCGTCAGCGGATACTGCTGGAGGGGGATATCCCCAGCCCCATCAACCCGCCTTCCGGCTGTCGGTTCCATACCCGGTGTCCCTACGCCACGGACCGCTGCCGCCAGGAGATGCCCGTATTGAAAGAATATGGGCCCGGACACTTCGGCGCTTGCCATCTGCTGGAACAGAATGGTTAGCATATAATCGGTCGAAAGACTGAAAAACCAAAAGGAGGAAAGAACAATGAAGAAACTCGTAGCTCTGCTTCTCGTGCTGTGCTTGGCGTTCTCCTCCGTGGCCATCGCCGCTGCGGATGAGCCCTTCGTGATCAACGCCTGCATCGCATCCGAGCCTGAGACCATCGATCCCTCTCTGATCAGCTCTGTGGACGGTTCCACCTACACCCAGCATCAGTTTGAGAATCTGATGAAGTATCAGATGGTCGATCAGAACCCCGCCAATGATCCCAACATGAAGCTCACTGAGGTCGTCAAGGGCCAGGCCAAGGACTACACCATCAGCGACGACAAGACCGTCTACACCTTCACGCTCCGTGACGACATCTTCTGGTCTGACGGCCAGCCTGTCACCGCGAAGGATTGGGTGTTCTCCTGGCAGCGCCTGGTGGACCCCGCCACCGCCTCTGACTACGGCTACTTCCTGGACAACATCGTCCTGAACGCCGCCGCCATTCAGGCCGGCGAGAAGGACAAGAGCGAACTGGGCATTAAGGCTCTGGATGACAAGACCCTGGAGATCACCCTGGAGGCCCCCTGCGCCTACTTCCTGGAGATGTGCGCCTTCGCGTCCCTGGTGCCCCTCCGCGAGGACGTGGTGAAGGACGGCTGGACCGAGCCCGCCAACCTGGTCGTCAACGGCCCCTACAAGATCACCGAGTGGGTCCACGACAGCTACATCAAGATGGAGAAGAACGACAAGTACTATGACGTGGCCAACCTGGGCCCCGATGCCATCATTTGGTGGCTGAGCGACAGCGAGACCGCCATTCTCTCCGCCTATCAGTCCGGTGAGTATCAGTTCATCGAGAGCTTCCCCACCGACATGATCCAGAGCCTGGTGGACTCCGGCGACTGCTTCATCAATCCCTATGTGGGCACCTACTACCTGTACTTGAACTGCTCCAAGATCACGGATTGGCGTGTTCGTGCGGCCATGGCTATCTCTGTAGACCGTGAGAACGTCGTCGAGAACGTGACCCAGGGGGGCCAGTCGCCCGCCACCGGCTTCGTTGCCTCCGGCATCCTGGATTCCACCGGTGCTGACTTCGCCTTCGGCGTGTCCGAGCTTGGCGCTCTGTACAACACCCTGCAGCAGATGTATCCCGATGCGGATCTGTCCACCTACGCCGGCCGTTGCGAGCTCGCTCAGCAGCTGTATCAGGCCGCTGTGGACGAGGGCGCCTGGGATCCCAACACCACCGTGGAGTACAACTTCAACACCTCTGAGACCCACAAGGCCATCGCTGAGGCCTGCGGCCACGACTGGGAGACCGTCCTTGGCATGAAGATCAACCTGGCCAACCAGGAGTGGGCGACCTACACCAACGGCCTCGGCGAGCATAAGTTCGGCGTGGCCCGTCTGGGCTGGATCGCTGACTACAACGATCCCATCACCTACCTGGAGCTCCTCGTCACCGGCAACAGCTACAACTACGGTCTCTATGAGAACCCTGCTTATGACGAGAAGATCACCAACGCCAAAGCTATGCTGGCCGGCGCCGATCGCGATAAGCTCCTATACGAGGCTGAGGAGGCCCTCTTCGGCGAGGGCGGCTTCCCCGTCTGCCCCGTCTACTACTACACCAACATGTACTGCAGCAAGGGGTTGACCAACCTGGGCTACACCACCATGGGGTACTTCTTCTTCCAGTACGCCAAGCCCGCCCAATAAGCGATCTTGATCCCGAAAGGGCCGAGCAACTGCTCGGCCCTTTTTTATGCTGTTTACGGAGGAAGCTCCCCATAGACAAAAAAGGCGCTGTGAAGCGCCATTTTGTCTGAAGATGTGATCTTATTGGCCGACGGGGGCGCCGCAATACTCGCAGCAACCCTTCTCATCCGGGGTGGTGGTGGCGCCGCAGTAGGGGCAGACCACCGCCTTCTTGGGGGCAGCCGCCTCCTCCACAGCCTTGCGGTTGTCAGCCCGGATGCCCAGAAGGATATCCCTGATCTCCGCCGCCGCCAGCTCCGCCCGATGGTAGTCCGCGCCCATACGATTCTTCACTTCGTTCTGGTTGATCCGAAGGGGGATCTCCGTGAAGTAGGGGTTGTTGACGGCGACGGTCATGTTGAAAGCGTAGCTGTACTCATACCGTTTGGGCTCGTAGCTCACGTTCTTGCCCTCGCTGTTGCGATAATACAGCTCCCGCCGACTCTCGACCACGTCAAGATCGCAGCCGGTCACGTCGGCAAAGTCGATGACGTCCGGATTCTCGTCCTTCCAATTCCGATGATCCGTCACGATCATCTGCCGCTTGTCCTCGTCCAGGATCAGGTATTCCCGGCAGTTGATGGTCCGGGTGGGATGGAAGGCGGCTACCCGCTCCTTGTTCGCCTCCCGATAGGCCAACTGCTCCTCTATCTCCGCCACGGTGGAATGCCGCCGCTCACTGAAGAAGGGGGACAGCTTCCGGGCGCAATCCTTGCACAGATTCCCGTCCTCCAGCTTTCGGTTTCCCAAAAAGCCTATCTTTTCCCCGCAAACGCTGCAATACTTTTTGTCGAACAGGCCCATTTCCTTTTCCCCCGTTTCCTTTTTTTATATTATAGCATATATCCGGCGGAAAATCCATAGGATGGGGAAAAGCAAAGGCCCTGTCAGCTCATTCGTTCAACATAAGCTTGGCTTTCTTGAGGGCCGCCACCACCGGCGGGATGAGGACAAGCTGCAGGACGATGCCCGGCCAGGCGTTGGCGAAGGCCCCGGCCCAGAAGGCGGCCAGGGTGAAGCCCTTGCCGGCGACGCTCATGAGGACGGTCATGGCCAGGCCCCAGACGAGCCGCCCGCCCAGCATGGCCAGGATCAGCGACACATAGAGATAGGGGGTCTTTTTGGGCAGGAGCTTATAGAACAGGCCCGCCAGCAGCCCGTAGGCCGCCAGCTCGAAGGCCATGGCCGTGGCTGTGGGGAACAGGGGCGGCATCCCGAAGAGGAGGGAGCGCAGGATGGGGGCCAGGGCGCCCACGACCAGGCCCCACACCGGCCCGCACAGAAAGCCGCACAGGAGCACAGGGATGTGCATGGGCAGCAGCTTGCTGCCGATCTGGGGGATCTGACCGGTCAAAAAAGGAAGCACCAGGCACAAGGCCAGACAGACGCCGGAATAGGTCAGCTTCAACACGTTCTTGTTTTTCATATCCGTTCCTTTCCTGTTGACGCAAAGAAAGCACCGCCCTTCGTTCACGAAAGGCGATGCCTTCAAAGCATCCGTTCAAAATGATTTAGACGGGCGTGCGGCCCCATGCCGGCTTCCTGCCGACAACGGGAGTATATCAGAAGCGCCGCGCCCCTGTCAATCCGCTTTTTGCAGCAGGGCGACGATCTTGCCCACGGCGTCCTCGATGAGCTCGCCCATGGGTTTTTCCGCCACCCCGGCCACCAAAGTATCGCAGCGGTTCATGGGGATGAGGACCCGGACGGCGTCGCTCTGTCCCACGGCCATGGCCATGGCGGGGGTCACCTCCCCCAGCAGCGCGTCGGCGATGACGATGCCCAGGGGACCGGCGATGATCTTCGCCCGCCGGGCGTTGACCATCACGGCGTTCTCGCCGGTGGCCGCCCGATCGGCGCCCCCTTTGAGCATGTTTTCCGTGGCGGTGGAGTTGGTGCCCACGGCGGTGATATCCGCCTGGGGCAGCGCCTCCTTCAGCCGCCGGGTCAGCTGCCGGCCCAAATTGCCGCCCTGACCGTCGATGATGAGGATTCCCATGTCCTGCCTCTCCTTATCGGTCCAGACCCCGGCGGGTCATCTCCTCCACGGCGAAGGAGGCCACGTCCTCGGCGAACTTGCGGGGGCCAAAGCCGGCGTCGAAGCCCAGCTCCTTGGCCAGCTCATGGGTGATCCGGGCGCCGCCGCAGATGACCACGAACCGGGAGCGGAGCCCCTCCGCCTCCATGAGCTCGATGAGCTCGGTCATGTTCTGGATGTGCACGTCCTTCTGGGTCACGGTCTGGGAGACCAGGAGCACGTCCGCGTTCAGCTCCACGGCCTTCTTCAAAAAGTCCTCGTTCTCCACCTGGGCGCCCAGGTTATAGGCCTCGATCATCTCGTACCGTTCCAGGCCGTAGTGGCCGGCGAAGCCCTTCCGGTTCATGATGGCGTCGATGCCCACGGTATGGGCGTCCGTGCCCGTGGACGCGCCCACAAAGACCAGCTTCCGGCCGAAATGGCTGCGGATGTAGGCGTTGACCTCCTCCATGGACATGACACTGCTCTCCACGGTCTTGACCTCGATGTGCTCGTAATCCACCGTATGGATGCAGGAGCCGTAGACCACGTAGAAGGTGAAGCTTTCGTCCAGCTTCACGGCCCCGGCCACGTTGGGCTCCTCAAGACCCATCTTCCTGGCCAGCTGCCGGGCGGCCTCCATGCCCTTCTCGTCGTCCTTCACGGGCAGAGTGAAGCTCAGCTGCACCTTGCCGTCGTTCATGGTGTCGCCATAGGCTTTGATCCGGGTCAGATCCAGCGTCCGGTCAAAGCTCTTGACGCTCATATCATAGAGTCCGCCGCTCATTTTTCACCTCCTGAAAGAAGGGTCAGGAAGGGATTGTAGTACCCCTCCGCCCGAAGCACCACGCCGGAAAGGCCCTTGCCTCCGTCCCGCATGCGCTTGATGTCGGCGAAGGTCCCCCGCTCCAGGGTGGCAAAGAGACCGTCCCGCAGGATCTTGTCCAGCAGATCCGCCGCCTTTGTCAGCACCTCGTCCGCCCGGTGGGCCATGATGCCGTCGGGCTTGAAGCTCATCTCCTCCCCCAGGTCCTTCATGGTGTTGAACACATACCGGGCGTTCTCGATGGACAGGGCCCGATCCGACATGAAGGGGGTATGGATGGCTTCGGTCATCATGCCCAGCAGGTGGATCTTCTGGCCCGTCAGGATGGTGACCATGTTGAAGAGGGCGTCCTGCACGTGGCCCCGGAAGATGTTACCCGTCATGAACTTGGTGGGAGGCATGTATTTGAGGGGCGCCTTGGGGAAAATCTCCCGGGCCATCTGGGCCTGAGCGAGCTCGTAGAGGAAGCCGTTCTCCCGGGCCGGGTCGATCTCAAAGGCGTGGCCCAAGCCCTGCTGCTCCTCGGGAAGGCCGGCACAGAGGGCGAACTGCTCGTTGAGGAACTGGCTCGCCAGGACCGTATGGGCCTCCTCCACCGCGTCCGCCGTGGTCAGGTAGTTGTCCTCGCCGGTATTGATGATGACGCCGGCGAAGGCGTTGATCCGGCGGGAGAAGCTTTGGTCGATGAGGGTCCGCTGCATGTTGATGTCCCTAAAGAGGATGCCGTAGAGGGCGTCGTTCAGCATCACGTCCAGCCGCTCGAGAGCGCCCATGGCGGCTATCTCCGGCATGCACAGGCCTGAGCAGTAGTTGCACAGGCGAATGTACCGGTGCTCCTCCGCCCCCACCTCGTCCAGGGCCGCCCGCATGAGGCGGAAGTTCTCTTGGGTGGCGTAGGTGCCGCCGAAGCCCTCGGTGGTGGCCCCGTAGGGCACGTAATCGAGGAGGCTCTGGCCCGTGGTGCGGATGACCGCGATCACGTCCGCTCCCTGCCGGGCGGCCGCCTTGGCCTGGACGATGTCCTCATAGATGTTGCCCGTGGCCACGATGACGTAGAGGTATGGCCCCTCCTTGTCGCCGTACTCGGCTAAATAGGCGTCGCGCTGAGCCACGTTCCGGCGAATGCGCTCCGCAGTGGCCTTGGCGGTGGGGTCGATGGCGGTGCGGATCTCCGCCTCGGTGTGGGGCGCGATCTTAGACAGATCCAGCTCTCCCCTATCCACCGCTTCGGCGATCTGTTGAGGGGTCATGCCTGTCTCCGCCATGGCGTTGCCCAGGGCGTAGGCCGCCCCGTAGGGGAGCAGCCCCTTCTCGAGGAGGTGGTCCACCACCACATTGGGCAGGGGCACGCCCACTTCGTTCACTCCGTCGATGAGAAGCAGGCGGCAGACCGCCCGCTCCACGGTGACCGTGGTGTGCCGATCGATAAAGGCCTGGGTATCCAAGGCCACCGTACGGGCGGCGGCCCTGGCCCGATCGACCTTGTTTTGATCCAGATTCAGCTTGGATGCCATTACTTTGTCCGTTCCTCTCTCAACAGGCCCTTGGGCGTCATGTACTTCTGCTCCACACCCTGCTCCAAACCGGCCACGCCCACCTTGTTCACCTTCTGCTTGCCGGTGCACACGGGGCAGTGGCAGTTCTCCTCATAGTGGCTGGGCTCGGTGTAGGTGGTGATGACGCCCTCAAAGTTCCGAAGGACGATCTTCCCCGGCTTCTGGGAGATCAAATAGGTGGGCATCACCGGGGTCTTGCCGCCGCCGCCCGGGGCGTCCACCACGAAGGTGGGCACGCACAGACCGCTGGTGTGGCCCCGCAGAGCCTCCATGATCTCGATGCCCTTGCTCACCGGGGTCCGGAAGTGGCTGAGGCCCAAAGAGGGGTCGCAGGCGTAGATGTAATAGGGCCGGACCCGGATGTACACCAGCTCGTTCACCAGCTTCTTCATCACGTGGACGCAGTCGTTCACGCCGGCCAGCAGCACGCTCTGGTTCCCCAGGGGCACGCCCGCTTCGGCCAGGCGGGCGCAGGCCGCCGCCGCCGCCTGGGTGATCTCGTTGGGGTGGTTGAAGTGGGTGTTCAGCCAGATGGGGTGATACTTCTTCAGCATGGCGCACAGCTCCGGCGTGATCCGCTGGGGGCAAACCACCGGGGTCCGGGAGCCGATGCGAATGATCTCCACATGCTCGATGGCGCGGATCTCGGAGATAATCTGCTCCAGAAGGCCGTCGCCCAGCATCAGGGCGTCGCCGCCGGAGAGGAGCACGTCCCGGACTTCCTCATGCTGCCGGATGTACTCGATGCACTTCTTGATCTGCTCCATGGGCACGGCGCAGTCTTTTTGACCGGCGAACCGGCGACGGGTACAGTGACGGCAGTACATGGAGCACTGGTCGGTGACCAGGAACAGCACCCGATCCGGGTACCGATGGGTCAGGCCCTTCACCGGGGAATCCGTGTCCTCGTGGAGGGGGTCCGCCGCCTCATAGGGGGCCGCCTCCAGCTCGTGGGCCGTGGGGATGGCCTGTCGGCGGATGGGATCGAAGGGATCGTCCAGGTCGATGAGGGACAGATAGTAGGGGGTGATGGCCATGCGCAGATGACCTAGGGTCCGGCGCACGCCCTCCTCCTCTTCCGCGGTCAGATTCACATACTTCTTCAGGTCCTCCAGGGTCTCCACCCGGTTCTTGACCTGCCAGTGCCAGTCGTTCCACAGTTCATCCGGCACGTCCCGAAACAGCCCGTTCTTCCGGGCGTAATTCTCAAAATGCATACCAGACTCCTTTATGCGCAGTTTTATACGTATTTCTCGTCGAACAGGGCCCGCAGCTTCGGGTTCTCCCGGAGCACGTTCAGGGTGATCTCAGCGTGGTCCTTGGTGTAGCCGTTGCCGATAATCATGTTCACGTCCTTGCCGATGCCCTCGGCGCCCAGGGCCGCCTTGGTGAAGCTGGTGGCCATGGAGAAGAAGTAAACGAGGCCGTCGTCCCGGACGGGCAGGATGGCGCTCATCTCGCAGTTGGGCTGGTTCACGCAGCAGATGGAGATGTCATACTCCTTGCCGCCGTTGGCCGCCAGAGCCGCCTCCAGCACCGCCACCGGCTCCGTGGCGGAGGCCACGATCACCTTGTGGTACACGCCCAGCTCCATGAGGGCGGGAACCTGCTTGGGGTTCCGGACCAGGCCCACCACGTTGCCCGTGGGGCCGACCTTCTTCATAGCCTCATAGCCGCAGAGGACGGCGCTCTTGCCGTTGGCCCCCAGGATGAGGACGGAATCCCCCTCCTTGGGGAGCTTGCGGGCCTGGGCGGGGGCGCCCGCCACGTCGAGGGCCGCCAGGGCCAGGGCTTCGCTCATGTCGTTGGGGAGCTTGGCGTAGATGCCGCTCTCAAAGAGCACGGCCTTGCCCACGATATCCACCCGGTCGATGTCCTTGTGGACGGCCAGGATCTTGTCAATCCTGAGGGGGGTCAGGGACAGGGACACCAGGGAAGCGATCTTGTCGCCCACCTTCAGATCCCGATCCTTCAGATCCTCGCCGATGTAGGCCACGGTGCCGATGAACATACCGCCGGAGCCGGTGACCGGGTTCTGCTGCTTGCCCCGCTCGGCTACAATCCCCATGATCATTTCGCCGATCTTCTGCTCGTCGCCGCCGCAGGCTTCCTCGATCTGGGTGAAGGAAGCGGAGTCGATGTTCAGGGACTGGACGTCGCAGATGATCTCGTTGGAGTAGAGAACGTCCATGTTGTTGTCGATCTTATATGCCGCCTGGGTGAGCACGCCCTTGGGCTCGATGACGCGATGGGTGCCGTACTTGTTGCCTTTGAGTGCCATGATTCTTTCCTCCGTATAAATGTATTTTTATAAGTTTATGCTGTATGTATTCAGCAGATGGGGCAGTTGTGGCCACCGGTGAGGCCCAGGATGGCCCGGGCTTCCGCGGGGGAGGCGACCTCCCGGCCCAGCTCCCGGGAGAGACGGACCACCTTCTCCACCAGCTCGCCGTTGCTCCTTGCCTTCACGCCTCGGGAGAGGTAGAGGTTGTCCTCGAAGCCCACCCGGACGTTGCCGCCCATGACGATGGCGGGGGCGGCCAGGGTAAAGGCGCTGCGGCCCACGCCCGTGGCGGTCCAGGTGGACCCGGCGGGGATAGAATTAGCCAGCCACACCAGGTTCTGGACCGTGGCGGGAGAGCAGCCGGGCACGCCCAGGACGAAGTTGAACTGCATGGGTGCGCCGGGGACCTCCCCCTTGCGGGCCATGGTCAGGATGGTGTCCAGATGGCCCATCTCGAAGCATTCATACTCGGGCTTGATGTGGTTTTCGATCATCCGCTTCCCGAAAGCACGCATGGTAGGCATGGTGTTGTCGAAGATCTCGTCCCCGAAGTTGCAGGTGCCGCAGTCCAGGGTGGCCATCTCCGGGAAGAGCTCCGTGGGCTGAAGCCGCTCCTCCGGCTTCATGCCGGTGGCGCCGCCGGTGGAGGGGATCATGATCACGTCGGGGAGCTCGGCACGAATGGCGTCCATGACCACTTTGAAGCGGCCCCGATCCTGGGTGGGGGTGCCGTCGTCCCAGCGGACGTGGACGTGGATGATGGAAGCCCCCGCGTCGTAGGCGGAGCGGGCCTCGCGGACCATCTCTTCCACGGTGTAGGGGACGGCGGGGTTCTGGGCCTTGGTGACCTCGGCGCCGCAGATGGCGGCGGTGATAATCAATTTTTCCATCTTTAGTTGTTCCTTTGCTTGTCCTTGGGGGTCACGCAGGTGCCACTGGCCCGGCAGACCAGGACGGGCTCGGCAAGGACTTCCGCGGCGGAATCGTTGATGTCGGGCCGGGCGGTGATCACTTTCCAGGCCTCGAAGACCATCTTCCGGGAGGTGTTCCCCTCCTTGACGATCTCGCCGGTGGCCTCGATGAAGTCTCCGGCGTAGACCGGGGCCTTGAACTCCACCATGTCATAGGCGCAGAAGAGGCCCTCATCCCCGTCCCGCCGGATCAGCAGCTCCGTGGCTACGTCCCCGAACAGCTCCAGCATCTTGGCTCCGTCCACCAGGTTCCCACCGTAATGGGCGTCGTGGGCGCTCATGCGCACCCGAATGGTCACTTGCATACCCGTACCTCCTTATGCATTTTCATTCTTTTTATACATCTGTCCCGGGAAGGGCAAGCCCCCGGCAGGGTCTTCCAAAAGAAAAACGCCATGGAAAGAAAGGCCTTCCCATAGCGCTCCGTCCAAAGAAAAAGGCTATCGACACGGCAAATGCCGGATCGATAGCGCTTCGTCAAACAGACGACAGTGGCCGAGTTCTGTCCGCCCGGCCCCCAAGAAGCGGAAGCGGCGAACTCTCCCCCCTCTTTCGGCGGCTGCGCCCCTTTCCCGGGGAACTGTTTTCGCCCGTTCCTGCCTCCGGGTACCCTGCGCACCGCACCTCTATCCACAATATTCGGTTGTAATCATTGTATCAGAAAAGTTGCTGTGGTGTCAATCTTCGGAAAGTATATATTCCCGGCGGACGGCGCTGAGCAGCCCCTCCTCCACCCCCAGCAGCTCCGCCACAACCAGGGCCTTTTGGGGCACGTCGGCGTTGGTGATCTCCTCCACGCCATAATCCATGAAGCGGCGCAGGACGCTGAGCATGTCGGCACCTGCGGCGATCATGCGGCGGCCTTCGGCGGCGTCCAGATCCCGGATGCCCCGGACCAGATACCGGCGGGCAGCCCGGGCGGCCACAGGGGCATAGTGGGTAACGAAGAGGCAGATGGAGCCAGAGGCGCCGAAGTAGCCGAGGGCCCCCTGCTGGAGCTTCACCGCCTCGGCCGGATTGGTGCCCCGGGCGAACTCATCGAAGAGGACCAGACAGAAGCCGGTCTGCACGGCCCGGGCGGCGGCGTCCGCGGCCATAAGCTCTCCGCCGAAGGAGGAGAGGCCCTCCCGGCCGTCCTCCCCTTCCCCCCAAACCAGGCACAGCTGATCGAAGAAGGGGACCTGAGCCTCCCGGGCGAAAGGAAACAGGCCGCAATGGACGAGATACACGTTGAGGGCCAGGGTCTTGAGGCACACGCTCTTGCCCCCCATGTTGGCCCCGGTGAGCACGGCAGCCCCGGGCCCGAGGGCAAGGGACAGGGGCATGAAGGCGGCCCCCTGACGCTGTAAGCTGTCCGCCATGGAGGGATGGACCATATTCACCAGGGACAGCTCCCTGTCGGTGAGGATGGGCTGGACGCCCCCCAGCTCCTTGGCCAGGGCGGCCTTGGCCAACAGCAGATCCAAATGGCCCAAAGCCTCCAGGCTGTGGGATATGGCCGGTCCATAGGGACGAAGGCTTTTGGAAAGGTCCGCGCACAGCTTTTGCTCCGCCGTTTCTTCCCGTAGGACGACGGCGGTACGCCGGATCAGCAGGGCCTCCCGCTCGCCGCCAGCGGCAAGGGAAATCTGCTTTTCTATCTCCCGCTTCTCCCGGCGAGCAGCGGCCAATTCACAAGACCACTGGTCCCGCAGGGAGAAAGAGGGGTTGCCGGACCCCTCCGGGTCCAAAATGGAAAGGGCTTCGGGCACGTCCCGAAGAGCGATCCCCTCCCAGCGCGCAATTTCTTGCAGGGTTTCAAAATCCTCTGCCATGCCCCGCAGCAGCATCAGATACCGCTTGAGCTCAAAGAGCTCCACCTGGTCCAGCTCCCGCTCCTTCAGGCGCGCCACGGTGGCGCGGATGTCCCGCAGCTGCATGAGTCCCTGGCGGAAGCGGTCCAGGGCAGGCATTTCCCCCAGGGCCACGGCCTTGCCCAGGTTCTCAAGCTCTCTTTGGAGCGGCGCAAGCTCATCCCGGGCGTAGGGGCGCAGGGCCCGCTTTCGCTCCCGCCCCAAAGGGCTCAGGGGCTGGAGCCGGTCCAGCACAAAGGGAAGGCCGATATCCTGTTGTTGGGCGAGGGTCAGTTCCATGGAAGCTCCTTTTGTACGTTCACCACGGGGACGGTCACATTCTCCTGCATCCGGCGCAAAAACGCTTCCCCGTCGTAGGGCGCGCCGTAGGTGGAGAATGGGTTCACGGTCACGGCAACGAGGGTGTTTCTGCTGCGAACCCGGAAGGATAAGCCCCGGGCCCCAAGCTTTTCATAGTTCTCCCGGGAGAGGAGGAGCCTTGTGCCGTCCTCCACATGGATCGTCTTCGGGATGCCCTTGCGCCTGAGGAGCGACGCGGCTATAGCGTCGGTAAACGCCCCGGCGGCAAAGAGCTCGTCCCCTCTGCCCTCTAACGCGGCGGGCAGGTCGTCGTAGGGGGCGTCCCGATAAAAGCGACGACCCAGGAGATCGGGCCAAGGGCCGCCTTCCGGGAGGCTGAGGAGCGACCCTACGAAAGCGGTGTCCGCCACCGTCTTCTCCATGTCCGGCCCGTAGCTGGCCCCGGTGGAGAGGATGACCCCCTCCGCCGTCTGGGGGGCGCACAGGCTCCGGCGGAAAAGGGCCCCGTCGATGAGCACCTTTTGGGCGCCGAAGGCCTTGAGCCGTTCCGTCAGGGACACCACCTGCTCCGTCATGGAGGGGCCCGCCAGCTCCACAAAGCCGTCGGACAGGGCCCGCAGGATCGCCACCTCCCCCAGGGGGGTGTGGATGCCGGTGAGAGCCAAGATCTCCCCCGTCACGTCGCACTTTGGCAAAAGCCCCCGGGCTGTGGCGTATAAGGTGCCCTCCGTCACGTAGATGGGGGGCTTATAGGTGCCGGTGACCAGATCCTCCCGCTCCCCGTCCCGTCCGATGGAAGTAAGGCCGAGGAGGATCCCCCGCTCCCTGGCGCCCCGGATGAGGACGTTGAGAGCGGTGGTCTTCCCTGCGTTCTTGCACATCCCTGCAAGACAGATGGTGGTATAGGGAGCGACGAGGTCAAAGAGCATATCTTATTTCCAGAGCTCGTCCGGGTAGAGGCCCGCGGCCTTCATCTCCCGGATGGACTGCTGCAGGGCGGGCATATCCTGCTTATAGGTGACACCGTGCCACTTGGCGCCGCAATGGAGCACCTTCACGCTGGCCTGGCCTTCCAGGATCAGATCGTTGGTGAGGCGGGGCACCAGATATTCGCACTTCAGGGGGTTCTTGGGCAGGTTCTCGTCCAGGAAGGCGGGGAAGCGCTTTTCGGCCTCCTCCAGGAAATCAGGCATGTAGCCCCAGAAGTTCATGGACACGGTGTCGTCCGGATCGAGGGCGGTGTAGGTCTTGCCCTCGTCCTCGGTGAAGGCGATGCCGCCGTCCCGCTTCTCGATGCGCAGGCGCTCCGCGATGGAGGTCAGATTGTCGTTCTCATCCACCACGCACACGCCCCGGGCCACGTGGCCGTTGTCGGTGACGGTGTTCTTGAGCAGATACCCCACCATGGCGTATTCGCCCTTCCCGTGGGGCTCCTTCAGATAGTCGTAGATGGTCTTATAGGCTTCCCGTCCATAGAAGTCGTCGGCGTTGATGACGGCAAAGGGGGCGTCGCCGATGAGCTCCTTGGCAGCCAGGACGGCGTGAGTGGTGCCCCAGGGTTTCACCCGTCCCTCGGGGACAGCATATCCCGCCGGGAGAGCGTTCATGTTCTGGAAGGCGTACTCCAGCTCCAGGAAGGGCCGCACCCGGCTGCCGATGACCTCCTCGAAGTCCTCGGCCATCTCCCGCTTGATGATGCACACGGCCTTCTCGAACCCGGCCCGCTTGGCGTCGAACAGGGAGAAGTCCATGATCACGTGGCCCTCTTTGTCCACCGGGTCCATCTGCTTCAAGCCGCCGTACCGGCTGCCCATGCCAGCTGCCATGATGACGAGAATGGGTTTGTTCATGTTCAATACCTCCACATTATAGTTATAGTTAGAATGGCTTGCCCGTTAATCAAACGCATGCGGTCCCAGCATGTCCTTCAACCGTTGAGGCAGGTACTCCTTCAAAAGCTCGACGCTCTGTTCGTCCAGAGCGATATGATAGTCGAATCCGTTGGCGATATCCGCCTTGGGCCTATGAAAGGTCTCGGATTCTTTTCGGATCACGTTCAGGAACAGGTGATGCCCCATGACTCCCGTGTGGATCCATCCGATCTTCACCTGTTCGATCTCCTCCCAGGGCACAAACACCGTCCGCTTGGCGAAACACTTGTCTACGATCCCATTTTCCTGAATTTCCACAATGCCTAAAAACATTTCCCTTTTGTACCAGAGGTAAAATAAAGCCCAGATGGTTCCAATCAGAAACAATCCAAAGGAAATGCGAAGCCCGTTAGTGTCTGAAGTAAGCAAAAGAAATAGCCACAAAGGGATAGCCATCAGGAAAGCAACCATCATCACCCAGTAATATATGGCGAGTGTCAGGTTCTGTTTGCTGAGTTTTCTCTTTCTTATCTTCAAAACTTTTTATCCTTTTGCTCTTACAATTCCCGAGGCCCGCCGCCGATGCTGGCCACGTAGAAAGCGCAGGGGTAGCCAACGGCCGCTTCATAGGCGGCGCCCACCCGTTCCATGACCTCGTCCACCGCATCCTTCCGCACGATGGCCACGGCGCAGCCGCCGAAGCCGGCGCCCGTCATCCGGGCCCCCAGGACGCCGGGGCATTGGCGCGCCTCGGCCACCAGGGTGTCGAGCTCCCGACAGGACACGGCGTACAGGTCCCGCAGGGAATCGTGGGAGGCGTCCATGAGCCGTCCGAAGGAGACGAGGTCCCCGGCCCGCAACTTTTTGCAGGCCTCCACGGTCCGGGCGCACTCATAGACCACGTGCTCCGCCCGATCCCGCTGGGTCTCGTTTTCGATAAGGTGCTTATTGGCCTCGAAGGTCCGTAAATCCACGGAGGCAAGATCCTTCACCGGCAAAGCCTTCTGCAGGGCCTTCAGGGCGCTTTCGCACTCAGAACGGCGCTCGTTGTACTTGGAATCCGCCAACGTCCGGCGCTTGCAGGTGTTCATGATGAGGATCACGTGATCCCCCAGCTCCACGGGCACGTATTCATAGCGCAGGGTGCCGGTGTCCAGGAACACCGCAGCATCCTCCTTCCCCATGGCGATGCTGAACTGGTCCATGATGCCGCTGTTGAGACCGATGAATCCGTTTTCCGCCCGCTGGCCCAGAATGGCCAGCTCCATGTCCGTCACGTCCAGATCGTAGCAGGCCCGGAAGGCCGCCCCCGATACCACCTCTAACGAAGCGGAGGAGGAAAGGCCGGAGCCGTTGGGGATGTTCCCAAAGATCAGCAGCTCGAAGCCGGAGGAAAGCCGTATCCCCCGCTCCGCCAAGGCAAAGAGCATGCCAAAAACATAGTTGGTCCACTGGTTTCGCTCCTGGAAGCGGACGTTGGAGAGGGTCCCCTCCAGTACCCCCAGCTGGGGGAAATTCAGAGAGTAGAACCGAAGCCGGTCGTCGGTCCTCCGTCTGAGCAGCCCCCAGGTGCCCATGGTCAGGGCGCAGGGCAGCACATGGCCCCCGTTATAGTCCACGTGCTCGCCGATCAGGTTCACCCGGCCCCCGGCAAAGAAGGCGCGAGGTTCCGCCCCCGGTCCAAAGGCCCGGAAAAACGCCTGGGTCAATTCCGTCTTCGTCATGCTTCCTCCTTGAGATAGTAGAGATCGGAGCCGAAGTCCCCCAGCATCCGAATGTCCTTGTTGTAGCCTGTACCGATGAACCGCTGGTTCAAGGGTACCCCCTCCGCGAGGGCGCGGCCCGTGACGGTGTATTTCTCCTCCCCGTCCGGGAGCATGAAAAACTTGTCGATGGTGCGGATGATGAAGCCCCCCTTCTTCAGGCTCACGGGGGCCACGTGCTTCAAAAGGCTGGCCAATGGCCCCACCCGGACGCCCTTCGTCATGCGCTCCACGGAATAGATCTTGTCTGCGGCCAGCCCCGGCACCCGCAGCACGTCGTTGGGGGCGGCGGCCTCATTGTCCATGAGGAAGCGGGCGGCCATAGCTTCCCCCTTCCCCAGGGCCACCCAGGTCTCCATGCCGTTCTGACGGCCGAGACGTTGGAAGCGGCCGAATTGGAAAGTCTTTCGGTGGGCTTTGTAAAAGTCCATGTCCTTTTTGGCTTCTTTCTTTTCGGCGGGGGTCAGGGTGCCCAGATCCATCTCCCAGCCCAGGGCCCCGAAAGCGGAGGTGTGGAACCGGGTGGACAGGGGCGTCTCCCGCAAAGTCTGCTGATGGGGCGTTTCTGAGATATGGGCGCCCATGGCGGACAGGGGGTACAGATAGGACAGTCCCCCCTGGATCTTCACCCGCTCGACGGCGTCCGTGTCGTCGCTGGCCCAGATCTGCTGGGAGTAGCACAGCATCCCGAGATCGAACCGGTTGCCCCCTGAGGAGCAGCTTTCAAAGAGGATGTGGGGCCGGGGATAAAAGATGCGGCCCAGGATATCATAGAGCCCCTTGATGTACTCGTGGAAGAAGGCCCCGTTCTCGCAGAAGGGGGAATACATGTCCGACATATGCCGGTTCATGTCCCACTTCACGTAGGAGATGGGGCAGCTGTCCAAAATGCGGCCCACGTTCTCCACGATGTAGTCCCGGACCTGAGGGTTCACCAGATCCAGCAAAAGCTGGTTCCGGCCGTAGGAGGGCTTTCGATCGGGCAGCTTCACCGCCCAGTCGGGATGGGCCCGGTAAAGGTCGCTGTTCTCGTTGACGCTCTCCGGCTCCATCCACAGGCCGAAGCTCATGCCCAGCCGGTTGATTTTTGCGCAGAGGCCCTCCAGACCGTGGGGCAGCTTCTTTCTGTCCACGGTGTAGTCCCCCAGGCCGCCCTTGTCGTCGTTTCGGCCCGCAAACCAGCCGTCGTCCAGGACGAACAGTTCAGCGCCCGCTTTCTTCGCCCGCTTGGCCAGGGAGAGGAGCTTCCTCTCCCGAAAGGAAAAAAAACAGGCTTCCCAATCGTTGCAGAGCACCGGCCGTTCCTTTCCCTTCCAGTCGCCCCGGATCACGTGGCCGTTGATGAAGTCGTGAAAGTGGGCGGAGAGGCCGTTGAAGCCCCCGTCGGAATAGGTCATGACCCCCTCCGGCGTCTCAAAGGCGGCGCCGGGCTGAAGGGTGTACCGGAAGCACCGGGGGCTGATGCCCGCCATGACGCGGACCAGGCCGTTTTCGGCCTTCTCCACGGCGGTGTAGTGGTTGCCGCTGTACAGCAGGTTGAAGCCCCAGCAGCGGCCACTCTCCTCAGAGCAATGGGCTTCGGAGAGAAGCACGCCGGGGTTGTGCTTGTGGCCGGAAGCGCCGGTGCTGCCCTCGTTCACATAGATGCCGGACATGACGGGCCGATCGTGGCGGCGTGCCTCCCGGATCCAGGCCCCGTCGAAGGTGGTGAAGGTGAGCTCCGCCGCCGGAACCATGTCCAGCATGTAGCTCATGAGCTTGTCGATGAGGACGGGAGCCTCTCCCCCGTTCTTCAGCACCGCCCGCCGGGTGATCACGTCCTCCCGGGGATAGACGGTGTAGACCAGATCCAGCGTCACCGGGGCGGCTTTCTCCTTCAGGTGGAGGAGCAGGGTTTGGGCGTCGTCCCCATAGGCCGTGGGCAGCCCCGCCATGGGCAGGGGGCCGGACAGGGTCTCATAGGATTCGTAGACGAAATCGTTGGTGAAGGTCCCGCCGGGCAACGTCAGCTCCGCCGGTGGATTGCGAAAGTCCCCCTTGCCCACGCCGCTCCATTCGAGGGTCAGATCGTCGAGGCAGTAGGTGTCGCTGCTCTCGTCGTACAGGATGGAGGAGCCCCGGGCGATGGCGGTCTTGGCGGAAAGGGCCGGCCCGTCCTCTAAGGAGACAGGGCCGCCGTAGTGCAGGTGCTCCAGATGGCCGAAGGGGGTCACCCGAAACAGGTAGGCCGTGTGGTCCGTGAGCAGACGGAAGGTGTTTTCAGAAAACTCGATCATGATGCGCTCCTTCTATCTCAAATTCATTTCTCCGATCCATTTTGGGGCGGCTCCTCCAGGATCACCGCCTCCCAGGGCTGCAGCCGGCAGTCCAGCACCCGGGTGCCGTGGGTGGAGAGGACGGGGCGGCCCACCAGGGGGAGCTTCGCCTCCTTGGAGGACCAGTTCACCGCCACGGTGACGCGCTCGTTCCCCAGCCGCCGCTCTATCTTGATCCAGCTCTTCTCCCGGCTGATGAGGCGGAAGCGGCCCTGCTTCAGGATCTCGCTGCCGTTGCGGTAGGCCATGAGGGTGCGGAACCAGTTCAGCACGGAGTCGGGGTCCCCCTCCTCCGCCTGGGCGTTGAGGGTCACATGGTTGCCGTTGACCTTGATCCAGGGGGTGCCCTCGGTGAAGCCGGCCTGGGGCCCTGCCGTCCACTGCATGGGGGTCCGGGCGTTGTCCCGGCTGGCCCGCTTCATGCGCGCGAAGATCTGTTTATCGTTGAGACCCAGCTTTTTCAGGGTGGGGACCATGTTCTTGGACTCCACGTCCCGGATGTCCTCCATGCCCGCAAAATCGAAGTTGGTCATGCCCAGCTCCTCCCCCTGATAGACGAAGGGGGTGCCCCGAAGGGTGAGCAGCAGGGTCAGCATGGCCTTGGCTGCCGCAGGGCTCCCGTCCCCGAACCGGGACACGGAACGGCCCTGGTCGTGGTTCTCGAAGTAGACCGCGTTCCAGGGCAGGGCCTTCTGCCACTTGACGAGGCTTCTGAACAGCCGCTGGGCCTTGAACTTCCGGGGCAGCCACTTGACCAGGAAGCAGTCCGCGTCCATATGCTCAAAGGAAAAGACCATGTCCAGCTCCCCCCGATCGGGGTCCGTCAGCGCCCGGGCCTTTTTGGGAGACACAAGTACCGTCTCGCCCACGGTGAAGCAGTCGTATCTGCTCAGCACCTCCCGGCGGAACCGCTGGAGGAGCGCATGGCAGCCGGGCCGGCCGATGTAGTATTCGCTGCCCACCAGCGCGCCCTTGGGGAAGCCGTTTTTCAGGCTGTCCTTCCACAGAAGGTTGATGACGTCGCACCGAAAGCCGGACACGCCCCGGGCGAGCCAGAAGTCCATGACCCGCTCCACCGCCTCGATGACGGCGGGGTTTCGATAGTTGAGATCCGGCTGGCCCTTGGCGAACAGATGCAGATAGTACTGGCCCCGGACCTCGTCGAAGGCCCAGGCTCCGCCGCCGAAGAAGCTGGTCCAGTTGTTGGGAGGACGCTTGCCTTTGCCGTCTCTCCAAATATAGAAATCCTCATAGGGGGCCTCCCGACGGCGGCTCTTCTGAAACCAGGCGTGAGCCGAAGAGGTGTGGTTGATGACCAGGTCCATGACGATCCGAAGGCCCAGCTCCCTGGCCTTTTGGATGAGTTCATCCATGTCGCTGAGGGTGCCGAACTTGGGGTCGATGTCGCAATAGTCGGAGATGTCGTAGCCGTTGTCCTCGCCGGGGGAGCGATAGACCGGGGAGAGCCACAAGATGCCCACCCCCAGGGACTTGAGATAAGGGAGCTTGGAGATGATGCCGGGGATGTCGCCCATACCGTCGCCGTTGCTGTCGCAAAAGCTCATGGGATAGATCTGATAGACCGCCTGTTCCTTCCACCACGTTTCCATAGGTCCCTCCTGCGCTTAGTTGAATACCGTGACCAAATACTTGGGGATGAGCTCGATGGGCTTATAGTTGAGCTTGCTGTAGCGGATGCCCTCGTCCCCGGCGTCGTCCTCCCGGTTCACGTAGGCAAAGCCCGTGCCCATGAAGTTGACGAAGGCCTGGGCCATGGCCGGATAGGCCCCGGCGGCGTTCACGTCCGCCTTCTCCGCATGGGCAAAGAGGGTGTCCCCCTTGATCTCACCCACGGAAAGGGCCGTAATGCCCAGGCGAGTCATGAGGCAGGCCGCCCGCTGGTTCAGCCGGCAGGCGAGCTCGATGAGATCCATGGTGCCCTTCAATTCGTTGCGCTCCACTTCGCTCATCTCGGGATGCTCCGCCTCGATCCGCTCCAAAAAGGCGATGCACGCGGGAAACATGTCCTCGGTGATCTCCCGGCATTCCGCCTCGGGAAAGTCCTTATAGAACCGGTTCACGTGGTTCTTTTGGCTGTGATACTTTTTGCCGCTGAAGGTGCGAAAGGCGTCCGCCTCATAGAGATAGTCGAACCAGTCCCGCTTCTCCTCCGCGAAGAACCGGCCCTCGTACCGGGCCTCGAAAAGGGGCAGCTGATCCGCCCCCACGCAGGCGAAGCGAAGCTCCTCCCCCAGCGCCCCGGCGTCCCGTTCGGCGGCGGCGAAGCCCGCATTTACGTCCCCCGGACCCACAGGCACGGCATAGCAGGAGCCAACGTTCTTATACACGGACCGGGTCACCAGCATGTCCCCTGCAACGGCGAAATGGGTCTGAAAAATGTTGCGCCACTGGAAGGTGACCCCCGCCGTGTTGTCGCAGATCCGGTTGGTGCAGGCAGAAAAATACGGCTCCGTCGCCTCGATGTTGCGACAGGTAACCGGTAAAAACTCGCTCATACGTTCCCCATCCCGGGGACCTCCTCCTCCGGGCCCGCCCAAGCAGGTCCCTTTAGGGATAAGTATACCAGAGAAACCCTTTTTTGTGAAGTGTTTCGAAGCTTTTCCTTGACGGTAGAGAAAAAAGCGAATACAATAAAGAAAATAAATCCATCCTGTTATGGAAAGGACCCCGTATGCAGCTGATTGCCTTTGATCTGGACGGCACGTTGTGCAATACCATCGAAGATATCGCTCTTTCCCTGAACCGCGCCCTTGAAAAACACGACATAGCCCCCTACCCGCAGCAAACCGTGCAGGGCATGGTGGGCCGGAGCGTGGCCTATATGTGCCAGCGGGCCATGCCCCACGGCCGAGAGAACGACTGGAAGCCGGTGATGGACAGCTTTTTTGAGGAGTACACCCATCACTCCCTGGACCACACCCTGCCCTATCCCGGGGTGCGGGAGGCCCTGACCGCCCTGAAGGAGCGGGGCTACAAGCTGGCCGTGGTGACCAACAAACCCCATGCCCACGCAGTGCACATGATCTCGGAGCTGTTCCCGCCCCATGGGGAGCTCTTCTGCCAGGTCCAGGGCCAGAACAGCAAGTTCACCCTGAAGCCCCATCCCGCTCCGCTGCAGTTCGTTTTGGACATGCAGAAGGTGAAGAACGCCAACGCCCTCTATGTGGGGGATTCGGAGGTGGATTTCCAGTTCGCCCGTAACGGCGGCCTCCACTTCTGCGGCGTCAGCTGGGGATTCAAGGGCCGTCCCTTCCTGGAGGAGCTGGGGAGCGAATTCGTCATCGACGAGCCTAAGGAGCTGCTTTGGGTGATGGACCGGCTGGAAGGGGCCGACTGATCGGGACGACACGACAAAAGATCGGGCAAAAATATAAAAAAGGAGGGGCGACCCTCCTTTTTATCTTATTATAAAAAGCGTACAGTTAATCCACCTTCAGCATCCGATAGCCTATGCCGATGTGGGTCTGGATGTATTTGGGGGAGTCCGTCTGGGGCTCTATTTTTTTGCGGAGGGTGGTCATGAACACCCGTAGGGAGGCGATGTCACTGTCAAAGTTCCGGCCGTAGATGTTCTGGGTGATGTAGGTGTGGGTCAGGACCTTGCCGGTGTTCCTGGCCAGGAGACAGAGGATCTTGTATTCCATGGGCGTCAGCTTCAGTTCCTCTCCCCCAAGATAGGCGCAGCCGGCGGAGTAGTCGATCCTGAGCTTCCCGTTCTCATAGACAGAGCGGTCGGGATTCGCTTCGCCGCTCAGCAGGGAGAGCCGACGGAGGGTGACCCGAAGCCTGGCCAGCAGCTCCTCCACGGAGAAGGGCTTGGTGAGATAGTCGTCTGCCCCGGCGTCCAGAGCTTCGATCTTGTCCCCGTCGTCGCTGCGGGCGCTGATGACGATGATGGGCACGTTGGACCAGGTCCGCACCTGGCGGATCACGTCGATGCCGTCCATGTCGGGAAGGCCCAGATCGAGAAACAGCACGTCCGGATTGTGGGAGGAAGCCATGCGGATGGCCTCGGCCCCGTTTTTGGCGGTGAGATACCGATAGTCATGGGTCTTCAGCGTGGTGACCATCAGGTTCCTGACGGGCGCGTCGTCCTCGATGACCAGGATCAGCGGATTATTCATGGACCTGTACCTCCTTCATGGGCAGGGAAACGGTGAAGCAGCAGCCTCTGGGCGCGTTGTCGGTGAGGGCGATCCGGCCACCGTGACTCTCCACGATGGCCTTGCAAAGGGCCAATCCCAGCCCCAAGCCCCGGCGGCCGTCGGCCACCTTATTTTGGCCCGTATAGAACATCTCGAACACATGGGGCTTCAATTCGTCAGGGATGCCCGGCCCGTTATCCCGAACCGTCACCACGGCGTCCGTCCCCGCCTGGCGGCTCTCGATCGAGATATGGGAGCCTGTCGGTGTATTCTTCACGGCGTTGTTGATGAGGTTGATCAGCACCTGCATGATGAGCCGGGCGTCCATGTCCACCAAAAGGATGTCGTCCGCCTCATGGACGGATATCTCATGCTGGACCGCGTTCCGATCCACATGCTTCAAAGCTTCGTCGATCACGTCGCCCATAATCTCGGAGGAGAGGTGCAGCTCCATCTGCCCGTTTTCGATCCGAGAGATGGAGAGCAAATTTTCCACCAGGTCGATGAGCCACTCAGCGTCGTCGTAGATGTCGGAGAAGATCTGCTGCCTGGTCTCATCGTCCAGCTGCCGGTAGTGGCTCAAAAGGTTGCTGGCGTTGCCGGAGATGGAGGTGAGCGGCGTGCGGATGTCGTGGGAGATGGACCGAAGCAGGTTCGAGCGAAGCTGCTCCTTGCGGACCATCAGATCCGCCTGCTCCTTCTCCGCGGCGTTGCGAAGGTTTTCCAGAGCCAAGGCGCACTCCCCCAGGATGGAGACCACGATGCTGTTTTCGAAGGGCTCCAGGGGCACCCCGCCGATGCGGATGCCGATGACCCCATAGCAGTAGCCGTTGAGGCAGATGGCATGATACTGGGCCGCTGCGTTTTCAAACCACTCCAGCCGGTAGCCCGCGGACCGCTGGTTCTCGAAGACCCATTGGGCGATCTCGCCTTCGGCGGCGTCCGGAGCGTTGCCGTCCAAGAGGGCGTCGTCCATTCCATAGGCGTGAAAGGCGATCCTCTCCCCCAGCCCCGCCTCCTCCGATCGGGGGTAGATGACCACGTCCCGGCTAAGCAGGGTGATGATCTGGTGGGCGGTGGTCTCGATGGCCGCCTCCGACCGCTCCGCCTTCTGCAGGAGCTGGTTGGTGTCCAACAGGACCTTGGTCCGAAAGGCCTCCCGGGCGCTTTGCCGGGCGTTTTGCTTCATCCGGTTGGCCAGGGTGCCCGTGATAAGGGAGGAGACGAGCATGATGGCGAAGGTCACGGCGTACTCCGTCTCATAGGTATGGAAGCTGAATTTGGGGTCGATGAAGAACCAGTTGAACAGAAGCACGCTGCCCAGGGAGCCCGCCACGCTGTAGACAGGGCTGATGGTGACCACGGAGATGATCAGCACCCCCAGGATGAAGATGGTGATGATGTTGGCCTCCGAAAAGCCGAACCGGGTGAAGACGAGGCCAATCACCGTGGCGGCCATGAGGAGCAGGAGGGTGTAGAGGGATTCCTGCCATGTGGGCCGCATGGAGTCCGCCATGGGGGAGTCCTTTTTCCGCTGCTTCAGATCCGCGGCGGAATCCGGAATGATGTACACGTCAACGTCCGGGGCGTTCAGGATGATCTGCTCCGTTAGCGGCGGCTTGCTCCAAAAATGGCGCCGCCGGATGCCGCTTCGGCCTACCACGATCTTGGTGGTGCCGGAGATATGGGCGTACTCTGCCACCTGACCGGGCACGTCATCCCCCACGATGGTGGTGATGGATGCGCCGCACTGTTCCGCATAGCGGATGTTGTTCTGGAGCCGGGTCCTGTCCGCCTCCAAAAGGGTCTCATAGTTGGTGGGCTTTATATAGATGGCCGTCAGGGAAGCATGAAAGGCCGCCGCCATCCGGGCCGCCGCCGCCACCACCTTGGGATTGGAGGGCGAGGGCGAGACGCAGACCAGGATATGTTCGCTTTGATTGGCGTTTCTATTCATGTCGCTCACGATCTTTTGTGGATTTTGAAACAGTATATCATATGTATCCCTTCTTTTCTATTCAATCGTCATTTTTCCGTCGCCCGAATTTCTCGTCCAACATCTTTCCCAACCGATCCACGAGATAGAAGACGCAGGCAAACGCTCCCACAATCGCCAATATCAACACTGCGTCTGCCATTGAGAACACCTCCTTATACATCGACAGATCATATTCTAAAGCATCTTTGGATCGCTCGCTTCTCCCCCAAAACCAGCATGGTCATATTGTTGCTGAGGACCGTTTCAGGCGTGACGGAAAGATTCATTCTCCCTTCCTCCCTTACGCCAAGAATGTTGATGCCGTACTGCTTGCGGATGTTGATCTGCTCAATGCTGTTTTTGTCCCATTCCTTGGGTACGGCTACCTCAAAGATGGCGTGGTCCTCGTCCAGCTTCACATAGTCGAGGACGTGGTCGGAGGCGTAGCGGATGGCCGCCCATTCCGCCACCTGCTGCTCGGGGCTGATGACCTCGTCGGCCCCGTTGCGCAGGAGGAACTTGGCTTGGACCTCTCGATCTGCCCGGGCCACCACCATCCTGCCCCCCAGCTCCTTGAGCAGGGACGTGGTCTCCAGCGAGCTTTGAAAGTCGCCGCCGATGGTGACGATGCACGCGTCGAAACTGCCCACGCCCAGGGAGCGGAGAAATACCGCGTTGGTGCTGTCGCCGATCTGGGCGTCGGTCACGAAGGGCAAGACGCAGTTGATCCTGTCCTCGTCCTTGTCCACGGCCATGACCTGATGGCCCAGCTTATGGAACTCCCTGGCCAAGAGCGAGCCCAGCCGGTTGGTCCCGATGAGAAGAATAGATTTCATAGTTCCCTCTTTTTACCCTACGTTGATCTGGCCCAGGGGATACTGGGCCGCCGGCGCGCCGGCGCTGTTGAAAGTGGCGAACAGGAGCGTGAGCGCGCCCACCCGGCCAAAGAACATAAGCCCCATGAGCACCCCCCGGGACAGGAGCCCCAATATGGGCGTGATGCCCAGGGATAGGCCCACGGTGCCGATGGCGGAGGCGGTCTCAAAGAGGCAGGCTTCAAAGGGAAGCCCCTCTTTGGCGCTGATGACGAACGCACCCAGAAACGCCAGAAACAGATACAGCATGAGGAGTGTGGACGCGCACTTCACCGTGTCCTCGTCGATGCGCCGGTTGAACAGCCGGGGTGCTTTCCTGCGCCGGGCCACGGCCGCCGCGTTCGCAAGGAGCACCGCCAATGTGGTGGTCTTTACGCCTCCCGCCGTGGAGCCGGGGGCCCCGCCCACCAGCATCAGCACCACTGTCATGGCCCGGCCCTCGCTGGTGAGGTTGCCCAGATCCACCGTGTTGAACCCGGCGGTCCTGGGTGTGACCGCCTGGAACAGAGCGGCAAGGGCCCGTTCCTTCAGCCCAAAACCGGCAAAATCGCCGAAGAAGAATACCGCCGCGGGCAGCAGCACCAGCACCGCCGTGACGGTCAGGATCACCTTGCTCTGCATCCGATACCGCCTGAACCGGAACCCGTGCCTGGCCATATCATCCCAGGTCAAGAACCCGATGCCGCCGGTAACGATGAGCAGGATCACCGGCAGGACCACCCCCACCCGATCACTGAAGGCGGTCAGGGAGGAGAAGGGGCCCGTATGGGCGCCCATCACGTCGAAGCCTGCGTTGCAGAAGGCGGAAACGGAATGAAACAGGGCCATCCATGCCCCAGATCGACCGTAAAGGGACAAAAAGGTGGGCAGCATCAGCAGGGCGCCCAAAAGTTCCGCCGCCAAAGCCACCTTGCAGATGAACCAGGTCAACTTCAGGATCCCGCCCACCTGATGGGCCGAGATGCTCTCCTGGAGCATGTTCCGCTGCAGAAGGCCGATCTTCCGCCCGGAGACGGTGGCGATAAGGGCGGTGACGGTGGCGATGCCCAAGCCCCCGATCTGGATCAGCATTAGAATGACCGACTGGCCGAAGAGGGACCAGCAGGTGGCCGTGTCCCGGACCACCAGGCCCGTGACGCACACGGCGGAGGTGGCGGTGAAGAGGGCGTCCTCCACGCCCGTCCACCGGCCCGTCGGGGACGAAAAGGGTAGCATCAGCAGCCCGGCGCCCAGCAGGATGATGGCCCCGAAGCCGCCGATGATGATCTGGAAGGCGTTCAACTGCTTCCCGAAGATGCGCCCGCTCATATCGCCCCTCCTTTCCCTCTTTGGATGGTCCCATCTTACCCCACCTCCCGCAAAGATGGTGTTAAGGCAAGCTGCGCTAAGATTAAGATGACATTAAGGAGCGATATCGTAGAAATGGGGGCTTGCATGCAGGCGAACGCCCCTTTAGCAGGGAAATATCGCCTCTTTGACGAATAGTTTCTTGACTTCCTGACAGAATAAGATACAATGAAATATATCCTCTTTTCACGGGCAGGCTGATATGAAGAACATCAAGGATAAGCCATGGTTCAATAACGCGGTGGCCCTCTCCATCGCCGTTGTCCTTTACGTGCTGCTGACGAACTGGGGCGCCTTCCGGGGCAGCGTCGGCACCTTCTTCCACTATTTCTCACCGGTAATCCTGGGCGCCATCATCGCCTATATCGTGAATCCCCTTTCCGGGCTCTACGGGCGGACCATCTTCTGCTGGATCAAGAAGGAAAAGGCGAAGGTGTTTCTTTCCAACCTGCTGGCCTTTGTCACGGTCATCCTCTTTTTGGTGTTCCTGCTGCTCATGCTCATCCCCCAGCTCATCGAGAGCGTGGCCACCTTCGCCGGGAATCTGGACGGATACGTGGCCTCCTTCCGGACCATGCTGGAATCCCTGGGGGTGTCCGCCACGAAGCTGGATCTGGACAAGTTCATCAGCTCCTCTGAATCCCTCATTGACACCATCACGGATTTTGTGAAAAAGAATCTGAGCGTGATCCTTTCCACCTCCGTTGGCGTGGGCAAGGGGGCGGTCCAGCTCCTCATCTCCTTCCTGCTGTCCATCTACCTGCTGGCGGACAAAGCCCGGCTGAAGCGGGGGGCTGAACGGTTTCTCATGGCCTCCATGAGCGGGGCAAAGTATGAAAAGCTGGCAAAGTTCCTGCGCCGGTGCCACTCCATTTTGAATCGATACATCGTCTTCAACCTTTTGGACAGTCTGATCGTGGGCAGCGCCAACGCCATCTTTATGGCCATCGTGGGCATGCCCTACGTGGGGCTGGTCTCCTTCGTGGTGGCGGTCTTCAATCTGATCCCCACCTTCGGTCCCGTCATCGGCGCCATCATCGGCGGTTTCATCCTGCTGATGGTGAATCCCTGGCACGCTCTGGCCTTCCTCATCTTCACCACGGTGCTGCAGACCATCGACGGGTACATCCTCAAACCCAAGCTCTTCGGGGACTCCCTGGGGGTGTCTGGCCTGTGGATACTGGTGGGCGTCATCGTGGGTGGCCGGGCCTTCGGCGTGGTGGGCATCCTGCTGGCCATCCCGGCGGTGGCCATCCTGGATTTCCTGTACCGCGAATACCTGCTCCCCTGGCTGGAGACCCGGGAGAAATAAAGTTTTCCGGAAACAAAAGGCCCTCCGTTCAGGCGGAGGGCTTTTTTTCATAGAGGGTGTAGGTCCAGTTCCGCCCCTCAAAGGGGAAGGAGCAGGTATCCACCGGGGTGTAGTTCTTTCCCGGGGACTGTTTGCCCCGAACCACCACGAAGTCCACTGTCCCCGCCCGCAGCGCCTGGCGCTGGTCCTCGTCCTGCTCCCTGAGGGAGAGGTTGAAGGTGCAGAAAAACCGGGTTTCCGGCTCCACGCCGGCGGCCAGGTAGAATCCCCCGTCCAGGAACCCCAGGTTCAGCAGGGAGGCGTCCGCCCGCTGCCGGATGAGGCCGGCGAACCGGTACTGGGGCATATCCTCCTTCTCATAGGCCATGAGATACACGTTGCCGCTGGTCCGGTAGGCCGTCAGGACGCTTCCGCCCAGCAGCAGCACCGCGCCCAGGGCCGCCGTGACCGGCACCGCCCTCCGGGGCAGTTTTTTCGCGGCCCCCTGCACCAGCAGCAGCACGCCGGTCCAGCCCATGCCGCTGAAGGCGGCCAGGATCAGGGCGTAATAGGGATAGGTGCGGCCGTTGGCATAGGTGAAGACCCCCAAAGTCAGGGCGGACAGGATCAGCAGCAGGGCCTCCCCCCACTGCTTTTTTGGCTGCAGAAGGGGCCAAAGGCAGCCCAGCGCGCCGAAGGCGGACCACATCCAGTTGTTCCCCAGGGCCGCCAGGGGCCCGGCGTGGCGGGCGCCGGTGCCGGCGGCGTAGGCCGTCAGGTTGTTGACGAAATACACCTGCCACAGGGCGGTCAGGGCGCCCCTCAGACGGAACCACAGCAGGAGGGGCGCCGTGACGGCCGCCGCCCCCAGAAGGCCGAAGAGGGCGGCGGAGCCGATGTGCTTCGCCTTCTTTGTTCCGGCATACCAGACGGCCAAAGCCAGGGCGCCCCCGGCGAAGAGGCCGCAGAAGGTATACTTGACCCACAGGGCCAGCCCCGCCAGGACCCCGCAGAGGAAGGCCTCCCCCCTCTTCAGGGGCCGATCCTCCCGGATCGCCGTGAGCCCCAGCTTCAAAAACAAGGCCATGGCCGGCAGAAAGAGCTGCTCCACGCTGCCCCCATGGCAGAAGGCGGGGCTGATCCCCACGGTGAGGGCCAGCACCGGCGGCAGCAGGAACAGAAGCCAGGAGGTTTCCCTGACCCACAGGGCGGCGATCCGGGCGGAAAGGTATACGAACGCGCCCAGGGAAAGGACCTCCAGGAGAAAGACCCCCAAAAAGCTCTCCCGAGAGATGAGGGCCGCCAGGGCAAAGAGCAGATAGAGGACGGGGCCCTTTTGCTCATACAGATCCAGATAGGGCATCTTTCCCTGAAGGATGCCCCGGCCCACGGTGAAGAAGCACTGCACGTCCACCCAATCGTTCATGGGGTACAGGGGGGAGCTCTTGGAGCAAATCAAAAGCACCGCCAGGGCCGACAGAAGGGACCAGGCCGCAAGCCCCCACCTCCTCCAAAGGGGGTGGGGGCGGATCGTCCTTTCTTCCATCATTTCGTACCGGTGAGGGCCACGCCGTTCACATAAAGGGTGTAGCCGTTGGCGATCACGCTGGCGGCGTCGCCGGAGAAGGAGGTGATATAGGCGTCCCCGGTCAGCGTCCAGGTGCTGCTCTCATCCATGGCCACATGGACCTGCCCCACCTCGGTGGATATCACGTCCCCCTTGGCGTTGGTGATGACGCCGGACACCGTGCCCAGGAAGCTGGATCCCTCCGCCAGATTCAGCGTCAAAACGGAGTTGCTGCCCACCAGCAGATACCCTTCCAGAGCCTGGTTTTGGGCGTTCAGGGCGGCCACGTTCCCGGCGCCGCTCCAGCCGTCGTCACAGACGGAGAGGAGCACGCCCTCCTCGTCCTCGTTGATCACGGTGACGTCGCGCAGGGTGATGAGGGCGTTGGTGTTGGTCACGTGAAAGACGTGGCCCGTTTGGCTCCTTAGGGTGCCGCCGGTCATGGTGAAGGCGGAGGTGCCGCTGTCCGCGTCCCCGGACATGGACTGATAGATCATGACGGTGTCCAGGAAGGTGGCGTTGCCGTTGCAGGCGGTGTTGCTGGCGGTCAGCTCACAGTCCGTGAGCTCGATGCTGTTCTTGCCCTCGATGCACACGCCCTCGGACAGGTTGGACGTCAGAGTGGCGTTGGAGACGTGGATCTCCGCCGTGGAGTAGATGGCCGGGGAGCCCAGGCCGTTGGAGGTATAGCTGCCGCCGGTCACATAGACCGTGCCGCCGCCCCGGTCCGTGCGGATGGGCGCGGAGGACTGGCCGGAGGTGGTGACGGTAAGGTCGCTGGCGTAGGTCACGCCGCCCCCGGTGGTCATGATGCCGCCGGAGCCGGAGCCGGTGGTGGTGATGACGGTGTCCCGGATGGTGAGGGTGGTGCCGTCGCCGGAGGCACCGTTCTGCCCGCCGTTGCCGCCGTAGCAGAAGACGCCGTTGGCCCCGGAGGCGTCGGAGGAAATTGTGCCGCCGGTGATGGTGACCTGGGCCCCGTCCTTCACCAGCACCGCCGCGTTGAGACCGTAGAAGTTGCAGCTGTCCCCGCCGTTGGAGCTGCCGGACTTGGTGACGGTGGGATCGGTGATGGTCACCGCGTCGCCGGTGGCGATGAGCAGGGCGCTCTCATCCACGGTTTCGGTGGCATAGGTTTGGCCCTTCTGGCTGTCGGCAGAGGTGATCTCCACGGCGCCGGAATATTCGATGTCAGCGGCGGAGCTGCCCCCGGGGGCGCCGCCGGGCCCGCCGCCGGAACCGCCGGGGCCGCCGGACAGGGGCACCGTGCCTCCGGGCGGGGTCCCTTCAGGCCGCTGGCCGGAGGGAGGTTCGCCCATGCCCTCGGGAGGCGTGCCTTCGGGGGGCTGACCCATGCCCTCGGGGGGCGTGCCTTCGGGGGGCTGGCCCATGCCCTCAGGTGGCTCGTCCTGGGGCTGTTCCCCGGCCGGGAGCTCGCCCGCCGCAGCAGGTTCCGTGGACTGGGTCTCGATCTCGTTCGCCTCGTCCGTGGCCTCCACAGCCTGGGCCTTCTCCGTTTCCCCGGATTGGACGGAGACGCAGCCCCAGCAGAGGCTCAGCCCCAGGCAAAGGGCCGTCGCCAGACAGGCGATCCGCGTATAACCATTTTTCATACCTTTGATCCTCCTGATGTTTGTGCCATCCTACGCCGCCAATCTTAAATTTAGCTAAAAGAACCGGCGGCGGCAACCATCTTTTTTTACAAAGTCGTCATAGGGGATGGGCTTGCTTTTCCGGGCCCGGTCAAGTAAGATAAGGATACAGATTTCTCCAGATTTTGCAAGAGGCGTCCCAATGAAGAGAGTATCCCGTTTCACCCGGTGTATCGGCGGCTTAGGGCTGCTGTTGCTGCTGGCCTGCGCCCGGCCCGGGGCCACCTTGGAGGCCGTCCCCACGGACAGCCCCCTGCCCCCCACGCCCCAGGCCACCGCCGTGCCCTCGGATACCCTCACGCCGCTGCCGGTGGTGGAGGTGCAGGTGACGGCGGTGCCCACGCCCACCCCTACACCCACGCCGACCCCTTCTCCCACGCCAGAGCCCACGCCTACGCCCACCCCTTCCCCTACCCCCGCCCCCTACCATGAGGCTATCATGCCCACCGGGATGCGCCCCGCCCAGGGGCTGACGGTGGTGCACACATGGGGCCTGCTCTATTGGGCGGAAAAGGACATGTACCTGGCCTATGGACAGGTGGGAGACGACGATTATGGATTCTATCCTTCGGACAGCACGGCCCATGTGGCCCCCGGTTCGGCCCAGGTGGATCGGGTGTGCCTGGTGCCTGCATACACCCCCACGGACCCGCCGAAAGCGGAGGGAGAAAAGCTGCTGGTTTTGTATCTGCCCACTCAGAGCATCGTTTCTTTCCACGGGGAGAGCGGGGAATGGATCCAGGACCGGATCATGATCTGCTCCTCAGGCAAGGGCAAGAACGCCACTCCCGTGGGCCGCTATACTATCTACCAGCGGTACGAGTATAAGCTGTTAGGCTCTGAGGAGGAGGACACCCTCTGCTTCGGGTTTTGGGCCTGCCGGTTCTACAAGGGGCATCTGTTCCACTCCGTGCCCATCAGCTACGACGCGGGCTACGACAAGTCCAAGGGCCACCGTATGACCAACATGCGCTCCTACCAGAAGCTGGGCTCCATGGCCTCCCACGGCTGCGTGCGGCTCACGGTGGCGGACGCAAAATACATCTACGACCTGAGCCAATTTGAAACCGTGAACGTATGGGTGGTGAAGGATCAGGGCCCCACGCCCCCCAGGCCCCCCGAGATCCTTTGGTCGGAACCCTACACCAACAAGCAAGGCTACGGTTGGGACCCCACGGATCCAGACCCGAACAACCCCTACCTGGCCCTCTCCACCGCCGCGCCTCAATGATTATGAAAACTATTCTGAAAAAAGCCTTGTCCCTGTTGTTCTTGACGGCCCTCCTTCTGTCCGGCTGCGCCAAGCCCCCTGCCACCGTTCCGGAAGTGAGAACTACGGAGGCGCCTGCCCTTACGCCCTCCCCCGTGCCCACGGCTACGGCTACCGCAATGCCTACGCCCACAGCCACGCTTTCCCCCACCCCCACGGCCACGCCGTCGCCCACGCCGACTCCTACGCCCACGCCCTCCCCCACGCCTACAGCCGTACCCCTGGAGCGGCGGGATCTGGGCAGCCAGGTGGAACAGCAGCTCCTTCCCCTCTTGAGCTGCTCGCCGGAGCCCACGCCCACCGTGGCGCCCCTGGCCACGCCCAATCCCTACGCGGAGAATATCGGGCAGTTGGGGGCCATGACCTTTGCCCACGTGCCCATCCACACCTGGGCCAGTGACACCTCCAATATTTTGGGCCGGGAATCCTATCACCTGTTCTACATCCACAATCTGGTCAACCGCCGGTTCTATCGGGTCACCACCCAGGAGGGGCTGACCGGGTTCGTGAAGGCCACCCAATGCACCCCTCTCAGCGAGGAAGATCTGGCCCGGTACTTCGCCGCCGTTCGGGAGACGAAGGAGCGGACCGTGGACTTCTATTCCCCGGAAGCGCTGATCCGGGAGCTGCAGACCGGCGAGGATACGGGCTCCATGGCGGAGCGGATCTACGCCGTCCTCTGCCGGCTGGGCCTGGACTTTGACCCCTACTATTATCGGCTCTATGAAAAGGAGCTGGACAATGACGAGCGGTACCCTCTCTTCTACAAGGACCCCGTCTACAACTCCCTGCTCTTCAAGCTGTTCAACTCCACGGGGAGCCTGGTCTTTTACGATGGTCACCGTACCCAGTGGGAATACGTGCCCATGGACGGGGGACTTCGAAAGGGGGACATTCTCTTCTTCACCGAGCCTCTGGAGAAGGGCAGCAGCGGCGTGCTGGACGGGTATGAGTTCGTCATGAAGGGGCCCTATTCCGGGATGCTGACGGGCTGCGGTGTCTACATGGGCAAGAGCCAGGTGCTACTCCTCAGAGGCGGGCAGGTCAAGGCGGTGCCCTGGACGAAGGAGCTGAAGGCCACGCTGGACAGCGCCCGCCGGATCCATACCGACGTGTATGACGACAAGCAACTCATCATCGAGGACATGATCGCCCAGGTGTACGACTGTTTGGGCACCCCCTATAGCAACTACCAGCGCAAGGGCGAGTATTCCTTCGACTGCTCGGGTCTCATCTCCTGGCTCTTCATGCGCATGGAGATCACCCCTACCGCCTTCGGCCGCCGAATCTTTACCGGCACCAACGCTTCCGGCTTCTCCCAGATCACGGAGTACACCTGGCGTTATCAGCGGCGCATCCACTGTATCCGGCCTATAGAGCGGGACGAGGAGGTAGGTCTGCCCTCCATGGACCGGCTGAAGCGGGGCGACCTTATCTTCTTGCGGAAGGAACCCGCTTCCGCCCGCGTGGGCCACGTGATGATTTATCTGGGCGAAGGACGGGTGATCCATTCCACCACCATCGACGAGGACCACGGGGGCACGGTGGTGGCCTTCTTCCGGCCGGAGCTTCAGAAGCTCTACCAGACCGCCGTGCGGATCGACACTATCACACCATAAAAAGCGTCCCTCTTCCAACAGAAAAGGGACACTTCATCCGGGACCGTCATACAGCCGACGGTCCCCTTCGTTTTCTTACGCTCCTCTCAGGACACCGTATCGATGCGCAGGGAGGTATAGTACAGCTTTTGGAGGGCGTGACGGAAGTTAGCCACCACAGTGCCGGAATACTTCTTGTTGATGTAGGTGGAGTGGATCACCCGTCCCTCGCCCAGATAGATCATCACATGACCGATCCGTCCGCCGCTGGACTTTAGGAGGAAGATAACGTCCCCCCGCTGGAACTTGTCCAGGGAGGTCTGTCCCTCCTCCACTGTCATAGGCACGTTCATGCGGACCTGCTTCTTGCCGTGCCAGGTGTACTCCGTGATCTGGGACAGGCCAGACGCGGAGCTTTCCAGCCAATGGTAGTAGACGAAGGCCGTGGGATAGAGCTCCATCCGCTCATAGCACCAGCAGATGATGCCCGAGCAGTCGAAGGAGAAGTCCCCCGTCCGATCGAAGTTGTTATAGGGCGTGCCCAGGCAGTCGTAGATCTGGGCGATCAGATCCTCGATGATGAGCTGTTTGTCATCGTAGACCTGGGTGTGGATCCGGCGAGCGGAATCGAAGCCAGCGTAGAGGGAGCTGCCCTGAATGAAGCCACCCACCACGTCCATCTGGCCCTCCCGCAGGGTCAGGATCTGATCGTCCCCCAGGTACACGGCCATGCCGGTGATGTTCCCGGAATGCTGACCGGCCACCACGAACTCGCAGCCCTCCAGCACACCGTTGCTCTTCTTGGGCAGATCAGTGAAAAAGAGGATGTCCCCCCGCTGGAGCTCGCCGCCCACGGGCACGTACTCCCACTGGGTGCGGTGGCCGTTGTAGTATACCAAGCTCCCCGTGGAGTTGAACAGCTTGAAGGCCAGGGAATTGTAGACCGGGTCCTTATAATAGATCGGGTACTTCTTGTCGTTGCCCAGCTCTTTGGCATAGACGCGATAATAGTAGGGCTCGAAATCCAGCCCCAAGCGGCAAAGGGAAGCGTAGATCCGCTCCTCCATATCGCCCTTGCTGTCCAGGGACAAAAGATCCTTCACGAAGGCATCAGGGGAATACCTGTCGACGGTATAGTCAAGCTGCATGGCGGCGGAGAAGTAGGCTTCCAGATCCGCCTCGCTGAGAAGGGTGACCTGGCTGGCCTTCATGTAGCCCTGACGCCCCTCCTGGGTGGTCACGTAGTAATAGTCCCGATGGATGTTGTGGATATACAGCAGGTGATAGGATTCCCGGCCCAAGACGTTGGCGGTTTCGTTGGGCTTCTCGTAGACGGCTACGTTGGCAAAGACCATGGCGGCCAGCTTGCCGATGGCCTCCACCCGAGGATCGGCGGTGGCCAGCGGCTCCACGGTGGGCGTGGGCTCCGGTTCGCCGGCCCACAGGGGGAAGAGCACCTCCCGGACCTCGCTTTCAAAGTCACGCCGGTTCATGGGGACCGAGGTGGGCGTAGGCGTAGGCGTAGGCTCCGGGGTGGGTGTGGGCTCCGGCGTGGGCGTGGGAGACGCGGTGGGCGTGGGCGACGGCGTGGGGCTGGGGGGCATGGTGATGGCCACCGCGGGGACCGCTGTGGGAGCGGGCGTCTCCGGGGCGGCGCTTACCGTTAGGGGCGCCTCTGTCGATGTATCAAAGGCCTCCGCCGACCGATCCTGACATCCCGGCAAGGGGAGTAGGAGCAGGCACAGAACGAAAGCAAACAGATTCTTGGAAAAAGTTCTCATGTTGGACAGTATACCAAACAAACCGCCCCCCTGTAAAGACATCCTGCCGAAATAAAAAGGATACGCCCTTTCTTTCAGAGAAAAGGCGCGCCCAAAGAGTTTTACCAGAAGCGTGCGGTTCCGAAACCTATTCGATTTTCCCTCGTGTGCTTCTCTTTTTGGGTCCTTTTTTCTCTTCACCGAAGAGAAAAAAGGGACAAAAGGAAAGCTTTTTCTTCTACCTCCGTGCCTTATCGCTCTTCTTCCAGAGCATCAGCAGTCCCTCGTAGGCGTTGAGCAGGGCGACGCTGATGAGGATCCCGCCCAGGATGTCCGTGAACCAGTGGACGCCGGAGAGGAGCCGCCCGGCCACGATCAGCGCCAGCATCACGGCGAAGACCACCGTGAGGATGAGCTGGACGGTCTTATACTTCTTCCCGTATTTCTTGACGAGCATAAGCCCGCTGCCCAAGATGACGCAGGAAAGCATGGTGTGGGAGCTGGGGAAGGAGGCCTCGATCCCCTCCCCGTCGGGCATGAGCACGGGCCGGTAGTTGACGATCACCTTTTCGAAGAACACGTAAAGGATCGCCGTAACGACGTACAGGCAGCCCAGAAGCAAGATCTCCTTGTCCACCTTCAGGATGCTGCGCCGGTAGATGAGCTGCAGCCCGCCCACAGCCGCGAAGCACAGGCCGATCACGATGGCCAGATACCCCAGCACGTCGGTGACCTTGTACCAGCCCCAGTTCACCCCGAACAGGTCATGGATGGCCACGTTCAGCTTGGAGAGGCCGATCTTCGTCCCCTCCGGCCCCACCGCCGCCACGTCCACCACCTTGACCAGCAGGATCAGCAGCAGAAACAGGCCAAAGCTCACCGCCGCCGTGATAAACTTTTTCTTCATATGGTCCCCCTCTGTTCATTGTATGCGATTCCCCTATATCATACTCATTTATCGACAAAAAGCAAGCTTTATTGCTCCATAAGACAGCGAGTGGGGCTCACGGTCTCCGTTTTGCGGAACCCCTCCCGTTCATAGAGCGCCACGGCCTGGGTGTTTTGGGTGAACACGTAGAAGAAGACAGGCTTGCCGCAGGCCAGGCACCGGCGCAAAACGGCGGTGCCGACACCCCGGTCCCGAAAGGCGGGCAGCACGTAGAGATCGTCCAGCTCCATCCTGTCTCCGTCGGGCACGAAGCGGTAGTAGGCCGCCAGCTCTCCGTCCCAGAGGACCCGTGTATATTCATCGATCCGCTTCTCGATCTTCCGCTTCGTCCAGTTCAGGGCCATGGTCAGGTCCAGGTCCGGGTCCGTCTCGTAGGTCTCGATCAATTCCTTGGCAAAGGCGAAGATGGCCGGGGCATCCGAGGGTTGGGCCGGTTCATAGGTAAGTTGCATATTCTCCTCCATCCTGTATTTATATTCTCTTTATGCAAGCTGATCCAGCGCAAGATCCAGCGTCCGGTCCCAGCCGGTTTGCACATCCTCCGCCCGGGGCGGGCAGGGGACGTCCGGCTGGATACCCACGCCCACGAAGGGGGTGCCGTCGGCCATCTCGTAGCCCACGGACACCACCTGTCCCCGGCCGCCATCGGGCAGGGACAGCAGATAGGGGTTGCCCGTGGAGCCGAAGGTCCGCTCTCCCATGGTCCCGCCCCGCTTGTTGGCCTTGAAGAAGCAGGTGAAGTCCTCAGCGGCGGAGATGGTGTCCCGGCCGGTCAGCAGCAACACCGGGCAGTCAGGCATGTGCACGTCGCAGGGGCTCTCCCAGGCATCGTTATAGTATTCAAATTGCGTGCGTCTGACGTACCGTTCCGCCTCGGCAAAGTCCTCCGGCTTCACGATGCCCTGATCCAGCAGCCGCTGCCGGCTCACGGGGCCCATGCAGGTGAGCTGGGAATTCCCGGCGGCGTCCGCGGCCTTCCTGAGCTGGGTCCACTTGCGGCTGCCGCCGAAGGAGCCCTCGAAGAAGGGCTGGGCGTACCGGGCCCCGCAGAGGGTCATGCCGCCCATGTTCCGCCGGATGTCGAAGAGCACCGCCCGGGGCTTCGTCTCTGCCAGGACCTTCTGGAAGGCTGCCGCGTGATCCACGTGCTGCATGTCGTCCACCCGGGCACAGAGCACGCCGCCCGCAAACAGGCGGAACCCCTGGTCCAGGTCTTGGAAGGGCTTACGGCTCTCGGGCTCGGGAGCCTTCAGAAGGGGCGGAAGCTGATCCGGGAAGGCGAAGGGGACCTCTCCCCCGTCCGTTTCAAGCACATGGTCCCGGCCCGGCAGCAGCACCGGCAGCCAGCTTTCTAGATGCCCCCGGTAGGGATGGCCCTTCGCCGTGTACTTGTATCGGTCCAGCCGCCCCACCAGCTCGGCCATGGACACGCCGTCGATGGCCTGGGCCTCCCGGAGCAGCAGGCTTTTTTCCGCGGCCTCCGTGATGAGAAAGCGGTCGCCCACGTGGGTGAGGCGGAAGGGCGTGACGCCGTTCCCTTCCCTCAGCGCCTTGGGGAGGATCACCGTGCTGTGGCCGTCGTTCAGCAGCCGCACGAAGGCACAGAGCAGGAGCCAGACCGGCAGCCCGTCCTCGGCGTCCAGTAGCCGTGGGATGTATTCCCTATAGGCCTGATCCCAGTCCGTTTCCAGCCGGTCGAAGTAGGGATAGACCTCTCGGGCCGCCGCCCACAGGCTGGACAGGGCCCACATTCGTTCCGTTCTGTCCATGCGCTTCACCTCCGACCATCAGCATACCACAGTTTCCGCCCCCGTTGCAGTCTTGTTTTTACTTCGGCTTTCTGCTATACTATATACGTAAACGAAGGACCGCCTGGGGCGGTCTTTTTTGTTGCCGTGAGGCGTATCCATTCGGGCTCTTCCAGGGGCTCCCCGAGCCGCTTTTCCGGTGTCCTCGATCCCCCTATTGAAAGGCGAGCATCAGCTTGTATATCTTTGCACAGACGTCGAGGACGCCGTCGTCCGCTTGCCGCACCTGCCGGAGAGATCCGTTCACGGCCTTTTCCGCTCGGCTCAGCGTGTCGAGAAAGCTGCCGGATTCAAAGGCAAGCAGGATCTGCTGCAGGTCGGCAAGCTCGCTGCGAGACAGTTTTTTGCCATACGACGACGTATTTTTTACCGAGATCATGGCCTGGGCGTGCCGGATCATCTCCCTTGCGCCGGCGACGTTCTTCCGCAGCTGCGCCCGAGCAGTGGCAATATCCTGAGCTTCGGCCCTCTTGGTCTTTTGGCCTTCTCTATATTGCGCCAGCAGTCTTTTCATCTCCTGGAACTCCGCCCCGTTCAAATATGGGAAAGCGCGATCGTTGTTGCTGTTCAGCGCAGCTTCGCTGAAGCCAAACAGTACAGTCAAGGTGTCGGTCAGGCCTTCGTTCACATTCTTATCCAATTCCGCGATCCCACAGCTGTAAGCAAAATAGTGGGCGCATTCATGGCACAGGGCAAAGACCACGTCGTTGGCAGAATACTCGGGGGCTATGAGCAGCCGGATCTTTTTATCGGTATTCATCCCGTCATACTCGCCCATTGCTCCCTGGTTCACGAGCTTCTTCGGATCCTTCGTCAAAACCAGGCGAACGTTCGGCATCAGGTGCAGATGGGTCAGGATCTCCATGAGAACGCTCTGCAGCTGTCGCCCGAGGAGGTCTATATCGGTTGTTTTGGGCGGATCGACCTTGGTTTTGATGTGATAGTCCGTCATCATCAGATCGCCGTGTCCCTTCTGTATCAGCTTGCACAGCGCCATATTGAAAAGGGTCTTTGTCCGCGCATAATCGAGTTCGCGCTTACGAGAGGGTTGGACCGTTTTGGACGCTTTTTTCCTTGCCCGGATCGACTGGATCCACACCCGAACCAGCCAAACCAAAAGCATGACGCCTAAACCGATGAGCCATTCCTGCATTTGCCGCTCCCCTTTTCTTGTCCTGTTTTTTATTTTACCCGACGCAGATGCAAAAAACAAGCACCCGCTTGAAGCAGGTGCCTGCGTTTGAGATCCTGGTTAACGCTTGCTGAACTGGGGGGCGCGGCGGGCTGCATGCAGACCGTACTTTTTGCGCTCCTTCATTCTGGGGTCGCGGGTCAGGAACCCGGCCTTCTTGAGCTCGGGCCGAAGGTCCGGCTGGGCCACGCACAGGGCGCGGGCGATGCCGTGACGGATGGCGCCGGCCTGGCCGGTGGTGCCG
>JAFWMS010000023.1 GCA_017545535.1 Clostridia bacterium | reverse complement strand
TGCATGCGGTCAATTGGTAAGTAGACTAAACCGGCACAATGAATCTGTTGTGCCAAAAAAAATACATATTGCGGGATTAGAAAAGGAGTCGTCGAACAACGATGGATATTCAAATAGATTGAAGTCAAATAAGAGACCTTAAACTTGATGAGGATTTCGTAATCGAGTGGTAAATTTTGATGGAGAGGAGGGTGGTTTGTTCCACCCTCCTCTTTTCTCATTAGTGATTAATGTACTTCGACCAGCCCCAGTAGGTTGACGGGAAGCCCACCGGGCGGCAGCATTTGAAAATGCTCCAACGCTGCCCGGATGGCGGCTTCCTTCTCCGGCGGACCATGCGGGAAAACGGAGCTCGGGTATCTCGGGCGGTAGCAGCATTCTCCTACGGGCAGGCCGCATTTGCGCTTGACCCGGGAGACGTATCGAGACCGGGGATTTCTGTGTATTAGAAATATATGAACCTGTTTCTGAGAGCAATCAAAGAAAGGCAGAATGGATCTGGGGGACAAGCATGAAAGCATCTGATCCGTACAGAACCGCTTACGTCCGGATCCTCAAGGAGGAGCTTCGCGCAGATCAGACCGTCTGCGTCCTCGCCGGCAATGGCCTTCCGGCGCAGCGCGGGGAAAGGCCGGCAAAAAGCCGAAGCGTATGATCCCAAAAAAGCACAAGTAAAAAACAGGAGAGAGTGCCATGAACGAACAGTGGATTTCGGATGTCATCAACAAAGCCATAGAAATTGGCCGTCAACAGATCTCCCGGGGCAATGTGGCTACCTATATCCCGGAGCTGGGCAAGGCACGCAAAGAAGCGCTGGGGCTTTGCGTTTCTCTGCCGGACGGGACGGCCTATAAGGTCGGGGATACCAATATTCGTTTTACGATCCAATCAATCTCCAAGGTGATTTCCCTGTGCAAGGCCTTGGAGGTTCGCGGTGCGGAAACGGTATTCAGCCATGTGGGCATGGAGCCCTCGGGGGAAGCCTTCAACTCCATTGTGGAACTGGACCTGCAGTCAAACCGCCCCTTCAATCCCATGATCAATTCCGGCGCGATTGCTGTGGAGAGCACGATCATCGACTACGTCTCTTTTGAGGAAATGCTGGAATATACCCAGCGCTTGTGCAGCGATCCCGGCATCACGCTGAACCGTCAGGTGTATCATTCCGAGATGAACTCCTGTGACCGCAACCGGGCCATCGCCTATCTGCTGAAAAGCAAGGACATCATTACGACAAACGTGGACAACAGCATCGAGCTCTACACCAAAATGTGTTCCCTGAACGTAACCGCGGAATCCCTGGCGAACTTCGCGCTGCTTCTGGCAAACGGCGGCATCTGTCCCGGCAGCGGAGAACGGCTGTTGAAGGAGGAAACCGTGCGGATCGTTCTGTCCATCATGCTGACCTGCGGCATGTACGACGGGTCAGGCCGTTTTGCGGTGGAGGTAGGCGTCCCCACGAAATCCGGCGTCGGCGGAGGGCTGATGGCCCCGGTTTACGGCCGCTGTGGAATCGGGATTTACGGTCCTGCGTTGGATCAAAAGGGAAACTGCATCGCCGGCTGCGAGATGATGAAGCATCTCTCACGGGAAATGGGCCTGCATATGTTTCAGGATAGACATAGCGGTTGCTGATTCATGACCGCAAGCCCCCTCGTTTGCTGAAAAATGGATCAAGCGTTACAGCGATATTCCAGAAATGTGCATGGTTTAATAATACTAAATTTTTTCCTTCGATTTGACGGTTTTCAGAAACGTGATTATCGATCATCTTGCTAATTTTGGCGGACGCTGTGGGAAAATGTCCTACCGTCTCCGATTAGCTTGTCTAATCGCTGTCTAATCGCACTAGGGTAAAAGAGGTGTTTTTTGGAGGAAACGGGGACAATCGAATTTGTTAGAAATGCAGTAATAGCAAGCGTTTGCGGGCATTCGAGGGGTATAGGAGGAAAGCCCTGTTTTCGTCTCCTAAGCGGAAGGCCGTGGGTTCGAATCCCGCCGGGGAGGCCAAAAAAGCCCAGAAACTCTCAGTTTTTTGGGCTTTTCATTATTTGATATAATTCCTTATGCAACATTTTTACCACATTTTGTTATCGCGATAATACAGCCCTCGATCAAATATCGTTCGTATGGAAAAACGGCAACCCGTCAGACAGGCCGCCTTGACCATGCTTCGGTGATGTACCATTAGGTTCATCGCTGTAAACGTGCCAAAGGATTGAGCGTAGAAAAAAAGCATCCTGGCCGCTTTTGTTTCGGAGTGCCGAACATTCCAGCATAGATCGTTCCATGGCCAGGAAGGCTTTCGTGGCCTTCAGGCCGCATCCGCTCCATAATCCGCTCTGGTGACCATTGCCGATTCAGGATCAGATCAGTCCCTGCGTCTGAATCTGGCAACGCAAAGGTTTACGAGAACGATAAAGATCGAAGAGAAATAATAGGTAAAAAAAGCGCAAAACATTTGTTTGTTCAGAAAAATCCAGCTCATTACTCGAAAAAAGGCAAAATGACTTCAATTTATTATTGACAATCTCGAAGCGAGAGTTGTATAATTTACCTACGGAACGCAAACGTTTACGACAGCAGAAGCAGAGCAGGAGGAGCACGAATGATCAAAGCCGTTATGTTTGATATGGGCGGAACGCTGGAAGATCTGTATTCCGATGAGAAAAATGATAGGGCTACGGCATATGCGCTCTATGATATTCTTCAGAAGCATCACATCGACGTCCCCTATGCGGCGGAACCTCTTTGGTCCATCGTGGGAGCCGGCATTCAGGCATATAAAAAGGATTCTGAGCGTACCCTCATCGAGCTGAAGCCCGAGGAAATCTGGTGCAATTGGGGCTTCAAAGGTATTCCTGTAGACAAGCAGAAGCTGGCGGAGATAAGCGAGGAGATCGCCCATATGTGGGAAACCACGTTCTATGATCGTAAGCTCCGCGTCCATGCCGCCGAGATGCTCAAGGGCCTCAAGGAGGACCTGGGTCTCCACGTGGCGGTAGTCAGCAACACCGGAAGCCTCTTCCAGGTGTTTTCTACCCTGGAAAAGTACGGCGTGCGCCATTATTTCGACGAGATCACCCTGTCCTCCATCGTGGGCTATCGCAAGCCTCATCCCAACATCTTCCGCATCGCCTGCGCCCAGGCCAATCTGGACCCCTCTGAGTGCGCTTTCGTGGGCGACACCCTTTCCCGGGACGTGGTAGGGCCCCGTCGCATGGGCTTCGGCCGCGTGTTCAAAATCAACTCCTTCCTGACCAAACAAAAGGATATCGGTCAGTTCGACGTGGCGCCGGACTACCAGGTTACCGATATCTACGACGTATACACCATTCTTAAACAAGAACTGAATAACGCCTAAACTGAGTTGCCGACCGTTGTAATCTACCCTGCATGGAGGTTGTGAATATGGCAAGAAAAGGATGGAGCCGTCCCCCGATGAGTCGGGAGCGGTTCAAGAACCAATTCAGGAACCTGATCGGAAATCCGTTCAACGTGATCGTCCTGATCACGCTGATCATGCTGTTCGCGCTGATTGTGATTCCGCTGCTGGCCATGGTGCAGAACACCTTCGTGGTGGCCAAGGCCGAGGTCATGCGCAAAACCATTCCTGGGGCTAAGATCGGCGATTACACCCTGTGGTATTGGAAGTACCTGCTGGCCAGCCCCCTCACCAAGACGATCCTGTGGGTGCCCCTCAGAAACTCCCTGATCATCGGGGCCTTCGTCACGGTCATCTCCGTGCCCCTGGGGGCGCTGATGGCCTGGCTCATGGTCCGCACGGACATCCCCGGCAAGGGGCTGCTGTCCGCCCTCATCCTCATCCCCTACATGATCCCCTCCTGGTGCAAGGCCCTCTCCTGGATGACCATCTTCCGCAATCCCAGCATGGGCGGCTACGGCGTGCTCTACAGCCTGGGCATCCCGGTGCCTAACGCTCTCGCCTCCGGCTTCGTGCCCATCATCATCGTGATGACCATGCACTATTACGCCTTCTCCTACATCATGGCCTCCGGCGCCCTCCGATCCATCAACTCGGAGCTGGAGGAGATGGGTGAGATCCAGGGCGCCAGCAAGGCCCAGATCCTCAAGAGCATCACCCTGCCGTTGATCCTGCCCTCCATCCTCAGCGCCACCATCATGACCATCTCTAAGTCCATCGGCACCTACGGCGTGGCGGCCCGCCTGGGCGGCAACAACCCGGACGGCACCCCCTTCTATGTGCTGGCCACCCGGATGAAGGCCTTCATCAACGATGGCCCCAACGCGGTAGGCTACGCCATGTCCATCCTGATGATCCTGCTGGCGGCGGGCACCATCGTGGTGAACCAGAAGCTCATCGGCACCCGCAAGTCCTACGCTACCATCGGCGGCAAGGGCACCCGCAGCAACCTGATCCCCCTGCGGGGGGCGAAGTGGCCCATGCTGATCGTCATCACCGTGTTCCTGGTGGTGGCCATGGTCATGCCCGTGTTCTTCCTGGTCATGGAATCCTTCCAGATCATGCCCGGCGCCGGGTACAGCCCGGACAACCTGACGCTGTACGCCTGGGTGGGCGAGCTGCAGAGCGCACCCCATCCCTCCTTCAACCAGAACGGCCTGTTCCGCAACTCCGAGTTCGGCAGGGCCTTGGGGAACACCGTGAAGCTGTCCCTGATCGCGTCCCTCATCACCGCCGTTTTCGGCCAGTTCTTCGGGTATATCACCACCCGGGGCCGGGGCAAGTGGTACGGCAACGCGGTGGAGCAGCTGATCTTCATCCCCTACCTTATGCCCGGCGTGGCCTTCTCCGCCATCTACTTCTCCATGTTTAGCCAGCCCCGGCTGGGCGGTCTCATCCCCTCTCTGTACGGCACGTTCACCCTGATCCTGCTGGTGTCCATCGTGAAGCATTTCCCCTTCGCCAGCCGGTCTGGCTCCTCCAACATGATGCAGATCTCCGTGGAGTTGGAGGAGGCGGCCACCATCAACGGGGCCGGGTTCTGGCGGCGCATCCGCAGCATCGTGATCCCCCTGGCCAAGAACGGCTTTTTGTCCGGCTTCCTGCTCTCCTTCATCAGCATCGCCAAAGAGCTGGATCTGATCGCCATTTTGATGACGCCGAAGAACTACACCCTGTCCTTCCTGGCCTTCGACTATTCCAAAGAGGCCATGCCCCAGGTGGCCGACGCCATCTGCATCGTCATCATCGTATTCATCCTCGTTACCAACCGGATCGCGGACAAGTTCGGCGGCAACGTCTCCAAGAGCATGTGACCAGTCTTGAGTACAGAAAGGAAGTTCACCCATGAGCAAGATCCAGTTGAGCCATATCGATAAGTTTTACGGAGAGAACCACGTCCTCCGGGATGTGAACCTGACCATCGAGGACGGCGACTTTATGACCCTGCTGGGGCCCTCCGGCTGCGGCAAGACCACCACATTGCGGGTCATCTCCGGTTTGGAAAAAGCCCAGCACGGCACCATGACCATCGACGATCGGATGGTCATCGACGCGGACAAGGCTTTCTTCGAAGCGCCCAGCAAGCGGGGATTGAACCTGGTGTTCCAAAGCTACGCCCTCTGGCCCCACATGACGGTGTTCGAGAACGTGGCCTTCGGCCTGAAGATCAAGAAAATGAAGAAGGAGGAGATCGAGGAGACGGTCATGCGGGCCCTCAGGACCATGCGGATCGAGGAGTACCGGGGCCGCTATCCCAACGAGCTCTCCGGAGGCCAGCAGCAGCGGGTGGCCATCGCCCGGGCCATCGCCTCTAGCCCCAAGCTCCTGCTGCTGGACGAACCCCTGTCCAACCTGGACGCCCGGCTGCGCATCGACATGCGGGCGGAGCTCAAGCGCCTCCACAAGGAGACCGGCACCACCATCATCTACGTGACCCACGACCAGGTGGAAGCCCTGACCATGTCCACCAAGATCGCCCTGTTCAAGGAGGGCGAGATCTCCCAGATCGATACGCCTCTGGGCCTCTACACCAATCCCATCGACCTGCAGGCGGCGGACTTCATCGGCAACCCCCGCATCAACTTCATCGAGGCCAAGGGGTTCTACGACGGGACCGGCCTCAAGGTGAAGAGCGCCTTCGGCGAATACGTCTTCGCCAAGGAGTTCATGAAGCTGGACGAGGAGATCCCCGAGAACCGGGAGTTCGACTGCGTCCTGGGCCTCCGGCCCGAGATGGTGGATATCTACACCGAGGATCCCCATCACAAGAACACCGTTCCCGCCCGAGTCTACGCCAACCAGCCCGCCGGCAGCGAAACGCTGGTGACCCTCACCGTGGGCGATACGGAATTCCTGGCCATCCAGGTGGGCCTGGTAGAATATGACATGAACCAAAATGTGTTCGTGGTACTTCACCCCGGCCGCATGAACGTGTATAACAAAGAGACGGGACGGCTCATCAAGTATGCCAAGACCAAGCACAAGGCGGGCACCGACGACTGAGCGGATCTCGCCCCGGACCCCAAGCACCAGGAAAGGAGATACCATTCCATGAAGAAATTCATCGCTGTTTTGATGGCGCTGTGCCTGCTGGCCACCTTGGCGGCCTGCGGCAATTCCGCCAAGGAAACGGAGACCGGCTCCGAGGATGAAGTCGGAAAAGTGGTCACCGGCGTGGAAGCCATAGATGTCATCGGCGAGGACGGCATCGACTGGAACCACATGTCCATGGACGAGCTCTATGAGATGGCCAAGAAGGAAGGCGGCACCATCACCATCTACGCCACCACCGCCGATGCGGACACCGCCCGCAAGTACATCCGGGACAAGTACCCCGATATCAAGTTCGAATACATCTCCTGCGACACCAATACGGTCATGCAGAAGATCGGCATGGAGGCTCAAAGCGGCACCCCCATGGCCGACGTGCTCATGGTGAAGGACGCTTCCGGCGAGGTGTTCAACGAGTACGTGCTGTGGGATCTAATCAAGATCTATTATCCCGCCGACGTGTGCGCCCACATCAAGGACGACATGCTGCGGTTCGGCCTGCCCCTCTATTCCACCTTCAATCCCTGGTTCTACAACACCCGCATGTTCGACAAGGTGCCCATCGAGAGCTGGTGGGACATCGTGGCGGGATACGACGAGGAGACCCAGTCCTACAAGGACGCCGGCGGGAAGAACACCCAGTACTGGACCATCTTCTCCAAGGACATTACCGCGCCTTCCTACGCCGCCCTGTGGGCCCAGCTCATCTCGGACAGCGACAAGCTTCTGGAGCAGTATAAGAAGCAGTACGGCAAGGATCTGACCTTCACCTATCACGATCATCTGCAGAACACCCCGGGCCTAATGGAGCTCCCCGAGAACAACGCAGGCGTGGAACTGTTCTGGCGGTTCTCCCAGATGACCATCACCCCCCTGGCCGACGGCGACGCGGTGGTGGAAGCGGTCCACGATTCCGTCAACGGCCCCACCCTGGGCCTGTGCTCCGCCTCCAAGCTGGACAACTCCAAGCAATCCATGGGCGAATCGGGCATGGACATCGCCTGGGTCACGGGCCTTACGCCCTACACCGCCCAGGACGCGGCGGCCTATTCCTACGTGGTCAGCGGTTGCGACAACCCGGCGGGCGCCCGGCTGTTCATCAAGTTCATGATGGGCGGGGACGATGGCCAAAGCGGCTGCTACAATGTGTTCGACAAGCTGGGCCATTGGTCCGTGCGGGACGACGTGACGTACAAGAAGTCCGGCATCACCTATGAGGAGGTCAACCTCACCGCTCCGGATTTCGAGCATATCTATCAGAATTATCCCAACGTGAAGGCGTATTGGACGCTGTGGAACAGCACCCGGTAAAAACGGCGAGTTCCTGACCTGTGCGTCCTGTGAAAGCGTTTTTCTTTCGCAGGACGCCGACCCATATATAGCATGGCAATGAAGCGATCAAAATTCGACCGGAAACTGGACGGCTTTTTTCGGGGCCTGTTCTTCGAAGAGAACGGGAAACCGAAGAGTGCGAGCCTGCTGTATTCCTTTTTGATGGCGATCCTGTTCATCCTTGTTTATGGAGCCTGCTATCTGTTGCTGCTGGGTCCCCTGGAAAAAGCCTTTTCGGGGGCCAGCGTTGTGATACGGAACCTGGTGGAGTACGTGGTGCCTGCTCTGTCTGGCAGCGCCGTTTGCCTTCTTTTCACCCTTCTCCCGGGGGAGAAGAGGGGCCTGGCGGCGGGAGCGTATCTGTGGATGGCCGCCCTGCTCATAGCCGTGATGCTTTTCGAGCTGCTGCTCATTGACTGGTCCGACGCCCGAACGGAGTATGGTCTGTTCATGGCTATCGTGAACCTGCCGGGTATCGCTTCCGTGTTGACAGGCGGGATCCCGGCCCTGCTGCTGTATCGACGGGAGCGCAAGGCGCAGGCGGCCCGTGAGAAAGCGAAGGAACGTCCTTCCTGGTATAAAGGTTAAGTCCCATGCTGGAGGTGTTCTTTTGCAACGTTGGCGACGGTGACGCAGTACTGATCCGGGAGCTTCGCGAGGAGGGGACGGACTACGCCGTGTTGGTGGATGCCGGCAGGCCCTATGTGGAATCCCGGGAGGGGTCCCTGCGCAAGGACGCCTTGGAGTATTTGCTGGACCGGCACGTGACCCATCTCGATCGGATGATCCTGACCCACCCCCATATCGACCATGTGGGCGGGGCTGCCAGGATCGTGCGGGCCATCCGGGTGGACCGGCTCCAGATGCTGACGGTACCCCCGGAGGACGCTCGCTTCGTCCCTCGATCCTTTATCTCCACCAAAAAGCCGCCCAACGGCCTTCGACAGATGCTGAACATCCTCAAGGAGCTCTGTGAGGCGGCCCAGGAACGGGGCACGGCGGTGGAGACCATCCAAGCCGGGGAACAGGCCCTGACCGACAGATTGACCATGACGGTCTACTATCCCCGGGCGGAGATTGTTGACCGGCAGAAACAGGTGTTCGACGCCCTCTACCGGGGCGATGCGGTGGAGGAGGGTCTGTGCACCCAGGTGGCCAAGGAGCGGAATCTGTCCAGCCTGATGCTGCGGTTCGCCTACGGTCACCGGAGCGTGCTGATCACCGGCGATCGGTACGCGGCGGACTGGGAAGGGGAGGCCATCCCCCCTTGCGACATCCTCAAGCTCCCCCATCACGGGGACAGGAAGTCCATGACGCCGGGGCTCCTCAATAAGCTTTCCCCCTGGTGTGCTGTGGTCTCCTGTGAGAACGACCCCAACGCCAAAAAGGAGCGGCCCGACGAGGAGATCATGACCATGTTTCTGGAACGACTACCCCTGGTGCTCTGCACCGAGAACCGGCCCATGGCCGCCCTGGCGGAAAGCACTACCAACGGCATCCGCTTCGACATCCAGCCGGACGGCGCCGTGACCTGCCGCCGGGAATGAAGGGATCCACTCTTTGTCTTTTTCGGCAAAGTGAGATAACACAAAAACAAACAGGAGGCACACCATGAAAAAGCTACTTTCTCTCGTTCTCGTCCTGCTGATG
>JAFWMS010000022.1 GCA_017545535.1 Clostridia bacterium | reverse complement strand
CCCTGGGCGCCGCCGGAGGGCTGGTGGATCATGATCTCGGCGTTCTCCAGGGCCTTGCGCTTGCCCTTGGCGCCAGCCGCCAGCAGGAACGCGCCCATGCTGGCCGCCAGGCCCACGCAGATGGTGCACACCTCGCAGCGGATATACTGCATGGTGTCGTAGATGGCCAATCCCGCGCTCACGGAGCCGCCGGGGCTGTTGATATAGAGGTAGATGTCCTTATCGGGATCGTCGGCTTCCAAAAAGAGCATCTGGGCGATGACGCTGTTGGCCACGTCGTCGTCGATCTCGCCGCCGAGGAAGATGATCCGATCCTTCAGCAGGCGGGAATAGATGTCGTAGGAACGCTCGCCGCGATTGGTTTGCTCCACAACATAGGGGATAAGATTCATTCGCTTCTCCTTCCTGGAGGAAATATGGACCGTTCCTCCCGGTCTTATTCGGCCTTGGGTGCCTCGTCCTTGGCGGGCTCCTCTTCCGTCTCCACGGCGTTGGCCACCAGCAGGTCGATGATCTTGTCGGCGCAGGCCTTATCCGCAAAGTAGGCCTTGTCGTCCTCGGTCAGGGTCTCCATGAGCTTTTCCTTGGTGAGGCCGTTCTGCTCGGCGTAGAGGGCCACAGCCTTCTCGATCTCCTCCTCCGAGGCGGTGACGTTCTCGGCCTTCTTGATGGCCTCGATGACCAGCTCCACCTTCACCCGCTGCTTGGCGTCGGGGCGGTACATGGCCTCCATCTTTTCCTTGTCGGTGCCCATGTACTTGAAGTAGTCCTCCAGCTTCAGCCCGGAAGCCGCCAGCTGGTAGGCCATGTTCTGCATCATGTACTGGACCTCCCGGTCCACCATGCAGTCGGGGATGTCCACCTGGGCGTTGTCGGCAGCCTTTTCCAAAAGCTCATTTTCCCGGGCGTTCTTCGCGGCGGTCTCGCGGGCCTTCAAAAGCTCCTGCTTCTTGTTCTCCTTCCACTCTGCCACGGTATCCTGCTCGGAGATGTCCTTGATGAACTCGTCGTCGATCTCAGGCAGCTCCTTCTTCTGGACGGTCTTCACCTTGCAGGTAAAGACGGCGGCCTTGCCCTTCAGGTTCTCGGCATGATACTCCTCGGGGAAGGTGACGTGGATGTCCTTCTCCTCGCCGGGATTGACGCCCACCAGCTGCTCCTCGAAGCCGGGGATGAAGGTGTGGGAGCCGATGTCCAGGGTCTGATCCTGGGCGGTGCCGCCCTCGAAGGCCACGCCGTCCACCTTGCCGCAGTAATCGAGGATGATCCTATCCCCATCCTCCACGGGCCGGTCCACATCCTCATAGCGGACCTGCTTGGCCTGCTCCATCTTGAGGGCGTTGTCCACTTCTTCGTCCGTCACAGTATACGCCAGCTTCTTCACGGCTATACCCTTGTACTGGCCCAGGGTGACCTCGGGTTTGAGCTGGACCTCGGCCACGTAGGTGACGCCCTCGGTCTCGCTCATGACGGGGATATCCACCACAGAGGGACGGTCCACGGGGATGAGCTTATGCTCGGCCACAGCGGCGTCGTAGGGCTCCGCCCAGCAAAGGTCGAAGGCCTCGTCATAGAAGACCATGGCGCCATAGTTGGCCTCGATGACCTTGCGGGGGGCTTTGCCCTTGCGGAAGCCGGGCACGGGATAGCGGCTGCCGGTTTTATGGTAGGCATCGTTCAACGCCTTCACGAAGGCGTCCTTATCGACGGTGATGGTGAGCTTGGCAATGTTGCCTTCCTTCATTTCAAGAACTGACATGATCCTTCTCCTTGTATTGCTTACTTGCATACTCTACGCATTTTAACATAGCGTGTCATTTTACCACAGCCATCCGCTAAATGCAAGGCTAAATCCGACCATATCCCGCGCTATTTCCAGAATTTCACAGGGTCGCCCCATTTATCAGGCAGGCGTAAATAAATTGCAACATCGCGCTTGTTTCCTTGACCTGGCGGGCCATAAGGTGGTAGAGTATAGAAAATAGGTAAACGTGTATGAGACCGAAGATCAATTTCCTGCGTTTGATACTGTTCGGCCTGGTCGCCCTGGTCCTTTCGGGCGGCCTGTTCGCCGTGTTCTATCTCATGTTCCGGCAGCGGGACGTGTCCCTCACCTATGAAAAGCTGGGCATCCAGGCCAACATGGACTACACCGTGTCGGGGAACTATCTGAGCTACGCCTCCGCCACAGACCTGGTCCAAGTGAACATCGCCGACACGAAGAAGAGCACCATAACCCATCTGGACAACGGCGCCATCGACGGATTCGGCGTGTCCTCCACCATGACGGCGGCCTACGTCGGGTCCAGCCTGCAGCTAAGGAACTTCGACACCCTGACCCTGAACGGCACCATCCGGGGCGTGGCCTGCGGCGAAGGGCACTGTGCGGCGCTCCGAACCAACGACATAAGCGGGCTGGACTCCATCGTGGTATTCAACGCCTCCGCCCAGGCCGTGGGCAACCCCATCGACTTCGCGGAGAGCAAGGTGGTCAACTTCGGGTTCGAGACCAAGTACGGCCGGGAGATGCTGTGGGTCATCTGCGTGAACACACAGGCGTCCCTGCCCGTGACCACGGTGCGGCTGTACGACTACAACAACGGCGGCACCATGAGCTACTATCCCTCCTTCTACGAGCAGAGCATCGAGCGGGTGTACTTTACGGAGGATTCCGTCTTTTTGGTGGGCACGGAGGACATCATCCGCTACAGCATGGACAGCAGCCGGGAGCGGTATCGGGTGGGCATCTACGGCAAGGAAGTCATGGACGTGACCGCCAGCGGCGGCACGGTCCGGTTTCTGCTCAAGCCCCGTGGCTCCAGCAACCAGCACACCCTCTACACCCTGGCCCTGGCGGAAGCGGACGCCCCCAACACCACCATGCTCACCGTGTACGTGGGGGAAAACATCGTGAACGCCTTTTTGCAGGCCAGCGGCATCCGGATCGTGACCCGGACGCGGATGATCAGCTACACCTTCTCGGGCAAGAACTCCCCCTCCGCCGATATCATTCTATCCTACCCGGCGGACAACGCCCTGAAGCTGGACGAGTCCTCCTTCCTGCTGGTCAGCGGCGACGACTGCTATATTGCGAAACGTCAGTCATAAGGAGCTGCTATGGTCGATCTTGTGATCCTGTTGATCCTGGCCATCGCGCTGTTGGCCGGTTATTATCGGGGCGTGGTCTACTCCGCCATCAGCCTGGGCCTGTCCATCCTTTCCTTCGGGCTGGCCCTGCTGCTGTGCACCAGCCTGTCCGGCGCCTTTCAGAAGCGGCAAAACCTGTACGAGATGATGCTCTACTACTTCGAAGGGTACGAGTACATCAACGAGACCAGCGTGGAGCTGGTCCACGTGTCCGCGTCCCAGGTGACTGAAAAGGAGCTGGCCGTGGTGGTGAAGAACGCCAACATGCCCATCCCCTTCGGCCAGGCGGTGACCAAAAACGTGAGGAACCGGGTCTATGAGGCCCGGGGCATCTACTCCCTGGGGGATTACTTCAACCAGACCATCGTGGACACGGTGCTGAATATCCTGTCCCTGTTGCTGCTCTTTTTGATCTTTAGGCTGCTGCTGGGGTTCGTCCTGCGGCTCGTGGACTTCGGTGCCGACGGGCTCCCCCATCTCAAGCGGTTCGACGTGCTCATCTCCTGCGGCATCGGGCTGCTGCATGGCATCTTTTTGGTGTTCGTGCTGTTCATGGTGGTGCCCATCCTGCTGGTGGTTGTCCCCCGCCTGTCGGTGTTCTTGGAAAACTCCCTGCTGGGCGAGTTCCTGTACAAGGGCAATCTTCTGTTGCGCATGGTGCCTACGGTGTAGGCAATGATATTCATCATACTTTGGAGGTGTTGAAATGGCGTTTATCCAGTCAAACCGCATGAGCGGCGTATCCGGTTCGATCATTCGTGAGCTGTTCAAGATGACGGCGGCCCCGGACATGATCAGCTTTGCCGGCGGCAACCCTTCCCCTGATACCTTCCCCACCGCCGAGATGGCGGCCATCGCCAACGATGCGCTGCTCCATCGGGGCGCGTCCATGCTCCAGTACGGATTCACCGAGGGCTTCTCGCCCCTGCGGGACGCGCTCAAAAGCTATCTCAAAGGGAAGCACGGCTTTCCCAAGGAGGGGGATGAGCTCATCACCGTCTCCGGCGGCCAGCAGGCGGCGGACCTGACCAGCAAGGTGCTGCTCAACGAGGGGGACGCGGTCCTCTGCGAGGAGCTTTCCTTCGTGGGCGTGCTCAACACCTTCCGCTCCTACGGGGCCAAGCTGGTGGGGGTGAAGATGGAGCCGGACGGCATGAACGTGGCGGATCTGGAGCAGAAGATCCAGGCGAACCCCAAGGCAAAGCTCATCTATATCATCCCCAACTTCCAAAACCCCACGGGCTTCACCACCTCGTTGGAGAAGCGAAAGCAGATCTATGCCCTGGCCCAGCGGTACGATCTGATGATCCTGGAGGACGACCCCTACGGCGAGCTCCGGTACGAGGGCGAATTTTTGCCGCCTTTCAAGAGCATGGACACCGACGGCCGGGTCATCTTTGGCGGCAGCTTCTCCAAGACCATGGCCCCCGCTCTGCGGGTGGGCTTCCTGGTGGCGGAAAGCAGCCTCATGAAGCGGATGGTGGTGGCCAAGCAGACCGAAGACGTGCACACCGCCACCCTGACCCAGGAGATCTGCTATCGGTACATGACGGAGCACGACTTCGAGGGACACCTCAAGGACATCCGCAAGCTCTACGCCGTCAAGTGCAAGCGCATGCTGGACGACATGGAGCAGCGCTTCTCCCCCGCCATCACCTTCAACCGGCCCCAGGGCGGCCTCTTCGTCACGGCCTTCCTGCCCGAGGGTATGGACGCCTGGCCCTTCGTCCAGGAGGGCATCGCCCGGAAGGTGGCCTGCGTGCCCGGCGTGGCCTTCGTCATGGACCCAAGCGTGCCCAGCAACGCCTTCCGCATGAACTTCTCCATGCCCTCCCTGGAGCAGATCGATCAGGGCACGGAGATCTTGGGCAAGCTCACCTACGAGTGGTGCAAATAGAGGAAGGATTTGTATTTTGCAGCTTTTCTTGTAAGAAAAGCTGCCCAAAAGAACTCAATGAGGGAAAGGTTTTATACCCTTCCCCCATTTTATTATCCCTGTGCTTTTCTTTTCGGTTCCTTTTCTTTTCACCGAAAAGAAAAGGAACGAATCAACCCCGTATCACCGCTTTTTCGGCGCCGGCGCCCGGCCGGTCATGCGGGTGTAGTAGGCCAGACGATCTGCCACGGCGGGATCGAAGTCGCTTGGCAGGGCCCGCCAGGTCCACCAGCCCGTGGTGCCGGGCAGGTTCATGCGGTGCTCGGAGCCCAGTCCCAGCAGATCCTGCAGCTGGATAACGGTCAAATCGGCCACAGAGGTCATGAGTCCCCGGATAAAGCCGAAGGGGAACCCCTCCTGCTGGTTGAGGCCCAGATAGTTCACGGCGAAGGCGGCGAACTTCGGCGGGCAGGAATCGAAATACCCCATGATGGTGTCGTTGTCGTGGGTGCCGAGATAGGCCACGCAGTTCTTCACATAGTTATGGGGCAGCTCCCGGGAATCCGTCAGGGGCTCGAACCCAAACTGCATGACCCGCATGCCGGGGCAGCCGGAATCGTTCAAAAGCTTCTTCACCTCGGGGGTCAAAAAGCCCAGGTCCTCGGCGATGATGTTCTCCCCCAGTCCCTCCTCCCGGAAGGCGCGGATGAGCTTCATGCCGGGGCCGGGATACCATTTCCCCACCCTGGCGTCCGGCGCACCGTAGGCCACGCCCCAGAAGCTTTCCAGACCCCGGAAATGATCGATGCGGATGATGTCGCACCGGCTGGCAGCCCCCTTCAGGCGGGTCCGCCACCAGGCGAAGTTTTCCTTCTCGTTGGCGTCCCAATCGTAGACCGGGTTTCCCCACAGCTGGCCCGTCTCGGAGAAGTAATCCGGGGGCACGCCCGCGATGAGCTTGGGAATGCCCGCCTCGGTGAGCTGGAACAGCTCCCGATGGGCCCATACGTCCGCGCTGTCGTAGGGCACGTAGATGGGGATGTCACCAATGAAGCTGACGCCCTGCTCGTGGGCGTAGGTCCGCAGGGCTTGCCACTGGCTGTCAAAGCAGTACTGGACGAAGGCGTGATAGTCGATCTGCTCCCGGAGCAGCTCCCGATACCTGGCCACGGCCTCCGGCTCCCGGTTCCGGATATCCTCCGGCCAGTCGATCCAGCATTTGCCCTCAAAATGATCCTTCAGGGCGCAGAACAGCGTCCAGTCCTCCAGATACCAGGCGTTTCTCGCCACGTACTCGGCCATCTCGGCCCGATCGAACCGGGCGAAGGCCTTTTCCAGCACCTGGCGACGGCGCACGTACAGGAGGCCGAAATCCACCTTCCGGGGATCCTCGCCCCAGTCCTCGCCGACGTCCTCATCGGTGAGGAGCCCCTGCTCCCTCAAAAGATCCAGGTCCACCAGATAGGGGTTCCCAGCGAACGTTGACGCGCTCTGGTAGGGGGAATCTCCAAAGCCCGTGGGCGTCAGTGGGAGCAGCTGCCAATACCGCTGCCGGGCCCGATGGAGGTAATCCACAAAGTCAAAGGCCGCCTTGCCCAGGGTGCCCACCCCGTAGGGGGACGGAAGGCTGGTGATGTGTAGGAGGATGCCGCTTGCACGTTTCATGCTCTTTCCTTTCGATTCCTTGTTATTTTTCTTGTATTATAGCATGCAGATGCTATAATAGAAAGGCAAAAATGTAAAAGCGGCCAAAAAAGCCGAAAGGAGCGGAGCATGGAACTGAACCAATATCTGAAACTGAGCCCGGAGGTGGCTGACGCGCTGAAAACGGGGAAACCCGTGGTTGCCCTGGAGAGCACCATCATCTCCCACGGCATGCCCTATCCCCAGAACGTGGAGACCGCCTACGCCTGCGAGCGGGTGTGCCGGGAGAACGGGGCCGTGCCCGCCACCTGCGCCATCATCGGCGGCAAGCTCTGCGCGGGGCTCACCCCGGAGGAGATCGACTATCTGGGCCGGGAGGGCGTCAAGGTGACCAAGGCCAGCCGCCGGGATCTGCCCCTGCTCCTCGCCAAGGGCATGGACGGGGCCACCACTGTGGCCGCCACCATGATCATCGCCCATATGGCGGGTATCAAAATCTTCGCCACCGGCGGCATCGGCGGCGTCCACCGGAACGGACAGGACACCATGGACGTGAGCGCCGATCTTGACGAGCTGGGCAAGACCCCCGTCTGCGTGGTCTGCGCAGGCGCCAAGGCCATCCTGGATCTTCCCAGGACCATGGAATATCTGGAGACCAAAGGCGTGCCCGTCATCGGCTTCGGCACGGACGAGCTGCCCGCCTTCTACACTGCCAAGAGCGGCATCCCCCTCACCTGGCGGGTGGACGATCCCAAGGAGGTGGCGAACGCCATCCACGCCGCTGAAAAACTGGGCTACGACGGGGGCATGCTGGTGACCGTGCCCATACCGGCGGAGTGGTCCATGGACGCGGACTACATCAACGGTGCCATCGACAAGGCCCTCAAGGAGGCGGACGAGCAGGGCATCGTGGGCAAGGCGGTAACTCCCTTCCTCCTGGCGAAGATCAAGGAGATCACCGGCGGCAGCAGCCTCGCCTCCAATATCCAGCTGGTCTTCAACAACGTGAAAACCGCCGCCCGCATCGCCGCCGAACTGTGATCATTGTATAAAAAAAGAAGGCGAAGGCCTTCTTTTTTTATTACAAACATCCCTGTTAGAGCTGATGACGCAGCAGATCATTTCCAGCGGGCGTAGAGGGTGTAGTTCCCGGAGGCGTAGCAAACGGTGGATGCCGTCACCTTCTTGCCGCCGGTCTTGGCGGTATACCAGCCGTCAAAGGCGTAGCCGGTCCTCGTGGGCGTAGGCATGGTCCCATAGGCCTTGCCATAGGTGACGGTCTTGGTGGTGGGGCTCACGCTCCCGCCGTTGGGGTTCAGCGTCACGGTGAAGGTCTTGGCCGTCCACCGGG
>JAFWMS010000021.1 GCA_017545535.1 Clostridia bacterium | reverse complement strand
CCCCACCCACAAGAGCCAGGTGTTCTCCACCGCCGCGGACAACCAGACCAGCGTGGAGGTCAACGTGCTCCAGGGCGAGCGGGAGATGGCGCAGTACAACAAGACCCTGGGTCGCTTCCAGCTTTCGGGCATCGCGCCCGCACCCCGGGGCGTGCCTCAGATCGAGGTCACCTTTGACATCGACGCCAACGGCATCGTCCACGTGTCCGCCAAGGACCTGGGCACCGGCAACCAGCAGCAGGTGACCATCACCGCTTCCACCAACCTGACCGAGGACGAGATCAAGAAGGCGGTCAACGAAGCGGAGCAGTACGCCAATGAGGACAAGAAGCGGAAGGAAGAGGTGGACGCCCGCAACCATGCCGATCAGCTGGTCTACACCACCGAGAAGACCATGAAGGAGCTGGGCGACAAGATCTCCGCTTCCGACAAGAGCCTGCTGGAAGGTCTGGTGGCGGATCTGAGAAAGGCCCTGGAGGGCACGGATACCGAGGCCATCAAGCGGGCCACGGAAGCCTTGACCGAGAAGAGCTATGAAGTCTTCGGCAAGATCTATCAGCAGCAACAGCAGCAGGGCCAGCAGCCGCCTCATACGCCCAACGACGGCACCAGCTACGGCCCTAACGAGGGCGGCGACGACAACGTGGTCGATGCGGATTACGAAGTCGTCAAATAAAGAAGTACAGTGAACGGCGAAGGGGCGGGCAGCCGCCCCTTTCGGCCGAGGAAACGAGGTGAGGATCGTGGCAGATAAACGGGATTATTACGAGGTTTTGGGCGTCAGCAAAACGGCTTCCGACAGCGAGATCAAAAGCGCTTTTCGGAAGGCGGCCAAGTCCTGCCATCCGGATCTGCATCCCAACGATAAGGCGGCAGAGGCCCAGTTCAAGGAGCTGAACGAGGCCTACAGCGTCCTTTCCGATCCTGATAAGCGAGCGAAGTACGATCAATTCGGCCATGCGGCCTTCGACCCCACCATGGGCGGGGCGAACCCCTTCGAGGGCGGCGGCTTCGGCGGGTTCGACGACATCATCAACAGCTTCTTCGGCGGCGGTTTCGGCGGCGGCTTCGGCAGCCGTTCCACCGGCCGGGATGCTCCCATGGCGGGGGACGATCTTCGGTATAACCTGTCCCTGACCTTCGAAGAGGCGGCCTTCGGCGTCACCAAGGAGCTGCTGATCCCCCGGGAGGAGAGCTGCGAAGCCTGCGGCGGCAGCGGCGCCAAGAAGGGCACCAGCCCCGTGCGCTGCCCCACCTGCAACGGAACGGGCCAGGTACGGACCCAGCAGAACACCATGTTCGGCGCCTTCACCACCAGTCGGCCCTGCTCGGCCTGCAATGGCACGGGCAAGTACATCAAGGAGCCCTGTCCCGATTGTCGTGGCCGGGGTCGGGTCCGCAAGAATACCCGCATCCAGCTGAAGGTCCCCGCCGGCATCAACGACGGCCAGACCATCAACATGCGGGGCGAGGGTGAAGCGGGCTACAAGGGCGGTCCCAGGGGCAACCTCTACGTGACCGTGTCCGTAAAGCCCCACAAGCTCTTTACCCGGGACGGGTGCAATTTGCTGCTGAACCTGAAGGTGCCCTTCACCACCATGGCTCTGGGCGGGGAGATCACCGTGCCCACCCTGAAGGAGAAGGTCCGCTATACCATCCCCTCCGGCACCCAGAACGGCACCACCTTCCGTCTGAAGGAGCAGGGCGTGCCAATCCCCAACGCCAGTTCCCAGGGCAAGGGCGATCTGCTGGTCACGGTGGAGTCGGATATCCCCCGTCGACTTTCCGACGAGCAGAAGGCCCTGCTGCAGCAGTATGCGGCTCTCAGCGGCGAGGCCACCACGCCCGCCAAGAAGAAGGGCGGCATCCGCAACATCTTCAAGTGATCGTAAAGGAGATCCCATATGCCGGTTTATCCCTATGAAGGCGTGACGCCCCAAATGGAAGAGGATGTGCTCCTGGCCCCCGGCGCCATGGTCGTGGGCCGGGTGAAGATCGGCCAGGGGTCCTCCGTGTGGTATAACGCGGTGATCCGGGGCGACGTCCACGACGTGGTCATCGGCCAATACTCCAGCATCCAGGACGGGACCCTCATCCATGAGGATTCCGGTCGGGGCAGCGGTTTGGAGGGAGGATTGCCCACGGTGGTGGGGGACTACGTGACCGTGGGCCACGGCGTCATCCTGCATGCCTGTCGGGTGGAGGACTATGCCCTCATCGGCATGGGCGCCATCATCATGGACGGGGCTGTCGTCGGCAAGGGCGCCGTTATCGGCGCCGGGGCGCTGGTGACCAAGAACACGGTCATCCCGCCTTTTTCAGTAGCTTTGGGAAGCCCGGCAAAGGTGATCAAAACCCTGCCTGAGGAATCCCTTGCCCAGCGAAAGGAGCAGGCCATGCACTATTACGGCCTGGCAGCCGACCATCGGCGCATGCTGGATTCTCTACAGGATTGAGCCAACGCCAACATGAACTGTCGCATATGCGGCAGTTTTTTGTTGCATTTTTGGAGTCTGGTGCTATGATAGCACTATATCCTTTTCAGATAGGAGAAAGACATGTCGTTCGGCGTGCTGGCGGGGATCGTTCTGGTGGTGGGGCTCATCCTGGGGGTGGGCTTCTTGTCGGGACGGCGGGTGAAGGATTCCTCAGACTTTTTATCCAGCGGCGGTAAGGCCGGTACCTTTCTGGTGGCCGGGGCCATGATGGGAAGCCTGGTGGGCAGCCAGGCCACCATGGGCACCGCCCAGCTGTCCTTTCAGTATGGCTTTTCCGGCTGGTGGTTCACCCTGGGCTGCTGCCTTGGGTGTCTGGCCCTGGGCCTGGTCTATAACCGCAAGCTGCGGGAAAGCGGATGTATCACGGAGCTGGCCATCATCACCCGTGAGTATGGCGGCGCTTCCGGGGCCCTTAGCTCCGTTCTCTGCTCCATAGGCATCTTCATCAGCGTCTTTTCCCAGGTCATCGCCTGCGCGGGGCTTATCTCCGCCCTGGTCGGCACGCCCCTATGGGCGGGGGCGCTGCTCTCGGCCCTGCTCATGGGCCTTTACGTGATCTTCGGCGGTTCCTGGGGCGCTGGCATGGGTGGCATCGTGAAGCTTTTGCTGCTCTGCAGCGTGTCCCTCATGGGCCTTTGTCTGATCCTCTACTGGAGCCATGGGCCCAGGGGCCTCTGGAACGAGTTGGACGGGCTGCTCACGGGGACCTCCCTGGGTATGATCCGACAGACGGCTACCGGCGTACCCAACATCGAAGATGCTGGCGTGCTGAAGGCCCAGTTTCTGAGTCTGACCGCCCGGGGCGTTGCCAAGGACCTGAGCTCCGGCTTCTCCCTGCTCATGGGGGTCCTGTGTACCCAGTCCTACGCCCAGGCCATCTGGTCGGGCAAGTCGGATAGAGCGGCCCGCAACGGCGCCCTAATCAGTGCCTTTGCCGCCCCCTTCATCGGCCTTGGCGGCGTGGTCATCGGCTTTTATATGCGCAGCCACTACATGCTGCGGGCGGAGGCAGAGGCCCTGGCTGCCGCGGGGAAGGCCTTGCCGGATCTGCCAATCCTGGAGAGCACCATCCGCGCCATGCCCACCTTCGCTCTGGATCATTTTCCCGCTCTGGTGGCCGGGATCATCCTGGGGACGCTCCTCATCACCGCCGTCAGCGGAGGCGCAGGCCTGTCCTTCGGCATGGCTACCATCCTGACCAGGGACATCCTCAAGCGCCTGTCCCATCGCTGGGACGATCCCAAGCGGGAACTGATGGCCGTGCGCACGTGCATCGGCGGCATCCTTCTTGCCGCCGTGGCAGTGACCGTATCGTTGCCTGATTCCCTGATCAATGACTTCGGCTTCCTGTCCATGGGCTTTCGCGCCTCGGTTCTCTTTTTGCCCATGACCGCCGCCCTGTGGCTGCCGGGAAGGATCGACGGTCGGGTGGTGCTCCTTTCCATGATCCTTTCGCCCTGCGCCGTGCTGGTTGCCAAGCTATTTGCTCTTCCCGGAGATCCCTTGCTGTACGGCATGGCGGTTTCCTGCATCGTCTGTGGAGCAGGCTATCTTATGGGCAGAAAAAAAGAGCCGACGGACGGCTCTCTATAAACTCAAATCATCCTATTTTTTGACGGAAAAGAATACCTGATCTCCATAGGCGTTCACCAGCTGCACCACAGGCAAAACGTCCTTCTTCTGAAGCGGCAGTTGCAGCGGGAGCTTGGGCTTGACCACGGTGCGCCAGGGATAGAACACCCTGTCCTTCACATACCCGATAGCGGCGTATGCAAGAGGGGAGGGGCGACGGTTCAGCGTGGCTTCCGTGAGGGAGATTTCTTTTTCGTTGATTTCCCATGACACGTCGCACTTGTAGCGGGGGGCAGGATAGTGAAGCTCCATGGACCGCTGAGAAAGGCTCGGCTCATCCAGAAGAGTGGGACTGGCGGCTGCAGCCAGCAGCCGCTTTCGCAGGGTGATGAGGGCAAGAGGAGAGGAATCCACCGCCAGGAAGCGGCGGCCGGTCTTCATCGCCACGGCGGCGGTTGTACCGCTGCCGGAGAACAGGTCCGCCACCAGATCGCCTTCTCGGGAGGAGGCGAGGACGATCCGCTCCAAAAGGGCCTCCGGCTTCTGGGTGGCATAGCCGAGCCGCTCCTTGTCCTTTTGCTGCAGATGCTCTATGTCCGTCCAAACATCGGTGGGGTAGATCGGATCATCCTCGAAGTATGTGTACACCTTGCCGTTGGTGCGGATGGAATATCCGATGCGACCCTCCGGGTCCACGAACTGCTTCATGTGATTTCGCCGTTCCGGCCCTCGGGGCTGGCCTACGGCGGCGATATTGAAATACACCCTGCGGCTCTTGCGATAGAAGAGGATGGTGTCGTGCTTGCGGGGAAAGAACCTGGTAGCCCGTCCGCCTGATTTGTAGCCCCAGATGATCTCGTCCATAAAGTTGTCCTGACCGAAGATGTTGTCCAACATCAGCCGGAGCTTGGCGCTCATGCGCCAATCGATGTGCAGATACAGGCTTCCGCTGGGGGCGAGGAGCTTGTGACAGCCGGTCAGGATGGTGCGCATCCATCGCAAATAGGCTTCTTCCGGCATATCGTCCTGAAACAGCGGCATGCCGCTGGTTTCCTCTTTTTCAGTTTTTGTCCGGAAGGAATCGCCTGTGTTAAAGGGAGGGTCCAGATAGATCAGCTGGACCTTTCCGCCGTATGCCCGGATCAGGGAGGGAAGCTGCTTTTCGGATCGTGCCAAAAAGAAGGAACCCGGCCCGCCGACCCCGTGATGTTCCGCTGTGCAATAAAACCGCATTCGACTTTCCCCCATACCGAGAAATCATACTTGTATCTTACAAGATGTTGAGTCGATCCGCAAGAGCAAATACCATATTTTGCGGAAGAAAAAAAGACCCGTGCAGGATAGGATAAAAATATTGCAAGATAAATCGGATAGTGGTATCATAAACTATACATGATTTAGGAGGTATTTCTATGAAGATCATTATCGATTCTGCAGAAAAAATCGCGGCTTTGGCCGCCCAACAATATGTCGATCTCTTGAAGCGCAAGCCCAACGCCATTCTGGGCGGCGCCACCGGTTCCACCCCCCTCGGTCTTTACGCCGAGCTGGTCCGCCTCAACAAGGCGGGGGAGATCTCCTTCAAGGATGCGTCCAGCTTCAATCTCGATGAGTATGTAGGCCTGGATGGTACCCATGACCAGAGCTATCGGTATTTCATGGATCATAATCTGTTCGATCATATTGATATCGACAAGTCCCGTACCCGGGTCCCCTCCGGTATCGACGTGAGCGATCCTTCGGCCTACGACAAGGAGATCGCGGCGGCGGGCGGCGTCGATCTGCAGCTCCTGGGCATCGGCAATAACGGCCATATCGGTTTCAACGAGCCGGGCACGCCCTTCGGTTCCCTCACCCATGTGGTGGAGCTGACGGAGTCCACCCGGGAGGCCAACAAGCGCTTTTTCAAGTCTATCGACGAGGTGCCCACCCATGCCGTCACCATGGGCGTGAAGACCGTCATGCAGGCCCGCTCCATCATCCTGATGGCCATCGGGCCGGCCAAGGCCCCCATCATGAAGGAGATGCTCCAGGGCCCCGTCACCGAGAAGGTACCCGCCTCCGTGCTGCAGCTCCATCCGGACGTGACCGTGTACATGGACTTTGAAGCCGCCAAGCTTCTGTAAGGAGAGAAAGATGGGCAAGTATTTTGGGACAGATGGTTTCCGCGGCGAAGTCAACAAGGTCCTGACCGTTGAGCACGCCTTCAAGATCGGCCGGTTCCTCGGCTGGTACTATGGCCGGGATCATAAGGCCAGCATCGTCATCGGCAAGGACACCCGCCGCTCCGGCTACATGCTGGAGCACGGTCTCATCGCCGGCATCACCGCCTCCGGGGCGGATGCCTACATGCTCCACGTGACCACCACCCCCAGCGTTTCCTATGTGACCCGTATCGACGATTTTGACTGCGGCGTCATGATCTCCGCCAGCCATAACCCCTTCTATGATAACGGCATCAAGCTCATCAATGGGCACGGGGAGAAGATGGAGGACGAGGTCCAGGATCTGTGCGAAAAGTATCTGGACGGCGAGATGGAGGAGATCCCCCTGGCGGAGCGGGAGAACATCGGCAAGGCCATCGACTATTCCGCCGGCCGGAACCGCTATATCGGCTACCTCATCAGCCTGGCCACCCATTCCTACAAGCATATGCGGGTGGGCCTCGACTCTGCCAACGGCTCCACCTGGCAGATCGCCAAGAGCGTATTCGACGCCCTGGGTGCGGACACCTACGTGGTGGGCAATACGCCCGACGGCACCAACATCAATGCGGGCTGCGGGTCTACGCATATTGAGAACCTCCAGAAGCTGGTGAAGGAGAACCATCTGGACGTGGGCTTCGCCTTCGATGGCGACGCGGACCGGTGCCTCGCCGTAGACGAAAAGGGGAACGTGGTCAACGGTGACCATATCCTCTACATCTACGCCGGCTACATGCAGGAGCGCGGAAAATTGGGCAGCACCAAGGTGGTCACCACCGTCATGAGCAACTTCGGTCTCTACAAGGCCCTGGATGCCCGTGGCATCGGCTACGAGAAGACCGCCGTGGGCGATCGGTACGTCTATGAGAACATGCGGGCCAACGGCCACCGCATCGGCGGCGAGCAGTCCGGCCATATCATCTTCTCCAAGTACGCCACCACCGGTGACGGCCTGCTGACCGCCATCAAGATCATGCAGGTCATTCTGGATCGGAAGACCACCCTGTCCCGCCTTGCCGAGCCTTGTCAGATGTATCCTCAGGTGCTCAAGAACGTAGTGGTGAAGGACAAGGACGAGACCATGAACGATCCTCGCGTACAGGCCGAGGTGAAGGCGGCGGAGGAGCGACTGGGCAACTCCGGCCGGGTGCTGCTTCGCAAGAGCGGCACGGAGCCCGTGCTCCGGGTCATGGCGGAAGCGACGACCCACGAGACCTGCGAGAAGGAAGTGGACGCCATCATCCGTGCCATGGACGAAGCGGGACAGCTCATCCGCATCAAGTGAGGGAGGCAAAGATATGTATACCATCGCTGATCTGCTGGATCTCACCCATACCAAAGCCGCGCCCCTGTTTGAAGGAAAGATCTATCCTTACGAGGTCCTGGACGGCATCAAGGGCTTCATCTTGGAGCTGGGCGCCACGCTGAGCCCCGAGGAGTACGACCATCCCAAGGAGGATGTGTGGATTGCCAAGGACGCCGTAATCTACCCCAACAACTATATCGCCGGCCCCTGCATCATCGGCCACAAGACCGAAGTCCGGCCCGGCGCCTTCGTCCGGGGCAGCGCCCTGGTGGGGGACAACTGTGTGGTGGGCAATTCCACGGAGCTGAAGAACGTGATCCTCTTTGACAACGTGCAGGTGCCTCACTACAACTACGTGGGCGATTCCATCCTGGGGTACAAGTCCCACATGGGCGCCGGCTCCATCACCAGCAACGTGAAGTCCGACAAGACGCTGGTGGTCCTGAAGGACGGGGAGCGGGAGCTGCCCACCAACCGCAAAAAGGTGGGCGCCGTGCTGGGTGATTATGTGGAGGTGGGCTGCAACAGCGTGTTGAACCCCGGCACCGTCATCGGCCGACACAGCAACGTGTACCCCACCAGCTGCGTCCGCGGCGAGATCCCGGAGAACTCCATCTTCAAGACCGGCGCGCGGATCGTAAAAAAAGCCTGAAATATTCATAAAAAAGGTGTTGACTTCCTCGGCAGGAGAGGCTATAATATCAGCCGAACGTCGCCAGAGACAGCCGGTGGCGGTGAAAGCCGTGTAAATCCTGCCGAGGTGGTGGAACACAGACTTGTATTGTGTCCTTCCGTCTTAAGCGACGGGAGGATTTTTTATACAAGGAGGTGAAACAATGGCAAACGCGAAGTTTATCGAGCAAAAAGCAGCCAAGGTCGCTGAGATCCAGGCGAAGATCGAGAAGGCGAAGTCCATCGTGTTCTTCGATTATCGCGGCATCACCGTGGCCGAGGATACCGAGCTGCGTCGGAGCATGCGCAAGGAGAACGTGGAATACGTGGTGTTGAAGAACAACATGGTGTCCCGCGCCGCCGAGAATGCTTCCATCGATTCCAAGATCGAGGATATGCTCAAGGGACCCGTGGCGTACGCTTTCGGGTATGAGGACGAAGTGGCCCCCGCCCGCATTCTGAAGGCTTTCGTGAAGAAGACGAAGAAGTGCGAGATTAAGGGCGGTATCGTAGACGGCAAGCTGACCAGCGCCGCCGACGTGGATGCGATCGCCGATCTGCCCAGCAAGGAAGTGCTCATCAGCCGTCTGTTGGGCAGCATGAAGAGCCCCATTTCCAAGCTGGCTATCGTGCTGGATCAGATCGCCAAGCAGAAGGGCGAAGCCCCTGAAGCGTAAAGGACCGGGCATTGGCCCACAGAACAAAAAAATAATTTTTAAGGAGATTTATCATGGATAAGGAAAAATTGATTGCTGATCTGAAGGCAATGTCCGTCCTCGAGCTGGCCGAGCTGGTCAAGGCTCTGGAGGAGGAGTTTGGTGTGTCCGCCGCCGCCGGTGCCGTCGTGGCCGCTGGCCCCGCCGCCGCCCCCGCTGAGGCTGTGGAAGAGAAGACTGAGTTCGACGTCATCCTCAAGGAAGTCGGCCCCGAGAAGATCAAGGTCATCAAGGTCGTCCGCGAGCAGACCGGTCTGGGCCTCAAGGAAGCCAAGGCTGTGGTCGATGGCGCTCCCGCCCCCGTCAAGGAAGGCGTTTCCAAGGAAGACGCCGAGAAGCTGGTTGCCGCTTTCAAGGAAGTCGGCGCCACCTGCGAGATCAAATAAGATTTCAATCAACAAAAGGGAAGGACGGTCAAAAGCCGTCCTTCTTTTTTATGTATCCATGGTCCGTCCAAAGGTGATGGACTGTTTTCCATACTTTGCCCGGATGCTGTCCACGGCCTCGTCCAGACGCTGCGCTTTTTCCGCCTTTGCCGTATCCATAAAGAGGTCGAGCTGTTGGGAACCGTCCAAACTGAGACCGGTCACGCCTACGCTGAGCATCCGGATGGGCATGCCTTCCGGCCAATTCTCCCGCAGCAGCCTGACCGCCGTATCCCGGATGAGCCGGGTGTTGCAGGTGTATTGGGCCAGCTGTTTCTGCCGGTTGATGACCTTCAGACTCGTGTCTTTGATCTGGATCTGTACCACGGAGGCGAACAGCTTCTTTCGCCGCAGCCTGGTCCCCACCTGATCCGAGATCAGAGTGATCCCTGCCAATATCTCCGTCGGGTCCGTGAGGTCGTGATCGAAGGTCACGTTGTGGCTGATGCTCTTGGGCTGTTCCTCATATCCTGTGGGCAGGACGGGGGAGAGGTCTTCGCCTCGGGCAGCCTGCTGCAGATGGACGCCGGTCTTTCCGAAGAAGGAGGAGATGGAAGCGGGATCCGCCTGGGCCAGATCCCCGATGGTGAGGATGCCGTGATCTTTCAGGATGCTCGCCCCGGACTTTCCGACGAACAAAAGCTCGCCGATCGGCAAAGGCCACAGGAGACCCTTGTAGTTTTCCCGGGAAATGACGGTGGTGGCATCGGGCTTTTTGTAATCGGAGCCCATTTTGGCGAAGGTTTTGTTGAAGGACACGCCTACGGAGACGGTCACACCGATCTCCTCCCGGATACGGCGCCTAAGCTCGTCGGCGATCTCCTTTCCGGAGCCGAACAGATGGCGGCTGCCGGTCACGTCAAGAAAGCTCTCGTCGATGCTGAACCGCTCCACCAGATCGGTGTAGCTCTCATAGATGGCATTGATGCGCTCACAGACGGCTTTATACTTTTCATGATGGGCGGGGACCAGCAAAAGATCGGGGCACTTCTTTTTGGCGCTGTAAATGGTCTCGGCGGTCTGGATGTGATAGGCCTTGGCCAACTCGTTCTTCGCCAGGACGATGCCGTGGCGCAGCTCCGGGTCGCCGCACACCGCCATGGGCACCAGCTTCCATTCCGGGTGATCGATGGATTCCACGGAAGCAAAGTAGCTGTTGCAATCGGCATGGAGAATGATCCGGTCTTCCGACAGGAAACCCGGGTCCAGATGAACGTTTTCAGGCCGCCACATGGCTTTTCTCCTTTTTGCGACAGGTATCAGATCACAATGCCCCCGTCCACAGACAAGATCTGGCCGGTGACCGCTTCCGCTTCAGCAAGATAACAGACTGCCTCAGCCACCTGTTCCGGCGTGATCAGGCATCCCAGGGGGGTATCGGCCCGAAAAGCCTCCAGGTCCTCTTTGGAAAGGAGCCTGTTCATGGGGGAGGGGACCAGCCCCGGCGCTACGGCGTTCACCCGGATGTGGGAGGGAGCCAGCTCCTTGGCCATGGCTTTCACAAAGGCGTTCAGCGCACCCTTGGAGGCGGAGTATACGGCTTCGCAGGAGCCGCCGATGATGCCCCACATGGAGGAAACGTGGACGATGGCGCCGCCCTCCTTTTGTAGAAGGTGGGGAATGGCGGCTCGCGTAAGGAGCATGGCTCCCTTCACGTTCACCTCATAGATGCGGTCCATCTCCTCCGCGCTCACCTCCGAGAGCGTTCTTTGCGGCAAAGCGATGCCGGCGCAGTTCACCAGCAGATCGATCCTGCCGAGATGGGATTCAATGCCCCTAAAAAGCTCTGAGACGTCCTTTTCCCGGGAGATGTCGGCTGACAGCAGTACGACCGGGGTATGGGGCGAAAGGGCGCTGAGGAGCGCCTGAGCCCGTTTAGCATGCTCGTTATACTGGAGAGCCAGGGCGTAACCTTTTTCGGCAAGCGCCTTGGCGCATGCACTTCCGATCACACCGGACGCGCCGGCGATCAATGCGATCTTCATGGGTAAACTCCTTTTCTTGTTACGGAAAGTATACTCCATCTTGCCCGCATCTGTAAAGAGAAAGGCCCATCCAGAACAGATGGACCTTTGTCAAGGGGTCAATCAGCGTATTCTCCCGTGTGCCGCACGTTCCGCTGAAAGAGCATCACGATGCCCCAGATGCCGGCGATGCCGACCAGGGCGTATACGATGCGGGAGAAGGTGGTCATGGAACCGAACAGGGCCGCCACCAGATCGAAGTGGAACAGTCCGATGAGGCCCCAGTTCAACGCGCCGATGACCATGACGATCAATGCAAGTACGTTCATACCTTCGCTACTCCTTTCGACCTTAGTATGTCGAAAAATAGTTTTTCTATGCGAAGGGATAGGGGTCCGTGCTCTTTTTCTTCTTTTCGGACAGCACTTCGATCTCAAATTCGTCGAAATCTACCGATTCGATGAAGTCGGCGGGCTTGAACACAACTCTGGAAAAACGTTGCAGATCATAGATGTGCTTGCGTAGGATCACCGGACGGCACAAATCCAGATCCTGGCAGAGCTCATGCAACAGGGGGCTCCATCCCTCCAAATCGGAAGGCCGTGCGGAAGAAAACTCCCGCACGGTCTCGTTTATGATCCTATGATCCTGTAATACCTTGGCCCAGATACGCATCAGTCGTTCATGACGAACCAGGCCGTGATATAGAGGCTGGTTCCATCGGTGTAGAGGCCGTTCAGCGTGGAGTAGAGCTTGTAAGCCTTGCCCACATGCTTGTCGGGCTCCCACTTGGCGCTGGCGTTGAGCACGTAGATGTTGATGGTATCCTTGTTGCTGGTCTTCGCCGCAAAGGTGACGATGCCGGTCTCCGGATCCACGGATTCGATCTTGCCAACGAAGCGGTAGAAGCCGGGATCGGTGGGGTTCTCCATGACCTTGTCAAAGGCGTACTTGGAGGGGACCTCGTGATACGACTTGGTCTTGTTGTAGCCCGCGATGGCATCCTCGCGCTTAGTGTACATACGGGAGACGTAGCAGGTGGTCTCGCCCTCTTCATAGCCATCCTTCTTGGCGTGGATGGTGATGGAGGCGATGCCGTAGTAGCTCTTGTCGAAGGTCACGTCGAAGGAATAGTTGCCATCCGCATCCACGGTGGGGGAGCCACAGGCCACGGAGGTCTGGTACTCGGCAGCGGGGGTGGCAGTCAGGGTAGTCCCGGGCACGGTGGTGCCGGTGACGGTGACCTTGTTGTTCTTGTCAGCCCTGAGCTTGTCGATCTCGGAAACCACGGTAAGGGTCATCTTCTCCGGGATGAACACGTAGGGCGTCACGGTGAAGGAGTAGGAGGAGGAGACGCAGTTGGGCTTGGTGGCCTCGATGAGCACCGTCTCCGGCTCCGCACTCTGCATGGTGTACAGATATTCGAAGTTGCCGCCCTCATACATGTTGACCACGGGCTGCCCGTTGACGGTCACGGTGACGGTATGATCGTCCACCTTGCCCTTGAGCATCAGCTCGTTGCCTTCGCCGGTCATGAGCCCTTCCTCGGGGATGGTGCTGGGCGCGGGCTCCGTGAGCTCCAGCTGGATGGTGGGGAAGGTGAGGTCGAAGGAATCCACAGCCAGGGACTCCTGGGCGCCGTCGGCATGTGTGACCAGGATCTGCGGCGTCACGGTGTACACGGACTCGGTGAGCGGCGTGTTGGGGAAGAAGCAGAACTTGGGAATGGTCAGCTGATAGGGCTGATCGGTGCTTTCGGTGTTATGGAACACATAGTCGTCCTGGTTGGGGAGAACGATGGTCACCGTGTCACCTGCCCGGGAGGTCATATGGATGCTGATGCTGGGATTGCCCTTGTCATCGACCAGCTCCTCCAGAGTGGTGACAGAATAGTCGACTTCCGTCCCTGTGACAGGAGCATCCGGCGCCGTAGGCTCATTGACCTGGGTGTCGGCGGTCTCTTCCGCAGCGGGCAGCTGGGTGGGCGTGGTTTTGTCAGCGGCTTTCTTGCCGCCGCAGTTGAACTGCAGGAAGCTGGGCAGCCGCTGCTGGGTGGTGCCGCCCTTGATGTTGCAGAAGGCGACGATGCCCACGATGAGCAGCAGGATCACCAGCAGGCAGGCGATCAGCACGGTGACGATATTGAAGCCGCCGCCGTCCTTGGATTTGCTCTGGCCGCGATTGGACTTCTTCCGACGGGGAGGCGTGGGCTCGTACTCTTCGTACTCGTCATCCTCATCCTCATCGAAATCATCCTCATCTTCGTCCTCGTCTTCGTCGTCCTCGTCGTCTTCATCCTCTTCTTCGATGACGCGGCGCTTTTTAGGAGCGGACATACGGGAGAAACGGGTGGTCTTCGGCTCGGATTCCAGCTTTTCGGCCTCCTCATCGCCTTCCTCCTCGTCGTAATCGTCCTCGTCTTCATCCTCGTCCTCGCCTTCGTCCTCTTCATCGACGATGCGGCGCTTTTTCACCGGCGCGGAAGGACGGGCGAAGGGAGACTTCTTGCTCTCCTTCACTTCCTGCTTTTCCTCTTCGGTCACGTCGTCCTCATCCTCCTCTTCCTTGACGGGAACAGGCTTGCGCTCGGCTGCTTTGAAGGCGCCGGCGCGGCGAGCGGAGAAATCGGGGGCCTGGACGTTGCCCCGCTTGGGACGGAAATTCTCTTCCACGGTCTCTTCCACATCTGTGGCTTCCGCTTCAGCATCCACTTCCGGCTGCTCCCTCAGGTTCGCGGCGCAAACCTTGCAGAAGGTGGCGTGGTCGGGATTGTAAGCCCCACATTTTTTACAGATCATAGAATAAGCCTCCTTGGACATATTTACATAGAAACAGTTTAAATTATAGGATACCATTGTTGAGGTTTTGTTGCCGATACATGACGAATGTGTAAACAATTGTGACGTTCCCTTCTTTTTTTCGTTGTGCCCGGAAGGATAGTGTGGTATAAATAGGAATCGCCACACTCGGTAACTCTGTCGGTGCGTACTGCATACCATAGAGTATACTTGCGTCAGGATGGAATTTTGCATGATCTATTTGGATAACAGCGCGACCACGCGCACACTGCCGGAGGCTGCTGAGGCCGCCATGGCGGCCATGACCGGGGATTTCTTCAATCCCGCCGCTGCCTACGCCTACGGCGCGCGGACGGAAAAACGGGTGAATGAGGCCCGGACCGTCATCGCCCGACCCCTGAAAGCGAAGCGGGAGGAGATCATCTTTACCTCCGGCGGGACGGAGAGCAACAACGCCGCTATCTTCGGCAGTCTCAAGGGCTGGCGCGGCCCCAAAAGGGTCATCACCACGGCGGTGGAGCATCCCTCCGTGTTCGAGGCAGTCCAGTCCCTGCAGCAGAGCGGCGACGTGGATATCGTGATCCTGCCGGTGAACGAGCAGGGGTATCCGGATATGAACGCTTTGAGGGACGCGTTGTCGGAGGACACCGCCCTGGTGTCCATGATGCACGTGAACAACGAGCTGGGGACGGTGACGGACCTCGCTTCCGTGGCCCGGCTTGTCCGCCGCTTTGCGCCCCGTGCCATCTTCCACGCGGACGGCGTCCAGGCGTACATGAAGGTGGACACGGTGAACCTGGGGGTGGACCTGTACTCCATCTCCGCCCACAAGTTTCATGCCCCCAAGGGGGTGGGCGCCCTCTACAAGCGGACCGGTGTCCGCTTCGCCGGCGGCCAGATCGGCGGGGGACAGGAGAACAACCTTCGCTCCGGAACCCTGAACGTGCCCGGCATTTTGGGCATGGAGCGGGCGGTCATGATCTACGAGCAGAACCTGTCCGCCTGGCGACAGAGCATGCGTGCCTGCAAGCGGCGGCTGTATGAGAACTTGATGACCATCCCGGATGTGGTCCTCAACGGGCCCTCCCTGGATGAGGCTGCGCCCCATATCTTGAACCTGTCCTTCCTGGGGGTCAGGGGAGAGGTGCTCCTTCACGCCTTGGAGCAGTTCGACGTCTGCGTGTCCACCGGCTCCGCCTGCGCCGCCCGGAAGGCGGGGAAGAACCGCATCCTGACCGCGGCGGGCATCATCGGCCCCCGGCAGGAGGGGGCCATCCGCTTCAGCCTCTGTCCCTTCAACACCCTGGAGGAGATGGACCGGGCCGCTCAGATCGTTTCCGAACAGGTGAAGTTTTTAAGAAAGTACAGGAGAAGGTAAGATGAATAGCAGTGCACTGGTCGTCAAATATGCGGAGATACATCTCAAGGGGCTCAACCGCCCCTTCTTTGAGCGCAAGCTGGTGGAGAAGATAGAGGAAGCCCTGGCCGATGTCCGGCCCCGGGTGGTGCGGGAGCAGGGGCGCATCTTCGTCTACGATCTGCCCGAGGATCACTTGGAAGAGTACGCCCAGCGGCTCCAAAAGGTCTTCGGCATCCATTCCGTGTCCATCGCCGCCTGCGGTGAGAAGACCTGGGAGGACGTTCGTGCCCTGGGCATCCGCCTTATGGCCGCCTATCGGGACGAGCAAAAGACCTTCAAGGTCTTCGCCCGCCGGGCGGACAAGCGGTTCCCCATGACCTCCGAGATGATCTGCCGGGAGCTGGGCGGGGAGCTGCTGCAGGCCTATCCCAATTTGAAGGTGGACGTGCATCATCCCGAGATCCCGTTGACCGTGGAGATCCGGCAGGACAAGGCCTTCCTCTATACCGGGGAGATCCCCTGCGCCGGCGGCATGCCCGTGGGCACCAACGGGAAGGCCATGCTCCTCATCTCCGGCGGCATCGACAGCCCCGTGGCGGGGTATATGATCGCCAAGCGTGGCGTTTCCCTGGCGGCCATCCATTTTTACAGCTACCCCTACACCAGCGAGCGGGCCAGGGATAAGGTGGTGGAGTTGGCTCAGATCGTTTCCCAGTACGCCGGGACTTTCGACCTCTATCTGGTCCCCTTCACCGAGATCCAGACCACCATCTACGACAAGTGCCCCTCTTCCGAGACCACGGTCCTCATGCGTCGATTGATGATGAAGATCGCCGAGCGCACCGCCCGTTCCTGCGGCGCGTTGGCACTGATCACCGGGGAGTCCATCGGTCAGGTGGCCAGTCAGACCATCGAAAGCCTGGCCGTCACCAACGATGCGGTGGACATGCCCGTGTTCCGGCCTCTCATCGGCTTTGACAAGGAGGAGATCATCGAGCGAGCCAAGAAGATCGGCACCTTCGAGACCTCCATCCTGCCCTACGAGGATTGCTGCACCGTGTTCGTGCCTCAGCATCCCGTGACCCGGCCCCAGGTCCAAAAGCTCAGGGAGAGCGAAGCGCTGGTGGACTTTGAGCCCATGATCGAGGAAGCCGTCCGTAACACGGAAGTCATTCGGATTTCACACAATGTTTCCTATTGATGACTTTGATTTATGGTATACTAACGTAAATTCCTGGAAAGGAGAGAAATATTTATGAAATCGATCACTCGTTTTATCGGCGTAGTCGTGCTCGTCGCGGTCCTGGCCGGTTTCGTTCTGTTCAAGCTGAATGAAAGGGGGTTCATCTCCGGGAATCTGTCCCACTGGGTCACGGTCATGACCGAGCACATCACCGGCATCAAGAACGACACGGAGAACTTCCTCCATGAGGAGGGCTATCTGCTGCCCACGGTCACCGTGGACCCCAACGCCGTTCCGGTGACCCCGCCTCCGTCTCCTACATATTGAGAACACCATTGAGCAGGTGATATGCCTGCTCATTTTTGTTATAAAGAAAAGGACAGGAAGCATCCTGCCCTTTTGCATTGGTCTGGGTGAGAAGATTTGAACTTCCGGCCTCTTGAACCCCATTCAAGCACGCTACCAAACTGCGCTACACCCAGAAATATGCGGTCGTTCTTTCGACCGTGCCTAATATTAGCATCGGGGCAGGAAAAAGTCAAGCTCTTTTTTGATACAGCAATCTTTTGTCTGACGCAGCGTTTTATGCGAAAAAAATACAGGAAAGGACGGCGGAGGAAATGTTCTGCAAAAAGAAATAGCGATTGACATGAAAATGCAAAAATATTTCTTGATAACGAGTTTGCTGATTGAAAAAATGTCATGATCAAGATATAATAAAGAAAAAAATTCGGAGCGTTACGATCGTGGACAGAACGGATATACAGATCCTGACTTGCCTGCAGGAGAATGCCAGAATGAATGCCTCCACCATTGCCGAGCGGGTGAACCTTTCCACTTCGGCGGTGATCGAGCGCATGCGAAAAATGGAGAACAGCGGATGTATTGAGCGGTACACCGCTATTTTTAGTGAAGCCGCCATGGGGCGGGACGTGTCCGCTTTCATCTCGGTGGGCATGGAGCATCCTAAATACGTGGAAGGGTTCGTGCGCACCATCAACGGCCACAAGGATATCATTCAATGCTACTACATGGCGGGGGACTTCGATTTCCTGCTGCATGTGGTGACCGCCTCCACCAGCACGCTGACCGGTGTGCTGGAGGATATCAAGCGCATCCCCGGCGTCAGCATGACACGGACGCATCTGGTGCTGCGGACGGACAAAAACATTTTGTCCCCGCTGCCGGAAGCGACGAAATAAACTAAAATAATTCACGGAGGAAAAACAAATGATCATCGGTATCCCCAAAGAAATCATGCACGGCGAGCGCCGTGTGGCTGCAACTCCTGAAACTGTGGCGAAGTTCGTCAAGGACGGCGCCAAAGTGCTGGTGGAGAATGGTGCCGGTGTGGGCGCGTTCTTTGCGGACGGCGCCTATGCGGCGGCTGGCGCCGAGATGGTGGCGGACGTTGCCGACCTGTACAAACGGGCGGACGTGATTTTGAAGGTCAAGGAGCCTCTGTTCAATGAGGAGAAGGGCTGCTCCGAGATCGACATGATGCATGCCGGCCAGTACATCATCACCTTCATCCATCCCGCTTCCCCCGTGAACCATCAGATGGTGAAGGACATGGCCAAGAAGGGCGTCATCGGCCTCACCCTGGACGGTGTGCCCCGTATCTCCCGGGCCCAGAACATGGACGCGCTGACCTCCATGAGCACCGTGGCCGGCTATAAGGGCATGCTCATGGCCGCTTCCGATCTTGAGAAGTTCATGCCCCAGATCTTCTGCGCCGTGGGCATGATCAAGCCCTGCAACGTGCTGGTCATCGGCGTGGGCGTGGCGGGCCTCCAGGCTCTCGCTACCGCCAAGCGTCTTGGCGCCGTCACCTACGCCGCTGACATCCGTCCTGCGGCCATGGAGCAGGCCAAGTCCCTGGGCGCCAAGCCCGTGGAGCTGGGCGTTCCCGCTGAGGAAGCCATCGCGCCGGGCGGCTATGCTCTGAAGCTCCCCGCCGCCACGTTGGAGAAGGAGCGCAAGGCCCTCGCCGAGGTGCTGCCCAACATGGACGTGGTGTTCTGCTCCGCCCTGATCCCCGGGAAGCTGGCCCCCGTGGTCATCACCGAGGACATGGTCAAGACCATGAAGGAAGGCTCCGTCATCGTGGATATTGCCATCGACCAGGGCGGCAACTGCGCCATCACCCCTCCGGGCACCCGGGAAGTGAAGCATGGGGTGGTCCTGGAAGGCATCAAGAACATCCCCGGCATGCTGGCCGCCAGCTCCACCTGGATGTTTGCCCAGAACATCTACAACCTGACCAAGTTCCTCACCCATGACGGCGAGATCAAGCTGGACATGAACGACGAGATCGTCAAGTCCATCCTGGTCACTCTCAACGGCGAGATCGTCCACGCGGGCGCTCTCGAGGCCATGGGCCTGAAATAAAGGAGGTATCCCTTGCATCCGTTGATCCTTGTGGGCATCTTCATCGTCTCCAGCGTGCTGGGGTACGTGCTCATCAAAAATGTGCCCAGTCTGTTGCATACGCCTCTCATGTCCGGCATGAACGCCCTCTCCGGCGTGACCGTGCTGGGGGCTATGATCGCCGTGGCTACCGCCGCTTTCACGGGCAGCAAGATCCTGGCGGTGATCGCCATCGCCCTGGCCATGCTGAATGTGGCGGGCGGCTTCCTGGTGACCCACCGGATGCTGCTCATGTTCGGCCACAAGAAGGATAAGGAGGAGAAGGAAGCATGATCGATTCCGTCTACTATATCCTCTGTATCGTTCTGGCGGGGCTGGTGCTGCTGGGCATCTCCATGATGAGCAAAGTAAAGACCGCCCTGTGGGGCAACCTGCTCTCCTGCGCCTGCATGGCGGCCGCCATCGTGCTCACCATCGTCCGCTATGATTTCAGCGGCAAGTGGCTTTGGCTTCTGGTGGGCCTGGTGCCCGCGGCCATCGCCGGCGCGATCCTCGCCAAGAGGGTGAAGATGATCGAAATGCCCCAGACTGTGGCCATGCTCAACGGCTTCGGCGGCGCGGCCTCTGCTTTGGTGGCGGCGGTCACTCTCACCGACGGGAAAGCCATCGGTGCCTTTGAAGCTGTCACGGCGGGCATCGCCCTCATCATCGGCATGGTGACCCTGCTGGGCAGCATCCTGGCTGCCGGCAAGCTGGCCAAGTGGTTCAACCAGCGTCCCGTGATCCTGAAAGGCCACACGGGGCTGGTGTTCATCTGCGGCATTCTGGCCGTCCTGTGCGTCCTGCCTCTGGTCACTTGCCAGGGGGACAACGGGAAGCTGATCCTGTTCACCCTGCTGTGCGCGGCCATGGCCGGCGCATTTGGCTGGCTCTTCGTGCTGCGGGTGGGCGGCGCAGACATGCCCATCACCATCAGCCTGCTGAACTCCCTCTCCGGCGTGGCCGGCGGCATCGCCGGCATGGCCATCGGGGAGCCCCTGCTGGTGGCGGTAGGCGGCATCGTGGGTGCCTCCGGCCTGATCCTCACGGAGGTCATGTGCCGGGCCATGAACCGTAAGCTCTCCGCCATCCTCACCGGCGCCACCACCGTATCCGCGGCCCCCAAAGCGGCGGAACCCGCCCCTGTGGAGGCGGAGAAGGAGGCGGCCCCCGTCGAGGAGGCAGCCCCCGTGGTGGACAAGGCGGCCGAGGAGCAGAAGGTGTTCGACGCCCTCAAGGCAGCCAAGAACGTGATCATCGTGCCGGGTTACGGCATGGCCCTTTCCCAGGCCCAGTACGCGGTCCGGGAGCTGAAGGACGCCCTGGAGGCCCATGGGGCCAAGGTGCGCTTCGCCATCCATCCCGTGGCCGGCCGTATGCCAGGTCATATGAACGTGCTCCTCTGCGAGGTGGACATCCCCTATGAGGATCTCTTCCAGATGGAGGACATCAACGACGACTTCAAGGATGCCGACGTGACGCTGGTCATCGGGGCCAACGACGTTATGAATCCGGCTGCCAACACCGCTGAGGGCACGCCCATCTACGGCATGCCGGTGTTGAACGTGGGCGATTGCAAAAACGTGGTCATCTGCAACTTCGACCTGAACCCCGGCTATGCCGGCGTCCCTAACCCGCTGTACGAGCGGACCGAAGGCGTGGCGCTGCTCATCGGCGACGCCAAGGAAAGCCTGACCAAGCTGAAGGAAATGCTCTGATCCAAAAGAAGCATAAGGGGACTGTCCGCATGCGGGCGGTCCTCTTTCTTTTGCTTGCGGGATGTGGTATACTCAAACAAAATGGATGGGGGAGAAGGATATGCGAAAGCTTTGGATCGATACGGATACGGCCTCTGACGACGCCGTCGCCCTGCTGATGGCCCTTCGGGAGCCGTCTGTCGAGGTGCTGGGCATCAGCGTGGTCATGGGCAACGTGAGCTTGGAGCGAGCCGTGCGCAACGCACTCATCTCTGTGGAGCGGGCCGGGACCTATGCACCGCCCGTGTACGCGGGAGCCAGGAAGCCCCTGTATCGGGACACGGACTTTGCCGTGGTTTGCCACGGCGTGGACGGCCTTTCCGATCAAGGGTATTCCGATCCGATTTTGCAGGCGGCGGCAGGGAACGCGATGGACGCCATGCTGGATTGTGCGCGGAAGCATCCCGGTCAGGTGGAGCTGGTCACTTTGGGCCCCCTTACCAACGTAGCCTCCGCTGCATTCAAGGACCCGGAGGGGTTCAAATGCTTCCGGTCCATCATCGTCATGGGCGGGGCATTGCGGATGCCTGGTAACTGGAGCCCGGTGGCTGAGTTCAACATCATCGTGGATCCGGAGGCGGCGGAGGCGGTGTTTCACGCCGGCGTTCCGGTGATCCTGGCCCCCTTCGAGATCTGCACCGGGGACAGCCTGTTTTTGCAGGAGGATCGGGATCGGTTGGCCGCCGCGTCAGAGGCGGGTGCCTTCGCCGTGGACTGCAACCGGGTGCTCATCGAGTACGGCAAGCGGCTGGGCCTGAACGGCCTGTGCCTCGCTGATCCGGCAGCCATGGCGGTGGTCCTTTGGCCGGAGCTGATCCGGGAGCAGCAGGAGACCTATCTTTGCGTGGAGACGGCGGGGAAGTATACCACGGGCATGGTCGTCTATGACTACATCGACCATCTGCACCGGCCCCACAACGGAACGGTGGTCCAAAGGATCGACGGTCCGGCTTTCAAAGAGAGGACGATCCGCTGCTTAGCATAAAATATATTTTACATTTTTGAAGTTTTTGGCCGAAGCCTGGTTTTTTTCTCCGAATCGTACATTGACAAGGGAGACTTTTTTGATAAAATAGCTCCCGCGTTCTGCCAAAAAAGGCAGGAATCGCCCTTGACCCGCCGCAGCCCGGAAGGGAAGCGGAGTGGGACAAAGCATCGGCGCACGTGGGCCTGTTCGATCCTCTCCTCCAGTTGATCGCTCAATCATTGGACCGAATCCCCGGATTCGGCTCCGAAGCGGATCGGATCGGGTTTCATGTGCGCCGATGCTTTTTTGCATACGCGACCAGAGCATCCGGATCTTTTTCTTTGCCTCTTGACGATGGGCGCCTCCAGAAAGTATACTGATTTATAGATCCTGCGGACACGTCCACAGCTGTCCGCTCCCTTTTGTTGCGCAGGAGGAAGGAACCATGAAAAAAACGATCATCACCATCAGCCGGGAATTTGGCAGCGGCGGCCGGACCATCGGCCATCAGGTAGCGGAGAAGCTGGGGTATCCCTATTATGATAAGGAGCTCATCAAGACCGTAGCGGAAAAGACCGGTTTCGATCCCAACTATGTGGAGGAGTATGGGGAGTATTCCCCGGGGAAATCCCTGCTCTCCCTTTTGTCCTCCTACACGGGCACCCACGGCACCATGGGGGGCATGAGCGTCTACGACTTTCTCTACGTGGTCCAGCGCAAGGCCATCCTGGAGGTGGCGGAGCAGGGACCATGCGTCATCGTGGGGCGGTGCGCCGACTATATTTTGAAGGATCGGGAGGACGCGCTGCACGTGTTTATCCATGCGGATGAAGCCTTCAAGGCGGAGCGGATCGTGCGCCTCTATGGCGAGAGTGAGAAAAAGCCCGAGGAGCGGTTGAAGGAGAAGGACACCAAGCGGGCCGTGAACTACAAGCATTTCACGGACAGGACCTGGGGCGATTGTCGGAATTACGATCTGTCGCTCAACAGCGGGAAGCTGGGCATCGACCACTGCGTGGAGCTCATCGTGCAGCTGGCCAACGAGGAATAAAACCTACTGGATCGGCCCGAGAGCATCGGGCCGGTCATTTTTTTGGAAATGAACGGTTTCCAGTTGAAAATATGAATAAAGTGTGATAATATATCTCTGCTTGTGGAAACACAAATTCATTAGGGAGGAAGACTATGAACAAGAAAGTATTTGCTTGTCTGCTGGCTGTCGTGATGCTGCTGGGCCTGATCATGGTGCCCGCTGCCGCCAAGGCCGAGGGTGAGGAAGCGAAGGATATCGTGATCCTCTACACCAACGATGTGCATTGCGGCATCACCGACGGCATGGGTTATGTGGGCGTTGCCCGCGTGAAGGCCGCTTATGAGGCTGCCGGCAAGGAAGTCATCCTGGTGGACAACGGCGACGCTCTCCAGGGCGACATCATCGGCACCCTGAGCAAGGGCGAAGCTATCGTCGAGCTCATGAACGCCATCGGCTATGACGTGGCCACCATCGGCAACCACGAGTTCGACTATGGCATGGAGCAGTTCAACAAGAACGTGGAGTTGGCCAAGTTCAAGTATGTATGCTGCAACTTCCTGAATGATGATGGGAATGCGGTCCTGGAGCCCTATACCATCCTTGAGAAGGCGGGCAAGAAGATCGCCTTTGTGGGCGTCGACACGCCCCAGACCTTTGCCTCCTCCACGCCCACCTATTTCCAGGACGGCGAGGGCAACTGGATCTATTCCTTCTGCGAGGGCAACAATGGCCAGGATCTGTATGACAAGGTCCAGGCTACCGTGGATGCCGCTCGCGCTGAGGGCGTCGACTACGTGATCGCGCTGGCTCACCTGGGCATCGACGCCAGCAGCTCTCCCTGGACCTCCTCCGAGCTCATCGTGAACACCACCGGTATCGACGCTGTTCTGGATGGCCATTCCCATAGCGTCATCAGCGGTGAGAAGGTGAAGAACAAGGACGGCAACGAAGTCATCCTGACTTCCACCGGCACCAAGCTGGAGAACGTGGGCATCTTTACCATCGATGGCGAGGGCAACATGTCCTCCATGTTGCTGGATGCGGATGCCATCAAGTTCATGAGCGCCGTCGGGGCCCTGACGGAGGACAACGGCGCAGGCGAAGCCGTGCAGGCTGCCATCGACAAGAATGAAGAGCTGGTGAACACCGTCGTGGCCAAGACCGGCGTGACGCTGACCACCACCGATCCTGTGGCCGTGGATGAGAAGGGCAATCCTGTCCGTATCGTCCGCAGCCAGGAGACCAACCTGGGCGATCTGTGCGCCGATGCCTATCGTGCCATGGGCGAGTCGGATATCGCCTTCGTCAACGGCGGCGGTATCCGTGCGAACATTGCCGAGGGTGACATCACTTACGGACAGATCATCAAGGTCCATCCCTATGGCAACGCCCTGTGCGTGGTGGAAGCTACCGGTCAGGAGGTTCTGGATGCCCTTGAGCTTTCCGTGGCCAGCCTGCCCGCTGAGTTCGGCGGATTCCTCCAGGTCTCCGGCCTTAAGTTCACCGTGGATACCAGCATCGCCTCCACTGTGGAGAAGGATGAGAAGAAGATGTTCGTGAAGGTCACCGGTGAGCGTCGGGTCCAGGATGTGGAGGTCCTCCAGGAGGACGGCTCCTATGCTCCCATCGATCCCAACAAGACCTATACCGTGGCTTGCCATAACTACCTGTTGAAGTCCGCGGGCGACGGCTACACCATGTTCACGGACAATACCCTTCTGCGGGACGAGGTTATGCTGGACAACCAGGTCCTGATCAACTACATCGTGGATGTGCTGGGCGGCACCGTCGGCTCTGAGTATCTGGAGCCTTACGGCCAGGGCCGTATCACCATCAAGTAAACAAAATCCTTTGGCACTTCGAAGCGGCGGGAAAAACCCGCCGCTTCAGCTTGTCAAAAAACCTTTTGACAAGCTGGGCAGGCTGTCAGCAAAGGATGGTAGAAGCCGTTTTCTCCGACCCGAAGCTGTACTAAGTACTGCGAGAGGGAGGAAAAACGGCTAATATGCGGCGAAGAAATAAGAAGAAATGGCGGTTTGCGCCATTTCATCCTGCCAGTGATGTTCAATTAATCCCTTGCCGCAAATAGTCTGCCACCTTTTTCGACAGCCTGAAGCGGCGGGAAAAACCCGCCGCTTTTTCCTGCCCGGCATTGACAGAGCGGGTGGAAAATGATAGTATAACATGCTCAAAATGAACGAATGACAGGAGAGAGAACGATGCCTGCTTGCTTTACATCCGAATCTGTGACGGGGGGACACCCGGACAAGCTTTGCGACAAGACCGCCGACGCCATCCTGGACGCCATCCTTGCCCAGGACGACGGGGCCCGTGTGGCCTGCGAGGTGACGGCCAACACCGATCACATGCACATCATGGGTGAGATCACCAGCACCGCCCGGGTGGATTATGAGGCCATCGCCCGCCGAGTGATCCGTGAGACAGGGTATACCGAGCATGGCCGCGGCTTTGACTGCGACACCGCCGTGATCGACGTTTCCCTGAACCATCAGTCTCCGGATATCGCCATGGGCGTGGACAACGCGGACCCTCTGGAGATCGGCGCCGGGGATCAGGGCATGATGTTCGGCTATGCATGTCGGGAGACGGAGCACTATATGCCCCTGCCCATCGAGCTGTCCCATCGGCTCACCCGGCGGCTGGAGACGCTCCGCCGGGACGGCACGTTGCCTTTCCTTCTGCCGGACGGCAAGTCTCAGGTGACGGTAGAGTATCGGGACAACGTGCCCAGCCGCATCCTGGCAGTGGTCCTTTCCGCCCAGCATAAGGAGAGCATCGACATTGAGACCCTTCGGGCGCTGCTCAAGGAGCAGGTGATCCTGCCCGCTTTGCCTCCAAACATGCTGGGGGATTGGACGGAGTTCTTCATCAATCCCACCGGTCGGTTCGTGGTGGGCGGTCCCGCGGGGGATACGGGCCTCACCGGCCGCAAGATCATCGTGGACACCTATGGCGGCTATGCCCGTCACGGCGGCGGCGCCTTTTCCGGGAAGGATCCCACCAAGGTGGATCGCACCGGCGCATACATGGCCCGGTATCTGGCTAAAAACATCGTGGCCGGCGGCTACATGGACCGCTGCGAGGTCCAGCTATCCTATGCCATCGGCGTTTCCCAGCCCACCAGCATCCGCATCGAGGACTTCGGCACCGCCCATATCAACGACGTGGGCGCCCTGAAGGACCACATCATGGAGACCGTGGACCTGAGGCCCATGGCCATCATCAACCGCTTCGGCCTCCGCCGTCCCATCTATGGGAAGCTGGCCTCCTACGGACACTTCGGCGAAAATGCCAAGGACATGCCCTGGGAGCGGCTGGATCTGAACCTGTAGGCAAGTGAATTGAAAAAGAGGCGTTTCCCTGAAAAGAAGGGAAACGCCTCTTTGATTTTGAGATGCAATCAATTTGCGAAGTAGTGGCTGTCCTTCTGGAGCACGTCATGGGCGCCGCCCTCCACCATGGAGGCGGGGGAGACCAGCGTGAGGCGGGCTTTTTCCCGGAGCTCCTGGATGGTGGTGGCGCCGCAGTTGCACATGGTGGAACGGACCTTGTGGAGCGTGGTTTCCACGTTGTTGTGGAGGGGGCCGGCGTAGGGCACGTAGGAATCCACACCCTCCTCGAAGGTCAGCTTCTTGTCGCCGCCGTTGTCATAGCGCTGCCAGTTCCGGGCCCGGGCGCTGCCTTCGCCCCAGTATTCCTTCATGTAGCTGCCGTTGATGAGCACCTTGTTGGTGGGGCTCTCGTCGAACCGGGCGAAGTACCGGCCCAGCATGCAGAAGTCCGCGCCCATGGCCAAAGCCAGGGTCACGTGATAGTCCTGGACGATGCCGCCGTCGGCGCAGACGGGCACGTAGATGCCGGTCTTTTTCAAATATTCGTCCCGGGCCGCCGCTACATCCTGGACCGCTGTGGCCTGGCCGCGGCCGATGCCCTTGGTTTCCCGGGTGATGCAGATGCTGCCGCCGCCGATGCCCACCTTCACGAAGTCGGCGCCCGCCTCTGCCAGGAAGCGGAAGCCGTCCCCGTCCACCACGTTGCCGGCGCCGATCTTTACGGTGTCGCCGTAATTCTTGCGGACGAAGTCGATGGTCCGCTGCTGCCACTCGGTAAAGCCCTCGGAAGAGTCGATGCAGAGGATGTCCGCGCCCGCTTCGATGAGGGCGGGGATCCGCTGCTCATAGTCCCGGGTGTTGACGCCCGCGCCCACCACGTACCGCTTGTGAGCGTCCAAAAGCTCCAGGGGGTTGTCCTTGTGAGCGTCGTAGTCCTTGCGGAACACGAAGGAGGACATGCAGCCGTTCTTGGTGATGACGGGCAGGGTGTTGAGCTTGTGCTCCCAGATGATGTCGTTGGCCTCCTTCAGGCTCACACCCTCGTAAGCGTAGACCAAGGAGGAGAAGGGGGTCATGAACTCCCGGACCGGGGTGTCGAGGCTCATACGGCTCACCCGATAATCCCGGCTGGTGACCATGCCCACAAGCTTGCCGTCAGGACTGCCGTCCTCGGTTACGGCGATGGTGGAATGGCCGGTGCGCTCCTTGAGCGCGAGCACGTCTCCCAAGGTGGAATCGGGGGTCACGTTGGAGTCACTGCGCACGAAGCCGGACTTGCATTTTTTGACCGCCCGGACCATGGCGGCCTGGCTTTCGATGCTCTGGGACACGAAGATGAAGGACACGCCGCCTTCCCGGGCCAGGGCCGCGGCCAGCTTTTCACCGGAAACGGACTGCATCACCGCGGATACCAGGGGGATGTTCATGGAGAGGGCGGGCGCTTCGCCTGCCTTAAATTTGCACAGCGGGGTCACCAAAGAGACGTTCTGCGGCGTGCAGGCGGAGGAGGAATACCCCGGAACCAGCAGGTATTCGGAGAAGGTATGGGACGGTTCGCTAAAATAATAGGCCATATCGCCCTCCTGAAAGATGATTTGACTTAGTATACCTGTTCTGACGAAAAAAGGCAACCATAATGTGCAAAAATCATCCTTTAGTTTTTGGCCCTTTTCCCGCCGGCCATCAGGGAGAGGAGGAAGAGGAACCCGGTGGACAGGGCAGAAGACAGGGCGAGAGCCCCCAGGGAGAGGGCTCGGGACAGCACTTGATCCCGGGCGGCGAACACGGAGGACAGGGCGGGGAACAGAGGAAAGAGGGCATAGCATAGTCCTCCTACCGCCGCCCCCAGCAGGAGCTTGCGCAGCAGGTAGGGCAGGAGCTTGAGATTTGGATAGCAGCACAAGGCTTGCAGCGCCAGGGACAGGCCCCCGAAGGCGGCAGTGCCTGCCAAAAGGGCGGTTCTGAGGCGAAGGGACAGAGGCAGGGCGGCGATGGCTGCAGTGCCGGTGCTCACTTCCAAAAAGCCGGAGAGGGCAGCGGCGGCGAAGGGGTCCGTGACGCCGCGCCGAGCCAGGGACAGGAGGGTACAGGCAAACAGGATGCAGCCGCCGATGCGCAGCATATCCAGCATGCTTTCCTCGATGGCCGCTGAAAGAGCGTCCGGAAAGGAACAGAGGGCGGGACCCGCTTCTCGGTCCGCAGAGTTCTTTTTTCCATGGGTCAACAGGGGAAGGGAGAGGCAGAGGATGGGCCCATAAAATGCTGCGGCCATGGGGCGGAACAGGGCCTTGTTTTTCAATCGGTCAGATGCTATGATGGTGAGCAGAAACGCGGGGCTGATGGCGTTGACCAGGGGCAAAAGCCGCTGGCCCATGCTGTCCGGCACGGTCCCAGCCCGAGTCAATGCGCCCATCAGCTTAGCCCCGTTGGGCGCGCCCGAGAGCAGGGAAAAGGCCATGGACGCCCCTAAGCGGCCTCTTGGACGGGGGAAAGCGGTGCGAAGCAGCCCCAGCTTTTCCGTCAGCTTCAGGCAGATGAAGCTGGGCAGGAGCGCCGGAAACACGCTGTTCCACCACAGGGAAAGGCCCGCCTTGGCTCCCGAAAGCGATTCGATGGGAAACAGCAGGATGAGGAGCAGCATCAGGAGCGAAGCGAAGGGCAGCAAGCGTTTCATAGCACATAGTATGGAAAAAGGAGCGTAAGGATTCATGATACACGGAAAGAAGATAGGCCTTTGCCTGGGCTCCGGCGGCGCCCGGGGGCTTGCCCATATCGGCGTATTGCAGGTTTTGGAGGAGAACGGGATCGTGCCCGACGTCATCTCCGGCTGCAGCGCGGGGGCCGTCTTCGGCTCTGTCTATGCCGCGGGAACGAACCTCTATCTGCTGGAAAAGTTTATGGGCACCGTGGAGGCGAGGGACGTGATGGACTTTGGCATCCCCATCCACGGCGGATTCTTGAGCGGGGACAGAATCGAGGAGATGGTCATGACCCTGACCCACAACCTTTCCTTCGGGGAGACGAAGATCCCCTTCGTGTGCGTCGCCACGGACCTGATCTCCGGTGAAAAGAAGGTGTTTGAGGAGGGGAAGCTCCACCGGGCGGTGCGAGCCAGTATGGCGGTGCCGGGGGTGTTCACACCCGCGGTGATCGACGGGAGCTATTACGTGGACGGCGGCGTGCTGGAGGAGCTGCCGGTGGGCGTACTGCGGGACCGGGGGTGTGACATGGTCATCACCTCCGATCTGGGGATCAAGCGGAACTTTTTCGACCCGGAGCACCCCTCGCCCATCGACATCCTGCGCCGGTCTTCCGACATCATGCAGGCCCAGATGACCATCCGTCAGGCGGACAAGGGGGACGTGGTCATCCGCCCCGACGCCTCCTTCATGGGGCTGCTCAACACCAACGGCTATGAGGAGAGCGTGGCCGCCGGACGTCAGAAGACCGTGGAAGCACTGCCCCGCATCTTCGAGCTGTTGGGCATGGATCCCCCAAAGCTGGAGCAATGAAAAAGCCTCCCTTCGGGGAGGCTTGGAACGGGTATCGGAATATTCAAACCAATATGGCCGCTTCGCTGTCCCGGTGGAGCGGCTTTCTCAATGCGTAGGAAAGGATGTCTGTGGACAGGGCGTCCACCCGCAGGGATTCACGGGCCACGTCGGTGCATTTGCCGATGTCGGAGTTGCGCATGATGAGGGGCGTTTTGCTGATGCTGGCGATGGCGGATAAAAGGGAACGGGCGTCTCGCCGAAGTCCCAGCACCCGGAAGTAAAGGTTCCGGTCGTCGCTGGACATATCTTCCACCAGGTCCTCGCTCATGTCCAGCAAAGCGCTCATGCCGATGCGCTTCACCCGGGCCATGGTATAGCGTTTGGTCTTTACCGCTTCGAAGAAGCTTTCCCCGTCCACGGCCGTGCGGGCAGCTTTCAGCAAATTCTGCTCGAAGCCTTCCTTTACGTCGGGCAAATTCCGCACGTCCTCCGGGCGCATGAGCCGGAACTTGTAGAGCATCATGTCGCTTACGTCGTTCACCGTCAGAGGAAACTGAGGGTCGAACTGCATGGCGCCGGAGACGAATAGGGGCATGGTGGATAAAACCTGGCTGTTCCCCTCCCGGATGGCGGCGCGGATGGCGGTGGCGGAGGAGTAGTCCCCCGTCAAAAAGTCGTCGTTGTAGCCGCCGCCGACGCGTTCGATGGGCACCGGATAGATCTCCGGGGCGTATTTGCGCAGGGAGCGGAGGTATTCCATGGCCAGGATGTTGTTGGGTTTCACCAGCTCGCCGAGAAGCTCCGGATCGGCGCCCATGTCCTGCAGCGCTTCGTACCTGGCCCGGGGGAAGCTTTCACCCATCTTCAGGTGATACTGGAGATAGGACTTGAATTCCGCCGGCTCCTCTGCCAGATAGTCGGCCAGTTGGCTAAGCTTGCCGATGTCCCCTTGCTCCGCGCCGAAGGCCAGGTCCGTGACCAGCCCCGTGGCGTGGAGGAGGCGGACGGCCCCCTCTGCAAACCGTTCGGCGGAGGCGTTGGCAAAGACCGTGGGCAGCTCAATCACCAGATCCGCGCCGGCCTGTAGCGCCCATTCCGCCCGGGTGAACTTGTCCGTGCAGGCGGGCTCGCCCCGCTGGACGAAGTTGCCAGACATGATGACGACGCAATAGGAGGCGCCGGTCTTCCGTTTCGCCTGCTCCAGATGATAGATGTGCCCGTTGTGCAGGGGATTGTACTCCGCGATAACGCCGACAACTCGCATGTTTTTGATCGCTCCTTTGCCGCCAAAGAAATATATGGCTGATTTTCTGAAAATAAGTATACCATTATTCTTTCGTTTGTGGTAGAATCGAATAGAAATTTATTTTGGAGGGTGAAAACGTCATGTCATCATTGATCGAAGGCATCAAAGCAAAAGCTAAAGCGAACAAGCAACACATCCTTCTCCCTGAGGGCGAAGAGGAGCGCACCGTCCAGGCTGCGGCTATCATCCGTGAGCAGGGCCTTGCGGACGTCACTCTGTTCGGCAAGCCCGACAAGATCGCCGCCATCGCCGCCAAGTACAATGCGGACATCGCCGGCATCGACATCATCGATCCGGAGAACCATGAGCTGTATCCCGCCTATGTGGAGAAGTTCTACGAGATGCGCAAAGCCAAGGGCGTCACCCCCGAGAAGGCTGCTGAGACCATGAAGGACCCTCTGTTCTACGCCGCCATGATGGTGAAGGACAAGAAGGCCGACGGCTTCGTCTCCGGCGCCATCAACACCACCGGCAACACCCTGCGTCCGGGCCTTCAGATCGTGAAGATGAAGCCGGGCATCAAGACCATCTCCAGCTTCTTCATCATGCAGGTGAAGGACAAGTCCTACGGCGAGGACGGCACCATCCTCTTTGGCGATTGCGCCATCAACATCAATCCTGATGCCGACCAGCTGGCGGAGATCGCCCTGTGCACCGCAGAGAACGCCAAGGTCCTGCTGGACTTCAAGGAGCCCCGGGTCGCCATGCTGAGCTTCTCCACCAGAGGCTCCGCCAAGCACGAGTATGTGGACAAGGTGGCCGCCGCCACCGCCAAGGTGAAGGAGCTGAATCCCGAGCTCATGGTGGATGGTGAGATCCAGGCCGACGCCGCCCTGGTGGCCAAGGTGGGCAATCTGAAGTGCCCCGGCAGCCCCGTGGCCGGCAAAGCGAACATCCTTATCTTCCCCGATCTGCAGGCGGCTAACATCGGCTACAAGCTGGTCCAGCGGCTGGGCGGCGCCGAAGCCATCGGCCCTGTGAGCCAGGGCTTCGCCGCTCCCATCAACGACCTAAGCCGCGGCTGCTCCATCGAGGATATCGTTTCCCTGGTGGCCATCACCGCCGTCCAGGCGCAGGGCATGAAGGAAGCATAATACAAGGAGGATCCCATGAAGAACATTCTCGTTATCAACGCCGGCAGCTCCTCCCTCAAGTACCAGCTCATCGACATCGACACCGAGACCGTCATCGCCAAGGGCCTTTGCGAGCGCATCGGCATTGACGGCAGCATGCTCACTTATAAGCCCGCCAACGGCGACAAGGTGGAGATCCAGAAGGATATGCCCAACCACGAAGTGGCCATCAAGATGGTCCTCGATATCCTGACCGACGCCAAGGTGGGCGTCATCAAGGACATGTCCGAGATCGCGGCAGTGGGTCACCGGATGGTCCATGGCGGTGAGAAGTTCTCCGGCTCCGTCATCATTAACGACGACGTCATCGAAGCCATGAAGGAGTGCATCCCTCTGGGGCCTCTGCACAACCCCGCCAACCTGATGGGCATCGCGGGCTGCCAGGCCGCTTTGCCCAACACCCCCATGGTGGGCGTGTTCGACACCGCCTGGGGCCAGGGCATGGAGCCCTCTCACTTCATGTACGCTCTACCCTACGAGCTCTATAAGGAGTATGGCGTCCGCCGCTACGGCTTCCATGGCACCTCTCATAAGTATGTCACGGGCCGCGCTCTGAAGCTGTTGGGCAACCCCAACGCCAAGGTCATCACCTGTCATTTGGGCAACGGTTCCTCCATCTCCTGCTCCGTGGCCGGCAAGTGCGTGGACACCTCCATGGGCCTTACGCCTTTGGAAGGCCTGCCTATGGGCACCCGTTGCGGCAGCATCGATCCCGCCATCCTGCCCTACCTCATGAAGCGGATGAACATTACCGCCGCCGAGATGGACACCATCATGAACAAGAAGAGCGGCATGCTGGGCATCTCCGGCGTGTCCTCCGATTTCCGTGATCTGGGTGCCGCCGCTGCCGAGGGCAACGAGCGGGCGCAGCTGGCCCTCGACATGTTCGTGTACGCCGTGAAGAAGTACATCGGCGCCTATGCCGCCGCCATGGGCGGGGTGGATGCCATCGTGTTCACCGCCGGCGTAGGCGAGAACGACAAGGGCGTCCGGGAAAAGGTCTTGGCCAACATGGAGTTCCTGGGCGTCATCCCCGATGTGGACTACAACCGGAACGGTCCTCGCGGCGAGGAGATCTGCATCAGCAAGCCTGAGAGCAAGGTCAAGGTCTTCGTCATCCCCACGGACGAGGAGATGGCCATCGCCCGCGACACCGCCGAGTTGGCCTGCTAACTTTCGACAAAACGCACTTGACGGGCTTCTTCCCCTTGCGGAAGGAGCCCGTTTTCGATACAATAGGGCCATGAAGTTTGTTTGCAGCCATCCAATCGAATACGATCCGGAGCAGGTGGAGCGCCTTTCCAAACAGTTTCGTCTTTCGCCCGTTGCCGTCCGCACCCTGTTGCGCAGAGGCCTGAATTCTCCGCAGCAGATCGAAGCCTTTCTGCATCCAGAAGAGCAGCCTCTTCTCGACTGGCGGGAGATGAAGGGGACGGCGGAGGCGGCCCGACTGGTGGAGCAGGCCATCAAAGCAAAAAACCACATCTGTGTCTATGGGGACTATGACGCGGACGGTGTCTGCGCCACCGCCATCCTGTACCGATGCCTCAAAAAGCTGGGGGCGGAGGTGACCTGGTATATCCCCTCCCGGCATGGAGAGGGCTACGGCCTCAACGAGGGTGCGGTCCACATGTTGGCCGAATCGGGCGTCAAGCTGCTCGTCACCGTAGATAACGGTATTTCCGCCCTTCAGGAAACGGCGTTGGCCCGATCTCTGGGCATGCAGGTGATCGTCACGGACCATCACCGCAGCGGTGGGGAGCTGCCGGAGGCAGACGCCCTGCTCTCTGTATCGGAGGGCGACTTTAGAGAGCGGGTGGGGGATCTGTGCGGCGCCGGCGTCGCATGGCTTTTGGCCTGCGCTTTGGAAAAGGGGGAAGGGGAGGCGTACCTTCCCTTGGTCGCCGCGGCCACGGTGGCGGACGTGGTGTCGCTGACGGGTGCCAATCGAACGCTGGTGACCCGGGGGATGATGCTGGTGAAAAAGCAGGTGGGCCTTGCCGCCCTGCTGGAAGCAGCTTCGGCAGGGGACGGACCGGTGACGGAGACCACCCTGGGCTATTTGATCGCCCCGCGCCTCAACGCCGCGGGACGCATGGGAGACGTCCAAAAGGCGCTGGAGCTGCTGATTACGGACGATCCGTACGAAGCGGCCCGGTTGGCTGGGGCATTGAACGAGCTGAACCAGGCCCGCCGGAACGAGGAGCAGCGCATCCTGGCCGATTGTTTGTCCCTGGCGCCGGATGGCGGTGAGGACAGCTTTCTCATGCTGGCGGGGAAGGGATGGAATGTGGGCGTCATCGGCATCGTGGCGGCCCGATTGGTGGAGCTGTTCTATAAGCCGGTGATCCTGCTCACGGAAGTGGAGCCGGGCATCTATACGGGCTCCGCCCGAAGCATCCCGGAGATCGATCTATACGCCCTTATCTATGAAGCTCGGGAGCATCTGCTCCGCTTCGGCGGCCATGCGGGTGCGGCGGGCTTGACGGTGCGGACGGAAGAGATCGAAACGGTCCGAGACCTGTTGAAGATCGCCTATGCGCACCAGCTTCCCGGCGGTCCTCCGGAAAAGAGCGTGTGGTTCGAGGACGTTCTCCCCCTGGAGGATTGTCGGGTGGAGCTGTGCGATGAACTGCATTCTTTCGCCCCCTTTGGGCAGGGGAATCCGGAGCCTCAGTTTTTGGTCCGGGGATCCCTCAGCGGCGTTTCCTACCTGGGTCAGGGGAAAAAGCATCTCTCCGGCTTTTTGAGCGACGGGCAGCGTCGTCTCCGCCTGGTGGGCTTTTCTCAGGGAGGAGACAATGGCCGCTGGTTCGCTGCGGACAGGGCGGAAGTGGTCTGCACCCTGCAGAAGAACGAGTTTCGGGGCCGCAGCTCCTGCGAGTTGATTTGTTTGGGGCTTTCTCCCTGGAAAAGCTTGCAATCCTCCCAGGAATATACTATAATTAATACCGCTTTTTTGCAGGCTGTTGCGGCAGGAGACGTTCAAACCCTTCGCCGTTGCGCCAACGCTCTGCTTCGGTTCTTTCCTTTCCGACTTACGGAGGAATCCCTGAGACCCATCTATGTGCGGCTCGTCCAGTCCGCACGGGAGGGGCGGATGCCGGAGGGAGAGGAGGAGCAGGCTGCCGCCCTCATCTTCAAGGAGCTGGGCTTCTTCGAGTCGGTGCCGGAGCTGGTCCCGGCGGCCAACGTCGTGCGTCGCAGCTGCACGGAAAGTCAGTTATTTATGGCGCTGTCCATGAGATAGCGGCCGTTAAGGAGGATAAACATGGAACTCAAGGATTACGTTCGGTCCATCCCAGATTTTCCCAAGAAGGGCATTCTCTACCGCGACATCACCCCCTTGCTGGAAAACAAGGATGCTTTCCACGAGGCGGTGAATCAGATGGCGGACTTCCTGCGGGACAAGAACATCGATCTCGTCATGGCGCCTGAAGCCCGCGGCTTCGTCTTCAGCGCGGCCGTGGCCTATGCGCTGAACGTGGGCATGGTGCTGGCCCGGAAGCCCGGCAAGCTCCCCTATACCACGGTGAGCTATCAATACGCCCTTGAGTATGGCACGGATGAGATTCACATGCATGTGGACTCCATCAAGCCCGGTCAGCGAGTGGCCGTAGTGGACGACCTCTTGGCCACCGGCGGCACGGCTCTGGCCTGTGCCAAGCTCTGTGAGAAGGCCGGCGGCGTCGTGGCGGCTTGCTGCTTCGCCATCGAGCTTACCGACCTGCCCGGCCGGGAGACCCTGAAGGAGTATGAGGTCGGCACCATTCTGAAGTATTAAAGGAGAATACGATCAAAAAACCGGGATCAGCGGCAGCGTTGATCCCCTTTTCGGCAAAAATGGCACGGGAAGAACTGCTTCAAAAATTTAGCGCCAAATTCGGCCCGGAGAAGGGAAAGACCATGGAGGAAGCCGTGGCCTTCGCTACCGCTGTCCACGAGGGACAGAAGCGAGAGTCCGGCGAGCCCTACATCATCCATCCCATCGCCGTGGCGGAATACCTGTTAGACATGGGCATGGACGCCGCTACGGTCATCGCCGGGGTGCTTCATGACACGGTGGAGGATGGCAAGGGCATCACCTTGGACGAGATCACCAAAAGGTTTTCCCCCGAGGTGGCCCATCTGGTGGACGGCGTAACCAAGCTGACTATTTCTGGAAAGAAGGAATACGTCACCAAAAAACAGGAGCAGAACGAAAACCTGACCAAGCTCTTCCTCGCCATCGCCGACGACGTGCGGGTGGTCATCATCAAGCTCGCCGACCGGCTTCACAACATGCACACCCTGGAGTACTGTACCCGGGAAAAACAGATCCGCAAGGCCAAGGAGACCTTGGAGGTCTATACGCCTCTGGCCCATCGGTTTGGCATCGGCGTGCTGCGCAGCGAGCTCGAGGACCTGTCCTTTAAGTACCTGATGCCCGAGGAGTACGAGCGCATCCGCAGTCTGGTCTCCCGGCAACAGGAGGAGCGGCTAAAGCTTCTGGGCACCGCCATGGATCGGATGCGGGAGCTCATGAAGGAGGCGGGGATCGACGCGGAGCTCTCCGGCCGTCCCAAGCATCTGTATTCCACCTATCGCAAGATGCAGCGCAACAACGTGGGCATCGGCGAGATATACGACCTCATCGCCATCAGGGTCATCGTGGACACGGTGAACGACTGCTATGCGGCGTTGGGCATCATCCACGCCGAATGGAAGCCTCTGCCGGGCCGGTTCAAGGACTATATCGCCATGCCAAAGCCCAACATGTATCGGTCCCTTCACACCACCCTCATGAACAAGAACGGCATCCCCTTCGAGGTCCAGATCCGCACCCATGAGATGCATGAGACGGCGGAATACGGTGTGGCCGCCCACTGGATGTATAAAGAGGGACGCACCGTCCAAACGGAATTGGACAAGCGTACCAGCTGGCTAAGACAGGTGGTGGAGGAAGCCAAGGACGATGGCGAGGAGGATACCGCGGAATTTGCCGAAAACGTGGTGAAGGACTATTTGGGCGAGTACGTATATGTGCTTACGCCCAAGGGAGAGATTCTGGACTTGCCCATCGGCAGTACGCCCCTTGACTTTGCCTATCGCATCCATACCAACGTGGGTCACCATACCCAACATGCCCGTGTCAACGGGAACATGGTCCGCCTCGACTATACCCTCAAGACCAACGACGTGGTGGAGATCATCACCTCCAATACTCAGGCCGGGCCAAGCCGGGACTGGCTGAATATCGTCAAGACCCAGTCCGCCAAGAACCGGATCAAGCAGTGGTTTAAAAGGGCTAACAGGGAGGAGAACATCCAGAAGGGCCGGGAGATGCTGGAGGACGCCGCCAAGCGCCAGTCCCTGGACATCGTCTCGCTCATGAAGCCGGAGTTCTATAACGAGATCCTCAAGCGTCTCACGCTGCCCTCCCTGGACGAGCTTTACTCCGCCATCGGCTACGGCGGCATCTCCTCCGGGCAGGTGCTCCATAAGCTGGCGGAGCTCAAGCGTAAGGAGGACAAGCTGGAGGAGATGCAGGAGCGGCTGCAGACCGCCATCTCCACCCCTGAGACGCCCCATAGACCCGCTTCCAGCAGCGGCCGGGCGGCCAAGGCTTCCAACGGCATCATCGTGGCCGGGGACCCGGGCATGGCCGTGCACTTCAGCAACTGCTGCAACCCCCTGCCGGGGGATCGGATCGTGGGCTACATCACCCGGGGCCGGGGCGTATCCATCCATCGGGCGGATTGCCGCAACATGGCCCGGCTTTCCCAGGAACCGGAGCGGTTCGTGCCAGTGGAGTGGGCTTCTTCACCCGAGGAGGATTTTTCTGCCACGGTCTATATCCATGTGGTGGACAAGACCGGTTCTCTGTTGGAGATCAGTCGGCTGCTCACCACCATGAACATCTATATTTCCGACATGAAGGCCCAGACCTCTGCCGACGGGGTGGCCACCATGCTCATCACCTTTATGGTCAGCGGCACGGATCAGCTGGAGCATATCATGTCCAATCTGCGCAAGCTTCGCTCCGTCATCGAAGTGAAGCGGGTCAACGGGAGGTAAACTATGCGAGCTGTGGTTCAGCGGGTTTTGAGCTCCTCCGTCTCCATCGGAGGGGAGCTCACCGCATCCATTGAAAAGGGCCTCATGGTCCTCATCGGCGTGGAGGTTGGCGATACGGAGAAGGACGCCCGATATATCGCTGACAAGTGTGTGGGATTGCGTATCTTCGACGACGAGAACGGGGTCCCCAACCGATCCGTGGGGGAGGCCCAGGGGAGCATCCTGGCCGTGAGCCAATTCACCCTGGCTGGGGATGCCCGCCATGGCCGTCGGCCCAGCTACATCACCGCCGAGCGCCCGGAGAAGGCCAAACCTCTGTTCGAGACCGTCAAAGCGTACATGCGGGAGGGCGGCGTGCCCGTGGAAAGCGGCACCTTCATGGCCGACATGCAGGTGTCGTTGGTCAACGACGGTCCCTTCACCATCCTGCTTAACAGCCGAAAGGAGTTTTGAGCCATGCAGATCATCGCCTTGCCCTGCGGCCCCGTTATGGCCAATTCCTATATTGTATGTCGGGAGGGGAACCCCACCTGCGCCGTGATCGATCCCGCGGATGCGGACCTGATCTATGATCGGCTCTGTAGCGAGGGCCTGTCCTGCACCCATATTTTGCTGACTCACGGCCACTTCGATCATGTGTGGGGGGCGGCGGACCTGAAGGCAAAAACGGGAGCCACAGTCTATATTCATGAAGCGGATGCCGCCATGGCTGCGGGGAAGCCGTCCTACATTTCCGCCATGAGCTATGGCCTTAAGCCCTGCAAAGCGGATGCGTTCATCCGTGAGGGAGACAGGATCGAAGCCGGCGGCCTTATCTTTCGCGTTATCGAGACCCCGGGCCACACCAAAGGCGGCGTATGCTTTGCGGTGGACGAGGAAAAGACGGTCTTCACCGGCGATACCCTTTTCTGCGAAAGCGTGGGCCGGACGGACTTGGGGGGCAATATCCGGGAGCTGATGGACTCCCTGTTCCAAAAGCTCTATGCCCTGGACGGGTATGTGGTCTATCCAGGTCATGAGGAGAGCACCACCATCGAGCATGAGAAGCAGTTCAATCCGCTGAACGCCTATCGGGATCATCCATGGTTCAGCTGATCACCAACGCCAAAGGGTTTTATAACGATATGACCGAGGAGGTCCGCCTGTTTTTGGGACAGACGGCCATTCTTCCTTATGCGCCCGAAGCGGAGCTCCGTCTCTTCGTGATCCTTCTGGGGGACGAAGCTAAATGCCTGGCTATGCCGCAGCACGTCGAAAGGATCGTGCCGGTCCAGCCGGGAGCGGATGTCCTGGATGTGAAACGGCAGCAGAAGCGGGCGTTGAAGCTGTGCGTCTATCAGATCATGCAGGCCCTCTATCCGGTGGCCACCCCCTGGGGGTCCCTCACCGGCATCCGTCCCACCAAGCTCTTTCGGGAGATCGCCGGACGGCAGGGGATGGAGGAGGCCAAGCGCTCCTTTCGGGAGCTGTTCACCGTTTCTCCTCAAAAGCAGGCGCTGGTGGAGGAGATCACGGAGGCCCAGCGGCCCCATATCGAGTCCATCGCGTCCAGAAGCGCCTCCGTGTATCTGCATATCCCCTTCTGCCGCAGCCGGTGCCTCTATTGTTCCTTTGGCGCAGAGGTGGCCAAGAGGGAGGGCGTCCTGAGCGAGTATGCGGATCATCTGATCCTGGATATTCGCCAGGGGGCGGAGCTGCTGAAGAAGGCGGGCTACTCTATCCGCACATTCTACTTCGGCGGCGGTACGCCTACGGTCCTTTCGGCTGCGGAGCTGAATAGGGTCCTTACTGCGTTGGACGAAGCCTATGGCATCGGGGGCCGTGAGTTCACGGTGGAGGCGGGGCGGCCTGACACCATCACCCGGGAGAAGCTGCGGGTGCTGAAGGCTCACGGGATCAGCCGCATCAGCATCAATCCCCAGACCATGAACGACAGAACCCTCCAGGCCATCGGCCGCTTTCACACCGCCGCGGATATCGCTGCCTGCTTTGAACTGGCCCGACAGGAGGGCTTCGACTGCATCAACATGGACCTGATCGCCGGTCTGCCGGGGGAGGACGTGGGAGATTTCGCCCGTACGCTGGCGGCCATCCAGGCCTTCGCTCCGGAGAATCTGACGGTCCATACCTTGGCCATCAAGCATTCCTCCCGACTGAAGGCGCGATTGGAGGAGTATCCGCTTCCGAAGGGCGAAGCGGTAGAGGAGATGGTCCGTATGGGCGCAGAGGCGGCCCGGCAGCTGGGCATGAAGCCCTACTACATGTACCGTCAGAAGTACATGCAGGGGAATTTGGAGAACGTAGGCTACGCGAAGCCCGGGACTGAGTGCGTCTACAACATCGACATGATGGAGGAGACCGTCAGCATCATGGCCCACGGTGCCGGCTCCATGACCAAGCGGGTCTACGGCGTGAGCGAGCGGGTGGAGCGGCTGCCCAGTCCCAAGGACGTGCCCACCTGGTACAAAAAGCAGGACAGGCTTTTCAGCGAGAAAAAACGGCTGTTTTCCGATTGACAAGCGGGGAAAAGGCGGGTATACTACTGCAAAGGCGAAGAACGGAAGAGTACAGGCGCGTTTCCTCATCTTTCAGCGAGTTCGGGCGGGTGAAAGCCGAACAGGAGAGGGTGCCTGGAAGGACAGCCGGGAGCCGCGGACAGGAAATGGTCCGCCGTGTGGTTCGCGTTAGGAACGAGAGTGAAGCGATCATTCGCTTAATCAGGGTGGCACCGCGGTCTTCCGTCCCTTGAGAGGAGACGGGGCCGCTTTTTCGTAGCAGGAGGAAAAACTATGGCTTATCAGGCACCCAAAGGCACCCGGGACGTGACCCCGGGGGAGAGCTATCGCTGGCAGTATGTGGAGGAATTGATCCGCAGGACCACCGCCCGTTATGGCTTCAAGGAGATCCGCACCCCAGTCATCGAGCATACGGAGCTGTTTTTGCGTTCTGTTGGCGATACCACGGACGTGGTCCAAAAGGAGATGTATACCTTCAACGACAAGGGCGGGCGCAGTATCACCCTGAAGCCCGAGGGGACGGCGGGGACCGTGCGCATGTTCGTGGAGCACGGGCTCTTTGCAGAGGCTATGCCTCTGAAGGTCTACTATCTCAACTGCCCCGTGTTTCGGTATGAGCGGCCTCAGGCGGGGCGGCTGCGGGAGCACCACCAGTTCGGCGTGGAGTGCTTTGGTGCACCCGAGCCCAGTGCGGATGCCGAGGTCATCTCCATGGCCTGGGACATCTTCACCGCCATGGGCGCCCGGGACCTCACCGTGAAGCTCAACTCCATCGGCTGCCCCAAGTGCCGGGATCGGTATCAGGCGGCATTGAAGGCATACCTGTCCGAGCATCGGGACGAGCTTTGCGAGGACTGCCAGGTGCGGCTCGAAAAGAACCCCCTGCGGGTCCTGGACTGCAAGGTGGACGATTGCAAGAAGATCAACGCCGGCGCGCCCCATACCCTGGACTATGTGTGCGATGAATGCCGGGCCCATATGGACAGGCTCCGGGGGTATCTGGACGCCGTCAACATCCCCTATGAGATGGACCCCATGCTGGTTCGCGGATTGGATTATTACACCCGCACCGTGTTCGAGATTGTGTCCGGCGCGGCGGGCGCACAGGGGACTCTTTGCGGCGGCGGCCGGTACGATGGCCTGGTCAAGCAGATCGGCGGCCCGGAGGTAGCGGCAGTCGGCTTTGGGTTGGGCATCGAACGGCTACTCCTGTACCTCGACCAGCTGGGGGTGGAGATTCCCAAGCCGGAGCCGGTGGACGTGCTCGTTTTCGGCATGGGTGACGCCGAGCGGCAGAAGGCTTTTGAGTTGGTGAACGGCCTTCGGAAGCTTGGTTTCTCCACGGATACGGACCACGTGGGCCGGAGCGTGAAGGCCAACTTCAAGTACGCCGGCAAGACGGAAGCAAAGTACGTGCTGGTCATCGGTGAAAACGAGCTCAAGACCGGCAAGGGAAACATAAAGGAAATGGCCACCGGTGAGCAGATCGAAGTCTCGCTCACGGCGAACGATATTGCAGACATGATAGGAGGCGAACAGCATGAGTGAATTGCTGCAGGGATGGAAACGCACCTGCTACTGCGCCGAGTTGGGCAAGGCGGACGTAGGCAGGGAAGTGACGCTGATGGGCTGGTGCAACGTGCGCCGCGATTTGGGCGCGTTGATCTTCATCCAGCTTCGGGACCGGTCCGGCCTCATGCAGGTGGTGTTTGACAGCAGCACCCTGAGCGAGGAGGACTATGCCCGTGCGTCCACCATCCGTTCCGAATATGTGCTGGCCATCCGGGGCACCTTAGAGGCTCGGACGGGCAATATGGTGAACCCCAAGATGAAGACCGGCGAGGTCGAGGTGAAGGTGAAGGACTTCAAGATCCTTTCCGTCAGCGAGACGCCTCCCTTCGAGGTCAGCGACGACACCAACGCCGGGGAGCTGCTGCGGCTCAAATACCGGTATTTGGACCTTCGTCGGCCTGTCATGCAGAAGAATCTCATGATGCGGCATAAGATCGCCCACATCGCCCGGGAATATTTTGCGGAAAACGGCTTTGTAGAGATCGAGACCCCGGTCCTCACCGGCAGCACGCCGGAGGGCGCTCGGGACTATCTGGTGCCCTCTCGGGTCCATCCGGGCAGCTTCTACGCCCTGCCTCAGAGCCCCCAGCTCTTTAAGCAGATGCTCATGGTCTCCGGCTTTGACCGGTATATGCAGATCGCCCGCTGCTTCAGGGACGAGGACCTGCGGGCCGATAGGCAGCCTGACTTCACGCAGATCGACCTGGAGATGTCCTTCGTGGAAGAGGACGACGTCATGGCCATGAACGAGGGCTTTTTGCGTCGGGTGTTTAAGGAGTGCCTGGACGTGGATATCCCGAACCCCCTGCCGCGGATCAAGTGGATCGACGCCATGAACCGTTACGGCTCCGATAAGCCGGACATCCGCTTCGGCATGGAGCTCGTCGACCTCACCGATATCGTGAAGGACAGCGGCTTCTCCGTGTTCTCCAATGCCGTCAAGGCCGGCGGCTCCGTCCGCTGCATCAACGTGAAGGGCGGCTCACATAAGTACTCCCGCAAGGAGATCGACGCAGAGGGTGAGTTCGTCAAGACCTATAAGGCCAAGGGCCTGGCGTGGATGAACTACAAAGACGAGGGCATCCAGAGCCCCATCTTGAAGTTCCTCTCCGCCGAGGAGGTGCGAGCCATCGAGGCGAGAACCAACTTCGAAAAGGGCGATTTGCTGTTCATCGTGGCGGATCAGAACAGCGTGGTTTGGGCCTCTTTGGGCGCTCTCAGGCTGAAGGTGGCCAACAAGCTCCAGCTGATCCCCGAAAACACCTACGCCCTGCTGTGGGTGGTGGAGTTCCCCCAGTTCGAATGGAGCGAGGAGGAGGGCCGGTTCATGGCTATGCACCATCCCTTCACCAGCCCCATGGACGAAGATCTGGACCTTATCGAGAAGGATCCTGGGGCAGTCCGGGCAAAGGCCTACGACATCGTGCTCAATGGGAACGAGATCGGCGGCGGCAGCATCCGTATCCATTCCGCGGAGCTTCAGCAGCGTATGTTCAAGGCCCTGGGCTTCACCGAGGAAGCGGCTCAACAGCGGTTCGGCTTTTTGCTCAACGCCTTTAAATATGGCACGCCTCCTCACGGCGGCCTGGCCTATGGCCTCGATCGGCTGGCCATGCTCATCTGCGGCGCCAGCAGCATTCGGGACGTGATCGCCTTCCCCAAGGTGCAGAACGCCTCCGACCCCCTGACGGGCGCGCCCTATCCCGTGGAGCAGAAGCAGCTGGATGAACTGCATATTTCTTTCAAGGACCTGGAAGACTAAGCGAAAAGGAGAAGAATAATGGCAAACGAGAATGTGATCCACATCGGTTCTGAGGAAGCCTTCGACAAGCTCATCGCCGGGGACAAGCCCGTTTTGGTGGACTTTTGGGCCACTTGGTGCGGTCCCTGTCGTATGGTCGCCCCTATCGTGGAGGAGATCGCCAATCAGTTCGCGGACAAGGCCATCGTGGCCAAGGTGGATGTGGATGAGATGGGCGAGCTCGCCCAGCGGTACCGCATCATGAACATCCCCACGCTTATGATCTTCAAAAAGGGCGAACTGGTGGACAAGGCCATCGGCGCTCGTCCCAAGGCCGCCCTGGAGCAGATGCTGAACAAGGCGCTGTGACCCCATAAAAATGGAGCGCATGTATTTTGACAACGCCGCCACCACCCGGCTTTCCCGCCGGGCGCTGGCGGCTATGTTGCCTTTTATGGAGGGGGAGCAGGGGAACCCATCCTCCCTCCATAGCTATGCCCGGGAGGCGCGGAAGGCGCTGGAACAGGCCAGGACCAAAATTGCCGGCTGCCTGGGGGCAGAAGCGGAGGAGATCGTGTTCACCTCCGGTGGCAGCGAGGGGAACAACTATCTGCTGCGCGGGGCCGTCGCAGCCAATCATGCGAAGGGCAGGCATGTGATCACTTCGGCGGTGGAGCATCCCTCGGTGCTGAACACCCTCTATGGGCTGGAACGGCAGGGGAGCATCGAGCTCACCGTCCTGCCCGTAGATGGGTACGGCCGGGTGTCTGTGGTGGATGTGTTCGCGGCTATGCGCCCGGATACGATCCTGATTTCCGTCATGATGGCCAACAACGAGGTGGGCACACTGCAGCCGATTTCCAGCATAGGCGCGCTTTGCCGGGAACAGGGAATCCTATTCCATGTAGACGCCGTCCAGGCGGCGGGACACATCCCCGTGGATATGCACGCGCTTCATGCGGATCTGCTCACCATCTCTGCCCATAAATTTCATGGGCCCCGCGGCATGGGCGCCGCCTATGTAAAAAAGGGCATGGCTATCTTTCCCCTCCTTACCGGCGGAGAGCAGGAGAAGCATCGCCGGGCAGGCACGGAGAACGTGGCCGGCGCCGTAGGTATGGCGGAGGCCCTTCTGGAACAGACGGAGGGGATGGAGGAGGAGAGGCTCCGGATCGAAGCGTTATCCACTCAGTTGATCGACGGCATTCTTTCCACTGTTCCGGGTTGTCAGCTGACAGGGCACAGGTTGGAGCGGCTCCCGGGCATCGTCAGCTTTCTGTTTGACGACGTTTCAGCGGACGAACTGCTGGCCCTTTTGGACATGCAGGGGATCGCCGCTTCCGCCGGCTCCGCCTGCACCGCTGGGTCCAATGAGCCCAGCCATGTTTTAAAGGCCATGGGTCTGCTGAATGGCGGACGGCGGGCGCCACTTCGACTGTCCCTCAGCCGGTACACCACGAACGCAGAAATCGAAAAAGTTCTTTCGATCCTGCCGGAGGTCATCCATCGCCTTCGTCGATAGACAAAAACTGCCTGCATGTTTCCGCCGCCGCCTTTGGATACTATCTGGAGAGGGATGCGTTTTTTACGCCCCTCACTGTGAAGGAAAGGCGGTGCATGAAACATGAAGACAGCAGGGATCGGATTAGGCATGGTCGGCGGGATGGCTCTGGCGGTGACGGCCATGAACGCCATGTATCCCGACGTTTGGCGGCGGATGAAGCGGGACGGCAAGCGGGCCGCTCGCGTGATCAAACGCAGCTCACTGCTCAAATGAGGACGGGCTCCTTCGCCTTTGCTATCAGGCGAAGGAGCTATTTCTCTCTTGACGCAGAGGAGGATATGTCGTAAAATCAATAAAGAAATTCGGAAAGGAATTATAAGTTCATGCTGAATCTTTTCATGGGCCCCGTCGTGGCCGCTGTTGCCGAGGGAACCGCTTCGTCCCTCATGTCTACGCTTCCTTTGATCCTTATCATGGTGGTCCTCATGGCCGTCATGATCATTCCTCAGCGCAAGCGGGATAAAAAAGTGAAGGAGATGCTGGCCTCCCTGCGTCCCGGCGATCGGGTCCGCACCATCGGCGGCATCTATGGCACCATCACCTCCGTAAAGGACGACTATGTGGTCATGCAGGTCGGTCCCGACAAGATCCATCTGGTCTTTGCCCGGGGCGCTATCTCCCAGATCGAGGAGAAGGGTGCGGAGAACACCATGAACGAGTCCGTGGTGGAGTAAACCGTTTTGTCCGCAAAGCCGGCCTTTGGCCGGCTTTTTCATTTTCCGCCGAGGGGGGGCATATATTGCTGTATCATCAACGGGAGGCAAACCATGAGAAAGCGGACAAGGCGTACAAAAAAGATGTTTACGCGCAGACAGTTCGTCGGCGCGTTGATCGGCTGCGGGGTTGCGGTGTTGGGCATGGGCTTTTTGGCCCTGCTCCTCTATGGGAATCGGGCAGGGGAGGAGGCCGTCGGACCGGTAAACGGCATACTCAAGGTTGCCTGTCCCTTCGTTGCCGGATTCTTTGCCTTGAAGGGGCCAACGGAGCGTTCGGCCCTTTCCGGAGCCATAGCCGGCTTCGTATATGACGTTGTCATGGTGCTGCTGTTGTGCGCGTTCCTGGGAGAGTGTCATCTTTCCTGGGCGATGCTGGGGGATCTGGTCATCAGCGTGGCCACGGGCATGGCGGGGGCTATGGTCAGGAATCTCCTGTGGGAATACGGCCGGAAAAAGTAAAACAAGTTTGCGGCGATCCTTTTGCGAAGGTTGAAATCTCGCCCAAAAGCATGTATACTACCTTCAAAACGCAGAAGGAGCATACTATGATTTTAGCGTTGGATGCTATGGGCGGCGATCACGCGCCCCAGGCGGTGGTTGACGGCGCCTTGCAGGCCCTACAGGAACTGGAACAGGATATGGTCATTTGGCTCTTTGGAGACGAAGTGCAGATCCGCACCTGTCTCCAGGGTAAGGAATACCCGGAAGGACGGCTGCTGATCAAGCCTGCTACCGAGGTGATTACCTGCGAGGAAGCCCCCGCAGCCGCCGTTCGTCGAAAGAAGAACTCCTCCGTGGTCCTGGCCGCCAAAGCCGTGGCCGACGGAGAGGCGGATTGCTTCATCAGCGCCGGCAGCACCGGGGCCGTGCTTTCCTGCGGGACCCTCATCATCCGCCGCATCAAGGGCGTCCAGCGCCCGGCCCTGGCGCCCCTCATCCCGAATCTGCAGGGCGGACACACCATGATCATCGACGCAGGCGCCAACGTGGACTGCAAGCCCCTGTATCTCGTCCAGTTTGCCCAGATGGGCAGCGCCTATATGGAGCTGGTGGAAGGGGTCGAAGCACCTGTTATCGGGCTTCTGAACAACGGAGAGGAAGCGGAGAAGGGGAACGAGCTCACCAAGGAGACCTATCCGCTGCTGCAAAAGCTGGAAGGCATCCGCTTCGGCGGCAACTGTGAGGCTAGGGAGCTGATGAGCGGTGATTTCGACGCGGTGGTCACCGACGGCTTTGCGGGGAACGTGCTGCTCAAGAGCACCGAGGGCGTGGCTAAGGCCATCACGTCCATGCTGAAGACGGAGCTCATGGGTTCCTTGCGGGGCACCATCGGCGGCGCCATCGCCAAGCCTGCTTTCGCTTCCCTGAAGAAAAAGATGGATTATACCGAAGTGGGCGGCGCGCCGCTGTTGGGGGTCAACGGCGGCGTCATCAAGGCTCACGGCAGCTCCAACGCCAAGGCCTTCTTCAACGCCATTCGTCAGGCGCAAAAGCTGGTGAAGGGCGGCGTGACAAAAAAGATCGCCGCAGCGGTACAAGCTTCGGAAATTCAAGTGGAAGGCTAAAAATTTGGTTGACATATCGCGACCCGTGTTTTACAATTATCAAGGAATTTTTTGGTTAAAAAGTGATTCTACAGGAGGATTCAAATATGGAGTTTGAGAAGGTACGTGCGATCATCGCCAAGCAGCTGGATATCGACCCGGAGACCATCACCCCCGCGAGCAGCCTGATCGACGATCTGCATGCTGATTCTCTGGATATCGTGGAGCTCGTCATGGACATGGAACAGGAGTTCGATGCGGAGATCCCCGATGAGGTGCTCCCCAATATCAAGACCGTGGGCGATATTGTGGGCTATCTCGCCAAATAACAATCCACAGCGCCCTTTCAGAAGGTGAATGGGTCTGCCCGCTCCAGCAGGATGCGGGCCTTTTTATAGGAGCGCACCACATGAGCGATCTAAACGAATGCATGGACAAGCTGGGCTACCGATTCCGGGAGGATGGTTTATTGCGCCGGGCGCTGACCCATTCCTCTTTGGCGGTGGAGCAGCATCGCATGGGTGAGGACAACGAGCGGCTGGAATACCTGGGGGACGCGGTGCTGGAGCATCTGGTCTCCCGGCATCTGTACGACACCCATCCTGAGATGCGGGAAGGCGCCTTGACCCGGCTTCGGTCCTCCTTGGTGTGTGAAGAGGCTTTGGCGGCGGCAGCCCGTCGGCTGGGATTGGGCGAGTTTCTGCTGCTCAGCCGGGGTGAGGAGCAGTGCGGCGGCCGAAAGAAGGATTCCATCCTCTCCGACGCCTTCGAGGCGGTGCTGGCCGCGATCTACCTGGACGGGGGCCTTGCTGAGGCCCAAAAGCTGGTCCAGGACTATGTGCTCTGTGCCGAGGGGCAGGAAAAAAGGTCCTCCTCCAAGGACAGCAAGACCGCCTTTCAGGAGCTGGTCCACGCGGACCACAAGGGGCGGACCATTCGGTATGAGCTGGTAAGCGAATCCGGACCGGATCACAAGAAGGAGTTCACCATGCGGGTGCTGGTGGACGATACAGAGTGGGGCATGGGCTCCGGCCCGTCCAAGCAGACTGCGGGACAGGCAGCTGCCCAGATGGCCATGGAAAGATATACGAAAGCATGCGACTAACAAAGCTGGAAATGCAGGGATTCAAATCCTTTGCGAAAAAAACGGAACTTCAATTCGGAACGGGCATCACAGCCGTCATCGGGCCCAACGGCAGCGGAAAGAGCAACATCTCCGACGCGGTGCGCTGGGTCCTGGGCGAGCAAAGCGCCCGGGCGCTGCGCGGCGCCAAGATGGAGGACGTGATCTTCAACGGCACCCAAAAGCGCCGCCCTTTGGGCATGGCGGAGGTGTCGCTGACCTTCGACAACGCCGATGGATCCTTGCCACTGGAGTATGACGAGGTGTCGGTCACCCGCCGAGTCTACCGGAATGGTGAGAGCGAGTACGCCATCAACGGCAAGAACTGCCGGTTGAAGGATGTTTTGGAGCTGTTCCGGGACACGGGCATCGGCCGTGATGGCTATTCCATCATCTCCCAGGGCAAGGTGGACGAGATCCTGTCCAACAAGTCCGCGGATCGCCGTTCCGCACTGGAGGAGGCGGCGGGCGTCATGCGATATCGCGTGCGCCGATCCGAGGCGGAGAAGAAGCTGGAAAACACCCAAAAGAATATGGAGCGGATCGCGGACATCCTCCATGAACTGGAGAGCCGGATCGGTCCCTTGAAGGAGCAGCAGGAGAAGGCCATCGTCTATCAGGGGGCCAAGGAGGAACTGCAGCGGCTTGAGGTGAACCTCTTTCTCCATGAAACGGAGAAGAGCCGGCAGAAGATCGCCGAACAGCAGGCCTCTTTGCAGCAGATACAGGAGCAGCTTTCTGGTGTCGAATCCGAGGATGGTGTGCTGCAGGAAGCAAGTCGGGAGCTGGAGGATAAGATCCGCGTCCTGGATGAAAAGCTGGACGAGGAGCAGCGGAGGACCTTGGAGCTGCTGTCCAACGTGGAAGGTCTCCAGGGCGAGGAAAAGTTGCTGTTGGCCCGGCAGGAGAATCTGGCTAAGGAGCGGGAGCGGCTGCTCGGTGAGGCGGAAGCCCAAGCCAAGGAGATCGCTGAACGCCGCCTCATCCTGAATAGCATGGCATCCCTTTCCGACGAGGAGCAGGGAAAGCTGGCCAGCGAGATCGAAGAAAAGAACGAAGCCCTTTCCGCTCTCAATATGGCCTGCGAGGCGGCGGAAGCTGCCCTTGAAGAAAAAAAGAATCGGATCATGGAGGAGCTCAACCGTCTTTCAGACAAGAAGAGCAGCCTTTCCCGTCTGTCCGCTCTGGAGCAGTCTCTTTTGGAGCGGGCGGAGGCGATCCGAGGGGAGATAGAAAAGAACGCACAGGCGCTGGACGAGCTGCAGCAGGAGCGGTCTCAGGCTGAAGCGGAGCAGCAGCGGCTGCAGAGCGTTCGAGAAAAAAGCAGGGAAGAACTCCAACTGGCTCGAGACAATCAGAGCAAGCGCCTTGCCGAGCAGGAGGAGCAGGCGGATAGGGTCCGGCATCAGGAACAGGAAAGCGGCGCCGCCTCTTCGCGGCTGCACGTGCTGGAGGAGATGGCCCGCAAACGGGAGGGCTATCAAAACAGCGTTCGCCTGATCATGGATCTGGCTGAACGGGACGTGGAGCTGCGCAGCCGTATCCTTGGCGTGGTGGCGGAACTCATCCATGTGCCGGAAAAGTTTGAGATAGCCATCGGCACCGCCATGGGCGGGGCCCAGCAAAATTTGGTGAGCCGCACCGGCCGGGACGCCAAGTATATCATAGAGACGTTGCGGCGAAAGGAATTCGGCCGCTGCACCATCCTGCCCCTCGACCTGTTGTCGGAGAACGGCGTGCGGGAGAAGGATCGGCACTTTTTGCAGGAAAAGGGCGTCATTGGCCTCGCTTCCGATCTGATCCGTTGGGATGAGGGCATGGATAAGGCGGTGGAGTATCTGCTGGGCCGCACGGTGGTGGTGGAAGATCTGTCCGTAGGCGTCAGCCTGAAGGAGCGTTCCGGCGGCGCTTTCCAGATCGTCACTCTCAAGGGCGATCTTATCACCCCCGGCGGCGCCATGACCGGCGGCAGTGCCCAGAAGCGGAACTTTGGCATCCTGGGTCGGGAGCGGGAGATCGCAGAGCTGAAAAAACAGTACGCTGAGCTGGAGAAGGCGCGCAAAGATGCTGCCCAGCTCTATGACGAGAAACGGCAGCAGGTCTCCCTGGCCGCCCTTCAGGTAGAGAGCCTTGTTCAGGACCTTCACGACAAGGAGATCGACCTGGAAAAACATAACGATAAGCTGAGCATCATCGATCGGGACATGGATACGGTCCGGGACGATGGGGAAGCCTTGGCGGAGGAACTGTCTTCCAACGCTCAAAACGTGGTCTCCATCCGGGAGCGGATGGCTCTCTTGAACACGGAGCAGACCGACCTGGAGGAGCATGGGAACGTGTCCCGTCAGGAGGTCATGGAGGAGACGAAAGCTCTCTACGCCATGCGTAAGCAGCGGGACGAGCAGGCGGAAGCTTTGACAGAGCTTCGCCTCCGCCATACCGCCATGATGAAGGAAGCCTCCGCCCGGGAGGCGGAGCGGGAGCGGCTCACGAAAGAGATCGAGCGCTGCGAGGAAAAACGTTCCGCCCTTTTGGAGGCGGCCGAAAAGGCGCAACAGGACGCCGAAACGGAGGAAGGGACCCATGGCTCCCTGCTCTCTTCCATCGCGAAAGCGAAGGAGATCTTGATCGCTGCCCAAGAGGAGCAGCGGAAGCTGGACGATCAGCGGGCCATCCAAAAGGAGGAGCTGCGCCTGCGCCGTGCCCGTCGGGACGAGCTGCTGGGCAGCACCCGGGAGCTGTTGGACAGCCGGACCAAGGTGGAGATGAGCCTGGGGAAGCTTCAGACAGCCTTGGAGCAGCAGCAGGATCGCATCTGGCAGAACTATGGTCTTACCTATGAGAACGCGCTGCAGCTGAGGGAGGATATCCCCATTACTGCCAGCAGTCAGCGGGCGTCGAAGCTGCGGGAGCAGATCCGATCCCTTGGCACGGTGAATCTGGACGCCATAGAGGAATATGCCCAGGTCTCGGAGCGGTATGAAAGCTTGGATCGGCAGTATAAGGATCTGGAGGGGGCGGCTGCGGATCTGTACACCCTCATCGAAAAGCTGACAAAGACCATGGAGAAGGTCTTTGCCGGGGAGTTCGACCGGGTCCAGTCGGAGTTCAAGAAGGTATTCATATCCCTGTTCGGCGGCGGCCAGGCAGAGCTGCGGCTCAGCGACCCCAAGGACGTGCTGAACTGTGACATCGACATCATCGCCCAGCCCCCGGGCAAGAAGCTGCAGCTGTTGAGCCTCATGTCCGGCGGCGAGCGGGCCCTGACGGCCATCGCCCTGCTCTTTGCCATGCTGCGGGTCAAGAGCCCGGCCTTCTGCTTCCTGGATGAGATTGAGACCAGCCTGGACGAGGCCAACGTGGGCCGCTTTGCGGAGTTCGTCCGGGACTACGGGAAGCAGACCCAATTCATCCTCATCACCCACCGTAAGGGGAGCATGGAGGTATGCAACACTCTCTATGGCGTGGCCATGGAGGAGAAGGGCGTGAGCAGCATCGTATCCGCAAAGTTCGAGGAGGCAGCAGAGTGAGCAATTTTCTGACGAAACTGAAGGATGGCCTAAAGAAGACCCGCAACAGTTGGTTCGACGCCATCTTTGGGGAAGACCGCATCAGCGATGAATTCTTTGAGGAGCTGGAGGAGAGCATGATCCTGGCGGACATGGGCGTGGAAACGTCCACCAGCCTGGTGGAAGCTCTGCGCCAGCGGATCAAGGACGATAAACTCAAGAACAGAGCCGAGGCCCGGGAGGCTTTGATCTCTCTGATCGCTCAGCGCATTGCGCCGGAAGGATCCTTCCCTCTGGACGACAAGGCGGGGGTCATCCTGATCGTAGGCGTCAACGGGGTGGGAAAGACCACCTCTATCGGCAAGATCGCCCATGAATATAAGTCCCGGGGCCGCAAGCCCATGCTGGCCGCGGCGGACACCTTCCGGGCAGCGGCGGCGGAGCAGCTGGGCATCTGGGCGGAGCGGGCCGGCGTGCCCATGGTGCGCCATCAGGAGGGCTCCGATCCGGCGGCTGTGGTCTATGACGCCATCGCCTCCTATAAGGCGAAGGGCTGCGACCTGCTGATCGTGGATACGGCGGGGCGGCTCCACAACAAGAAAAATCTGATGAACGAGCTCTCCAAGATCCGCAAGGTCATCGAACGGGAGCTTCCCAACGTGCCCTGTCAGGTGCTGTTGGTGCTGGACGCCACCACGGGCCAAAATGCCCTGGCTCAGGCCCTGGCCTTTCAGGAGGCCAGCGACCTCGATGGGGTGATCCTGACCAAGCTGGATGGCACGGCCAAGGGCGGCGTGGTGGTGAACATCTGCAACACCCTCCACGTGCCCGTGCGCTTCATCGGCGTGGGGGAGGGGATCGACGATCTCAAGCCCTTCGACGGGCAGGAATTCGCCCAGGCGCTGCTGTAATCCTATGGGCATGACCGGATACATGGCCGAGATGCGGAAGCTGGTAGGCCACAGGACCGTCATCCAGTGCGCCGCCAGTGTCATCGTCGTGGACGAGTTGGGACGGCTTCTTTTGGGCAGACGCTCCGACAATCACTTGTGGGGATACTCCGGCGGGTCCGTGGAGATAGACGAACCCGCGGAGGACTGCGCTCGGCGGGAGCTTTTGGAGGAGATGGGGCTCGATGCCTTGGAACTGGAGTTCTTTTGCGTGAACTCCGGTCCGGAAGCACATTATGTCTATCCCAACGGCGACGAGGTGTCCAATTACGAGATCGTCTACCTGTGTCGCAAATATATAGGCGAACCTATGAACATAGACGGCGAGATGGAGGAACTGCGCTTCTTCGCACCGTCGGAGATCGATCTCGATATGATTTCTCCGCCTATCCGGCCGGTCATACACAAATATTTGGGACAATACGCATAAAAGTGAGGAGCGACCAAAATCGCTCCTCTTTTTTGGGCTGTTTTATTTTGCCTGTACAGTCAGCTTGCCGCCCCGGCAGCCCACCGACACCCGGGTGACGGCGCCCTGATTCTCCATGATGAGATCGACGATCTTGTCCTCCACTTCCGTTTCGATGCAGCGCCGCAGGTTTCGTGCCCCGTAGGTCTCAGAGTAGGACATCTTGGCTAACTGCTGGGCAGCGGCATCGGACCAGGAGAGGGCGATACCCTTCTCCGCCATGGACGCCTTCAGCTCCTTCAGGAGGATATGGGCAATCTTCGTCATGCTTTCCTCGCTCAAATGCTCGAAGCAGATCACATCGTCCAGCCGGTTCAAAAACTCGGGCCGCAGAAAGGCTTTCAGGGCCTTCATGGCCTTGTCCTTGGCCTGCTCGTTGCTGGAGCGGTCGAAGCCCATGGAGCCGGCGCCCTTCTCGTCGGATCCGGCATTGCTGGTCATGATGAGGACGGCGTTGGAGAAGTTCACCTTCCGTCCGTGGGCGTCGGTGATGTGTCCGTCGTCCAGGATCTGCAGGAGGATGTTCATGACATCCGGATGGGCTTTCTCGATCTCGTCGAAGAGGATCACGCAATAGGGGCGGCGGCGGACGGTCTCGGTGAGCTGTCCGGCCTCGTCATAGCCCACATACCCGGGGGGAGAGCCGATGATCCGGGACACAGCGTGCTTCTCCATGAACTCGCTCATATCGAGACGCACCAACGCTTCCGGACCGTCGAAGAGCTCCCGGGAGAGCTGCTTGACCAACTCCGTCTTGCCCACGCCCGTGGGGCCGGTGAACAGGAAGGAGATGGGGCGGCGGGAGTCGGAGATGCCCGCCCGGCGGCGTCGGATGGCGGAACAGACCGCGTCGATGGCCGGATCCTGTCCGATGATGCGGGCTTTGAGCCTGTCGGAGAGATTGATGAGGCGGGTGAACTCCTGTTCCTTGATCTTGCCGGCAGGGATCTTGGTCCAAAGCTCGATGATCCTGGCCAAATCGTCCACGCTGAGCTCCGGCAGCCCGGAATCGATGAGGCTCTTTCGCTTCGCCTCCAGCATGTCCGTGCTTTCTTTTACCGCAGAGAGCCGCTCCTCCGTTTCCGGAGAGACCTCGCCAAGCAAAAGCTGGGCGGCTTCCGCCTTCAGGGCGTTCAGCTGTCCGTTGATCGATTCCATGTCCCGGCAGATGGGACTCCTGAGGTTCAGGTCCGCGGCGGCCTCGTCCAACAGGTCGATGGCCTTGTCGGGGAGATATCGGTCGGTGATGTATCGCTCGGACAGGAGCACGGCCTGGCGCGCCATGGCCTTGGGGATCATCACGGAGTGATAGGCCTCATAGTAGTGAGCAACGCCCGTCGCGATGGCGATGGAATCCTCGATGGAGGGCTCCTCCACGGTCACGGGCTGGAAGCGGCGCTCCAGGGCGGAATCCTTTTCGATGTGCTTCCTATACTCCGTGAAGGTGGTGGCGCCGATCACCTGGATGTCGCCCCGGGACAAGGCGGGCTTCAGGATGTTGGCGGCGTTCATGCCGCCCTCCGCGTCGCCCGCACCCACGATGGAGTGGACCTCGTCGATGAAGAGGATGATGTTGCCCAGACCCTTGATCTCATCCAGCAGGCCCTTCATGCGGCCCTCCATCTGGCCCCGATACTGGGTACCCGCCACCAGGGCCGTCATATCCAGCTGCCAGATCTCTTTGTTGAGCAGCTTAAAGGGAGCCTTTCCCTGAGCGATCCGCTGGGCGAGGCCCTCCACGATGGCGGTCTTGCCTACGCCTGGCTCGCCGATGAGGCAGGGGTTGTTCTTTAACCGCCGGTTCAGGATCTGCATGGATCGCTGCAGCTCCGTCTCCCGGCCAATGAGCCCATCCAGCTGGCCGGCCTTGGCTTTGGCCGTCAGGTCGATGCAAAAGGCGTTCAGATACTTCTTTTCGGGAGCGGTGGTCTGTCGCCGTTTGGGATCGGGGCCGACAGGGGAGGGACCGCCTTTCCGGGGATCCTCCTCGCCTCGGTTGGCGGCGTGGGGGAACAGGTTCCCATAGAGCCGCCGCAGGATGTTGTCCGTGCCGGTCTCACCGATGTTGCTGTTGTTTTCGTCAACGTTCATGAGCTCGCCGCCCAGGATCTCGTTGGCCTGTTCGCAGATGGCGTCCAGGTCCTCCTCCTTGAGCCCCAGGTTGTTGAGCACGTCGTCGATGGGCTTCATGCCCAGTTCCTTTGCGCATTTGAGACAATAGCCCTCGCTTTTCATCTCCCCGTTTTCCATGTGGGAGACGAAAAGGACGGCCTGATTTTTTTTACACCTTACACAAAGCGCCGCCATTTGGCACCTCCAGATCCTTCGTTCGATTGTGGTTTTTCTGTCAAGCTCGCATATCGTTCAGCAGGCGGACGATGAGGGAGAGCAGTTCTCCGTTCAGCTCGGTGAGCCGCACCAACACCTCGGGCATGGCTTCCGGCTTCACCTCCACGCGGCAAACCGTCATGTCGTTGCCCGGCCTTAGATACCCAAGGGCATAGGTATCGGTGGTCAGCCCCTTCACCTGCATCAGTTCGTGCATCATGGTTTCAGCGGGGGAGAGCAGGGCATGGACAGAATCGCTTTCGCCGGAACAAAGCAACAGCAGACGGACCATGTTCATGTTCTGAGCCACCGACTGCCAGTGGGCTTTCAATGCCCGGTCCATTTGTTCGATATCCATTTTACACTTCCTCCTTTCGCTGAAACTGAATGGTTCGTTGGATACAATCCTTCATGCATAGCATACGCCTTTTCTTGCGCCCGTGTCAATCGGAAAGAAATGGCTTTCGGCATTGTTTTTCATGAAATTCACATTATGGATACCGGATCGATACAAAAATCCCCTCTCCACAGGGAGAGGGGGAAGGATCACTCGATCGCTTATCCGTCGGACGATTCGGAACTGTAGTCTTCTTCTATGGTGCCCACTGTGACTTTTTTAGGGAACATCTTGTAGGAGGATATGGGCAGCAGCTCTTCTGTCTTTACCAGGATATTGCCCATGTAATAATCCTTGTAGGTGCGGACCGTATAGCCCTTGCTCCCCTTGGACGTAGTCTTTTTGTAGGATGTGGGCATGTTCGGGTCATATTCATATACCGTTTTGATAGAGGTGCTGCCTGTCTGTTTGGTACGGATCTCGATGCGGTCGTATTCGTCAGTTTCGAAGGGGATCCCATAGATCTCCATGTGCAAGTTGTTTCCTTCGGTATAGGCGATGATGATGACATCGCTGGAGGTATTGTTCTCAAACTTGAAATCGATGAGATTGCCGACGGAATTGATGGTGGCGTCCCGGCCCTTGCTCACATAGTGGACGGGCATGCTGTGGTTGCGCCGCTCCACGATCTTCATGTCCGCATAGAGGGCGGCGTTGTAGAGGGTGGAGGAGAGCTGGCAGACGCCGCCGCCTGCCTGCTGGACCACCTCTCCGCTTTCATAAGCGCCGGCGTTCTTCCAGCCATTCTTGCGGGTGCGCTTGCCCAGGGTATCGTTGGCGGAAAAGACGTCTCCGGGCTTAAGGATGGTCCCGTTGATCTTGTCGGCGCCGAAGCGGATATTGTATTTGCGGTTCTTTGTGCTGTCGGCAAAACTGGTGGTGTAGGCCCCTCGGAGGATGAACTTATCCTGGAGCATAGCTTTCGTCATGGTGGGTTCCAGCTCATGCATGGGGATATCTATGGTCTCCCCGGCCAGGGGATCGGTCTCCAGGATGGTTTGGATGAGGGCGGCCTGGTCCACGCCCCGGCCGGCAGCCTCTTCCTTATATACGAGCTGATTGTTCTCCATGCCCAAGGAGGCATTTACAGCAGGAGTGTCCAAAACACTGGAAAGCTTCGCAACGTAACGATCTACAGAATCCTGGTCATAGCCAGGAATGGGGAAGATATCCTTTCCGGCTGCGATGCTTTGGACCTGAGCCATGAAGTCATCATAAGGGATGGTGCTGTCTCGCATCAGGGAGAAGGCCATGGTGACTGCCGCATCTGCGTCGAATATCAGCTGGATAGCGACGGGGCCTTCGTCCGGGACGCTGACAGGCTCCGGCTCGTCGTCGTCCGCCCCGGCGGCTTCCGCTGCTTTCATGGCAGGATCCACGGCGTCGTCATCCTCTTCATCTTCCTGAGGCGCATCCGTAGGCGCAGGGGCATGGATGCCTTCTCCGGTGGCGGGATAGATGTTTATTCCGTCCGTGAACTGCAGATCGATGGTGAAAGGCGATTTGAGCAGCTTTTCCTCCACGGCCGCTTTGGCCTGCTCCCGAGACATGCCGCTTACATCCACGCCGTAGATGTGCGTGCCAGGGAGCATAATGGTGCGGATCACGATGGATTCGATCTCCTGTCTGTGCTGCTCCTCAACGGGGTCAACGCCCGGCGTGGTGATGACGATATTTTTGTCGGGGACATTGGTCGCCGTTGCGACAGCAGTGGCAGGGATCTGTTCCTGCACCGCTGCCTGGACGGGCGAGGCTCCGCCCCCGCTCAACAGGAGTACACAGAGTGCCCCTGCCAGCACCAGCACGCCCACGCAGGCGCCCAATACCCAGGATTGTTTATTCCCAAAATTGCTCATAGAGCCCTCCTTATCTTTCGATTTCCATTGTATCGAATTTGATGGGGATTGCCATACTTTATAGGCAGGCTTTACAACAAAGTTACAAATCTATGACATTTTTCTGTCCATTTCCGTGGATTTATGGTATCCTATACCTATGAGAACGAAGACACATGCGAATAAACCCGCTGACCAAAGCCCCATGGACGCAGCCCTTTCCTATCTGACCGGTCGAATGCGGACCGTTCGGGAGGTGGAGGAACGGTTGGATACCCTCCAATATGGCGAAGGGGATATTCTGATGACCGTGGAACGACTCAAGGAGCTGAAGCTTCTGGACGATGAAGCATATGCCCGGGAGTTCGTGCGCTCTCGGCTCGCGACTAAGCCGGTGAGCCGCCAGAAGCTGTATATGGATCTGAAGACCCATCAGGTTCCGGAGGAATGTATCCGTACGGCTCTGGAGGAGCTCCCCAAGGAGACGGAATCGAACAACGCCCTGGAGGTGGCCCAAAAGTTTTGGCGGCAATTGAGCCATCTTCCCGAAAAGGAGCGTCGGGACAGGGTGCTGCGCCGCCTTATGAGCCGGGGCTTTTCCACGGAAGCGAGCCTGGCCGCCATCCGTCAGGCGGCGGAGGAGGGGCTTTGAAACGGGTCTTTTCGGTAACGGAATACAAGCGGGCGTTGATGGCCCTTTCCTCGGAGGAGCGGCAGCGGATCGCTTCGGCGGCGGCTGACGCGGCAAAGGAGGAAGCGGAGGAACGAAACGCTTCTTGCGTGATCATGCTTTGCTGCAACGGCTTCATGGAAGAACTGGCCGCCCTGACGGCCAAAAGGCTTGAAGGGACGGGACTGATAACAAAGACCGCTTGCTTGGACAGGGATGATCTGCCTGCCTTGGATAAGACCGTCGCTTTAGATTTCCTTCTTTTTGCGAACGGTACGGCCCAAAAAGAACAGTGGGTCGAAGCCCTGCAAAAGTCGCCCTGCCCGGTCATATGCCTGGGGATCCCGGCGGGAGTGGACCCGGACACCGGCGCGGCCTCGGCTATGGCGGTGCAGGCGGTGACGACCATAGCTCCCATGGGATATCTGAGGGGCCTTTTCTTCCGGGACGGCCTTGACCACTGCGGTAGGATCCGTTTTGTTGGTCTTGAGGCGGAGGGGGAGGGCGTCGCTCGCTTCGAAGCGGAGGACGCCGCCCGCCTGCTGCCGCCCCGAAAGCGGACCGCCCACAAGGGCGATTCCGGGAAGGCGCTGCTATGCGTGGGTTCCTCCAAATATGTGGGGGCGGCCCTGCTCAGCGCTCGAGCCTGCCTGGCCGCCGGCTGCGGCATCCTGTACGTGGCCTGTCCCCGTGAGCCCCGGGAAGCTCTATATCGTCTTCCCGAAGCCATCGGCATCTCCGTGGGCATGGATTGGGACGGGGAGAACTGCCGAAGGGCCATCGACGCCCTATCCGGCAAACAGGCTGTCGGCATTGGCTGCGGCGTGGGAGAAGGGGATATATCGTCCCTGCTTGAGGCGGCTCTGCAAACGAAGCTCCCCACAGTGCTGGATGCGGACGGGCTCAACTGCCTGTCCCAACACAGGGAGCTCTATGGGCTGCTTCATGAAAAGGTAGTCCTTACGCCCCATCCGGGGGAGATGGGGCGGCTCCTGGACGCGTCAGCGAAGGACGTGCTGGCGGACCCGCTACAAACGGCGGAGGACTTTGCCGCGAAATGGGGTTGCGTGGTGCTGCTGAAGGGTGCCGCCACGGTGGTTTCCGACGGACGGCGGGCTCGGATCATTGCAGAGGGGAACGCGGGCCTCGGCAAGGGCGGCAGCGGCGACGTGCTCACGGGTATCATCACCGCCCTGCTTGCGCAGGGGATCGAACCCTTTGACGGGGCCTGCCTGGGGAGTTTTTTGCTGGGAACCTCGTCAGACCGGGCCTTTGCTCTGCTGAAGGAACGGATGCTTCGGGCGTCGAACGTGATCGAAGCCCTGGAACGGATATAGAAATTTTTTAGGAGGTAGCGAAGATGCTTCGCTTGGGTGTGGATGTCGGCGGGACCTTTATCAAGGCCGGCGTTGTGGACGAAACCTATTCCATTCTGCAAAAGGTGAGCGTGCCTACGGGGGGAGATGCGGGGTACGAGGCGGTGGTCAAAAACATAGCCTATGCCGCCCAGCTGGCCGCGGATCAGGCGGGCCGCTCCGTCAAGGACTTTGCTTCCGTGGGCATCGGCATCCCTGGCTTGCTGAACCCCCGGACGGGCGTGGTGGTGTCGGCGCCGAATTTGAACGGCTGGCACGACGTTCCTTTCCTGGACGCCATCAAAAAACTGTTGCCAGTCCCCGTGTTCGTGGGCAACGACGCCAACTGCGCCGTTGTGGGGGAGACCCTGGCCGGCGCGGCCAAGGGCTGTGAGAATGTGGTCATGCTCACGCTGGGCACCGGCGTAGGCGGCGGCGTCATCACCGACGGTCGGCTGTTCGTGGGCGGTCAGGGCCTGGGGGCGGAGCTGGGCCACATGGTCCTCGCCATGGAAGGTGAGACCTGCGGCTGCGGGATGCATGGCTGCATCGAGGCCTACTGTTCCGTCACCTCTCTGGTGAAGCAGACCACCCGCGCCATGGAGGCGGACCCCGCCTCCGCCATGCACGAATATGCGAAAAAAGCGGGCCTGGTGGACGGCCGCACCGCTTTCGAGTGCTCCAAGATGGGGGACAAGTCCGCCATACAGGTGGTGGAGACCTATTGTCGGTACCTGGCCAATGCCATCGGCTCCCTGGCCACCTGCTTTCATCCGGACACGGTGCTCATTGGCGGCGGCCTCTCCAATCAGCGGGAGTATCTCATGGACAAGCTGAACGCCCTGCTGCCCCGGTACGTGTTCGCCGCGGACGTGATCGGCGTCCCACCCATCCTGCGGGCCTCCCTGGGGAATGACGCCGGGACCATCGGCGCAGCCTATCTGGACAAAATGTAAGGAGGAACTATGGATATCGGCGCATATTTGGACGTGATGCACCTGGCGGAGCGGCTGAAGGACACCCTGCGTCATTGCTACACCTCCGGCGGACGGCGGGAGAGCGTGGCGGAGCACAGCTGGCGAATCGCCCTCATGGCGATGTTCCTGCAGGACGAATTTCCCGAGGCGGATATGCATAAGGTCATGGAGATGTGCCTTATCCACGATCTGGGGGAATGCTTCACCGGAGACATCCCCACCTTTTTGAAGACGGGTGCGGACGAAGTCCGGGAGGAGCAGCTTTTGTCCGATTGGGTCAGTTCCCTGCCGGATCCCTATGCGAAAAAGCTTCATGACCTCTATGAGGAGATGGATGCCCAGCAGACCCAGGAGGCCAAGATCTACAAGACCCTGGACAAGCTGGAAGCGGTCCTCCAGCACAACGAGTCGCCTCTCTCCACCTGGGAGCCTCATGAGTATGATCTGAATATGACCTATGGCTTTGACCAGGCCGTCTTTTCCCCTTATCTCACAAAGCTCAGGGAACAGATGCAGGTCGATACAAAGAAAAAGATAGAAGATAACAAAAAAGCCCGGTGACGGGCTTTTTTAAATGGAGAAGGTCAATAGCTGTAAGGGATGTAGTCCTGCCAGTTGGAGAAGATCTCGTGGCCCACGTGACCCACGCCGCGGACGGCCAAAACTAGGAAAGCAAAAATGAGGATCAGCAGGATGGCGATGCGGATGCCGCTGATGATGGCGCCCGCGAGAGCCAGGCCGCGGCCCTTGTTCTCCGGCAGGGTCTTGGCGCTGTTCAGCCCCAGAATGCTCAAAACGAGACCGGCGATGGCGGCCAGGGCGCCCAGACCCACGGGAAAGAGGATGAGGGAGCAGACGAACCCGGCGATGGCCAGGCCGTTGCTGGGGCCGGAGGTGGTGGTGGCGTAGTTCGCCTTGGGCTGGCCGGAGTAGTTGGGGTCGGAGTAGGAGGGAGGCAGCTGTGCCGCGGCAGCCTTGTAGCCGGAGGAGGCGTTTTCAGGGGGAACGTAGGTCCCGTCCTCGGAAGCGGTCTCGTTTACAGGCTCAGCGGCGGGCTGCTCTTCGGCGGGGGCCTGCTCCCCGTTCACGGGGAGGGGCTGGCCGCAGTTGGTACAAAACTTGGCCCCTTCGGGAAGGAGGGTACCACAATTCGGGCAATGCATGGAGATGATCCTTTCTACAAAAATATAGAGAAAGCTTATCTTTCGACATCATACTATACCAGATGGACTCCCCGTGTCAAGAACGGAAAAAACTCATGGCGCTGAGGAAAGGACTGTGGTACAATGTCCACAAATCCATACGACAGGAGAGACCCATGAGCAAGTATCCTTTCCCCAAAGTGGACCTGCATCTGCATTTGGACGGGTCCATGCTGCCCGAAAGCGCGTGGGAGATGGCGGCGGAGCGGGGCATCCGGCTGCCCGCCGACACGCTGGAGGACTTTCGCCAGTTTATCGTGGTCACGGCGGACTGCCGCAGCGTGAACGAGTATTTGAAGCGGTTCGAGATGCCGCTGCAGATTTTGCAGGATGGGGCGGCCCTGGAGCGGACGGCCTACGAGCTGGTGTGCCTGTTGGCCGGGCAGGGCCTTCGGTATGCGGAGATACGGTTCGCCCCCCAGCTGCACCTTAGAAAGAAGCTTACCCAGCGGGACACGGTGGAGGCGGTCCTCCGGGGCGTGCATCGGGGCATGGGCGCGCATCCCGCCATCGACATCGGGGTGATCCTCTGCGCTATGTGCATCGGGGACTATCGCCTGAATATGGCGGAGAATCTACAGACGGTCCGGGAGGCGGCCTGCGCTCTCCGTGAGGGCGTGGTGGCCATCGACCTTGCGGGTGCGGAGGGGGTGACGCCCCTGTCCGGGTTCGCGCCGGTGTTCGAGCTCGCCAAGGAGTTGGGCGTGCCCTTCACCTGTCACGCCGGGGACAGCCAGGGGTCCGAGACCGTGGAGACCGCCATGAACTTCGGTTCCAAGCGCATCGGTCACGGCCACCATATCTTCGAGGACAGGGCCCTGTGCGCCCGAGCCATCCGGGATGGGGTCACCTTGGAGGTGTGCCCCACCAGCAACATCCAGTGCAGCACCCGTCCCTCCTATGAGGAGCATCCCTTGAAGAAACTGATCGACATGGGGGTGAGCTGCACCATCAACACGGACAACATGATCCTGTCGGACATCGACCTCGATAAAGAGTACGATCGTTGCATCGGGCAGATGGGCCTGTCCATCCAGGACGTCATCCGCTGCAACATCAACAGCGTTCGGGCCGCTTTCCTGGCGTCGGAGAAGAAAGCGAAGCTGATCGAGGAGCTCCTCGCCGCCCTGGAAGCATGCGCACGGTAACCTATCGGGCCACTGAGCAGGACCGGGGAAAGCGGGTGGAAAAAGTCCTTATGGGGCCGATGCAGATCTCCCGCGGGCTTTTATCCCATCTGAAGCGGCGGGAGCGGGGCATCTGCGTCAATGGGCAGCGGGTGTATTCGACCTACGTCCTTCAAGCGGGGGATGTGGTTACCGCTGAGGTGGGGGACGAGGAGTTGCCCAGGCTCCTGGCGCCTGTAAAGATGGACCTTGCCATCGTCTATGAGGACGGGGACTTGCTGGTGGCGGACAAGCCCGCCAACCTGCCGGTGCATCCTACCAAGGACCCAGAGGAGAGAAACTTGGAACAGGGGCTTTTAGCCTATTTGCCAAAGGGGGAATATCCCCATTTTGTAAGCAGGCTGGACAAGGGGACCACGGGGCTGATACTGGTGGCCAAGAGCGGCTACGGCCACGAGCTCATGAAGCGGCGGCTCCACACGGAGGCGTTCTTTCGGGAGTATCGTGCCGTGGCGGAGGGGATCGTTTCGCCCTATACCGGCATGGTGGACGCCCCCATTGGCTTGGCAGATGGCTCCAGCTACAAGCATTGCGTGCGGCCGGACGGGGCAAAAAGCTGTACGGAGTATGAAACCTTGGCCGTCGCCAACGGACGGACTTTCCTGCGGTTGCTGCCGAAGACGGGGCGGACCCACCAGCTGCGGGTGCACATGGCCTATCTTGGCCATCCGCTGACGGGGGACTGGCTGTACGGGCGCTGCTGTGACGAGATCGACCGGCCGGCGCTCCACGCCTATAGGCTGGTGTTTCTTCATCCCCTGACCGGGGAAAGGATCGAATGCTGTTCGCCAGTCCCGAAGGACATGGAAGGGCTGCTATCTTGACCGCCGATGGGCGGTCTTTTCTTTTTGTTCAAACTCATTCCGACTTTTGTACGAGTTTGCAACGCATTTTGTCCGAATTCGGATGGTATGCTGCAGGAGTCGGAAGGAGGAGAGGACAAATGAAACGAGCGATTCGGATAGGCCTGTGGGCGATCTTAGCGGGGGGCATGCTCTGCCTGCTCGCCAATCTTAGGGTCATGGCCGTGGCCGCGCCCAGGATCGTCTGGCCCAACGCCCTGACAGAGGAAAAAGTGGACTGTATCATCGTCCCAGGCGCCCGGGTCTACGAGGATGGGACGCTCTGCGACGTGCTGCGGGATCGGCTGGACACGGCCATCGGCCTCTATCAGGCCGGCGTATCAGACAGGCTCCTGCTTTCCGGGGATCACGGCTCGGTGGATTATGACGAGGTTACAGCTATGAAGGCCTACGCGGTGCAGCAGGGAGTAGAGGAGCGGGACATCTTTTTGGACCACGCCGGATTCTCCACCTATGAGACCATGTATCGGGCCGCTTCTATCTTCGGGGCGAAGAGCTGCGTGGTGGTCACCCAGCGATATCATCTGTCCCGGGCGGTGTATCTTGCGCAAACCATGGATATGGAAGCATACGGCGTCCAGGCGGACCGGGGCGCGTACCAGCGGATGGGTTACTATGAGACAAGGGAAGCCCTGGCCCGGGTGAAGGATATGTTCTTTGCCGCGCTCCGGCCGGCACCCACGTATCTGGGGGAGCCCATCTCCCTCCTGGAGGACGGGCGGGTCACGGCCAAGGCACCGTTCGCCATGCCCATCCTGGCGGAGGGATAAAGGTGCTTCAATGATTGACTTTATAGAAAGATGATAATATACTGTTCCTGATTAAAACACGGAAGGGAAACATATATGATCCGAGTCGGCATCGTAGGATATGGCAATGTGGGCCGTGGGGCGGAGAGCGCCCTGTTGCAAAGCGAGGACATGATCCTGACGGGGATCTATACCCGCCGGGATCCGGAAACGATGCAGCCCATGGGGAAGACGAAGGTGTATCCTTTGTCCAGCCTCTTGGAGGGGGCGGCGGAGGCGGACGTACTGCTCCTTTGCGGCGGCAGCGCCACAGACCTGCCCGTGCAGACCCCGGAGCTGGCCCAAAGGTATTGTGTGGTGGACACTTTCGACACCCATGCCCGTATCCCGGAGCATTTTGAAAATGTGGACCGGGCGGCCAAGGCCGGCAAGACAGCGGCCATCATCAGCACCGGTTGGGATCCGGGTCTGTTCTCCCTGATGCGGCTTTTGGGTGCGGCCATCCTGCCCAAGGGGACCGGGGACACCTTCTGGGGCCCCGGCGTGAGCCAGGGCCATTCCGACGCAGTGCGCCGCATCGAGGGCGTGGCTGACGCCCGGCAGTATACCATTCCGGTCCAGCGGACGGTCAACGCTGTGCGCAGGGGAGAAAGCGGATTCACAGCCCGGGAAAAACACACCCGGGAGGTGTACGTGGTGCTGAAGGAGGGGGCAGATCCCCAAAAGGTCGCCCGGGAAATCATCACCATGCCCAACTACTTTGACGAATACGACACCACGGTTCATTTCATCTCCCGGGAGGAGATGGCGGCAGAGCATGGCAATATGCCTCACGGCGGCTTCGTCATCCGCAGCGGTGGTCTTGGCAGCGAGGGGCAGTATCCCTCTCTTATGGAGTTCAAGCTTGAGCTGGCGTCGAATCCTATGTTCACTGGCGCGGTCATGGCCGCCTTTGGGCGGGCCTGCTATCGGCTGCACCAGCAGGGAAGGACTGGCTGCTTCACGGTCCTGGATGTGCCGCTGGGGCTCTTATCGCCCCTTTCTTCGGAAGAACTTCGCAGTAAGCTCGTATAAACGGCAGGGAGGCGGATCCAATGCTGACCATCGAAAACATTTGCGTTTCCGGCTTTGCCGCCGCTTTGCGGGGCATGCGCAACCCCCTGAACAGCTGGAGCAGGAGCGACAGCGCCATCACCTATGAAAATGGGACGGAAATGGCTAAGATCGGCCCCAACGACCTGGATCTAATGAAGCGACTTCGTAAGGCGGGGACCGATCATAGGAAGTATCTTCGGATGATCAACGTGACCATGGACATCACGGCCATGCAGCCCTGGTGGTTCGAGTTCGATACCTATAAGGTGGCCACGGTCCGTAATTCCTGCTCCAAGATGCACAAGATCCATTCCAAGGCCTTCACCGCAGCCGATTTTACCCACGACGGCATCGATGAGGTGCCCTATGCTCAGGAAGCGTTGGACGCCGTCATCGTCGCCTGCGAGCGGCTGCGGCAGGACTTCAACGCTACCAAGGAGAAGAAGTATTGGCGGGCCCTAATCGAGCTGCTGCCCGAGGGCTATTGCATACGGGCCACGGTGCAGCTCAACTATGAGGTGCTCCTTCACATGTACTGGGCCCGGAAGGACCATAAGCTGACGGAGTGGCATACCTTCTGCCATATGATCGAGGAATTGCCCTACTTTCGGGAGGTCTGTCTGGCAGAGGATGAGAATAGATAAATCGTCTGCATATGCGATGGGAGCGCGGATCGACGCGCTCCCTTTTTTATAGCATTTTTCCGGCAAAAAAGGTAACCATGCCCAAGATGCCGCCCAGGAGCGCGCCTAGCCACTCGATGGCGGCGAGCTCTTTTTTCATAAGCCCTTTCAAAAGCCGGTTGAGTTCCATGGGATTCAGGGAATTGATCCGATCCACCACCAGACGCTTGATCTCGCCGGAACCTAAAAGCTGTGGCAGCGCGCCCAAGATGGCGGTGTGGATGAAGCTCAGGAGGCTGTCCTTCAGTTTCGGCAGCTCCCGTTCATGCTTTTGCAGCGTGAGGGAAAGGGGCGTGCCCAGGAAGGCGCCTGCCTCCCGATATACATACTGCTGTATGATCTCGGGGAGGGTCTTCTCCAGCTCCCGATCGATGAGCTTGCCCAGGGTGTTCACATATACGTCCTCCAGCGACCCGTTGGGCAGGAAGGGGATCACCTTATCGGTCCGGTGGGAGAGCTGTCGAGCAAAGGATTCGCCCAGCTTCGCCTCCGTGGCCTTTTGCACGAAAAAGCTGCAGAGCAGGGAGGAAAGGTCCTCCCGTTTTTGGATGTATTCTTCCTCGCTGAAGGTCTGGATCAGCAGCTCCCTTGGACATTTTTGGGATGCGCCCGCCTTGGCAAAAAGCTGATCGAGCCAGGCGGAGATGGCTGCCTTCGTTTCCGGCGTGTTCAACGCCTGGGAAAGGACTTCGGGGGAAAACAGCTCCGTTTCGATGAGCGAGCCCAGGCTTTCGGCGATGCGCCCCTGTTCCTTGGGGATCAGGCCGGGGGTGAAGGGCAGCCGCCAGCGTCCGATATATTTGGGCGTGAAGGGACGAAAAAGCATCTCCACGGCTAACGTGTTGGTCGCGTAGCCGATGAGACCGCCCATGAAGATGGAAAACAGCAAGGGAAGCATGGGCTTATTCTTCGCCTCGGGCGGGGTGCTTATGCTTTTTCTTGCCTGTGCGGAAGCGTCCGGTGATCACCGCCGCCAGGACAAGAAGTCCGTCCAGCATCGCCAGCAGGGAAAAGACCCACAGCAGACCCTTGGTGAGCCCATTGCGCAAGAAGTTCATAGTGGGATTGAATCCGTCTAAAATGAGGAAGATCATCATCATGATGGACAGCACGATGAGCACGGATTGCAGCATTTTTATCAATAGACGACGCATTTACGGTTCCTTTCCAAATGTCTCTCGAATGATCAAACAGTCGCTGACGGAGCGCCCGCCCTTGTAGGGGTCGTTCAGGATGCTGCCGTTGAAATACATCTCGGCGGATCGACCGCCGTCCATGTTGTAGGCGGCTTTGCATCCCAACTTTGCAAACAACTGGGAAAACTGCTCCAGCGTAAGCCCGGAGGCGTCGTCCGTTCGCCCGTCCACCACCACGAAGCAATAGTGGCCCGGCTCATAGTATCCGATGCCGGCCCGGGGGTTGGCCCGGCGGATGTTCTTGCTGGTATTTAGCTTGGCGTCGGGCAGGGGCTGGCCATCCTCGTCCAAAAGAAGGGGGCCGAAGCACCAGGCCTGATAGGCACCGTCGGCGATGGCGGATTCCAAAGAAAACTGGTCCGGAGAGAAGGTGCGCATGGTCCCGTCATAATAGAGGACGCATAAGTCGAAGGGGCTCATTTCCTGGCGGTGGACTATGCCGTTGCGGATCACGATGCCTGCGTCCTGATTGCCGTAGGTATCGCCGGTGATGGCGATCAGGGCGCCGCTGCGCTGTCCCATGCTCTTGACGCTTTCCCGCAGGCCCTTGCCGTAGGTGTCCGTGGCCAGCACGGTCTCAAACTGGAAGATGTCCGTGAGATGGATGTCTGCCAAATAGTAGACGGCGGAATCAGCCTTTCCATACTGGACCTTTTCGATATGGATGGCCAGGTCGGGGCTGGTATAGTTCATACCGCCTGAAACGACGGTCTTGGTGAAGAAGTCTGCAAACTTCTCGTTCCAGGGCACAAAGATGGGAGTGGGCTCCGGGGTAAGGATAGGTTCGTTCGGGGAAGGGTCCGGGGTGGCTGTGGAAAGGGCGCTCTCTTCCAAAGCTGCCGCCACGAGGGCGGGCGTGGGCGTTGCGGTGACGAGCCCTGCGCTTTCGTGCTTTTGTGGGCGGGCGTGGTGGAACCAGGCAAAGGTAAGCAAACTCACCGCCAACAGCAGGAGCGTGGCGATGGTGGTGCGTATGGTTTCCTGCAGCATGCGCTTGCGGCGCATGCGTTCCTTTTCGTGCTTCATCGACAAAAGAGTATAGCACAGGTCTCGCTTTTTTTGCAACTGCATGATTGAAAGCCTTTGATTCTGGTCATCCTGAGCAAGGGGAAGGGGATGAGCAAGAAGAGAGGGGCAAAGCATGAACAAAGTAGTGATCTGTGGGGTGGACACGTCTTCGCTCCCCACCTTGGGACAAAGGGAGATGCGTCAGCTGCTGGAAAAGGCTCGGACGGGGGACGAGGAGGCCCGGGAAAAGTTGGTTACGGGGAATCTCCGGTTGGTGCTTTCTGTGATCCAACGATTCTCGAATCGGGCGGAGCAGGCGGACGATCTCTTTCAGGTAGGGTGCATCGGGCTCATGAAAGCCATCGACAATTTCGATGTGTCCCATGACGTCCGTTTTTCCACCTACGCGGTACCCATGATCATCGGAGAGATACGCCGTTTCTTACGGGATTATACGGCGCTGCGGGTGTCTCGTTCCCTGCGGGACACGGCAGGCAAGGCCATGCAGACCAAGAAACGACTGACCGACGAGATGGATCGGGAGCCCACGGTAGGGGAGATCGCCAAGGCCATGGGTCTGCCGGAGGAGGACGTGGTGTATGCCCTCGACGCGGTGGTGGACCCGGTATCTCTGTATGAGCCGGTGTTCCACGAGGACGGGGATGCGTTGTACGTGATCGATCAGATACGAGACGAATCCTCCGGAGAGGGGAGGTGGCTGGACAGCATCGCTCTTGAAGAGGGGATCGGCCATCTCAACGAGCGGGAACAGCGCATCGTGAAGCTCAGATATTTTCAAATGAAGACCCAGATGGAGGTGAGCCGAGAGATCGGCATCTCCCAGGCCCAGGTCTCCCGATTGGAGAAGGGCGCGTTGGAGCGGCTAAAAAAGTACATTTAGCTTGTGCAACGGAGGCGGAGGGAGTACAATACCCCTATACGGATCCTTTGGGGGCAAGTAAAATGAAAAAAAGGGGACAGATACTTTCCTGGATCACCCTGGCCTGTTTCGTTGCCGGTGCGGCGGCGGGCCTGGTCTGGCCTGAGATCACATTATCCTTGGGGTGGGCGGGCAGCCTCTATGTTTCCTTGCTTAAATACATGGCGCTCCCAGTGGTGATCTTGTCCGTATTCAACGCCGTTCAAAACGGCGGTAAAAGCGCGACCAGCGTTTTGGTTCGGGCGTTGCTGCTGTTCATCGGCCTGTTTGCGGCCTCCTTTTTGATCTGCGCCGTTCCTTACACCGTTTTCGCGCCCGGCAATGGCTTTTCCGCCCTGGGAGAAACGTCATGGACGGGGGAGCAGGCCGCCATTTCTTTGAAAGACATACTTCGAAACCTGGCCTCCTTCGGAGGCAGTGGAAACGTGAACAACTATTATCTGCCGTCCCTGGGGTTGGCGCTGGTCCTTGGCTTCATCGCCAGTCTGATCAAAAGTGAAAGGCTGAAAAGGGGAGCCGCTTCCCTGGAGAAGGCGCTTTTGACCCTGCTCTCCTGGGTGATGTATCTTACGCCCCTGGGAGTATTCGCGCTGATGGCCAAGTGCACGGCCAGCTTCGGTCTGACGGCGCTGAGATCCTCCGGCGCCTATATCGCCTGGGCCTACGGCGGTTGTCTGTTGGTGCTGGGCGCGGTGATGATCCTGCCCCTGTGGGTCCTGTGCCAGGTGACGCCGGGACAATATTTTACCCGGATGGGGAGACTGTTTATGACCTCCCTCGCCACATGTTCCTCCTCGGCCACCCTTCCCGAGACCATGCGGACCTGCCGAGAGGAGTTTCAGGTGTCTGAGCGGGTCACGGCCATGGTGGTGCCACTGGGGAGCACCGTGCATATGTGCGGCGGCGCCGTGTCCTTCTGCCTGCTTGGCACCTTTGCGCTGCAGATGACGGGCCGACCGATCACGTGGGGGACGCTGCTCTCGATGCTACTGTTAGCGGAGATGCTGAACATGGCAGCTCCGGGCATTCCGGGCGGCGGCATCGTGCTTGGCGCTACCTTTTTGGGCATGCTGGGCTTGGAGGACATGGAGTTGTTTTTGGGCATGTACGCGGGCATATACCGGCTCCTCGACATGGCCTATACCTCCTTGAACGTGGCGGGAGACGTGACCGCGAATCTGTTGCTGGAACGGTGGGAGAGGATAAAATGAAACCGATATGTCGTCAAGTGCAGCACTCTTTGACCATGGAGCTGGATCAGCAGGCTCGCCAGATGGCTTCGTCCGGCCGGGATGTGATCAACCTGACGGCAGGACAGGTGGATCTGCCCATGCCGGAAGCGGGAAAGAGAGCCATACTGGCTGCTCTTGGAGAGGACCGAACCGGCTACGTTCCCGCCACCGGGTCCGCCGATCTAAAGGCTGCCGTGAGGGCCCATATGGGGTGGAACGAGGGGGAGATCCTAATCGGCTCCGGGGCAAAACCACTGGTCCATGGGGCTATCCAATGCCTTTGCGGTCCAGGGGACGAGGTGCTTCTTCCGGTGCCCTGCTATACCAGCTATCCCGAGATGATCCGCCTCTCCGGCGCAGAGCCCGTTCCGGTGGCGGGCGATCCCCATCATGACTTCACCGTATGTGCGGCGGATATCGAGAGCCATATTACAAAGCGGACCAAGGCGCTGCTGCTGAATAACCCGGTCAATCCCACGGGCGCGGTGTACGATCGGGAACAGCTGAAAGAGATTGTCGACATCTGCGTGGAGCACGACCTCTATATCATCGCCGACGAGGTGTACAGCTCCTTTGTGTACGAGGGGGATTTCGTCAGCTTGTATGCGTTCCCCGAGGCGCGGGAGCGGCTTATTTTGGTGAACGCCGCCTCTAAAGCGTACGCCATGGCGGGGCTGCGGATCGGCTATGCCGTTGCTCCTGCCAACGTTGCCGCGGCCATGGGCGGGTATCAAAGCCATGCTGTGGGGTGCCCCTGCTCCCTGTCCGAGCGGGCGGCTTTGGCAGCGCTGACCATGGACGGTCTATATGAGCGGGAATTGGCCGCAGAGTTTCGGGCGCGGAGGGACGCTATGGCGGATGCTCTGTCTCTGCAAAAAGAGATCCCGATCCATAGAAGTCGGGGCGCGTTCTATCTCTGGCTGGACGTTTCCCATCTGGACGATGACATGGCCTTTTGTAGGAGGCTGTTAGCTGAGGAAGGGGTGGCCCTGACTCCCGGCAGCGCATTTTCCTGGCCCGGATACGTTCGCCTCGCCTATACTAAAAAAGAGCCGCTGCTTCTGGAGGCAGCCGCTCGCATCCGAAGATTCATCCAAAGGAATTACAGCAGCTCCTCCGGCTGCAGCTTTTGAATCTCGGGCAAAATTTCTTCGGTGGAAAGAACGGAGATCACATATCCCTCACAGGTTGTGGACAAAAAACGATAGGCGGCACCGTCCCAGGAATACTCACGGGTGGTGTCGATCTCATTTAGCGGCAGGCTGAACCCCAGGCCCGTGAGCTTCATTGTGCATTCCTTTCGGGTGTAGACCGTCAGGAAGGGAAGCTCCTCTTCACAGGGAAGGCACACCCGCTTTTTCAGCGCGGGGGAGACGGGCCGATCCGCCCGCTCCATGTCTACGCCGATAGGCCCACGGCTGACGCCCAAAAGGACGTGCTCCTTGCTGTGGCTGAGATTAAATTCGGGGCTGCCGGCGGCTAAAAACGGCTTTCCTTGGGGACCGTAGCGAAGATCGTCATCCGAATGCACCTGCAGCACGGAGGCAAGCAAAAGCCCCGCCCCTAAAGAGAGGGGGGACCTGGTCCGCTCATAGGCAAGCCGTCGCTGCTCAGGAAGCAGGGGCAGGATGCGTTCAGCGTGCTGATGGATGTTTTGACAGGAAAGCAGATACAACTTCATGGAGAAATGATACCAAAGAACGCGCCGGAAAGCAAGGAGGGGGAACCGGCGCGTTCGGTATGATGGCCGCCTGCTGCTCCTCATGGGCGTGGGAGGTTGGCGGAGAGTTGGTAGACTGCCTGTTTTGCGGCGTTACGTACTCGCCGGGGGCAAGGCAGGAGCCCAGAAAACGCATGCATGGCAGTTGTTTATTGCGGGAAGCAACTCCTCCTTTCCTCTCGGGATGGCTATAGTATAGAGGAGAAATGGGGCAGGAGTATGTGCAAAGTGCAACACAAACGCAGAATCCATGTTAACATCCCGTGAACACGGATTGGCTTTTGCCGGGACTTGTGATACTATACAACCATGAAAAAGATAGCATTCATCTGCATAGCGCTGCTGCTGATCCTTTCGGGATGCAAGGGGTCGGCCCAAGCACCTGTCGCCACGGCGGCGCCGACCCAGGATACCAGCATGGCGATCGAGGTGCCGGCGCTGACACCGGCGCCCACGCTTCAGCAGACCCCTGCGCCTACGGCCACGCTCACCTCGGCGCCAACGGAAGTGCCCACCCCGGAGCCCACGGACACGCCGGAGCCGAGGGAGCGATACGTGCCGGAGGAGGGGGTGGAGACGGTGGCCTGGTTGACCGATACCCAGCACTATGCCAACTACGCCGCCAAGGATCTGCCCAACATCTTTCCCGTCATGACCGCTTTTCTAAGGGATAAGGCGGAGGAGATGAACCTTGTCTATGTGGTTCACACGGGGGATCTGGTCCACGTGAATGACAGCCAGGAGAACTGGACCGTGGCCCGGGAGGCCATGGATCTGCTCGATGGCATACCCACCGGCGTTCTGGCCGGCAATCATGATATGGATCCCGCCAAGGGCGGTTACAAAAACTATGGGAAGTACTTCGGGGAAAAGCAGTACAATCAGCAGTCCTGCTATGGCGAAAGCTTTGAAAACAATCGGGGTCATTACGATCTGGTCACCGTCTCCGGGCGCAACTATATCTTCGTGTACATGAGCCATGCACCGGACAAGAAGGCGATCCGTTTTTTGCAAAACAGCTTCCAAAAATATCCTGACCGGGTGGGCATCCTGTGTGTGCATGACTTTATCACCACGGAAGGGACCCTTTCCCAGGCGGGGGAACAGCTGCGGGAGCAGGTGGTCGCCAAGTGTCCCAACGTATACATGGTCCTGTGCGGCCATCGGTACGGCCTTTACACCCTGGAGGATGGCTTCGACGACGATGGGGACGGGGTAAAGGAGCGCACGGTCTACGAGATCATGATGAACTATCAGGCGGCGGGAAAGGAGGGGGGCGGCGGCTACCTCCGGCTCATGCAGTTCGACGAGGAGAACCACGAGATACGCTGCGTCAACTATTCGCCCTACCTGGACGATTACGATTGGCTGGACGATCCCTCTCACAAGGAAAAGCGATATGAAATGGATGAAAAGAGCGAATCCTTCACGTTGAAAATGCCCTGGGCATAAGAATGGTATGGTCAATTAAAAAACTCCCGCTTTAGGGAGTTTTTTTGCATCATTTTTTTAGCACGATGATTGAACCATTCTCATTATGAGATAACAGATCATATTCACGTCCGGCAGTCAGTTTTTCTATTTCGCTGGGGGAATATGGATGAAACACCATTCCTTTCCATTTTCCGCTGATAAACGTGTAGTCTCCGTTCTCATTGCATTCGTGCGGTTCGCCATTGTATTCTTCGTCCGCATCATCCAAAGATATCATCACATAGCCATTCGGTCGAACGATGCGGAGCAATTCTGAAACGGCTTTGATTGCCTGCTCAATGGGAAGATGATCGATCACATCTCGGGCGATAACTGCGTCAAAGCACTCGTCCGGATAGCCGGTGGACAGGATACTCGCCTGTTTGATTTCCCCGCTGAAATATCCGTTCTCCGCAAGCGCTTTCTTCGTCAAGGCGACAGCTTGCTCTGAAATGTCGAATCCGGAAACGGAGAATCCGTTTTGCGCCAGCTTAAGGGCATAGGCGCCGCATCCGCAACCGGCGTCACAGATGCGCTGGATCCCGTGCGCTTTGAGAAAAGCGATCGTGCCATCCTGTGCTTCTCTGAGTTTTTCAAAATACGGTATAGCGCGGGCAGGATCAAAGGATTTCCATGACTGTTCCCAGAATAATTCTTCTTTATCGCGTTGCATGATCTTAGTGTTGATTAGGACTCGGCCTTCTGTCCGTCCTCCAGCTTTTCCACATTTTTCAGCTTGCTTTGTATCTGCCTTGTCCGTACGCCCACCAGCTGATCGAGATCGCCGGAGACCTGCTGCAGGTGCCGCTGAGAGGCTTCCAACACATCCCCGAACTTGTCGAACTCCGTGCGGACGGACCGCAAAATCTCCCACACCTCGCTGGACCGCTTTTCGATGGCCAGGGTGCGGAACCCCATCTGCAGGCTGTTCAGCAGCGCCGCCATGGTGGAGGGCCCGGCCAGGTTCACCTTGTATCGATGCTGCAGCTCCTCTACCATGCCCCGGTTCACTGCCTCCGCATAGAGCCCCTCGAAGGGAAGGAAGATGATGGCGAAATCCGTCGTGGCAGGGGGCGCGATATACTTGGAGGAGACGTCCTTAGCCTCCTGCTTGAGTCGGGCGGTGAGGGCAGTAGCTGCAGCAGCGATGGAGCCGGTATCCCCAGCGTCGTAGGCGTCCATAAGGGCGGCATAGGTGTCGCCGGGGAACTTGGCGTCGATGGGCAGGTAGACCGTACTGTCCCCGTTGCCCGGGAGTTTCACTGCATATTCCACCCGATCGGCGCTGCCGGGACGGGTGGCCACGTTGGTATCGTATTGCTCGGGAGAGAGGATCTCCTCCAGAATGGCGCCCAGCTGGATCTCGCCCAGGATGCCTCGGGTCTTTACGTTGGACAGGACCTTTTTCAGATCCGTGACCCCGGCGGCCACCTGCTGCATCTCGCCCAGGCCCTTATAGACCGCTTCCAGCTGCTTGCTGACCATCTCGAAGCTCTTGCTGATCCGGTTTTCCAAGGTGGATTGCAGCTTCTCGTCCACGATCTGCTGCATCTGATCCAGCCGCTTGTTGTTGTCCTCCTGCAGGGAAAGCAGGCGCTTCTCCATGGTGGTGCGGATGCTGTCTAACCGCTCCGTGTTGGTCCTTTCAAAGGAGCCAAGCCGCTCCAAATTCGCCTTCTCAAAGGCGTCCAGCCGCAGCTCAACGCTTTGCTGGAAGCTTCGCTGGTTATCGTTCTGCTGGCGGGCAAAGCTGTGCTGCCCGTCGCTCATGAGCTGTCCGTATCCGTTCAGGGCGGAGTGGATGGCGTCGTTCAGCTCCCGACGTTGATCGGAAAGCTTGTCCAGGATGTCCTCATACCGATCGGCATTTCGAAGCTGCACCAACAGGATGATCGTTATGATGAGGGCTACCAAAGACAGGGAGGAAAGGATGAGTATGGCGAGGACCATGGATATGCCTCCGTTCATGTATTGAAAACAGTATACCACATGCGGGCGGGGCCTGCACAGGGTTTTTCCAAAAAGAAAACCTGCAGAGGGCAGGCTTATGTAATCAGTTTTCAGGGAAGCATATGCAGATGATGTCGTGGACCTTTCGATCCTTGCTGGGGGAGTTGATTACCTTTCCGAGCCAGGTCATGTGGGCCGTGGCGCCGCCGTCCAGGTTGTATGCGCGGACGCAGCCAAGAGAGTACATGAGCTGGCTCAGCTCCTGCATGTTGAGACCGAGGGAGTATTTGCCTTGTCGTCCGTCCACGATCACCAGACAGTAGTGCCCAGGTTCGTAGTAGCCGATGACGGAACGGGGATTACGGCCCCAAACTTCCGTATTAAACTTTTTCTTAGGCTGCCCCTCATGGTCGAGGAGCTCTGGCCCGAAGTGCCAGCTTTGCCAGGGGTCCATATCCAGAACTTCCTGGACGGAGATCGTCCGGGGTGTGTAGGTCTCCATCACACCGTTTTTATACAGTACGCACAGATCGGAGGTATGCTTGATTTTCCGGAACACCTCGCCGTTACGCACAATGATGCCGTTCTTGTGCCAGCGGGCGAAGTCGCCGGAGATGGCGATGATGGAATTGCTGTTTTTCGCGATGTCCTCCATGGGCTTGGTACCGCCTTTTTCATAACGGCCCTTGGCAAAGGCGGTCGTCAGTGAGGTCACGTCCTGGACCAGCACGTCGGCCACATAGAAGGTGACGGGGCTGGAGTAGCTTATTTCGTCCCGATACATGTCCCAGGATATGGAGACGGTGCTGTTGGAATAGGTGTGGTCGGTCAAAACCTCTTTGTCGGTGAACCGCCAGGCGTATTTCCCACCCAGGAGCCCCTCCGGACGGGGCGTGGGCGTAGGCGACGGGGTGGGTTCAGCGGTAGGCGCGGCCGAATAGAGCAAGGGTGCCGGCAGAGTTGGGCAGGGGGTGGGATCGATTTGGGAGCGATACAAAGTGGGGACGCGGGTGGGGACGGGGGAGGCGGTCGCTGCCGCTTCAGGGGAGGGCGCCGGGGCGCAGCTGACCATAAAAATGACGGTCAGCAGCAAAACGAACAAAAGGATAGCATCCCTTCGCGCTGCTTTCATGTCCCTCACCTCCTTTTTCGCTGAACTGCTTGATTCCATAGTATACCATGTTCTTTCAAAAAATGCGGGCGATCATGAAAAATTGACAAATTCATAACATCCCGACTTTTTTCTTTACAGTGCCTTTTCATGTGTGTATACTTGAAAAATCGAAGGAAAGGGCAAAAGCATGAAACGAGTTTTGGGCAGCATCCGTCGGGCGGACGAGCGGTATCATCTGTTTGAGGACGGGGACAAGGTATGCATTGGCGTATCCGGCGGCAAGGATTCTCTGCTGCTGATGGATGCGCTGCAGCTCTATAAGCGGTTTTCTAAAACCAGGTTCGAGGTGTGCGCCGTTAGCCTGGATCTGGGCATCGTGGAGCAGGACTGGTCCGCGGTCACCGCCTTTGCGAAGCGCATCGGCATGGACTATTCCCTCATCAAAACGGATATCGGGGACGTGGTCTTCAACATCCGTCAGGAGAAGAGCCCCTGCGCGCTGTGCGCCAAGCTTCGACGGGGCGCCCTCAACAACGCTGCCCGGGCGCGGGGATGCAACAAGGTGGCTCTGGGACATAATCGTGAGGACGTGATCGAGACCTTCTTTATGAGCCTGTTGTATGAAGGCAGGGTCAACACCTTTGCTCCGGTGACCTATCTATCCCGTTCCGACGTGACGGTTATCCGCCCGCTGGTGTTCCTGCCGGAGAAGTACGCTCTTTCGGTGGCCAGGCAGCGGGAGCTGCCCGTGCAAAAGGCCAACTGTCCGGCGGCGGGGCACACTAAGCGAGAGGAAGCCAAGGACTTGATCCGATACCTGGCCACCCTGGTCCCCGACGTGGAGGAGAAGTTGATCCACGCCATCTCCAACACGGAGAAGTACGGTCTGTGGGATCGGATGCGCCTTCGATACGACCACCCGCTGTTCACCGGCCCTGTCACGGAAAAAAACAGGCCGGCTTCCGGGACGGAAGGATCCGAAGAGGATATGGAGTAACACAAAAGCCCCTCAGCACGAGGGGCTTTTTCTTAACGAATATGGGGGAATTATTCCTTCGGAGGCACGGTCTTGCCTTCCTCCACCTTGATGAACTGGGCGGACATATAGCCCTTCACGTCAGTCCCGGCCACCATCACGTAGTAATAGTCACCCTCCTGATAGTAGATGTAGACCAGTTTCCCCTCATAATACTGACCAAGGGACTTATTGGTCACCGCCGGACCTTCCCGAATGGCCAGGTTGCTGGAGGAGATGGTGCCGCGGACAGTTCCCTCCGGCTGGTCGCTGCCATTGGAGACCTCGCCCAAGGGGGAGAGGAGCTTCACGAACTTCTTGGCGATATAGCCGTATTTCTTGGTTTCGTTCACCAACAGGAAATAGAAGTCCCCGTCCTCACAGTAAACGGTGAGCTTGGTGCCGCTCCGCAGCCCCGTAGCGATGATGGGAGTGTTGGTGCTGGGGCCCTGCCGCATGTTCACGCCACTCTTGGTCAACTGGCCCTGGGCTGCGCCGGCGATCATCTCCGCCGTGGGCTCCAAAAGGGCGTCCGGATCGGTCTCCAAGACCGGCGTGGGGGTGGGCGCCTCGGTGGCGTCCGGGTCAGGCGTTTCTTCGGGTTCCGGCGTATCCGTGGGTTCGATCACCTCGGGCGTTTCCGTGGGTGCTGCCGTGGGCGCCGGGTGATACTCCGAAGCAGCGGGGGAGGCGCTGGGGGCGGCGGCGGCCTTTTTGTTGCAGGCTCCGAAGCCCTTCGTAGCGACGGCGACGATGATGAGAGCGAGCAGCAACACGCCTACAGCGGCTAAAAATATATACCCTTCCCGGGTGATGATCAGTTTTTTTCGCTTGGACATAGGCAGCCTTCTTTCTGTTCGTTTTTATGTTTACATATAGTATACTCCATCTTTAGGCATTTTCAAAGCATTATTTCTGGATCAATTCAATTTTTTTTATTATTCCTTTCATGTGAAATGTTTCCTGCAAAAATGCAAGTTAGCAGATGCTAATCTATTGGCAAGCTGGATTCTTTGTGATAAAATATATCTGGGTCTGTATGCATTTATACATGTATCGACTGACCCAGCGGAAGTTTGACCGATACAATTCTAAAAGGAGGATGTGTATGACTAGTACGAAGACCACGATTCCGTTCACTGGCACGGCCGAGCAAAAAGCAGCGCTCGAAAAGGTCATTGCGGATCAAAAGGGAAAGCCCGGTGCGCTGATGCCCGTGATGCAGCAGGCACAGGAGATCTATGGGTATCTGCCCATTGAGGTACAGACGATGATCGCGGAGGGCCTCGGCTGCTCGCTGGAGCAGGTCTACGGCGTTTCCACCTTCTATGCCTGGTTCAGCCTGGAGCCCAAGGGAAAGCATCTTATCCGCCTTTGCCTGGGCACGGCCTGCTACGTCAAGGGGTCTCAGGACATCCTGGATGAGCTGGAAAAGGTCCTGGGCGTCGGTGCCGGTCACACCACACCGGACGGCATGTTCACCCTGGAAGCCGCCCGCTGCCTCGGCTGTTGCGGCCTCGCGCCGGTCATGATGATCGACGATCAGGTTTACGGCCGGTTGGTCCCCGCCGATGTGAAGGGTATCATCGATAAGGTGCGCGCAGAATAACACTGCTATGAGATTAGACGAAGTCGCCCGTTTGGTCGGTGCAAAGGTGTATACGGGAGAGGACATGCTGGACTTGGATATCGATTCCGCGTTCAGCAGTGACATGATGAGCGACGTTCTTGCCTACGCGCAGGATCAGGCGCTGCTCCTCACGGGCCTCAACAATCCCCAGGCCGTTCGCACCGCGCTGATGCTGGACATGAGCTGCATCCTTTTCGTTCGTGGGAAGGCGCCTGCAGACGAGGTCGTGGAGCTTGCAAAGCTGAGCCACATCGCCGTTTTGGCCACCGCGCTCACCATGTATGAAGCGAGCGGGAGGCTTTACGAAGCGGGACTGCACAGGTGATCCCATGAGCGCAGAACCATTGCATGTGCATTACACAGTGGATGGCGGAAACTTCACCTCTGCCGGAGAAGCCTCCGTCAAGGTCAAGCGCCTGCTGCGACAACTGGGATGCTCCCCTGAGATGATCCGTCGGGTCTCCATCGCCATGTACGAGGGAGAGATCAACATGGTCATCCATGCCAACGGCGGCGACGCCGACGTGTATGTGGACGACGAAAGCATCCGGATCGTTTTGAAGGACACCGGTCCAGGCATCAAGGATGTGGAACAGGCCATGCAGGAAGGATATTCCACCGCGCCGGACAACGTGCGCGCCCTGGGATTCGGCGCCGGCATGGGGCTGCCCAACATGAAGCGGTTCACCGACACCTTCAAGCTGGATACCGTGGTCGGCCAGGGAACGACCATAGAGCTGGGTTTCTTCAACAAGTAACCGAAAGGAAAAAGGAAAGGCATGGAATACAGGCACTCCGTTTCACTGGATAGGGAAAAGTGCAAGGGCTGCACCCATTGCTTGCGGCGCTGCCCTACCGAAGCTATCCGTATCCGGGACGGGCACGCCGTCATCAATGCCGTCCAGTGCATCGACTGCGGGGAATGCATCCGCTTCTGCCCCTATCAGGCAAAGCGGGCCATCTGCGACTCCCTGGATTCGCTGGATCGTTCCAAGTATCTGATCGCGTTGCCTGCGCCGTCGCTCTTTGGCCAGTTCGTCAACGTAACGGACGTGGATTATGTGCTTCAGGGCCTGCTCGACATGGGCTTCAACGATGTGTTCGAGGTGTCCCGCTGTGCGGAGATCATCACCGAATACACCCGGCGATACATGAAGCGTCCCGACATTCCCCGTCCAGCCATCAGTTCCGCCTGTCCGGTGGTGGTGCGTCTCATCAGCATCCGTTTCCCATCCCTGATCGACCATGTGATCCCCCTTATGCCGCCTATCGAGTTAGCTGGGCGGATGGCGAAGGAGGAAGCCCTCAAAAAGCATCCGGAGCTTAAGAAAGAGGACATCAAGACCGTATTCATCAGCCCCTGCCCTGCTAAGTTCAGCTGGGTGAAGAACACCGACAGAGCGGACGAAGAGCCCTGTGTAGATTATGTGGTGGCCATCAGCGAGGTTTATTTCAAGCTCCTGAACGCCATCCAACCGAAGAGCACCCCCAAGACCACCAGCGAAAGCGGCATGATCGGCCTCGGCTGGGCATCGTCGGGCGGAGAGGGCTCCGCGCTGATGAACGACAGATACCTGGCTGCCGACGGCATCGACAACGTGATCCGCGTGTTGGACAGCATCGAGATGGGCAGCTTCCCCAGTGTGGATTTTGCCGAACTGGATGCCTGCAACGGCGGATGCGTGGGCGGTGTGCTCACGGTGGAAAACCCCTACATCGCTCAGGTCCGTTTGCAGACTCTGCGCCGGTATATGCCGGTGAGTCTCAACCATGTGCCCCGGCAGAGCGGCAATGTGGACGTTCCCGAGGAGATCATGACCGTGAAACCGGCCACCTTCTCCAACGTGTCCGCTTTGAACGTGAACCGGTTCGAGTCCATTCGCATGATGGCGGACATCGAGAACATCAACGAGAGCCTGCCTGCCCTGGACTGCGGCTCCTGCGGCGCACCTACCTGCCGCGCCTTTGCGGAGGATGTGGTCAAGGGTGACGCAAATATCGATGAGTGCATCGTCCACATGCGGGAGCGGTTGAAGAACCTGATGAGCGAAATGGAGAAGAAGCAATGACCGTGTTCGAGATCAGAGACGCATTGGGCCTCACCCCTTTGCACGAGGCTGAGGACAGGGAAGTGACCGGCGGCTATGCCGGCGACCTGCTCAGTTGGGTCATGGGCCGTGCCCAGAGCGGCGACTGCTGGATCACCATCATGTCCAATCGGAACGTGCCGGCTGTGTGTTCGCTGACGGACGCCGCCATGGTCATCTTTGCCGAGGACGTGACGCCGGATCCGGCGGCCATGGAGGCGGCAGAGGAGAACGGACTAAACTTCTACAGCTCACCCCTGTCGGTCTTTGAGCTGTGCGCGAAGGTCGCTCCTTTGCTCGCATGAACGCCTTCGCCGTCGATCTTCACATCCATTCCTGCCTTTCCCCCTGCGGAGAGGAGGATATGACCCCCTGCAACATCGCGGGGATGGGGTATCTGAACGGATTGAAGATCATGGCGCTGACGGATCACAACACGGCCAAGAACTGTCCAGCCTTCTTCGCGGCCTGCCGTGCCTACGGCATCGTGCCCGTCCCGGGCATGGAGCTCACCACGGCGGAGGACGTCCACATGGTCTGCTTGTTCCCGGAGCTGGAAACGGCTCTTGCCTTCGACGAAGCGGTGATGGACCGTCGGATGAAGATCCCCAACAAGCCTGCCATCTTCGGAGAGCAGGTAATCATGGGGGAGGAGGACGTTCCCATCGGGAACGATCCCTGGTTCCTTCCCGCGGCCACGTCTCTCACCCTGGAGGAAGGGGCGGAGCTGGTCCGGTCCATGGGCGGGGTCTGCTATCCGGCCCACATCGACCGGGAGGCCAACGGGCTGCTGGCTATTCTGGGCTTCTTCCCGGAAAAGCCGGTGTTCACCTTGGCCGAGGTCCATGACGAGGACAAGCGGGAGCTGGCGGGAGGACGGCGGATACTGGTATCCTCCGACGCTCACAGGCTGTGGGAGATCAGCGACAGCAGCTTCTGCGTCCATCTGGAGGTTTCCCCGGAGGATGGGGAGGAGGCCGTGCGAAAAGCTCTCTTTGCGCTACTGGAGAAGAAAGCATGAAGGAACTGTCCCTGAACATCTTGGATATCGTGCAGAATTCGATCTCCGCTCAGGCCACGCTCGTCAAGATCCTGTTGGCTGAAACGGAGGACACGCTGCGGATCACCATTGAGGACGACGGCAAGGGCATGACCCCGGAATTCCTGGCCACGGTGATGGACCCTTTTTCCACCACCCGCAAGACCCGGAAGGTGGGCATGGGGATCCCGCTGTTTAAGCTGGCTGCGGAGCAGACCGGCGGCGAGCTCACCCTTTCCTCCAAAACAAGGGAGATGAGCCCTGAGGATCACGGGACCGTGATCTCCGCCTTTTTCCACAAGGATCACATGGATTTTACGCCCCTTGGGGACGTGGTATCCACCCTGGTCAGCCTGATCCAAGGATGCCCCGACGTCGATATCCTTTTTGAACACAGTTTGCCCGGTGGCGATCTGGTCCACCTGGACACACGGGAGATGAGGGAAGCTTTGGGGGATGAGATCCCGCTCAATAGCTTCGAGGTCCTGGAATGGGCCAGAGAGAGCTTGAACGAACAATACGGTTTTTAAGCGAAAGCAACTTACATAACCAAAAATCTACGAAAGGAAAACAACTATGAAAAGTCTTGAGGAACTTGCAGCGATTCGGAACAAGATGAAGGACAAGGTCGCTCTCCGCGAGAAAGAGGGCGACATCCGCATCGTCGTCGGCATGGCTACCTGCGGTATCGCCGCCGGTGCCCGTCCCGTACTCAATGCCTTTGTGGAGGAAGTCAGCAAGCAGCACGCTGACAACGCCACCGTGACCCAGACCGGCTGCATCGGCATGTGCCGTCTCGAGCCCATCGTGGAGGTCTTCGAGGGCGGCAAGGAGCGGGTCACCTACGTGAAGGTCAAGCCCGCCATGGTGCCCCGGATCGTCAAGGAGCATATCCTTGGTGGACGGCCTATCACGGAATACACCATCGGTGCCGCAGAATAATAACGGAGGATATTGAGAATGATTCGTACGCATGTAATGATCTGTGGCGGTACGGGCTGTACCTCTTCTGACAGCCCCAAGATCGCCGAAGCCATGGAGCAGGAGATCGTCAAACTGGGTCTTCAGGATGAAGTCAAGGTCGTGCGCACCGGCTGCTTCGGCCTTTGCGAAATGGGTCCCGTCATGATTATCTATCCCGATGGCACCTTCTACTCCCGCGTGAAGGTCTCCGACGTGCCTGAGATCGCCTCCGAGCATCTGCTGAAGGGCCGTATCGTGGAGCGTCTCGTGCATCGTGATGCCGAGGGTGGCGAGAAGGTCGAGGTCCCCACGCTGAAGGACATCGAGTTCTACAAGCCCCAGCTCCGTGTGGCACTCCGTAACTGCGGCGTTATCAACCCTGAGGATGTCGAAGAATACATCGCCATGGATGGCTACAGCGCCCTGGGTAAGGTCCTCACCGAAATGACCCGCGAGCAAGTCATCGAAGAGGTCACCAAGTCCGGTCTGCGCGGCCGTGGCGGCGCAGGCTTCCCCACTGGCTTGAAGTGGAAGTTCGCCGCTGTCAACCAGACTCCTCATAAGTACGTGGTCTGCAACGCTGACGAGGGCGATCCCGGTGCGTTTATGGATCGTTCCGTTCTGGAAGGTGATCCGCACGCCATCCTGGAGGCCATGTGCATCGCGGGCTATGCCATCAATGCCAACCAAGGCTACATCTACGTTCGTGCTGAGTACCCCATCGCGGTCCATCGTTTGCAGATCGCCATCAAGCAGGCACGCGAATACGGTCTGCTGGGCAAGGACATCTTCGGCACTGGTTTCGACTTCGACATCGACGTCCGTCTGGGCGCCGGCGCCTTCGTCTGCGGCGAAGAGACCGCTCTGTTGACCTCCATCGAGGGCAACCGCGGCGAGCCCAAGACCAAGCCTCCGTTCCCGGCTAACAAGGGCCTCTTTGGTCAGCCCACCATCATCAACAACGTGGAGACCCTGGCCAACATACCCCAGATCATCCTCAAGGGCGCCGATTGGTTCGCGTCCATGGGCACCGAGGGGAGCAAGGGCACCAAGGTGTTCGCTTTGGGCGGCAAGATCAACAACACCGGCCTCGTGGAAGTTCCTCTGGGCACCACCCTCCGCCAGATCATCTACGATATCGGCGGTGGCATCCCCAATGGCAGAGAGTTCAAAGCCGTTCAGACCGGCGGTCCTTCCGGCGGCTGCATCCCGGCCAAGTTCCTGGATCTGCCCATCGACTACGAGAACCTCAAGAGCATCGGTGCCATGATGGGCTCCGGCGGTATGATCGTTTTGGACGACTCCACCTGCATGGTGGACGTGGCTCGGTTCTATCTGGACTTCACCGTGGACGAGAGCTGCGGCAAGTGCGTTCCCTGCCGTATCGGTACCCGCCGCTTGCTGGAGATGTTGGATAAGATCACCAGTGGCAACGGCACTCTGGAGGATCTGGACAAGATGGAGGAGCTGTGCCATTACATCCAGGCCAACGCCCTGTGCGCCCTGGGTCAGACGGCTCCCAACCCCGTGCTTTCCACGCTGAAGTTCTTCCGCGACGAGTACGAGGCCCACGTGGTCGAAAAGCGCTGCCCCGCCGGCGTTTGCAAGAAGCTCCTGCACTATGAGATCGATCCCGATAAGTGTCGCGGCTGCACGGCCTGCGCCCGCAAGTGCCCCGTGAACGCCATCAACGGCGTTGTGAAGCAGCCCCATGTCATCGATCAGGCCAAGTGCATCAAGTGCGGTACCTGTATGGATACCTGCCGCTTCGGTGCCATCAGCAAGAAATAAGGAGGAATTCCATGGATACTGTTCATGTAAAGATCAACGGGATCGAAGTTGAGGTCCCTTCCGATTACACGGTTCTGATGGCGGCGGAGAAGGCCGGGGTCCATATCCCCACCCTCTGCTACCTAAAGGATGTTAACGCCATCGGCGCCTGCCGTATGTGCGTGGTCGAGGTAAAGGGCGCCCGCTCCAACCCTGTGGCTTGCCTCCAGCAGGTGGCCGAGGGGATGGAGGTCCAGACCAACACCCCCGCTCTGCGCGCTTCCCGGAAGATGACACTGGAACTCATGCTCTCCAACCACCGGATGGACTGCCTTGGCTGCGTCCGCTCCACTAACTGCGAGCTGCAGACCCTGGCCCAGGAGTACGGCGCGGATCCCGACAAGTTCCGTCCCGCTGAGCCCATGCAGCCGGATCTGGATGAGTCCGCCATCCACCTGGTTCGCGACAACAGCAAGTGCATCCTGTGCCGTCGCTGCATCGCGGTCTGCAAGAACGTGCAGCACGCCCACGTCATCGGCGCCAGCATGCGTGGCTTCAAGACCCACGTGTCCAGCCCCTTCGAGATGCCTCTTGCGGACACCAGCTGCGTGAACTGCGGCCAGTGCATCCAGGTTTGCCCCACCGGTGCCCTCACCGAGCGGGACGACACCGAGAAGGTCTGGAAGGCGCTCTCCGATCCCACCAAGCATGTGGTCATCGCCCCCGCGCCCTCCGTCCGTGTTCAGATCGGCGAGTGCTTCGGGATGCCCATGGGCTCCAACGTGGAAGGCAAGCTCATCGCTGCCTGCCGTCGCCTGGGCTTCGACAAGGTGTTCGATGTGGACAACGCTGCTGACGTGACCATCATGGAGGAAGGCACCGAGCTCATTCAGCGCCTCCAGAACGGCGGCCCGCTGCCCCAGATCACTTCCTGCAGCCCCGGCTGGATCAAGTTCTGCGAGCACTACTATCCTGAGTTCATTCCCAACCTGTCCACCTGCAAGTCCCCCCAGGGCATGTATGGTGCGCTGGTGAAGAGCTACTATGCCGAGCATGCGGGCATCGATCCCAAGGACATCGTCTGCGTGTCCGTTATGCCCTGCACCGCCAAAAAGTATGAGTGCAACCGTCCTGAGCTGGGTCACAACGGCATCCCCGATGTGGATGTGTCCCTCACCACCCGTGAGTTGGCCCGTATGATCAAGAAGGCCGGCATCATCTTCGACAAGCTTCCCGATGAGGTTGCCGACGATCTGCTGGGTCAGGCCTCCGGCGCCGGCCACATCTTCGGCGCCACCGGCGGCGTTATGGAAGCGGCTCTGCGTACCGTGTACGAAGTGGTCACCGGCAAGACCCTGGAGAAGGTGGAATTCGAAGCCGTTCGCGGCGTGGAAGCCATCAAGGAAGCCGAGTACGACCTCAACGGCACCAAGGTCCGCGTGGCGGTCACCTCCGGCCTGGAGAACGCCAGCAAGCTTCTTGACATGGTCAAGCGGGGCGAGAAGGACTATACCTTCATCGAGGTCATGGCCTGCCCCGGCGGCTGCGTCAACGGCGGCGGTCAGCCCATCGTGCCAAGCAACTTCAAGAACTTCCACGATGTGCGCGCCATTCGCGCGGCCGGCCTCTATGGCGAGGATGCCAATATGCCGCTGCGGAAGTCCCATGAGAACCCCGAAGTCCAGAAGCTCTATAAGGAGTATCTGGGCGAGCCCTGCAGCCACAAGGCTCACGAGCTGCTGCACACCACCTACACCAACCGCGGCCTCTACAAGTAAGCCACAGGAACAATCAAAAAGCAGGAAGCCTTTCGGCTTCCTGCTTTTCTGTTTTGGTGAGGGATAGGAGCGGTTAGTGCTCCTGCTTCCAGGCCTTGATCTCTTCAAGACGCTTCTTATACTTGGCCTCCAATCCTTGCTCCGTGGGGCGGAAATATTCTCGACCCAGGAGGGAATCCGGCAGGCACTGCATGCTGGTGAGCTTATCCTCATAGTCGTGGGCGTACTTATACCCCTTGCCGTACCCAAGATCCTTCATGAGCCCCGTGGGCGCGTTGCGGATGTTCAGGGGCACGGGTTCGTCCAGCTGCTGCAGGGCGTCCTGTTTGGCTTCCAGATACGCCACGTCCATGGCGTTGGACTTGGGGGCCATGGACATATAGACCACCGCTTCGGTGAGATGAACGCTGCACTCCGGCATGCCGATGAAGTGGCAGGCCTGGTATGCGGCCACGGCGATCTCCAAGGCATGGGGATCGGCCAGTCCCACGTCTTCGCTGGCGAAACGCACCACCCGTCGGGCCACATACAGGGGATCCTCACCGGCCTCCAGCATCCGGGCCAGCCAATACACCGCTGCGTCGGGATCGGAGTTGCGCATGGACTTATGGAGAGCGGAGATCAGGTTGTAGTGTTCCTCGCCATTCTTGTCGTAGAGCAGAGACTTCTTGGAGATGCACTGCTCCAAAGTCTCCATGGTCACGGTGATGTTTCCCACCTCATCCACGTCCCCGTTCAGGACCACCATCTCCAAGGTAGATAGGGCGTTGCGGGCGTCCCCGTTGGAGAAAACGGCGATCATGTTCAGCATCTCGTCGGTGATGCTCACGTTTTCCTTCCCGAAGCCCCTGGGATCGTTCACCGCTCGCCGCAGCAGCCCCACCAGCTCCTCCGTTTTCAGGGCCTGCAGGACGAACACCTTGCAGCGGGACAGAAGCGCCCCGTTGATCTCGAAGGAGGGGTTCTCCGTGGTGGCACCGATAAGGATGATGCTGCCCTTTTCGACGAAGGGGAGAAAGGCGTCCTGCTGGGCCTTATTGAAGCGATGGATCTCGTCCACGAACAGGATGGTCCTGTCTCCATAGCGGCGATTGTCCTCTGCCTGCTGCATGACGGTGCGGATCTCCCGGATGCCGCTGGTCACGGCGGAGAAATCGATGAAAGCGGATTTCGTTCGATTGGCGATGATGCGGGCCAAGGTGGTCTTGCCCACGCCCGGCGGTCCCCAAAAGATCATGGAGGAGACCTGGTCGCTTTCGATAAGGCGACGCAGGACCTTACCCGGCCCCAAAAGATGGGTCTGGCCTACGAATTCATCCAAGGATTGGGGACGAAGGCGGGCGGCCAAAGGCTGTGGCGCTTCCTCTGCAAAGAGGGAATACTGTTCCATACATTACCTCCAGAGGGAAGTATACCACAAAAAAGTGGGCCGGGGAAGCCCCGACCCACCAGAGAGTTTAATAAAGATGTTACTGGAGCGACTCCTTCAGGGCCTTGCTGGCCTTGAAGAAGGGCACGTTGGCGGCAGAGATGGTCACCATCTCGCCGGTCCGGGGATTCTTGCCTTCCCGAGCGGAACGATGCTTGCAACCGAAGGTGCCAAAGCCGGAAAGGGAAACAGTTTCTTCCTTGATCGTTTGGGTGATCGTTTCTAAAGCTGCAGCGACGGCTGCAGTGGCTTCTTTTTTAGACAGGCCGGATTTCTCGGCAACCGCCTTGATGAATTCAGTCTTGTTCATGGTAAAACTCCTTTCAAGTTTGGCTCATTATATCATCTTAGTTTGCACTTGTCTATACATAAAAATGCCTAATTATCTATAAAATTCTGACTTTTTTGTGTCTTTTTTAACATTTTTGAACCATATGGATTTTGATATCAATACAGGGGCACCCCATAGCATGCAAAATATAGCGCGCCTTGCGCCGGGGCATAGGGAAAAAGAAGGAAAAGATACCTATTACAAGGGGTCAGGCGATGACGTGGGCATGGAGGAATTCATCCAACTCGCGCTGCGTGGGGCCGCTTCGGCCGCCGAAATGGGAAACGCAGAAGGCACCGGCGGCGCAGGCGCGGTGATTGGCTTCCTGCAGCGTATAGCCGGAAAGGAGTGAGGACAAAAAGGCGCCGTCATACACGTCTCCGGCGCCGACCCGGTCCCGCACGGGTACGGATAAGGCAGAGGAGGCGTACGATGCTTCACGGGTGTATACGATGGCACCCTGCTCTCCCTTGCGGCAGACCACCATGGGGACCCGATCAAGGAGCTTCCTGGCCGCCTCATCCGGGTCGGAGACACCGGCCAAGGGGCACAGCTCGTCAGCTCCGGAGCCAAGCAGGATATCGCATAGATCCAACGCTTTTTGGATGTTGCGAGAGAAGGTGCTGTCCTCTAAGGATTCCAGACGGGCGTTCACATCGAGGGCGACGGGGATGCCGGCCTTGCGGCAACGCTCCATCAAAAGAAGCTGGTTGGCGGCCGCCGGGTCCTCCCGCAGCGTCATGCCAGAGGAATGCATGAGGGAGATCCGGGAAAGGATGTCCGAGGGGATCTGATCGGGCGTGATTTGGTGCTGGCTGGCTCCAGTCCGGGGAAAGGCAAAGGGGACCCGCTCCCCGCGTTCATCCAGCACGAGCAAAACCATGGTGGTCATGGCTCCCTCCTTCAAAGCCAGCAGGGAGGCGTCCACGCCCTCCTGCTCCAATCCGGCCTTCAGGGTCCTGCCGAACGCATCGGCCCCCGCGGTGCCCAGGAAGAGGGTGGGGGTGTTCAGACGGGCCAAGGTGACGGCGGTGTTGGCGACGCTGCCACCGTGAGAAAAGCGGACGCTCAGTGTATCCGGGTCCACGGGCCCGGATAGTGCAGTCAATGCGGCCCCGTAAGGGATGAGCAGATCGGCGCAAATGTCGCCATAACACAGCACGGGCAGCATGGAGCGCTCCTTTCAAAGTCTGTCGACGGTGATGACTGGATTAAAGGTATCGTTCAGAGCAACGATCTGTTGGGTGATCCGTTCCCGCAGTTCTCCGTTGGAAAGGGGGATGTCAAAGGGGGCAGATACGTCGAACACCAGATTCGTATGGGTCTGTCCCCGGACCAGACGGAAATCATGGATGGTGATACGTTCGTCGATCCGCTGAACGGCGGATTTCACCTGTTCCTTGGCCGCATCGGTTTCAGGATTGTTCACGGCGATGGGGTCCATATGGATGGTGGAGAGACAGTTGAACTTTTTGTTCAGCTCCCACTCGATGTTGTCGATCATGTCGTGAGTGGAAAGCATGTCGGCCTTTTCGTCCACCTCGGCATGGAGAGTGATCATCATGCGGCCGGGACCGTAATCATGGACGATGAGGTCATGGACACCCAGGACGCCATCGTGTGCCATGACCGTCTCCGCGATGGAATGGATCAGCTCCGGCTCAGCTTTCTTGCCCAGCAGCAGGCCCACGGTCTCCTTCGCCGTGCCAAAGCCGCCCCAAAGAATGAGCAGGGATACGGCCAGGGAAAACCAAGGGTCGGCGTTGATCTTCCAGAAGTAGTTCATGGCCATGGAAAGCAGGACGGCGCCGGAGGTGATGCAGTCGAACAGACTGTCCTTTGCCGTGGCCAGCATGGCAGAGGAGTCGAATTTTTTGCCATACCGCGTGTTATACAGGGCCATATACAGCTTTACGGCAATGGAGCAAAGAAGCACGATAAAGGCCGCCAGAGTAAAGCTGGGCGCAGGGGCGTGGGAAAGGAGGCTTTCGATAGAGCTTTTGATCAGTTCTACACCCATGAGCAGGATGAAGAACGCGATGATAAAGGCGGACAGATATTCGGCGCGTCCATGACCGAAGGGATGCTCCGAATCCGGCTTTTTGCCGGACAGAAAGAACCCTGCAAGGGAGATGAGGGAGGAGCCGGCATCACCCAGGTTGTTGAAGCCGTCCGCCTGGATGGCGAGCGAGCCGGTGAGTACGCCCAGAACGATTTTGAACACGCTAAGCAGCAGATTTAGACAGATGCCGACGCTGCCGCAGATCATGCCGTATTTGTGACGGACAGCCTCTATATTGTCCGTTTTGCGCAAAAAAACTTTGGCCAGCAGAGCGATCATGAAACATGCTCCTTACCTGATGTTGATAGTTGAAAGTATACCACGGGCAGGGAAAATATGCAACGAAGGAAAGCTCTTGCTTTTTTCAGGGGAATAGGGCATAATAAAATAAGAATATGTAGAAGGAGGAAGATAATGCTATCAGCTCTCGGATACTTGGCAGTGCCGTGCATCCTCTGTTTCTTGTTCGGCATCCTTATGTTCATCGTGGAAATGTTTACGCCAGGCTTCGGCGTGGCCGGTGGGCTTGGCATCGCTTCCTTTGCCGCCATTATCGTGATGCAGTTTCTGGCAAACTCCATCACGTCGGCGCTGATCGTCACGGCGGTGCTGTTGCTGCTGCTGGCCGTCATCATCGTTCTGTTCATCCGTTCCTTCCAGAAAGGGACGCTGTCTCGCTCTAAGATCGTGAACGCCACATCGGTGGAAGGGGATTCCTCCCCGGTGGTCAAGGAGAAGGGCAAGAGCCTGATCGGCAAGACCGGAAGGACTGTCACGGCGTTGCGGCCTGCGGGCATCGCCGAGATAGACGGCGAGCGCATGAACGTTTCCACCTATGGGAACTTCATCGAGGCGGGGAAGGAAGTCACTGTGGCGGCGGTGGAAGGCTTGAACGTCATCGTCAAATGAAGTACTGTAAGAAGTGCGGTTGCCTATATGTCACTGACGTTTGTCCCAAGTGCGGCATAGAGGAACCGGAGGACCAGCCGGAACCGGAGGCTCCGGATAAAAAGACCCTGGTCCACCAGTGGATCGGATTGCTCGTGGGCATACCGCTGTTTATCATGGCCATCTATGTCGTGATCCATATGCTGTATTCCCGCGGTTAACAAACAAGTATTAACATACAGGAGGATATACTACACATGCTTCCCGCAATTATCATCGTCGTACTCGTCATCATCTTTCTTTCGCTGCTCTTTAGCTTTGTGCCCATCGGTCTGCTGATCTCGGCCAGCGCCTCTGGCGTCAAGCTGAACATCAGCACTCTGGTCGGCATGCGCCTGAGGAAGGTCATCCCGGCCCGTATCGTCAATCCCTTGATCAAAGCCACCAAGGCCGGCATCCAGCTCCCCCTCAACAAGCTGGAAGCCCATTATATGGCAGGCGGCAACGTGGATCGGGTGGTCAACGCCCTGATCGCCGCCATGCGTGCCGGCATCCCCCTGGATTTCGAGCAGGCCTGCGCCATCGACCTGGCTGGCCGCAACGTGCTGGAGGCCGTGCAGATGAGCGTCAACCCTCGGGTCATCGAGACCCCCGTCATCGCCGCTGTGGCCATGGACGGCATCGAGCTGAAGGCCAAGGCCAAGGTCACAGTCCGCGCCAACATCGACCGCTTGGTGGGCGGCGCCGGTGAGGAGACCATCATTGCACGTGTCGGCGAGGGCATCGTCACTACCGTCGGCTCTTCCCGGAGCCATAAGGAAGTTTTGGAGAACCCCGATTCCATCTCCCGCACCGTCCTTGACAAGGGCCTCGACGCCGGAACCGCTTTTGAGATCCTGTCCATCGACATCGCGGACGTGGACGTGGGCCGCAACGTAGGCGCCCAGCTCCAGATCGACCAGGCGGAGGCCGACAAACGCATCGCTCAGGCCAAGGCTGAGGAGCGCCGGGCCATGGCTGTGGCCCAGGAGCAGGAGAACGTGGCTGCCGTGGCCGGCATGCGGGCCAAGGTCATCGAGGCGGAGGCGGAGATCCCTATCGCCATCGCCCATGCCTTCAAGGAGGGTAAGCTTGGCGTCATGGACTACTACAACATGAAGAACGTCATGTCCGACACGGAGATGCGCAACGCTATCTCCCACGCCGCGGACCCTAACACGGCTAAGAAATAATCGAAAAAGCGAGGGCATACCGTGGATGTTCTGATGGTATTGATCGCATTGATCGGCATCGCCGTATCCATTGCGAACAAAAAGAATATGGCGAAGGCCAAGAAGCGGCAAAACGCTCCAGCGGAGCGTGAGTTCACCGCGCCCAGATCCGCGGCTCCCAACAGACCGTCCCCCGCGAAGACCTCTCCGGCCCCCTCCAAGTTCCCGCCTGTGGAGCTAAGCAAACGGCCTGCAGCTGCTGGAAAAGGGCAGCAGACCAAGGCAGCCTCCTACGCTGGCACGCCTCGGTATACCCACGTGGTCACCAGCACCCTGGAGGGCGGGCATACCCATACGGAATCCAGCATAACGGGGGAGGAGAATTGCCCGCCGCCAAAGGCTGCTGCTCTAAAGCCTGTGGAAAAGGGGGAGAGAGCTGTCCCCACTGCCGGAGAACTGTTGGATTTCCAGGCCAACAGCGTGCTGCGGGGTGTGGTATACGCGGAAATACTGGGTAAACCCAAAGCGCTTCAAAGGGAGTAATGCGCCAGAACGACGTCGTAAAGGGTGTATTCATCGCTGTACCATTGGCCGTATTGTGTATACTGTACGGCCTTTGGCTCGTGGTGGATACACCCGTTTATATGGAATCCGTGCTCGTTGGCGGCTTGTTGCTGCTGATGTTCTCCCTGCTGGTCATTCGCTTCGTTCCCCGGGCCTTCGAGTATGCGATGGGCGAGGATGGAGATTTGACGCTTTCCACCGTTCAGCGGACGAGCGTCGCCGGTACCCGTGAGATCCTTCGCCTGGTGCTGATGCTGGCCTTGGGTCGAGGCATCATCATGCTGGGAGCGTTTTTGTGGAGCCTCTATCTGAACGGGTATACGGAAACGGCACTGGATATCCAGCATATTTGGGCGGATCACATGTTTGCCGAGCGGATCATTTCCTTGGCCAACAAGGGATATGCCGTGGAACTGCAGGAATTCCCGGGAAAGTATTTGAACCTTGTTTTTCCACCCCTGTATCCTTTCCTCGTTCGTCTCATCAGTCCAGCCTACATCAGCAGCATCCGAGCAGCGTTCTTCTTATCCAATCTTAATACGATCCTGGCCGGGGTAGTGCTGTATCTGCTGGTGCTCCACGAATCCGACAGGAAATCCGCCGTCCGCGCCTCGTGGTACTATTCGATCCTGCCGCCCTGCTGCCTGCTGACCTGCACGATTCCGGCCAGCACGTTTTTGCTGCTGACGCTGTTGTGTGTGTATTGTGCACGGCGAAAGCGATTCGTCCTCAGTGCCTTCATCGGCGGGTTGGCCGCCTTGACGGACAGGGTGGGGATCGCCTTGGTCATCCCGCTGCTGTTGGAATATTTCAACACCATGACAAGGGAGTATCGGTCTCTGAAGGAAGTCACTTGGCGATTCTATCTTAAAAAGGGTCTAACCGGCGCTTCTTTGATCCTGGTGCTTTTGGGATACATCATCTATCTCATCATAAATCGAACGATCAGCGGTAGCTTCTTTGCTTATGTAGAGTACATGGAGGCGCAGTTCAACAGCGAGTTCGCCTTGTTCTATCGGGTTGGAGGCGTTATGACGGAGCGCTTGATCGACGCGTATCGGACCTATACTGCTCCTTCGCTGTTTGGTTTGTATATCCCGAGCCTGATCAGCATCATTGGGAGCCTGGGCTTGTGTTTGCTGGTGGTCAAGGACATGCGGGTGAGCTTTTTGGCGTATTTTTTGACCGCCTACGTGATGATACTTAGCCAAACAGGCGTGATCGACGCGCCCCGTCAGCTCTTTTGCTGCTTCCCGGTTATCCTGGGCATGGTCAAATTAACAAAGGAACGTACGATTGGCTTGATGGTCTCTCTTCTCTGTATCCTGGGAACGATCCTGTATTTAGGCATGTATGTGGCCGGTTGGCCGGTGGTGTGAAGGTATGGTGGAATTATATTTGACGTTTATGAAGATCGGCGCCGTCATGTTTGGCGGCGGATATTCCATGCTGCCCCTGCTGGTGAGGGAGCTGGTGGATAACAAAAAGTGGTGCACGGAGGAGGAGGTCTTGGATTACTTCTCCCTGGCTCAGTGTACGCCCGGCGTCATCGCCATCAACTCCGCCACCTTCGTGGGGTATAAGCGGGGCAAGGTCCTGGGCGGCATCGTGGCTTCCCTGGGCGTGGTGACGGTACCTTTGATCATTATTACAATCATCGCCGCCGTGCTCCAAAACCTAATGAGCTATCCGTTGGTCCAGCATATCTTTGCCGGGGTCCGGGTGGCTGTAGCGGCGTTGATGACGGTAACCATCGTTCGCCTCATCAAGAAGGCGGCCAAGGACTGGGTCAGCTGGGCCATAGTGATCGTCTCCTTCCTGCTGCTTACGGTGGTGGGATTGGATTCCGTGTGGTTGGTGTTGTTGGCCGCAGCGTTCGGCATCCTGTTCGGGAGGTGGAAGAAGGCATGATCAAAACCATCCTCCTGCTCATCTTTGAATTCATGAAGACAGGCTTGATGGCGGTGGGCGGCGGCATGGCCTGCATCCGCTTCCTGCAGGACATGATCGCGAAATACGGCTGGCTCACGGGAGAGGAGTTGGCCAACATTATCGCCGTAGCCGAATCAACGCCAGGGCCTATCGGTGTGAACGCTGCCACATATGTTGGCTACAGTGTCCTATCGCCCTATGGCGCTGTGTGGGGCGTGCTGGGGGGGATCATATCGACTTTGTCCCTCATCAGCCCCCAAATAGTCGTCATCATCTTTGTGGCAAAGGGTCTGGAAAAATACAGAAGATCCAAGCTGGTGAACGACGCCTTCGGTGCTTTGCGCCCGGCGGCGGCTGGCCTGGTGGCGGCGGCCGGTTGGTCCGTGATCCGGTCTTCCCTCAGCTTTTCCTTTGTGCCGTTCCATGTGGACATCGTTTCCCTTGTATTATATGGCGCTCTGGTGACGCTGATGCTGCTGCCGAAGTTGAAAAAGATCCATCCCGTTTTGTTTCTTGCGGCAGGCGGTTTAATCGGCGCCCTTTTAGGACTTTGATTATTGACAAATCTGATTCATTGCCTGTACAATATCTCATGTTGCGGCTGTGGTGGAACGGCATACACAACAGACTTAAAATCTGTCGGCGAAAGCTTATGGGTTCAAATCCCATCAGCCGCACCAATTATAGGAGCTCACCTATGTGTGGGCTCCACGTTTTATATATTCAGATGTGATTTGAACCGGACTCAGACATTCAATCCTATTCGAAATAGCAATTCGATCCGTCTTTCACGGAAATCCAGCTGATTGGACGGTCTTGATTTTTGAATACAAACATGTAATACTATACTTAATTCGTTTGAAAGGGTCAAACACGATGAAAAAGAGTGTTTTTGTTTCGCTGTTTCTTCTCACGCTCTTTCTGCCGCTTTCGTTTTCAAAGAGCTTGCAGATTGAAACGGATCATTTAGAGACATCCCTGTCTTCTTCCACACAAACCCAGGGCGCAATTTGCATTTTGTTTGACACACCTGAATCGACTTCCAAGGAGACCCCAATCACAGGCCCTTCGATAGTCTTGAACGGCGAGGAAACACTGACAATTCCTGCGGATTTTTATTTTACCGATCCAGGGTATGTTGCGTATGACTATCTCGGGGATGATATTACTGATCGTGTGATTCAGGAGGGAGAAATCATTCCATACCTTGTTGGCACATATGAACTCACATATACTGTCACAGACGATCTATCTCAAACGGCGCGCGCGGTGCGCACGGTGTGCGTCGTTCCTGTTGAATTGCCCGATATTGTTGATCCTCCGGAAAAAACGGTGTATCTAACATTTGACGATGGTCCATGTAATAATACGGAAAAATTGTTGGACATTCTAAAAAAATATGATGTCAAAGCGACCTTTTTCATCGTCGGCAGCAAAGGACACCAGGATTTGATCGCCCGTGCGTATCAGGAAGGGCATTCGATTGGTGTACATTGCTTCCGTCATGAGTTTAATGAGATTTATGCCAATGAGCAGGCATACTTTGCAGATTTTTTGAAAGCACAGGAAATCGTTAAGGAGATAACGGGAAGCTATACTCATATCTTCCGGTTTCCTGGCGGAAGCGCCAACACGGTCAGCTACATCAATAAAGGTCTGATGACACGCTTGACGAAGATCATGGAGGACATGGGCTACCGGTATTTTGACTGGAACGTGTGTGCAGATGATGTCGGTAGTGTAGTCGATTTTACAACAATAGATATTGAAAGACGATTAAAGAGCGGTATACAGCGACATCAGGAGTATGCCATCGTGCTGCAGCATGACATTTCGTATCTAAGCATTTGCGCGGTGGATGAAGTGATCCGATGGGGATTAGAGAAAGGATATACTTTCTTGCCTCTTGATTTGACCAGTCCAGTGCTGCACTCTGTCGTCCAGAACTGAGCATAAAGCTCCTTAGTTTATCATATAGGGATCGTCACCCGTTGACGACGGGGCTTCCCTCAATCTTGACCGGAAGAAACAGTGCTGTCAGCAGGGAGAGGAACAGGCATATGCCGCCGGCGAACCAGTATACGGCGGTCAGCCGGCTGTATGTGCCGTAGATCTCCAAGGCGCCGGAGAAGAGGCTGCCCACCGTCAACGCGGAGATACCGAAGTGCCATAGCTGCAGCGCGGTATCCGATGGGAAGCCGACTCCCCGCTTCAGAAGGAAGAGGGCAGGGAGGACGCCGCCCAGGAACGGGAAGGCGAAGGCGTATACCATGCCAAGAGCATAGACCCCATGGCTGAACGCCTCATAGATGGCGCCGAAGGCGGCGCACAGGCCGGTGATCCATGCATATACAAACGCGATCCGTAGTCCCCTTGGATCGAGTCCTTTAACAGGCGATGCAAACAATGTCGCTCACACTCCTTTCCGATACGCGTTTTCCGTTGGTGGTGGGGTTGTTGATCACTCGCCCCTGGAAGACCATGGTGGAGGAACCACCACCGTCCAGATTGTAGGCGGTATTCACGCCCAGCTCCTGCATGATTTGGGCAAGTTCCCGTAAAGACAGCCCTTCGCTGGCTTTCGTTCGTCCGTCGGAAACAACGAATACATAGTGAAGGGGGTCCACGATGCCGATGGCTGTCCGAGGATTACTGGCCATGGCGCGGCCCACTTCCTCCTTCGCGTCTACGGCGATTTCTCCATCGACCAGCAGCGCCGGGCCAAAGGATAGCACGTTCCAGGCACCGGCGTCCAAAAGCTCCTGCGCGCTGATTTCGGATTCCTGGATAATCTCAAAGCTGCCGTCCCGGTAAATCACCAGATCCTCAGCGTTCTTATTGGCTTTGCTGCGATAGAGAACTCCGTTTCGGATCACGTATCCGGACTCCCGGGCACCGTAGTAATCCCCGTTGATCGCCAGGATGGCGTTGGCATTCTGGGCGATGCTGCTGGTCTTGGCGGTCACGTTCCGCCCGTAGACGCTGTTTGCGAGGGCGGTCTGCAGATACTCGGGAGAGGAGAGGACCACGTCCGCCACGTATATTGTGGAATCATAGGCTCGGATCTCCTGGATGGTGATGGAGATGTTCCCGTCGGCATAGCTGTTCTCCGTGGAAACCACATTGACCGTTTCGGTTGGAGAAGGGGCGGCCTCCTGGACGGGGGTCGTCGACGTCTGGACGGCAGCCGCCGTGGTAACGGCGGTGGGAGTGACCGATGCGGTGGCCTCAGGCTCCTCTGTGACGGCGGCAGTCATTAGAGCCGCTGTTGGTTCCTCCACCGCTGCATAGGAATGTTCGATCACAAAGGTATCCAGGGCGGCGTATGCGGTGAAACCGAACAGAAGGATGGCCCAGACGAAGCTCATTATCTTTTTTCCTTGTTTCATGGTGCTTTCCTTCCTACGGGTCACAGCGTGTCCGCCTCTTCCGTTTTTTCGCAGATCAATATCTCCAGATTCCCGTTTCGGCATCGCAGCTCGTCGATAAAGGATTGTGCGTCGCTGGGATCCCTAAGCTCCACGTCGTAGGAGAGCTTGTAAAGACTCCCCATGTTGGAGGTACGGGTTTTGACGAGCTTGTGCCGGACGGTATACTTTGCGAACAGATCGTCGAAGGCATTGGAAAAATGCAGGGTCTCCGGCACCGTGATATGGAGCTCATGCCCCCTTTGCTCGCCCATGGGCAGGTGGAAGAGCAGCAGCATCACAAGAGAGACCAGGATCGTGAACAGAAGGGCGATAAGTACATATCCTGCGGCGCAGGCAAGCCCCGCCGTCATGACCAGGAATATGGCAGAGATGTCTCGCGCTTTTCCGGCAACGGACCGGAACCGGACCAGCGAAAAGGCGCCGGCTACCGCGATACCCGTCCCAACGCTGCCGTTTACCATGAGGATGACCGTGCAGACCACCATGGGCAAGACCACCAGGGAGATGCGAAATCCCCTGCTGGCGTCGCCCAGCTTCCCTATGATAAGAGAAGCTATAAGCCCGCATAACCCTGCAGCGGCGAGGCACGCTATATACATGCCCACGGAAAAACCTCCGGACAGGATGGAATCAAAGATTGCTGACATGTTTCATCGCTCCTTTCAACAAAACAGGTTCTTTTACGGTAGTTTTTGCGGTCAGGGCGTTTATATACCCCGTTCCGTATTTCGAGAAAGAGGTGGGCAAAAGACCAAGCTCGTTTATGATCTTTGCAAAGGCAACGGGCATGGCGCCGGAGCTCTTCAGCTCCATCAACGATAAGCCTTGCGGCAGCAGCATTTCTCCTGAGGAGCCTGCCTCCAAGCAAAGGGCATTGGATCGTGCCCGGATGCTATCGTCGAAGGTGACGCGGAAGGTGGGATCTTCGGCCCAGGTATAGGCTTCCCGCTCGCAGGCGATGACCATGGCCGGGCCGGGCCAGAAATAAAACTGCATGGCATAGTCGATCTCCCGCCATATCTGCCCAGTCAAGGGAGGCCGCTTTCGATCCAGATAGGCTTCCGCCTCCCGGAGGGGTAGGCTGACACGGCGCTTGTACACAACGCCCTGAACTTTTTTCTTTAGTTCCAGAAACACGGGTGTGTCCGCCCTGGGTGTGCCATAGCTGCGGAGCCGCAGCTTCTCCTTGTACGACCGTGCATCCAGAGAATTGCGGATGATCAGGTGGTCGGGCGTGTCCAGATACAGGCTGCAGACGGTGCTTTTACCGTATGCATCGGGGATCAGCATGCCGCGTGTACGCTGGAGCAGCCGCTTTTTTGCGAGCTCGTCGATGAAGTATTTGCGCTCCACACGAGCGAAGGTATAGATGGTTTCCATGGAGGTCGTCTCCTTTTGTTGATGGACTGACTATACCGGGCGAAGTTTAAGTTAACCTAAAAGAATCGTGAAGGAAATGTGACATGAAGAATTCTTTGGAACCCTTTATGCGCTGTTTTGCTATTCGAATATCGTGATCGAAAGGAAGGTAAAATAGAAGACTTATCAGCGGTTTACAATTCGATTTACGCGTGGTAAACTATCGAGAGAAACGATAAAAGGAGGGAAGCAGGTGGAAAAAGAGACCGTAAAGCTGACCAAACTGAGCAAGTGCGCCGGATGCGGCGCCAAGGTAGGGGCGGGGGTCCTTGCCCAGCTGCTCAAGGACATCAAGGTCCATTCCGATCCCAACCTTTTGGTGGGCTTCGACCGCAGCGACGACGCTTCCGTATACCGTATTTCCGATGATCTGGCGCTGGCCCAAACGGTAGATTTCTTTCCGCCCATTGCGGACGATCCCTATCTCTTTGGGCAGATCGCCGCCACCAACGCCCTTTCCGACGTGTATGCCATGGGAGGTGAGCCGAAGCTTTGTTTGAACATCATGGCTGTGCCGGAGAAGATGCCCATGGAGGCCGTCCATGAAATACTGCGCGGTGGATATGACAAGGTGTATGAAGCGGGCGCCCTCATCACCGGCGGCCACAGCATTCACGACGACGAGCCTAAATATGGCCTTGCCGTCACGGGCTTTGTTCATCCGGATCGGGTATTGACAAATTCCGGGGCTAAGCCCGGGGACGTGTTGTTTTTGACGAAGCCCCTGGGCATCGGCATTTTGAGCACGGCGGCCAAGGTGGACATGGTCAGCGAACAGGAGCAGAAGCATATGTATGAGCTGATGACCACCCTGAACCGGGCCGCCCGGGACGTGATGGTCAAGTACGACGTCCATGCCTGCACGGACGTGACGGGCTTCGGTCTCATGGGTCACGCTTTTGAAATGATGGAGGGGAGCGACACCCAGGCCGTCATCGACACGTCTGCGCTGGATTTGATCTCGGAGGCCAAGGAACTGGCCAAGTATGGGCTCATTCCGGCCGGCGCGTATCGAAACCGAACCTTTGCGGAGAAGGCGGTGGAGCTGGACGGGATCGAACTTTGCGTACAGGATATGCTCTTTGACCCCCAAACCTCCGGGGGGCTTCTGATCGCCTGCAGCCCGGAGGATGCAGACGAGATGTTTGCGGAGTTACAAAAAACCGTCCCCAGCGCTCAGCGCATCGGAACGGTACAGGCCTATGAGGGCGGAAAGCGCATCTTTTTGCACTGAACTACACGAGGGAACGGATGGCGGCCACGGCCGCATCCACGTCCGCCGCGGTGTTGACGTAGCCCAGGGAGAAGCGGACAGTGCCCTTGGGGAAAGTGCCCAGACTCCGGTGGGCGGAGGGAGCGCAATGGAGCCCGCAGCGCACCAGGATGCCGAACCGCTGTTCCAGCTCAAAGGAAACGGCGGCGTTGTCCCGGTTCAGGAAGTCCAGGGAGATAACGCCCACCCGGTTATCCGTATGGTCCGGGCCGCACAGGCGCAGATGGGGGATATTCCGGATACCGTTCAAAAATCGCTTCGTCAAGGCCAGCTCATGGGCTCGCAGCTTGTCGATGCCCTGATCGGAAAGGAAGGTCATGGCAGCTTCCCAACCATAGATGCCGGGCAGGTTCATGGTGCCGGATTCAAAGCGGTCCGGCAGGGCGTCGGGCAGATACTCGCTGTCAGAGGCGCTGCCCGTGCCTCCGGCGATTAGGGGGGAGAGTGCTTTGGCAAACTTGTCCGTCAAAAGCAGAGCACCGATGCCGGAGGGCCCCAAAAGCCCCTTGTGACCGGGGACGCTGAGGGCGCTCAACTGGAACCGCTGAAAATCCAGGGGGAAGTGTCCTGCGGTCTGGGCCCCGTCCAAAATGAAGGGGATGCCGCGCCGGGCAGCGATGGCTCCGATGGCCTCCGCATCCTGCACGGCGCCGGACACGTTGGAGCCGTGGGCCATGACGATCAGCTTCGTGTTGGAGCGAATGAGGGCAGGGATAGCGGCAGGGTCGATAAAGCCGTCACGATCAGCCGGGACCCGGTCGAAGGTGACTTCGGGAAGCTGCAGCAGGGGCCGCATGACGGCGTTGTGTTCCATGCTGCTGACGATCACATGGTCGCCGGGACGGAGATATCCCTTCAACACGAAGTTCAGTCCATAGGTGTTCCCCGGCGTGAGGATCACGTGGGTGGCCCGCTCCGGAAAATGGAAGAACCGTTTGAGCTGCTCCCGCAGGGAAAGGGTGACCAGCTCCGCCTCCTGAGCGCTGCCGTAGACGGAGCGATTCAGGGGCGCGCCAACTTCCTGAACATAGCGGACCATGGCCTTTGACACCGTGTCCGGCTTGGGGAAGGATGTGGCGGCATTGTCCAAATAGATCGTCTTCATACAGGAAGCATATCACAGCCGAGGGAAAAAGTCACATGGTTTTTTCCTGGGCAGGGGAGAGGAGGAGCATATGCTCGATATCAGCATCCGACAGCTGGAGGCCTTTGTGGCTACAGCGGAATACTGCAGCTTTACCAAGGCGGCGGAGGCATTGCATTTGACCCAATCTACCGTCAGCATGCATATCCGCACTCTGGAGGAAATATTGGACGCCCGTTTGATCGAGCGAGGCGCTCGCCGCAAGGTACTGCTGACGGAGGAGGGGAAGCAGGTCTACTATGCCGCACGGGATATTCTGGGACGCGCGGAGGCCCTCCAGGAGCATCGAACGGAGGGCGATCAGGAGCCTCTGCGCATCGGCACCTCTACGGTGCCCGCCCAGTATCTGGCGCCCAAGCTCATGTCCGGCTTTATGAAGAAAAGCGCTCAGGCGCGATTCCTTCTGCGGCGAGGGGACAGCGAACACGTCTTACAGTACCTGAAGCAGGGAGAGGTCAGGATCGGATTGACGGGGTATAAGAATGGGGACAGATCCCTGGTCTTCCAGGAGATCGCCCGAGACCATCTGGTTTTGATCACGGAGAACAGCGAAGCCTATCGAAAGCTCCAGGCGGAGGGAAAAAGTGGGAAGGACCTGCTGCATTTTCCCTTGATCGCCCGGGAGGAGAGCTCCGGTACACAGCATGCCGTTGAGGCTTTTTTAAAGCGAAACGGCATTGACACACCTCATATCATCGCTCGTATCGATGATCCGGAGACCGTCAAGATGAGCGTATCGGAAGGTTTGGGCGTTTCCGTCATGTCGGACCTTGCCGTCTCCACGGACGTAAAAACCGGAAAACTCCTGTCTTTTCCTCTCCCCAAGGAGATGAACGAGCGGAAGCTATATATCGTCTGGCGCCGGGACGCGGTGCTTACCTCCCTGGAGGTAAAGTTCATTCAGTTTGTGAAAGAACACACGAGCGATATTCTTTTATCGGAATAACCAATTCGAGAAACGGTATCATTTCTTTTTTCCATTCGATTTTTGTCGGATCGGCTTTTATAATAAGGGATAGAAAACCGCATAGATCGGTTATTGGAGGAAACTATGAAAAAAGTGAATTGGTTGGTCGTGCTGGCCGGCGTGGCGGTGGGCATCGCTGCTTTGGCGCTGAGCGCTTTAGGCAATCCGGCGAACATGGGCTTTTGCATCGCTTGCTTCGAACGGGACATCGCCGGGGGCCTGGGCCTGCATGCTGCGGCGAAGGTCCAGTACATTCGCCCCGAGATCATCGGCCTGGTGCTGGGCGCCATGGTCATGGCCCTGGTGAAGGGGGAATTTAGGGCGAAGGGCGGTTCCTCGCCGGCGACCCGCTTCCTGCTGGGTGCACTGGTGATGATCGGCGCGCTGGTGTTCCTGGGCTGTCCCCTGCGGATGGTCCTGCGCCTGGGCGGCGGCGATCTAAACGCCCTGGTCGCCCTGATCGGCTTTACGCTGGGCATCTTCATCGGCGCCCAGTTCGTAAAGCGGGGCTTCTCCCTGAAGCGGACCTACACCATGGGCGCCTCCGAGGGCATCGCTTTGCCGGCGTTTTTGATCGTCGTCGGGCTCGCCTTTGTGATCTTCCCGGCGCTCTTTAAGACCAGCACGGAGGGCCCCGGCTCCATGCGGGCTCCCTTCTTCATCGCCCTCGTCATCGCCATCGTGGTGGGCGCATTGGCCCAGCGGTCCCGGCTGTGCATGGTGGGGGGCATCCGTGACGCCATGCTGTTCAAAGATTTCAAGCTGCTCTACGGCTTCCTGGCCATCCTGATCGTCACCATCATCGGGAAGCTTGCTTTGGGCGGCCTTGGCTGGGGCAAACTGACCCCCTTCAAGCTGGGCTTTGCTGGACAGCCCGTGGCTCACAGCAGCCATCTGTGGAATTTCTTAGGCATGGTCCTGGCTGGATGGGGCTCCGTGCTCCTGGGCGGCTGTCCCCTGCGGCAGTTGATCCTGGCCGGTGAAGGCAACGGCGACTCCGCCGTGACCGTGTTCGGCATGATCGTCGGGGCCGCTATCTCCCACAACTTCGGTATGGCCGGCAACCCGGACGCCAACGGCGTGGTGGGCGGCATCTCCCTGACGGGCAAGGTGTTCGTTCTGTGTGCCTTTGTGGTGTTGCTGGTCATCTCTATGGTGAACCTGCCCAAAGGGGCAAAAAAGGAAGCCTGAAGGGCGTAGAAGGAGGATATAAGCTATGGTAGACGCGCGTGGATATTCCTGCCCCATCCCGGTGGTCATGGTGCAGCGGGCCGTGAAAGCGGAGGACCCCCAGAATTTGACGGTGTTGGTGGATGAGCAGGTGTGCGTGGAGAACGTGACCCGCTTTGCGAAGGCCTCCGGCTACTCGGTCACCGTGACCAGGGACGGGGACGACTTCAAACTGGAACTAACGAAATGAACCGATACGTTGCCACCTTCCATACCCATCTCTCCGCGTTGATGACGGACAGGAACCTGAAGGCAGCGGGGGTATCCTCCCGCATGATGCCCGTGTTTCGGAAGCTCAGCTCCTCCTGCGGCACCTGCGTGGTGTACGAAGGGGAGAGCCCCTGCCTCGAGCGGATGGACGAGGACGTGGAGGGGGTGTACGAGATCGTAGGGGAGGAGCAGTATCGGCTCCTGTATAAAAACGAATAGAGGTTGATAAATGAAAACGGCGGAGCCTATTGCGCTCCGTCGTTTATGTTTTGGCTTAGTTATTGTTCGTGTTTTTCGATAATGGCGACGATCTCCCGGGCGGTCTCCTTCAGCTCGTGATTGCTTCGGCCCTCCATGCGGTTGATGAGATCCAGCAGTCGCTGCGCCACCGCTTTCAGGGATTCGAACACCGGGTTCAGCTTCACATGGGCCGGCTTGACGATGCGCTTGCCTTCCGGAGCATAGACGAGCTGTTCGGCGGACAGATCGTATTCCGTGCCCGAATAGGGCGCGATCACCTCCTTGGGAGAGAAGGTATCTCGCAACAGCTGAGCAAAGGTTTCACAGGCGTCCGCATCCCCATGGTTCACAAAGATGGTCCTGGGGCAGGCTGAGAATCCCTTCACCCAGTTTATTAGCCCCTTCTGGTCCGCGTGGCCGCTGGTGCCATGGAGAGACCCTATCTCTGCATGTACGGCGATGGTTTCACCGAAGAGCTTGACCTCCTTGGCCCCGTTGATCAGCGCGCTGCCCAGAGTGCCGGCGGCCTGATATCCCACGAACAGGATCATGTTTTTTTCGTTCCACAGGTTATGCTTCAGATGGTGACGGATGCGGCCGGCGTCGCACATGCCGCTGGCAGAGATGATGACCTTGGGCCGAGGATCGTTGTTGATGGCCACAGAGTCCTGTGTGGTGACGGACAGCTCTAAGCCCTCGAACCATACGGGGTTCTCGCCCCGGCTGAGGATGGCGAGTGCCTCCTCGTCCAGATAGGAGGGGTCGCAGTCCCGGAAGATGGCGGTGGCTTCCTGGGCCAGAGGACTATCCAGAATGATGGGGGCATCGTCGTGTCCGTGCACCAGGCCCCGGGCCTTGATCTCCCGGATGCCGTATAAAAGCTCCTGGGTCCGGCCAACGGCGAAGGCGGGGATGACCAGATTTCCGCCCCGATCCAGCACTCGCTGCATGCACGCGGCAAAATCGGCGATGACGTCGATCCCCTCCGTCTGTTCGTGGAGGCGGTCGCCGTAAGTGGATTCGATGACGAGATAATCGGCGCTGTCCACCGTTTGCGGGTCGCGGATGATGGGCTGGTCCACATTGCCCACGTCACCGCTGAAAACGATCTTCTTGGATACCTCGCTTTCCTGCATCCAGATCTCGATGCAGGAGGAACCCAGCAGATGACCGATATCGGTGAAGCGGATGCGGATCCCCTCATCGACGGAGATAGTTTCGCTGTATTCACAGGGAACGAACAGAGGCATCAATCCCTGAACGTCCGCCGTGGTATAAAGGGGTTCCACCGTCGTTTCTCCGGACCGGATGGCCTTTCGATTCTTCCATTCGGCCTCCGATTCCTGGATATGGGCCGAATCCATCAGCATGATGTTGCACAGATGGCAGGTGGCCGAGGTGGCGTAGATCCGGCCTTGGAAGCCGTCCCTAAAGAGTTTTGGCAGCATGCCGGTGTGATCGATATGGGCGTGGGTCACGAACACGGCCGCAATGGACGCCGGAGGGACGGGGATGGGGATGTTTTCGAAGACATCGACGCCCTGCTCCATGCCACAGTCGACGAGATAATACTTTCCGCCGTTTTCCAACAGGGTGCAGCTGCCGGTCACCTCGTGTGTCGCACCGATGAACGTGACTTTCATACGACGATCCTCCTCTGATAAGACGCTATTTCATGTTCTTTATGTTGAGCAACCGGAACAGGGCGTGCACCGCGGCGTCCAGGATCAGGATGATGCCTACGCTCAGACCATACCAGCGGATGGTCCGTTGCGGCGCGATGAGAATGAACAGGCCCAGCAGGGCGAAGATGATCGCCTCCACCAAATGAAGCCAGTAGAATATGCCGCCTTTTGGGTCTTCCTTCAGCTTGGAGGCGGTGTAATACGTGTAGTACAACAGTATGCCGCCGAAGAGGGCGGAACTGAGCACGAACAGGGCTTGATCCTTCATCAGGATCAGAAGAAAGACGACCAGCAGCACGATGCACAGCAGGATCCGCGTTCGCTGCTCGCGGGTATTCCAGCTGTTTTGTCTGAGCCGCCGAATGGTATAGATGGTTTCCGCCGTGAACGCCAGGAATAAAACAGCGGCAAGGACGAAGTTAAAAAAGTGGGCGGGCAACAAAAGCAGCAGCACGCCGATCAAGGCAATGGCGCCATCCACCAAAAGGGGCTGGTGAGCGATCTCCCGCTTGACAATGACCGTCACCTGATCGGCAGCTTTTTTCTCCTCGTGGATGGCTGCTTCCGGCAGCTTGAGCAGGGTCTGCTTTGCCACGGGATCGGCGTCCAGCATGGAGACGAGCACGCTTTCCATGGAGGTGGGCCACTTTTCCAACACGTCGAACAGTTTTTTGGAACCATCCTTCGCCAGCGCGTCAAAGATGCTGTCGGTGAAAACCTTTCGCTCCTCGGTGGAGACGTTTTCCAGCCAATGGTTCATGACCGTTTGGATGGCCAAAGCTTGAGGATCATATTCCTCCGCCAGCGCCAGGGCCCCACAATCGATGCCCCAGGAGAAGATGGAATGCTGCATAGCGCCCTTTTGACTGCTTTTCACAATGCGGCAATCCGTGATATTTGGCTCAAAGATTTTGCCGATCACACAGTATTCGGGACGGATGGTGGTGGAGATGCTTTCGATGGATTCCATGAGCTTCGGGTCAAGGACCTCCTGACAGAAGCCGGGACCATCGTTGATGTACAGATGCGCCAGCTGCCGCTTCTTTTTGTCAGAGAGATGGGCTGCGGCGTACAGCACTTCGTTGGCGCCCTTGCTGTGACCGCCCACATAGTAGGTCAAGCCCCGCCGGATGTTTTTCTCCAGATATTGGAGGCTCATCTTCTGCGCCTCCGTTTCCGTGAAGCTGATCATGAAATCCTCTTTCCAACCGGCAATGGAACAATCCGTACCGCGGAAGGCGATGTACCGGGTCTTTCTATCCAGATGGAAGGTCATGGCACAGAATTGGGTGGGCACTTCGGGGAGGAAGCTTTCTTCAAAATCACTGACGATAAGACCGCCGAACCGCTTGGACATGACGGCATAGCGAACGAAATCGGGCATGGTCTCGTCCGTATCGGTGGTCATCAGCTCCACCGGAGCGCCATCGAGCCGTTCGTAGCACTCCCGAAGGGAATACATTTCGTTTTGCCAATCCAGTCGCGGGAATTTCCAATAGGACAGGGCGCAGAGCACCAGATTGTCCACCTCGTCGAAGGGGCGGACGGAAAAGGGGATGTCAGCGTACCAGCGGACATAATCGAGTATGCGGTCCATATCGTCTCCTTAGGGTGAAAAAGCAGCCGCAGGGCTGCCTTTTGTCATCGGTTGTCGACCAGCTGTTTGATCTTGTCAAAGGTGACGTCGCTGATGTAGTGCTCGATCTTGCAGGCGTCCTCAAAAGCGGTTTCTTGATCCACACCGATGCTGATAAAGAAACGGGCCAGGATGTTGTGCCGCTCATATATCTTTTCGGCGATGGCGCGACCGGAATCGGTCAGGGTCAGATACCCGGTGGGGTCCATATTGAGATATCCGGCGTTCTTGAGAAGGTTGACGGCACGAGAAACACTGGGCTTGCTGAAGCCCATGTGTCCCGCCACATCCAGCGACCGTACATGCTCAAGCTTTCTGGAAAGGATCAGGATGGTCTCCAAATACATTTCTCCGGATTCTTGCAAGCGCATGACATCACCCCTCTTTCTATAAAGATATACTATCATAGTTTTCTCTTTTTTCAAGTCTCCGGCCAAAAACTCACAGGAAATTAAAAAAGTGGGCGCTTCCTTAGTATCCTGTCGAGGGAGAAAGTGGCGGACATCTTCCAAAGAAAAGGGTCAAATCGCGACAAGGCTCCGGAAAAGTTCACCGTTTATGAATGGAGAGCGGGTTGCTATAGTGGGGGCAACGATGAAGAAATGCGAGGTGTTTCATGAGAAGCAGAGACTGTCGTCACTATTCCAGGCGGGAGCTGATCGAGGTCATCTATGAGTTGGAAAGAAGGACGGAAAAGCTGGAGCGAAGGCTGAACAAAGCAAAGAGGAAGCTGAATGCTCGATCGCTGCAAATGGAGAATGCCGGCTCTTTGGCAGAGGTCGCCGCGGTGATCTCCGGCCTTTTCGAGGCGGCAGACGAGACGGCGCAGCTGTATCTAAAGGGCATCCATGCACAACCCCTGGCCCAGACTACGGACTTGGATTCTCTGGAGGAAGGGGCATGAGTTTTCAAACTTCTCGCGGACAAGCGCTCCCGACGCTGGTGCAGGTGGCGCAGGAAAGAAAGAAGCTTCAGCAGCGCAGCCGCAGAAGACGGTCCGCCGCTTCCTTTATAGCCGGTTTTTTGCTTATCATCATCTCCGGAGTGATGATTTTGATCCTTTTCATGCCGGTGCTGGAGGTCTCGGGACGGAGCATGGAGCCCACGCTGCGGGATGGAGACGTTTTGATCCTGCGGCATCCCGACGTCATCCATCCGGGGGCTATGTGCGGTATGTATGCGAAGGGTCGCCTCATCCTGAAGCGCATCATCGCCCTGCCGGGAGACGTGGTGGACATGGATGGGGAAGGGAACGTATATGTGAACGGAGAGGCGCTCCAGGAGCCGTATGTGTCTCAAAAATGCGTCGGGGCTTGCGATCTTTCCTTCCCGTTCCAGGTACCTGCCGGACGCCTGTTCGTAATGGGAGATCATCGGGAGACCAGCATCGACAGCCGCAGCAAGCTGATCGGCTGCGTTGAGGTCGAGCAGATAGTGGGACAGGTGGTGGCCAGGATATGGCCCCTGGATGCCATCGCATGGATGGAATGATACGAAAAAATCATTGTCTGTCCAAAAAAACAACAAATCAAATTGACACCTGCTGTTTTAGCAGGTATACTTTATTTAGATAGTTCGATAAGCACTTCTTTTGAAAAGCCAAAGCGATTTGTGGAGGTATGGACATGATCCATACGGATACCATCGACTTATATCAGCACTTTTCGCAAGCAAAGGCTGGCGATGGCGGCATAGTATCGGTATATGCTTTGGAGCCCATCGGCAAAGTCGATCCAAACAGGAGGTTTCCTGCGATCCTCATTTTGCCGGGAGGAGCCTATCAATGGGTGTCTCCCCGAGAATCGGAGCCTGTGGCCATGCGGTTCCTCAGCCGCGGCTTTTCCTGTTTTATACTGTCTTATTCCTGCGCGCCGGCCAGATTCCCCACAGCCTTACGGGAAGCGGCCATGGCCATGCGGTTCATTCGGGAGAACGCGGAGGACCTGCATGTCGATCCCGAAAAGGTCACGGCCTTGGGCTTTTCCGCCGGCGGCCACCTATGTGGTACGTTGGGCACTTTGTTTGATGCTGAGGAGGTCTTGGATATCGCTCCAGTGTCGGTGATCCGACCGGACGCTCTTATCCTGTGTTATCCGGTTTCCAGCTCTCATGGAAGGACCCATTATGAGAGCTTTTTGAGCCTTTGCGGGGACGATCCGGCGTTGATGGAGCGCTTGTCCCTGGATAGATTGGTCAGACGGGACATGATGCCCGTTTTTCTTTGGCACACCCGGACGGATGATTCCGTGCCTGTGGACGGCACGTTGAAGTTGGCCAGTGCTTTAGCGGATAAGGATATTCCTTTTTCTCTCCATGTGTATGCGTACGGTCGGCACGGTTTAGCAACGGCGGACGATTTGGTGTATCGGAGGGATAACCTGCCGGTAGTGAGCGACGGCGTGTTGGATTGGCCGGAACAGGCCATTCGATTCTTATGGGAGCAGGGGTTACACATCGAGGATGGAACTGAAAAAGGAGAGTAAGCATGAAGGACAGGAGCAAAGATGGCCTATCCAAGACCGTGGAAGAGCTTCGCGACGTGATCCTGGAAAATTATGCCGACCCCTATTTTGACTTGGAAAAGAGCATTCGTTCCTTCCCGCTCCACTATGATTATTTGAGAAAGCTGTTCAAAACCGAGCTGGGAAGGTCGCCCCTCGAATACTTGACCGATCTGCGCATGCACAAGGCGAGGGAGCTGCTTTCGGATAAAAAGAGGAATCGGCCCATCGCCAAGGTCGCCGAAGATTGCGGGTTCAGCGATGCTTTGTATTTTTCCCGCGTGTTCAAAAAACGGTATGGCTGCTCACCCACACAGTTCGGGATGGGTGTTTCTTCTTCCGAAGCGGTTGAATGATCTAAGGACATGAAAAAGCAGCAGGTAAACCGCCTGCTGCTTCGCTTTTTGCCGGTTATCTTTCCTCGCGGAAATAGGGGAGTCCCAGGGACATGGGGGGCTGATCTTCCCGCTTCTTTCGCAGAGACACGATGATCAGCACCAGCAATGTCACAACGTAGGGGATGAGGGTATACAGCTCCTTGATGCCGATGGGCGGATTCAGGTGTTCGCTCAAAATCAGCAGCCCGCCGAACATGATGGAGGCGAAAATGCTGACGCTGGGCCGCCAGATGGTGAAGATGACCAAGGCGATGGCCAACCAGCCGATCTGATCGATCCGTGGCTCGGACCATGTGCCGTGGGCGCATTCCATGACGAAGCAGAGGCCGCCAAGACCAGCGATCATGCTGCCGATAATGGTCGCGAGGTATTTATACCGAGTGACATTGATGCCTGCAGCATCCGCCGTGGCGGGATTCTCACCCACCGCACGCAGTTGCATGCCGGTGCGGGTGTACCCCAGGAACAGCGAAACGGCGATCGCGATGCCGATGGCGGAGTAAGCGAGCCATCCGGGTTTGTTGCCGTCGCTGTAATACTTGACTGTCTCCACAATGGTGATGCTGGCTACCTGGGCGGACTGGGTATGAGTGATCTTGATCAGAGAACCGCCCAGGAACTGGGCGACGCCGGTGCCAAAGATTGTCAGCGACAGACCGGTGACGTTCTGATTGGCCCGGAGCGTGACCGTCAGGAAGCAGTAGAGAAGCCCCATGAGGAACGAGCCCACAAGGCAGCAGAGAAGGGGGATCATCACGGCCAGAAAACCGTTCATCTGTGCAGAGGAATGCTCATAGATGAAAGCACCGGACACACCGGTGATGGCGCCGATAAACATGATGCCGGGGATGCCAAGATTCAGATTGCCGGATTTTTCAGTCAGGATCTCGCCGGTGCTGCCGTACAGAAGCGGCATGCCCTGCATGATCGCTCTCGGAATGAAGGATGCAAGAAAACTCCACATATCGTTATTCCTCCCTCTTCGTGTGACGGCTGATCTGCAGCTCATAGGTGATAAAGAATTCACAGCCGATGATAAAGAACAGGATGATGCTCATCAGCATATTCGCAAAGTTCTTATCGAGACTGACACCGTCGGGCATGGCTACCTCTTTTGCGCCGAACTGCATGAACACCAGCAGCAGAGATGAGAAGACCATGCCGAACGGATTGAACTGGGACATCCAGGAGACCATGACAGCGGTGTAGCCACGGCCGTCCACTACGTCGTGTGAGACTGTGCCCTCCGCACCGACGATCAGAAAGCCGACCAAACCGCAGAGCAAGCCGGACAGCACCATGGTTCGAATGATGACGCTGTCCACCTTGATGCCCGCATAGCTGGCGGTGCGCTGGCTCTCGCCCACCACCGAGATCTCATAGCCGTGCTTGCTGTATTTGAGATACACATACAGGAAGAGCGTCAAAAGGGCTATGCAGACGATGGGGAACAGGTACTGGGAGCCGGCTTTGTTCATGAGCTTCGGGAAGGTCCCGATGCCTTCCGAGGGGAAGCCTTTGTTGATGGTTCCGACGGACGTTCCGTTAGAGGACCACTGGTACAGCTTCGGGAAGTCCCGGTAGGAGATCATGAAACGGACGATCTGCAGCGCCACGTAGTTCATCATCAAGGTGAACAGTGTCTCGTTGGTGTTCCAGCGTGACTTAAAGAAAGCCGGCAGGAAGCCCCATAGGGCGCCAGCCGCGAGAGACGCGATCAGCATGCAGGGGAACAGGATCAGGTTTTTCACCGCCATGGAGATGCCCGGGTCGTTGAAGAAGGACATCCGGCCGGCGTAGAACATGCAGGCTGCCGCCGCAAAGGCGCCGATCAGGACCTGACCTTCTGCGCCGATGTTCCAAAATCGCATCTTGAACGCAGGTGTTACAGCAAGGGAGATGCCCAGCAGGATCATCACATAGAAGCATGTTTTCCATATCTTGCGCGAGGAACCGAAGGTGCCGTTGAACATGCTCTTCAGTACGGTCAACGGGTTCAGCTTTGTGATGAGGATGGTGATGAGCGCACACAACAGGAGCGCGATCAGGATCGCCATGCTGCGGATCATCCAGCGCTTCCAGGCGGGAATGCCGTCCCGCTTGGCAATATGGACCTCGAAGGGGAAGAAAAACGACGTTTTATTTTTCATGCTTCGCAGCCTCCTTTGCAATGCTGTCCTTTCGGAACTGCGTCATCATGAGACCGATCTGCTCCTTGGTGACCGAACGCGCATCGACGATGCCGGAAACCTGACCGCCGCACAAAACAAGGATACGGTCGCACAGCTCAAGCAGAACGTCCAGATCCTCACCGACATAGATCACGGCGACTCCCTGCATCTTCTGCTTCGTCAACAGATTATAGATGGTGTAGGAGGTATTGATGTCGAGACCGCGCACAGCGTATGCGGTCATCAATACCGTCGGGCTCTGTTCGATCTCACGGCCTACCAGCACCTTCTGCACGTTGCCGCCGGAGAGACGGCGCAAAGGTATGCGGTCCACGTTGGGGGTGACGACCTCCAGATCGTCGACGATCTTATTGGCCAAATCCCTGGGGTGTTTCCGGTTCAGCAACGGATTGCCGCGTCCCATGCGATAGCTCCGCAGCATCACGTTTTCAGCGATGCTCATGGAGCCGACCAGGCCCATGCCGAAGCGATCCTCAGGTACGAAGGACAGGAGCACGCCGGAGCGGATGATTTTCAAGGGATCCAGGCCGTTCAGGATCCGCTCCTCGCCGGTCTTGGGATCGATATATACGATCTTGCTTTCCGGCTCGAGCTTTTGTAAACCGGCAATGGATTCCAGAAGCTCTCGCTGTCCGCTGCCTGCAATGCCTGCGATGCCGAGAATCTCGCCGCTATTGGCAGTGAAGGTGACATCGTCGAGCCGCTTCACGCCTTCCACATCCTTGACCGTCAGATGCTCGACGCGAAGTCTCTCCTGTATGACCTCCGCTTTTGGGCAGTCGATGTTCAGACTGACGGCACGACCCACCATCATATCGGTGAGGCTCTGCTGACTTGCATCCTTTGTGGCCACATCGCCGATGTATTCACCCTTGCGCAGGATGGCCACCCGATCGGAGACCTCCAAAACCTCGTGCAGCTTGTGGGTGATGATGATGAGGGACTTGCCGTCCTTCTGCATGTTTCGCATGACGGCAAAGAGCTTGTCCGTCTCCTGGGGCGTCAATACCGCCGTGGGCTCATCCAGGATCAGGATGTCCGCGCCGCGATACAGGACCTTGATGATCTCAACGGTCTGCTTCTGAGATACGGACATATTGTAGACCTTTTGATTCGGATCGATCTCGAAGCCATACCGTTCGCTGATCTCCTTGATCTTTTTCGATGCGCGCTTCAGGTTCAGGGAGCCCTTCTCGTCCAATCCGAGAATGATGTTCTCCGTTGCCGTAAACACGTCCACCAGTTTGAAGTGCTGATGGATCATGCCGATCCCGTTGTCAAAGGCGTCCTTCGGCGATTTGATCGTCACAGGCTTGTCGTGGATAAAGATCTGCCCTTTGTCCGGATAATAGATACCGGACAGCATATTCATAAGGGTGGTCTTTCCGCTGCCGTTTTCACCCAACAGGGAAAGGATCTCGCCTTCATGCAACTCCAGATTGATGTTGCGGTTGGCTACCACGCTGCCGAAATGCTTCGTGATGCCCGCCATCCTGACGGCATTCTTGACTGCTTCCAAGGTCACCCATCCTTTCTTTGGGGGAGAAGAAACGATTCTCGCCCATTGATATGAAATTATACCATACCGATGTTTGGTTTGTAAATTGCATTCTGCGATTTGTCAGGAGCATTTGGTCATATATGTACAAAAATCGGGCTGTTCTTCAACAGCCCGATCCTGTGGTCGCATCGACCGGATTGAACATTTAGAAGCTCATGTTCAGCAGCGTGATGCCGTCGATCTGGATATCGAAGTAAGGAGCGCTGCGATACTCGGACTCATGGAAGTAACCGTCCGCGATGGCTTCGGTGTCCGGCGCGAAGGCGGGGTCGGTATCCACATCCGCCAAATAGCTCTCCAGCTTCTGGCCGTCCTTGGTGAAAGTGTTGGTATCGAAGACATGGAGCGTACCCGCCACCATGGCTTCCTTGGCAGCATCGATGGCGGCCTGGGTACCGTCAGCGGCAACAGCCGTGTTCAGCTCGAGAAGCTGCACGGAATCGGTAGCAATGGTGCCGGTCCAGTCAGCGGGGATGGGCTCACCGTTGGCAGCAGCCTGGATGGCGAACTCATAGTAGGGCTCCCAGTTGATGCGGGAGGAGATGATGTAGGTGTTGGGGCCAACGCTGATGGTGCTGCCGTTGTAGGAAACGTTGGGAACGCCGGCGCTCTCGCAGGCGGAGGGGGCACCCATGGAGTCAGCATGCTGGCTGATAAGCACGCAGCCGTTGTTGATCAGCTTGACAGCGCCTTCCTTCTCGGCGGTCTCATCGTACCAGGAACCGGTGAAGGTCACTTCCATCGTGGCGGTGGGGCAGACAGAGCGGGCGCCCAGGAAGAAGGAAGTGTAACCGGAAACCACCTCGGCATAGGTGAACGCGCCAACATAACCGATCTTGGTCTGCTCAGCGGTGATCTTGCCGGCGGCGATCATCTCGTTAAGCTTCATGCCGGCGGCGATACCGGCAAGGTAACGGCCTTCATAAATGGCGGCAAATGCATTATGATAGTTGGGGAGATTCTCGGTGTGGGCCTTGGTGCCGGTGGCGTGGCAGAACTGGACATCGGGGAACTCCTTGGCAGCCTGGATCATGAAGTCCTCATGACCGAAGCTGTCGGCGAAGACGATCTTGCAGCCGGAGTCCGCCATATCGGCAGCGGTCTCGTAGCATTCCTTGCCCTCGGGGATGTTGGTCTTGATGACATAATCCGTGATGCCCAGGGTCTCGCATGCGGCCTTCGCAGCATTGATGAAGTTCAGGTCGTAGGTGGAGTTTTCGTCGTGCAGACAGATGAAGCCAACCTTGATGTTGGTTTCTGCCTTGGCGACCTTGCCGTGGCCAACGATGGCGAACACCATGAGCAGGCACATCACGATAGCCAGAAAGCGTTTCATTTAGTTTCTTCCTCCTATTAATTTGGTTTATTGCGAGACCGCATGCGGCCTAACAATCCGTACATAAAACAAATATGGATTCGAGGGTTTGAAATAATACTCGCATCATATTTCGTTTATATTTTATCAGATGAAAAGGGATTTGTACAGTCATGTTTTTTTATTATGGAAAAAAATAGCAAGCGGAAAAGGGATAGGGGAGAAATCCTTGGTTTACCCCTTTGAAAATAAGGGCAAATACGGTATACTGTTTTTATCATGAACAAGGAGGCAGATTATGAACGGAAATTTTACGCTCTATACCCCTACGAAGGTTGTTTTCGGAAGAAAGACGGAACAGAAGGCCGGAGAGCTGGTGCGCGCATTCGGCGGCAGCCGGGTGCTCATCCATTACGGTGGGCATAGCGCCCTGCGCTCCGGTCTCATCGACCGGGTGAAAACCTCCTTGGATGAGGCGGGCATCTTCCATGTGGAGCTGGGCGGCGTGGTGCCCAATCCGCAGCTTGACAAAGTCTACGAAGGGATCGAACTTGCAAAAGCGAACGGCGTGGACTTTATCCTGGCGGTGGGCGGCGGTTCCGTCATCGATTCGGCTAAGGCCATCGCTTATGCTTTGGCCGAGCCGGAGTTCGACGTGAAGGAGCTTTACGAACATACCCGCCAGGCGAAAGCCTGCTTCCCCGTTGGGACCATATTGACCATCGCCGCCTCCGGCAGCGAGATGAGCGACAGCAGCGTCATCTCTTATGAGGACAAGAAGCGAGGCTACAACAGCGACCTGTGCCGGCCCAAGTTCGCCATCATGGACCCGGAGCTCACCTTGACGCTGCCCGACTATCAAACCTGCGCCGGCTGCTCCGATATTTTGATGCACACCATGGAGCGGTACTTCACCACCGGCAGCAAGCTGGAGATCACGGACGCTTTGGCGGAGGGGCTTTTGCGCACGGTCATGAAGTACGCCGCCGTTCTCCACGAGGACCCCACGAACTATGAGGCCCGGGCGGAGGTCATGTGGGCGGGGAGCCTATCCCACAACGGCCTCACCGGCTGCGGCAACGATGGAAACGACTTTGCTTCCCATCGGCTGGAGCATGAGCTGGGGGCCCTCTATGGGGTGACCCACGGGGCCGGGCTCACCGCCGTTTGGCCAAGCTGGGCAAAGTACGTCTACAAAAACTGCTTGCCCCGGTTCGTTCGTTTCGCGCGGAACGTGATGTGCGTGGAGGCGGGCCTTTCCGACGAGGATACCGCCCTGGAGGGCATCGCCGCCATGGAGGACTATTTCAGGTCCATCGGCATGCCGGTGACCTTGAAGGAGCTGCTGGGCAAGACCGTTTCCGAGGAGGAGATCCGGCTGCTTGCCAAAAACTGCGCTTTGGCGACAGGCGGGAAGGTGGGCAGCGCCATGGTCCTGTATGAGGAGGACATGGCCAACATATACCGCATGGCAAAGGAATAAACCTGAAGCGTAGAAAAGGAGGCATCTTACAGGGTGCCTCCTTTTTGTTATCGGTAGATCCGCTTTAATCCATTTTCTGTGAGGGTATACAGGACCGGCGTCACCTCCTCGATATAGCGCCGATCGTGGGATACGGACAGGATGCATCCTGGGAAGGAGACGAGGAGCTGCCGCACGGCGGGGCAGGAGAGGGGGCTGAAGTTTCGGGTGGGCTCGTCCAGGAGGAGCACGTTGCTTTTGTTCAAAATCGCCTTGAGCAGCAGGAGCTTAGCCCGCTGTCCGCCGGAAAGGTCGCTGACCGGATGGCTCATCTCCTCCGTGGTATACTTCATGCTGCCCAGATAGATGCGGGCCTTGGTGACGCTTTCCTTGTCTCCGTCGGGGGCCAAATACTCCTCCGGCTTCATGCCGTAGCTGACGCCTTCCCCGTATCGCTGGGGCATGTAGGTGCAGCGGATATCCTTGCGGGACAGCAGTTCCTGAGCGATTTGGTCCATAAGAGTGCTCTTGCCGCAGCCGTTGGGCCCTAAAATGCACACCTTCTCCGGGCCCACGATCTTCAGGTGAACGTCTTGCGACAACAGCCTGTCCTCGATGCGCAGCTCGTCCAGGGAATAGTCCAAAACTACCTTGCCCCGGCTGAGCTCAATGCCGGGCTCCCACTTGGGCAGGATGGCCCATTCAGCTTCCGGCAGTTGCGTCAGGCTTTCCTCCTCCTTGTCCAGGCGGCGGCCCATGGACTTCACCGTGTGCATCTTCTTTTTCAACAGTCTGCCAGTGGATGGATCCTGTCGGGTGAGACTTTCCTGCGCGTGTTCTACCGCATTGTAGATGGATAAATACCGGTCCTTCTTCTTTTGAAAATCTGCCTTCTCGAATCGGGCCACCTGCTCCTGATGGGCGAACTGCCGGGCCCGCTGGTCCATATAGGCCCGGTAGCCTTCTCTGGACACGGTGCAGCGGCAGATGGTCTTGCGGCGAACCTGCTCCAGATGGACGATGGTATCCGCCGTCTCCTCCAACAGCACCTCGTCATGGGAGATGTAGAGCACGGCGCCGGGAAAGGCGTTCATAAAGCCAGAGAGCCATTCCAATGTTTCAATGTCCAGGTCGTTGGAAGGTTCGTCCAAAAGCAGGATATCGCATCGGCTGAGGAGCAGGGCGGCCAGCTGGACCTTCACCCGTTCACCGCCGGAAAGGGTGCCCATAGGCCGCGTCTCATCAAACAAAGCGGGGGAGAGGCCAAGGCGATGGGCCACGTCGTTCACCTCCCGGGGGGACAGGGTGTAATAGCCGCAAGCACCCTCCAAATAGGCGCAGACGGGAAGATCGGTATCCTCCCCGGGCAGCTCCTGGGGGAGATAGCCCAGCTTTCCATCCACGACGCACTGGCCGGACGCCTCCGCATATCCTTCGACCATCTTAGGATCGAATATCCATTTGAGAAGCGTTGACTTGCCGTTCCCCTCCTCGCCGATGAGGGCGGCACGTTCGCCGGCGTGCAGCGTGAAGGAAAGGTCGTCCACCAACAGGCGGTCGTCCTTTCTGGATCGTATGGTCACATTTCTGAGTATCAACATGTCTGCCTCCTGGTTTTACGCGCTCAAAAACACATCCGGCAGAATAGAAAAAGCCTGCGGTCGTGATCGTTTGAGCGCACACACAATTCGACACTCTCGTGCCGATAGGGATGTTGTAGCGTTCAAAATCGATCAGTTGCGCATGCCTTGATTGAAGTGCTCCTTTGGTTTATATGATCAGTATAAGGGGATAGAAGGGATATGTCAAGTGGGTCCGGATTCCACCGTCTCTGCTATACAGCCCCCAGGAGATTGAGCGTATGACGGGGTGGAATTCTGCCCCTGCCGCTGAAAACGCCGCACTGTGGCGTTTTCTTAACGCGGCTTCGAACCCCACCGTCTCCAAAAGCCAAAAACAAAGGCCACCGCAGGGATGGCCTTTGTTTTTGGCGGAGACGGTGGGATTCGAACCCACGTGCGCTTTCACGCAAACTGATTTCGAGTCAGCCCCGTTATGACCACTTCGATACGTCTCCAAGCAGAGGGTAGTATACCGTATCGGTTTGAAAAAATCAACGCTTTCTTTGAAAGAATTCGGTAAGCAGGGCGGCGCAGTCTTTTGCCAGGACCCCGCCCCAGGTCTCTACGGAGTGGTAGAACCAGTGGTCCGTCAGATCCACTCTCGAGCCGGTGCAGCCGCAGCTTGGATCGAAGGCGCCGAACACCAGCCGGGGGAGCTTCATCAACACCATGGCCCCGGCGCACATAGCGCAGGGCTCCATGGTCACGTACAGGGTACAGCGGTCGAGGGAGCCCACTGCCTTTTGTGCCTGCTGCAGGGCCAAAAGTTCAGCATGCTGGGTAGGATCCCCCTTCTGTTGGGAGAGGTTGTGGGCCCGGGCGACGATCTTGTCGTCTCTGACGACGACGGTGCCCACGGGGACCTCGTCCTCCCGGAGGGCGGCCTGGGCTTCCCGTATCGCTTCCATCATCCAACGCTCGTCATGGGACACGGCTGAGCACCTCCTCCGTATCGAAGTCGGGATACTTCACCCGCCACAGCACCAGCCCGTGGGGCGGGGCCGTGGGACCGGCATCCTTGCGGGAGAGGGAGAGGAGGGCCCTTTCCATGCTGTCCCGGGGAAGGCGGCCGCTGCCCATGCCCAGCATGGTGCCCACCAGGATGCGGACCATGTTATAGAGGAACCCGTTGCCCTGGACGGAATAGATCAGAAATTTGCCCTGCTTTTCCCATCGGGACAGGCTCACGGTCCGCACGGCGGTCTCTACCTCCCGGCCCGTGGACATGAAGGCGGAAAAGTCGTGGGTGCCCACCACCAGGGCAGCCGCCTCGTTCATGAGGTCAAGATCGAGGGGCATATATGCGTGCAGGGAATACTTTCGGCTGAACACGTCCGCGTGGGGACCGGTCTGCACGAAGTAGCGGTATTGCTTTTCCTTGGCGGAGAAGCGGGCGTGGAATTCCGGGGTGGTTTCCTCAGAATAGAGCACGCGGATGTCTGCTGGCAGATGGGTGTTCAATGCGATGGCGAACTTGTCTGCCGCCATGCGCACGTCCGTGTCGAAGTGAGCCACCTGGGCCCGGGCATGGACGCCGGAGTCCGTGCGGCCGCTTCCCTGAAGGCTACTGCGCTGGCCGGTGACCTCAAAGATGGCCTGCTCCACCTTTTCCTGGACGGCGATGCCGTTATTCTGGGTCTGCCAGCCCACGTAGTCCGTGCCGTCGTATGCGATTATGGTCCGAATGCGCCGCATATCAGATGAGCCCCGGGAAAAATCGCTGCATCAGCAGGATGAAGACGATGAACGCCAGCGTGATCAGGACCGCCAGAAGGTCGCTCGTTTTGAACTTCAGCTGATGGAGTTTGGTCCTACCTTCGCCCCCGTGATAGCACCGGGATTCCATGGCCATGGCCAGCTCGTCCGCCCGCCGGAACGCGGAGACGAACAGGGGGATCAGGATGGGGATCATGGCCTTGGCCCTGGCGATGAGATTGCCTGACTCAAAGTCCGCGCCCCGGGCCATCTGGGCTTTGCGGATCTTGTCCGCTTCCTCCATGAGCGTGGGGATAAAGCGCAGGGCGATGGTCATCATCATAGCGAGTTCATGGGCGGGGAATTTGAACACCTTGAGCGGCGAGAGCATCCGCTCCAATCCGTCCGTCAGGGCGATGGGGGAGGTGGTCAGCGTCATGATGGAGGCGCCCGTCACCAGCAGGATGAGCCGCAGGGAGATAAAGACTGCCTGTAAAAGCCCTTCCTCCGTGACGGTGATGAACTTCCAGCTGAACAGCACTTCCTCCCCGGGAGTGATGAACAGGTTCAGCAGGAACATGAGCACCAGCAGAAAGCGGATTGGCTTGATGGCCTTGCCGAAATAGCTGAAGGAAATGTGCCCCAGCCCCAGGCAAAGGAGCACATAGATCAGCGGCACGGCGAACAGCACCAGGGACTTGACCAGGAAGACCATGACGATATAGACCAGCATCAAAATGATTTTCGTCCGGGGGTCCAGCCGATGGATGCAGGAATTGCCGGGGATGAATTGACCCAGGGTGATGTCCGTCATGCGCCCATCCTCCTCAGCAAACTATCCTCCAGGTCCTCCCGGGTGCAAATGTCCAGGGGCACGTCCTTGCCTTTGGCGCGAAGGAGTGCAGCCACCCGGCAGGGAGCGGGCAGGGAGAGGCCCATTTCGGCGAGCTCATCGCTGTGGGAGAAGACGGCCTTCGGCGTATCAAGATACATGACCTCGCCCCGGTTCATGACCAGGATGCGGTCCGCATGGCGAGCCACGTCCTCCATGGAGTGGGAGACCATGATGATGCTGCAGCCCGTCTCCTGCCGGAGCTTTTCCAGCATTCCGAGGATGCTTTGCCGCCCCTGGGGATCAAGGCCGGCCATGGGCTCGTCCAGCACCAGATACTTGGGCCGCATGGCCAAAATGCCCGCCAGGGCCGCCCGCCGTTTTTCGCCGCCGGACAGCTCGAAGGGGGATTTCTCCCCAAACTCTTCCAGGGACAGACCCACCATGGCCATGGCTTCGCTGACCCGGAGGGCGATTTCGTCCTCAGAAAGCTTCATGTTCTTGGGGCCAAAGCCCACGTCCTCCCGGACCGTGTCGGCAAAGAGCTGATACTCCGGATACTGGAACACCATGCCCACCAGGGAGCGGATGGCGGGGCGGAGCTTTTTGTCCGCCGTGTCCATGCCGTCCACCAGCACGCGGCCGCTGCTGGGGAGCAGGAGCCCGTTGAGATGCTGGACCATGGTGGTCTTGCCGCAGCCGGTGTGGCCGATGATGGAAAGGAACTCGCCTTCCCGTATCTCAAAGCTCACGTCCTTCACCGCGGGGACGGAGGTGGTGCCGTCAAAATAGGTATGGGAAAGATGGTCTAAAACAATGGGCATAGTGCCTCCGCAAGCTGTTCATCGGTCAAAACGGAAGAGGGAAGGGAGATGCCTTTTATGGCAAGGTCCTCCCGGATGCGCACGATCTCAGGCACGTCGAGGCCGAGGGCGCGCAACTCATCGCCTCGGGTGAAGACGTTCGTGGGCGTGTCGTCCATGACGATCTGTCCGTCGCTCATGACCACCAGCCGGTCCGCCATGACCGCCTCCTCCATATACTGGGTGATCATGACCACGGTCATGTGGTTCTTTCGGTTCAGGGCGTAGACCGTGGACAGGAGCTCCTCCCGGCCCTTGGGGTCCAGCATGGCGGTGGCCTCGTCCAAGATCAGGATCTGTGGCTCCATGGCCAGCATCCCGGCGATGGCGATCCGCTGCTTTTGTCCGCCGGAGAGGCGGTGGGCGGCGCTGCCCGCATAGGCGGACATACCAACCTTTTTCAGCGCGGCATCCACCCGGTCCCTGATCTCGGGGGAAGGAACGCCCAGATTCTCCGGGCCGAAGGCCACGTCTTCCTCCACGATGGTGGTGACCAGCTGATTGTCCGGGTTCTGGAACACCATGCCCACCTGCTGTCGGATAGCCAGCAGATCCCCTTCGTTCTTCGTATCCAGCCCGTTCACCAGCACCTGGCCAGCCGTCGGGAGCAGAAGCCCGTTGATGTGCTTGGATAGGGTGCTTTTGCCGCTTCCGTTGTGCCCGGCGATCACAAGAAAGATGCCGTCGGGAATGGTGAGATCCACGCCCTTGAGCACCTCAGGCCCCTCGTCGTCGTATCGGAATGTAACGCCTTGTATCTCGATCATTGACTCTCCTCCAAAACTATTTCATTATACCAAGAGCATTTGGATAAAACAAGCCTGAAATGAATTGAACGGACCGTTGGACAGGAGGCGTTTATCGACAGCATGACCAGCGATTGCAAGTGCTTCGACGGCTTGTACAAGAGCCAGCACGAGGATCTTGTGAGCTCGCAGGTGGGTGAGTTCCTTGACGCCGTGCAGAGCATGGTGGAGGGGAAGAGCGCGGAGCAAGTGGACGAAACACGGTATATGCTCGATGATTCTCTGCTGAACGAAAAAACAGTTAGGAACGCAGTGTATGACGCGCTTGATCACAAAGACGCCGGGCAAGATAACCTTGTTCAAATTGGCGAGATTCCTTCAAGCATTTCCTCTGTTACTGGAATTGATGGGAAACTATATGTATACAGGAATCATGCGTATGAAAACATAGTGAACGCAGAAAGAGCAAAAGCTGATGGCAGATACAATCCGAGGGCACACTACCACGATATAGGTGAAGACGCTTATATTGATGCTATTCTATCGATAAAAGACCCTGTGCTTACGATTGGAGAAACATCAAAACGCGGTAATCCGTCAATGCTTATGATTCTAAATCAGAACGGAGAAAACGGTGCGCCTTTGTATGCCGGGCTTGAGCTTTATGCGAATCATGATATAAACGGAAGCTTTGACAGAAGGCCTCATATTGTGTTGACAATCGCAGAGCGTGGGTGGACTGGCTCAGAAGGCCGCGATGGGTATTCGGAAATAATACAAAAAGCCATAGAATCTGGAAGGGTGCTGCAATTTGACAAAGAAAAAGAGGGCACCCCATCAGTGATTGCCCATACAGTAAGCATGGGTAATATAACAGCGGCTTCCCTCAATAAAAATGTAGCACAGTTCAAGAAGGAAGTCAACTCTTTTAAGGAGAAAAACAGCATCCGATATTCTTTGGACGACGACTACATGCCCCTGGCCGAGAGGTACGACGCCGGTATTGCGACGGAGGAAGAAACTGAGGAATTGCAGGCCGACGTATTGAACGCCGCAAAGGAAGCCATGCTCAACACGAAAATCGCTGACGAGAACGGCAGTATGGCGCAATAGAGCAGGGGAGAGAGCCCCGGGCCAGGGACATGAATGTGCCGGAGGCGGCTGTGCTGCAGCACGACACAAAATCATCGAGCAGAGCAAATTACGGCTGTTGCTTTGCAGAGAATGTGATATACTCATATCCAAAAGGGAGGTGGAAGCATGCGCACGCTGCTGCAAGGGGTGGACACGGTGATCAGCTGTGATCCGAACGATCGGGTGTATCGAAACGCGGATGTGTGGTTTTGTGACGGAAAGATCGAGGGGATCGGGACCTTCGCCGGGAATGCTGATAAAACCTTTGATTGCCGGGGCATGATCCTGTATCCCGGCTTCGTCAACACCCATCATCATCTGTATCAGTATTTCACCCGGAGCCTGGAGCGGGTCCAGGGCATGGAGCTATTCGACTGGCTCAGGACGCTGTATGAAATATGGAAAAATCTGAACGAGGACACGGTGTATCTATCCTCCCTGGCGGCCATGGGGGAACTCATGCGCTACGGCTGCACCACCTGCTTCGATCATCACTACGTGTTCCCCAAGGGCGCCGGAGACCTGATCGCCCGACAGATGGCGGCGGCGGACGAGCTGGGCATCCGTTTCGTGGCCTCCCGGGGCAGCATGGACCTGTCGAAAAAGGACGGTGGCCTGCCGCCGGACAGCGTGGTCCAGACCATCGACGAGATACTGGCGGACAGTCAGCGGCTTATCGAGCGGTATCATCATCCGGAGAAGGACCATATGCATGATATTGTTTTGGCGCCCTGCTCGCCCTTTTCCGTCAGCGGGGATCTCATGCGGGAGAGCGCGAAGCTGGCCCGGGCGTACGGCGTCCGCCTCCACACCCACGTGGGGGAGACCAGGGACGAGGAAAATTACACCCTGTCCCGGTTCGGTATGCGGCCCGTGGCCTATATGGAATCCCTTGGCTGGCTGGGGGAAGACGTGTGGTACGCCCACGGCATCCATATGAACGACGGGGAGCTGGACCAGTTGGCAGCTACGGGGACGGGCGTGGCCCACTGTCCCTGCTCCAACATGAAGCTTCACAGCGGCGTCTGCCGGGTGCCGGATATGCTCCGCCGGGGCGTGAAGGTGGGGCTTGCCGTGGATGGGTCCGCCAGCAACGACGGCAGCAACATGATGAACGAGATCCGAACGGCCTACTTGCTCCATCGGCTCACCTGGGGCGAACAGGCGCCCAGTGGATACGAGCTGCTGAAGATGGCCACGGCGGGCAGCGCCGCCCTTTTGGGACGGGAGGACATCGGCTCCCTGGAGACGGGCAAGCAGGCAGACTGCTTCCTCATCCGCAGGGAGCAGCCGGACCTGCTTTGTGCGGAGCTGGACGAAAAGGATCTGTTTGGGAACGTGGGGTACCACAAGCCCTGCGACCTGGTCTTCGTCAATGGGCAGCTCACCGTAGAGGGAGGGAGACTGATGAACGTGAACGAGGAGCGACTCTATCGGGACGGGAAACGCGAGGTGGCCCGGCTGTTGGGCTGAGCCACAGGCGGTTGTGTCCCGTTCATACCGTGGACACAAGATGTTGAATGGTCCGTGACGGAGAATTGAATGCTCCGTTAAGCGAATATGAACGCTCCTTAAACATTATTTATAGATACTCACCCCCATTCAAACCCTATGCACCGAAGGGTGAATAGTTCCTCAGGTATATGAATATCCAAAACATCGGCTGCTCGCCTTTTGGGAGCAGCTTTTTGTTTTTTCCACACTCTTTATTCACCGTATACCCAAAATGGGATCAAGATGTAGTATTCATTTTCGGCGGTTGACACAAAATATGGCAGTGGCTATACTTCAAGCTGCAAGGAAAAACGTGGAGGGCGCGTATGATACGGCAGATAAAAAAGCGTGACGGACGCATCGAATCCTTCGATCAGGAGAAGATCAAAAACGCCATTTGGAAGGCGGCCAAAGCCGTGGGCGGCACCAATGAGGCCATCGCGGAGGATTTGGCCGATCAGGTGGTGGAGATCGTTTCCGCCCGCTTCACGGACTCAGTGCCTGAGGTGGAGGATATCCAGGATACGGTTGAGAAGGTCCTCATCGAAAACGGCCACGCCAGGACCGCCAAGGCCTTCATCCTCTATCGGGAGAAGCGTCGGGCCACCCGGGAGATCAACGCCATGATCGGCGCCACCATTGACATGTTTGCCGACTATCTGGACGATAAGGACTGGGGCACCAAGGAAAACGCCAACATGCAGCGGAGCGTCAACGGCCTCAACAATTATGTCCGCGAATCCTTTACAAAGAAGTATTGGCTTTACAAAGTCTATCCAGAGGACGTGCGCAAGGCCCATGAATCCGGCGACGCCCACATCCACGACTTGGGCTTCTTCGGCCCCTACTGCGCGGGCTGGGATCTGAGGCAGCTGCTGACGGACGGCTTCGGCGGCGTGGAGGGCAAGGTGGAATCCAGCCCCGCCAAGCACCTTCGTTCTTTCCTGGGTCAAGTGGTCAATTCCACCTTCACCACCCAGGGCGAGACGGCGGGCGCTCAGGCCTGGTCTTCCTTCGACACCTACTGCGCTCCCTTCATCCACTACGACAACATGACCTTCGAGCAGGTGAAGCAGTGCCTGCAGGAGTTCGTGTTCAACATCAACGTGCCCACCCGGGTGGGCTTCCAGTGCCCCTTCTCCAATCTGACCTTCGATATCAAGGTGCCCAACACCCTGAGGGATCAGCCCGTCATCATCGGCGGGGAATACCAGGAAAAGACCTATGGCGACTTCCAGAAGGAGATGGACCTGTTCAACCAGGCCTTCTGCGCCGTCATGCTGGAGGGGGATTCCAAAGGCCGGGTGTTCACCTTCCCCATACCCACCATCAACATCACCAAGGATTTTGACTGGGACAGCCCCGTGGTCAACAGCTTCATGGAGATCACCTGCAAGTATGGCATCCCTTACTTTGCCAACTATGTGAATTCCGATCTCTCGCCGGAGGACGCGGTGAGCATGTGCTGCCGGCTGCGCCTGGACAAGCGGGAGCTTCGTAAGCGGGGCGGCGGCCTCTTCGGCTCCAACCCGATGACGGGGAGCCTGGGCGTGTACACCATCAACCTGCCCCGGATCGGGTATCTCGCCACCGATAAGGCGGACTTCTTCGCCCGGCTGCGGCATATCGCAGAGCTGGGCAAGGTCTCCCTGGAGATCAAGCGCAAGATCATCGAGCATCAAACGGACCGGGGCCTGTACCCTTACTCCGCTCACTACCTTCGGAACGTGAAGGCCAGGACCGGGGAGTACTGGTACAATCACTTCAACACCATCGGCCTCGTGGGCATGAACGAAGCGTGCCTCAACTTCCTGGGCAAGGACATCGGCAGCCAGGAGGGGCTGAGCTTCGCGTTGGAGGTCATGCACTTCTTGCGGGACCTGATGGTGGAGTTTCAGCAGGAGACGGGTCACAGTTACAATTTGGAGGCCACCCCCGCCGAAGGCACCAGCTATCGGCTAGCGCGCCTTGACAAGGAACGGTATCCCAACATCATTCAGAGCGGACACGATGAACCCCAGTACACTAACAGCACCCAGTTGCCCGTCACCTATACGGACGATATATTTGAGTGCATGGATCTGCAGGACGAGCTCCAGTCCCTGTATACCGGCGGCACGGTCCAGCACCTGTACCTGGGCGAGCGGGTCAACGATGTTCAGACGGTAAAGGACCTGATCCGCACCATCTTTACCAAATACAAGATGCCCTACATCTCCATCACGCCAACTTTCTCCATCTGCGAGGAGCACGGCTATATCGCCGGCGAGCACTTCACCTGCCCGGAGTGCGGTCTGCCCACGGAGGTCTGGAGCCGGGTGGTGGGCTATCTTCGCCCCGTGCAGAATTTCAACGCGGGCAAGAAGGAGGAATACGTCCTTCGCAAGAAGTTCGTATTGGACGAACAGGAACTGGAGCACGAGCAGAAAGCCTGCTGAACCTCGCGAATATATACGCAAGGAGCCGGGGAGAAGCCCGGCTCCTTTGCTGTCAATTTTTTTATCCCAGGGTGAAGGTAAGGGCGTATTCAGGGTAAGCGGTGGTTTCAATTTTTGCGCCCATCCATACGCCGTCCGTTGTCTGTGGCTGCGGTGTCCGTATCTCTGGGGCCAAGTCCTCGTATGCTTCATCGGGTCCCACGAATCCGGTCACATACCGTAGAACTGGAATCAGGGTAACGGTCCGGATGTCTTTGATGGTCTCCAAGGCCACCCCCTGTATATTGACGATTTGGTAGGTAAAGGTGCCATCATCGTTGGGGATCAGGCCGAAACCTCCGGTATACCATCCACCCTCCTGACCGTCGATGAGGATATTGAAGCTTATGGGGACCATGCTGGCCATCTTTCCCCAGGCTGCCCGGGCGTTCCCCTGCATGCTTTCAGGCAGGGAGATCCTCACCTTGAGATCATAGATACCCAGATCGTCGGCATAGGCTCCGGGCAGTGCCTCCAATGTCATGCCGTCCAGGGAGACGGGGTAGTTGGTGTACATCTGTAGCGCGGTGTTCCAGTCCGTGGCCTCCTTGTCGTGATCCTGTGGGTCCACCAGCTCCATACATGTGATGACAGAATCGCCCTTCCAGACCACTTGTTTGCCGTCCGCCACCGCCGTCCGGGTCTTCATGGCTTGATACCCGGTCACATTGAACCGTACCGTGCCCAGATCCACGTTCAGCAGTTCCGTGTTGGGCAGATCGTCGTCCTCACATACGGACATGATATATCGCGCTTTTGCCTGTAACGTGCCGTCAGCGTCCACGTTTTTCTCCAACTGTTCGCGCACACAGTATATTTCGACCACCGAAACGATCTCATTTTCTGCCAGGTATGCACGGTTCAATTCGCTGATCTTTTCCATATCCTCGGAGGAGATATGCTCGTAATCGAAAGATTTCGCCAAGCTGTCCAAATAGGCCGAATATGCCGGTGTTTCAGACATGTTCTGCACGAACTGGCTGATGATGGAGCCGTCGTTCAGCTCTAAAACAAGCGACGCCACAGGACGCTCAAAGAGGGGTAGTTTGCCGGACATGTATTCCTCGCCCGGGCCGCCCTCGTATAGATCGTATACTCGCTGTGGGTCTACTTGGACCATGGTAGCGCTGCCGCCGGTATAATCGTCCAGCAGGGGCAGAGCGACGGTCCCCTTGAGGTGCATCGTCACATACGCTGTGTTCCCATCGAACAGGGTGTCGCCCAAGGTGATCTGAATATCCTGGTTCAGAAGTTCCGCAATACGCATGGCTCCTTCGCTGTTCACCGCCTGAGAATCCGTACGGTCGATCTCATTTACCTTTATCTCGGTGTCCTCAAGCTTCGCGGTTGCTATCATATTGTCCAAGGCTTCGATGGGTGTTCGCTGATCCGGATCAGTACTCAGGTATTCAGATGGCTCAGTAATCCCCAGCCAGCTTAAGACCTCCGCACGGGTGGAGGGGATGGCCATGACCGTGGCAACGGTCAACACCATACAGGCAGTCGCTATCATAACAACTCGCCGCCAGGGGAGCCTGACGCTTTCATGCGTCTTCGCAGGCTCGTTTCCGATTTGTTTATCCAGCGCCGCCTTAATGGCCTTGCCGTCCAGCAGCGACAGGCTCAATGCCTCATGGTAGAATTTCGATTCCTTCATGCTCCTTTACCTCCCTGTATCCGCATCCAAATCACCCACCGTCAGATATTGCCGAATGGCCTTTCGCCCCCGAAACAGGCGGCTCTTCACAGCCTCTGTCCCCATGCCCAGCTCCCCGGATATTTCCGAGATGGAGAGCTCATAGCCGTAATACAGCACGAAGATCCGATAGGTCTCTCGGGGCAGCTTCTTCGCCTCCGCCAGAATTTCCTCCGCCAAAGCCCTATCCAGCACCCCATCCTCAAAAGCCCAATCGTCCGTAAGCCGCTCCTCCGGCACGTCCGCCAGCAACCGTACAGTGTGCTTCTCCCGCTCAGCATAACGCTTGATGATTTCATGTTTGAGCATCTTCAGTAAAAATGCCTTGGGGAAGAGCACGTCCAGATGTCCGTATCGCTCGATGCGGCGATAGAAGGCCAGGTACACGTTTTGCAGGGCGTCCTCCGCGTCCGTTGGGTCGCTCAGATGGATGATGGCGTACTTGAGCAAGTGTCGATATGTGGTTTCATAGACTCGATCAAAGTATGGCTGATCCATTATGTTTTCTCTTTCTGTAAGCGCTTACACCCATATAGAGCCATCGGAGGAGGAAAAGGTTGCATAAAAAGAAGAAAGAATGAAAAACGCAGCCTGAAATATCAGGCTGCGCCGAATGGATATGGGGTTGAGCTTACGCCTTGCCGTTGCAGCCCAGCACGTTCACCAGCTTGTGGGTGACCATGGCCTTGATGGCCTCGCGGCCGGGCTTGAGGTACTGGCGTGGATCGAAATGATCGGGATGCTCGCAGAAGTGCTTGCGGATGGAGGCGGTCATGGCAAGACGCAGATCGGAGTCAATGTTGATCTTGCACACGGCCATGCGGGCTGCTTCCCGGAGCTGCTCCTCGGGAATGCCCACGGCGTCGGGCATCTTGCCGCCGCACTCGTTGATGATCTTGACGAATTCCTGGGGCACGGAGGAGGAGCCGTGGAGCACGATGGGGAAGCCGGGCAGCCGCTTTTCCACCTCTCTGAGGATGTCAAAGCGCAGGGGCGGGGGCACCAGCTGGCCTTCGGCGTTGCGGGTGCACTGGGCGGCGGTGAACTTGTAGGCGCCGTGGCTGGTGCCGATGGCGATGGCCAGGGAGTCCACGCCGGTGCGGGTCACGAAATCCTCCACTTCCTCGGGGCGGGTGTAGGAGGAATCCTCGGCGGACACGTTGACCTCATCCTCGATGCCGGCCAGGGTGCCCAGTTCGCCCTCCACCACCACACCGTGGTCATGGGCATATTCCACCACCTGGCGGGTCAGGGCCACGTTCTCCTCGTAGGGCTTGCTGGAGCCGTCGATCATGACGGAGGAGAAGCCGCCGTCGATGCAGCTCTTGCACAGTTCAAAGGTGTCGCCGTGGTCCAGATGGACAGCGATGGGCAGATCGAAACCGGCGGTCTGCTCCGCATCCTGGATGGCGGCCTCAATGAGCTTCATGAGGTACACATGCTTGGCATAGGCCCGGGCGCCCTTGCTGACCTGAAGGATCAGGGGGGCGTGTTGGTCGATGGCGGCCTCGGTGATGCCCTGGATGATCTCCATGTTGTTCACGTTGAACGCGCCGATGGCGTAGCCGCCGTCGTAGGCTTTCCTGAACATCTCTTTTGTGGTGACGATTGCCATAAATTATTCTCCTTTTTGCAGAATTATTGAATCCATAGCATTATATCAATTATGAAGCAAAAAAGCAACTGTAACAAAACTGCAAAAAACTATAGACCCGGTTTGCTTTAGGGACGGCAAGCTGGTATACTTTCTGTAACATATAGGACAGGAGGTTTTTTCGGATGGCAGGGGAAAAACTCATCTCTCTGATCGTTCCGGTTTACTATGAGGAGGAGGTGCTGCCCATCGCCTATCCGCGCATGAGGGCGGCCATGGAGCAGACGGGCCATGAATACGAGATCATCTTCGTCAACGACGGCAGCCGGGACGGCACTATGAGGGAACTCAGGAAGATCGCCGCCGAGAATAAAAAGGTGAAGGTCCTGTCCTTTTCCCGGAATTTCGGCCATCAGCTGGCCGTGACGGCGGGTATGGACATCGCCAAGGGGGATGCCCTCGTCATCATCGACGCGGACTTGCAGGACCCGCCGGAGTTGATCCCCGACATGGTGAAGCTGTGGGAGCAGGGGGCGGACATCGTTTACGGCAAGCGAAAGAAGCGGGAAGGGGAGACCTTCCTGAAAAAGTTCACCGCGGCCTGCTATTATCGCCTGCTTACGGCTATGAGCGCCTATCCTATCCCCTTGGACACAGGGGATTTCCGGCTGATCGGCCGCAACGTGGCGGACGTGTTTTTGAAGATGCGGGAGCACGGCCGGTTCCTTAGGGGCATGTCCGCCTGGATGGGATTTGAAAGCGTGCCCCTCGAATACGTGCGGCAGGAGCGGGCGGCGGGGAAGACCAAGTACACCCTGAAGAAGATGCTGAAGCTGGCATTGGACGGCATCACCGGTTTTTCCACGAAACCCCTGACCATGCCGCTGGCCATCGGCGGCGCAGTGGTCGGCCTATCCATGCTCGGCTTCCTGGCAGTGCTCGTCTGCGCCTGCACCATGGGCGCGGCGCCCTGGCTGTGGGGCCTGTGCGGCGTGGTGCTGCTTCAGGGTATTATCCTGCTGTTCTTGGGTATCCAGGGGGCCTATATGGGCCGGATCTTTGAGGAATCCAAGGGGCGGCCGCTGTACATCATTGCGGAGGAACTGAATACATAATTTGTATTCTTAGCCTAAAAATAATTATATCTTTTCTGTTGAAAACAGGTAAAACGTAGTATATAATACAAACGAAAAAAATAAAGGAGGCTTTTATGGCTACTATTCGAGTTGCAATCAACGGTTTCGGCCGCATCGGCCGTCTTGCTTTCCGCCAGATGTTCGGCGCAAAAGGGTATAAGATCGTCGCGATCAACGATCTGACCAGCCCGGCGATGCTCGCCCATCTTTTGAAGTATGACACCGCCCAGAAGGGGTATTGCGGCGTGATCGGCGAAAACAAGCACACCGTCACTTCCAAGGAACCCGTGTTCGAAGAGGACGGCAAGACCGTGAAGGTCCCCGGTTCCATCACCGTGGACGGCAAGGAGATCACGATTTATGCGGAGCCCAAGGCTGAGAAGCTGCCCTGGGGCAAGCTGAAGGTGGACGTGGTGCTGGAGTGCACCGGTTTCTACACCAGCAAGGCCAAGGCCCAGGCGCACATCGACGCCGGCGCCAAGAAGGTGGTCATCTCTGCCCCCGCCGGCAACGACCTGCCCACCATCGTCTATAACGTCAACAACAACATCCTCACCAAGGAGGACAAGATCATCTCCGCGGCCAGCTGCACCACCAACTGCCTGGCGCCCATGACCAAGGCCCTCAACGATAACTTCCCCATCGTCTCCGGCATCATGACCACGGTCCATGCCTACACCGGCGATCAGATGATCCTGGATGGTCCCCATCGTAAGGGCGATCTGCAGCGGGCTCGCGCGGGCGCCGCGAACATCGTTCCCAACAGCACCGGCGCTGCCAAGGCCATCGGCCTGGTCATCCCCGAGCTCAACGGCAAGCTGATCGGCTCCGCCCAGCGGGTGCCCGTGGCCACCGGCTCCACCACGATCCTCGTGGCGGTTGTCAAGGGCAAGGACGTCACCAAGGAAGCCGTCAACGCCGCCATGAAGGCCCAGGAGAGCGAGTCCTTCGGTTACACCACCGAGAAGCTGGTCTCCTCCGACATCATCGGCATGACCTACGGCTCCCTGTTCGATGCCAACCAGACCATGGTCCAGAAGATCGACGATGACACCTATCAGGTGCAGGTCGTGTCCTGGTACGACAACGAGAACTCCTACACCAGCCAGATGGTCCGCACCATCAAGTACTTCGCCGAACTGTAATCCATTCTGCAAGCAAACGGCCACCGGTTTTTCCGGTGGCCGTTTTTATGTGAAAAGAGTATAAAAAAGAGGACCGGGGGATACCCGATCCTCAAGGAAAGTAATCCGTTATTTTTTGGAAGGCTTTGCCTGCTGTTCTTCTTCGAACATATCGTCCTTGACCTCTACCTCGTCCTGATAGTCCGAGAAGTCGAAGGCGCCCTTGGGCATGGAGGGGCGGACGGGGCTATTGCGCTTTTCTTGAGCTTTCTTCTTCGCTGCCTTGTCTGTGAACCGCTGGATGAATATGAACAGGCCCACGATGATCAGCATGGACAGGCCCAGGGTGATGAAGTTGAGAACGTGGATGGTCTCAAAGGGGAGGAAGGAGAGGAAGCTATACTGCTCCTTCAGGGTGTGGGTGGTGCCAGTGTATCGGTAGGGGAGGGTCTCCGGATCCACCGGGGCACACATGCTGCCGGAGGATTCCGTGGGGACGAGGATCTGCTGCATTTCGGCGACGGTGTGGTCCTCGCCGGCGGGGTAGACGTTGCCGTCCGCGCCCGTGTAATCCTCAGTGAACTCATAGTGCTGTTCGGTGGTGTAGGCGACCTGCTCCACAAAGTTGAAGGCGGCCATCAGCAGCACCACGATGAACAGGGCCAGATAGATCAGCCGCATATACTTGACGTATGCGTCGATCTTGTCCTTTTTGATATTTTCGGTGGTCAACAGCTTCCCCTTGCCGGTGAATACGGGTATCGCCAGATACACGGCGATAGCCAACAGAACGATGCAGAACATCATAGGTTCAATCCTCCTTTAGATCACAGTTTCTTCAGCTTGGCGCCCTGACGGGAGTCCTCGATGGCGTAGCCCAGTTCCTTGAGCTGCTCACGAAGCTGGTCGGCGCGGGCGTAATCCTTATTTTTCCGGGCAGCCTGCCGCTCCTCCAGCAGGGCGAGGACCTCTGCCGGGAACTCCTCGGCCTTTTCCCGGGGCATGAGGCCCAGCACGTCCATGAGCTCGGTATAGGTCTTGGTGACCGATTCGATGGCGGCTTTGGTGCGGGGCACGCTGACGAAGGTGTTGGCGGCACGGGCAAGATCGAACAGCACGCCCAGAGCGTCCGCCGTGTTGAGATCGTCGTCCATGGCCTCGTTGAACCGAGCCCGGTAACCCTCCAGAGAGTCCAGGAAGGGCTGCTCGTCCTCGGTGGCAGCTTCGGCCACAGGGGCTTCCTTCAGCCGATCAAGGGCGGTGCGGAGCCGTTGCAGGGCGGTGGCCGCCTGCTGGATCAGATCCCGGGAGAAGTTGATGGGGTTCCTATACTGGACACTGAGCATGAAGAGCCGCACCACGTCCAGATCGTATTCCTTGGCGATGTCTCGGACGGTGAAGAAGTTGCCCAGGGACTTGCTCATCTTCTGGTTGTCCACGTTGATGAAGCCGTTGTGCATCCAGTAGTGGGCAAAGGGCTTTCCAGTGGCCGCTTCGGACTGGGCGATCTCGTTCTCGTGATGGGGGAAGATCAAATCCTGCCCGCCGCCGTGGATGTCGAAGCTCTGGCCCAGGATGGCCATGCTCATGGCGGAGCACTCGATGTGCCAGCCGGGACGGCCCATGCCCCAGGGGGAGGGCCAGGCGGGTTCGCCGGGCTTCTGTCCCTTCCAGAGGGCAAAATCCAGGGGGTCACGCTTCTCTTCGGTGGGATCCACCCGGGCCCCGTTTTCCAGATCGTCGATGTTCTGACCGGACAGCTTGCCGTAACCGGGCCAGCTGCGTACGGAGAAGTACACGTCCCCATTGGAGGCGGGGTAGGCGTGGCCCTTGTCGATGAGGGTCTGGACCAGGTCGATGATGTCTTGGATATGCTCGGTGGCGCGAGGGTTGACCGTGGCCCGCTTCACGCCCAGGGCGTCCGCGTCGGTGTAGTATTCTTTGATGAACCGGTCGCCCAGCTCCTTGACGGTGATGCCCTCCTCGCTGGCGCGGCGGATCATCTTATCGTCGATATCCGTGAAGTTCTGGACGAAGGTCACCTGATACCCCCGGTATTCAAGATACCGGCGCAGGGTATCGAACACGATGAAGGGACGTGCGTTGCCGATATGGAAAAAGTTGTAGACCGTGGGTCCGCAGGCGTACATGGAGACCTTGCCTTCCTTGAGCGGCACGAACAGCTCCTTCTTGCGGGACATAGTGTTGTAGATGTACATGAGGCTAATCCACTCCTTTTCAAAAAGAAAGCAGCTGTCAAAAGCTTGCTTTTCAGTATGAGCCAATGGAAAAATTCTATGGCGATTGAGAAAATTATATGAAATTTACCAGAGGTTGTCAATCCGAATTTGACTTATGCAAGGAAGGATAGTACAATACAAACATATATGAAAGCCAAACAGTGCCATGCTCGCCGATCGCGTGCGGCGCAGCGCATGGACATAAAGGAGTATCGAATGAAACGAAGGATCTTTTCCATACTGTTGGCGGTGCTGCTGCTGATCCCCTGGACCTTCGCGTCGGCGGCTACGGCTCCCGTGGTCATCACTTCGGAGGACGTGCGGGGCAAGGTGGGCGACACGGTGGCGGTGACCCTCAACGTGGTCGTGGAGCCGCCCAAGCTGAACCAGACCATGGACTCCCTGCAGTTCGTGCTGGAGTATGACAGCGCGGCGCTGGAGTTCGACGGCATCCAGGAGATCTCCGGGGATAAGATCAACATCCTGGGCGCCCAATTCATCTGCAGCGTGACCACGAAACCCGGTGCGGTGGCCTTCTCTGCGGCGGCTACCAACGGCGCTTCCGGCAGCGGGACGCTCATGCACGTCCGCTTCAGGATCCTCTCCGCCGTCAGCACCATGCTGGTCTTAAAGAAGGTGTCCTATTCCTTCGTGACCAACGGCTCCGGCAGCCAGCGGGGATATACCGGCGGTACGCTGAATCTGGGACGGATCACCGGGGAGAGCGTACCCACTACCATCGTGCCCGCTTCCTATTCGCCCTACGACAGCCCCCAGCCTTCCACCCCCGTTGCCAGTGATTCCGCCGAGCCTCGCTTCCCGGTGACGGAGGTGTCTCCGGTGCCCGGGACGTCGCCTGAGCCGGAGGAGAACAGCGGGGACAGCGATGCCCTCGCCTACATCGTTTTCGTCCTGTTCATCGTAGTAGCCATTTTGGTCTGCGTGGTGCTCACGCTGATGATCGTTCGCCGCGGGAGAAAGGCTCGGGCTGAGGCGCTCCTGGGGGACGACGAGGAAGATATCGACATTTCCTATGAAGAGGACGAGTACGGGGAAGACGCCTATGGCGACGAACCGTACGAGGACGAACCCTATACCACGAAAAAGAAGAAGAGCGGCGTTCACAAGAAGGATAAGGCCGTCCGCTATGAGGATGGGGAGGACGAGGATGACGAGCCGCCGATCCAGGTGGTCCGCAGAACGAAAAAGAAATAAAAAAACAAGGTGGCGGTCAACGGACCGTCACCTTTTTTCCATCGGTGAACAGATGCACATCCCCATCGATGGTGCGCAAAATCGTGATGTCCAGGGTCTTCAGCGCATCCAACGTCCGTATGTCGGCGGGGTTCTTTTCGGAATCGGTAAGGATGGCGTATTGGGGAAGGGACAGCGCCAACAGGGCGGGGATATGCTTTTGCCAGTTGCCGTGATAGGGGAACTTTAGTATATCGCAGCCGAGCTCGTACCCCTTATAGCATAGATCGTTCAGCCAGCCGCCCTCCGCGTCGCCCATGAACAGCAGGCGGATCTGATCGAAGCGGATGGCGGCCACCAGGGACAGCTGATTGTCGTTCCCTTTTTCGGGATCATATGTTTTCGTGGAGGTCCAGACGGTGAAAGCGGCGCGGCCCAGCTCGAAGGCGGTATCCTCAGACAAGCGATCGGCGGAGATGGCGTGTTTCTGCAAGGACGCTTCCAAGGCGGCATAGTGTTCGCTGTCCCGCACGTAATCGGGCATAAGGACCCGATCCATGGAGATGGCGTCTGCCACCTTGGCAAAGCCGCCAATATGGTCCTTGTCGAAGTGGGTGAGGATGACCAGGTCCAGCTTCTCCACCTGGAGGGAACGTAAAGATTGGACGATATCGTCGCCGTCGTCCTTCTCGCCCACGTCGATGAGGACGTTCTTCCCGTCGAAGGAAAGGAGGGAACAGTCCGCCTTGCCGATGGAGAAGGTATAGATATCCATGCCGCCAAGATCGGCAGCGGGCGAGCAGCCGAGCAGCGACGCGAAGCAAATCAAAATGGAGAGTACTCTTTTCATATCCTGTAGTGTATATGATAGAAGAAAAAGAGGCAAGTGAAAAGGAAGTGAATTTTTTTATGAACGGAACAAAAATTCATATCCGGTTCATGGACGCGGGCGATATGAGATGATATACTGTGCAAAAAGAAGGAAAAAGCAGGAGGAAACATGGAAGAATTCAACAAGGACGAAGCAAGGCGCTTCATCGCTGAAAAGTTTGCCGCTCAGGGCGATTTTGACATCCTGCCCAAGGACATTTTCGAAAAGATGCTGGACAAGGTCATGGCGCTGGACGAAGCGTTCATGGATGAAGCGGGCGTGAACGACGGCGCAGTCTATGACGACGATCAGGCTTTCGACTATATGATGAAGGGATTGCAGACCGCTTTTCCAGAGCAGAAGATGTATGCCATGCGCTTCGTGGAGGACTATATGGAGTACGACGAGGCGTATTTGGAGAGCGCGGGCCTCATCGATTGGGAATAAGCAGAAAAGGAAAGTTTTCCATGAGCACCCTGAAACGGTTGGGCGTATTTGACAGCGGCCTCGGCGGGTTGACTGTCTTGAACGAGGTCTGCAAGTATAATCCCGGGCTGGACGTGGTCTATTTTGGAGACACCGCCCGGGTCCCCTATGGCTCCCGTACGGTGGAGACCATCAACCGCTACGCTGAACAGGACGTTCGTTTCCTGCTCTCCCAGGGCGTGGAGGCGATCCTCATCGCCTGCGGTACGGTGAGCACCAACTGTCTGCCAAGCCTTCAAAGCATCTTCTCCCTGCCCATCGTGGGGGTGATCGACGCGGGCTGCCAGGCCGCCTTGCGCGCTTCCAAGGCCAAGCGCATCGGCGTCATCGGCACCCGGGCCACCGTCAATTCCAGGGCATATGAGCTGCGGATCCGGGAGCTATGCCCCGAGGCACAGACGTGGGGGGTGGAATGTCCCTTGTTCGTGCCGTTGATCGAAAACGGTTTTTCACCGGACGATCCCATCACCGTGATGACGGTGGAGCGGTATCTTTCCCAGTTCAAGGGCACGGGGGTGGATACCATCATCATGGGCTGCACCCACTATCCTTTTTTGGCCAGCACCCTGCAAAAGATTCTGCCGGACGTGACCTTCATCAACGTGGGCAAGGCCCTGTCCCATCGGCTCAGGGAGGATTTCGAGCTGCCGGTATCCAGCGAGCCCAGCCGGGTTTCCTATTTCGTCAGCGATGAGGACACAGGGTTTTTGCAAATCGCCCGGACATATCTCGACGCGGTGTCCGCAGACGAAGTGCAGAAGGTTAATATAGATAAGTTTTGATCTGATCTTGCGCGTATACCCCCAAACCTGTTTGCATATACATGAGCAAACGGTACGGTTGGGGGGATGCCATGAAGAGAGATCGAAGGGAAAGGTCCTGCCTGTACGGGCGGTATATGGTCCAGAACGGGGCCACGGTCCGAGAGGCCGCCCATTTCTTTGGAACGTCCAAGTCCACGGTCCATAAGCTGGTCACCGGCCGATTGAAACAGATCGATCCGACGCTGTATGCGCAGGTCAGGGCGGTGCTGGACACGAACAAGGCGGAGCGGCATATTCGCGGCGGTCAGGCGACCCGGGAGAAGTATCTCCACGAACGGAGGGAAGGATAAGCTTTATCGGTTGGTACAGGCGACACAGGCGGCGTATACACGGTATGCGCCGGCTTTTTTTAATGTGCGGGCGCATTCGCTGAGGGTGCTCCCGGTGGTCACCACGTCGTCGATGAGCACGATGGAGCGTCCCTTGCATTCGGGGGCGGCCCGAAAGGCGCCCTTCAAATTCCGCCGCCGATCCTTCTCCTTCAGCAGCTTTTGCTGGGGCGTGGGGCGGACGCGGGTCAAGAGCTCGCTGCAGATGGGAATACCGTATCGGGAGGAGACGTACTCCGCCAAGAGATAGCTTTGGTTATAGGTGCGCTGGTATTGCCGCCACCAGTGAAGGGGGACGGGGAGCAGCATCTCGGCGTGCCATTCCTCCGGGATGGAGATGAACTGGGCTAAGAAGGGCGTGTAATCGCTGCGCTCCTTGGATTTGAACCGATAGAAAACGGTGGCCAGCTCTTCGGAATACTGGAGCCCCGCCGTCAGCCCGTCCAGGCCAACCGGAGGAGCGGGGGAGATGGCCAGCTTCAGCTCGTTGCGACAACCGTCGCAGAGGCCGTCCTCACCCAGGATGCTTTCCCGTTCGCACAGGTAGCACCGATGGGGCTCGGGGGCCGCCAGGGAGATAAGCAGTGCACGGGTCCGGTCCATAGGCTTACAGCTCCTGGAGCCGAACGGCCAGGGAGGTGTATCGGCGGCGGGACATGACCGTCCGCACCATGCGGGCCACGGTGTCCCGGTGCCCCAAACAGTAGACCAGCTCCTTGGCCCGGGTGACGGCGGTGTACAGCAAATTCCGGTTCAGCAGCATGGCCGGGCCGCCCGCCAAAGGCAGTAGTACCGTGGGAAATTCGCTTCCCTGGCTCTTGTGGATACTGATGCAGTAGGCCAGGTCCAGCTCGTCCGACTGGGTGAAGTCATACTCCGCCAGCCGCCCGTCGTCGAAAAGGATGGACATGGTCCTGTTGAGGTTGTCCAGCCGGTACAGGGTGCCTAAATCGCCGTTGAACACGCCCGTGCCCTCCTGCAGGACGCCATTTTGATCCATCCGCTGCCAGGAGATCTTGTAGTCGTTCTTGATCTGCATGATCTTGTCGCCCTCCCGGAAGAGGGTTTCCCCAAAGACGTGCTCCGGCTTGTTGAGGGCGGCGGGATTCAGAGCCTGCTGGAGGACCTGGTTCAAGTGTTCCACCCCCAAGATGCCCTTTTTCATGGGAGCGAGGACCTGCACGTCCATCAAGGGCTCGGAGGTCCCCAGGCGGCTGCACTCCTTTTGACACAGGGCGGTGACCCGCTCCAATATCCGCTCGGGGGGCAATATCTCTTCGAAGATGAAATCGGATTCGTCGTCGCTCAGGATCGGCATCTGTCCCTGGTCGATCCGGTGGGCATTGGTGATGATGCGGCTTTGGGTGGCCTGGCGAAAGATCTCCGTCAGGCGGATCACCGGAAGGCGGCCGCTTTCCAGGCAGTCCCGCAGCACGTCCCCGCAGCCCACGGGCGGCAGCTGATCGGCGTCGCCCACCAGCAGCAGCCGGGTCCCCCGGGGCAGGGCGCTCAACAGGGCGTTCATCAACGGCACGTCCACCATACTCATCTCGTCCACGATGACCAGGTCATAGACCAGGGGATTGTCCTTGTTGCGGACGAATCCCTCCTGAGGGTTGTATTCGAGGAGCCGGTGGATGGTGCTGGCGTCGGCGCCGGTGGCCTCCGTCATGCGCTTGGCGGCTCGGCCCGTAGGCGCGGCCAGGGCGTAGGTCATGCCCATGAGCTCGAAGGCATGGGTGATGCAGCGGATGATGGTGGTCTTGCCCGTGCCGGGACCGCCGGTGATGATCATCACGCCGGCATCCAGGGCCCTCGTCACGGCGATGCGCTGGCTTTCGGACAGGGTGAGATGCAGATCCCGTTCATATTGGGCAACGTCCCAGAAGGGATTGGCCACGGGCGGTTCGGAAAGCTGTATCAGCTTTTGGGCGATGGCCCCTTCGAGACGGGCGATATAGGGCAGGAAGATGCCTTGCTGCTCGCCCACATACTGCTCCACCAGGGAGCCTTCCGCCAGCATGGCGTCCACGGCGTCGGTCAACAGCTCCGCATCCACCCCAAGCAGGCCGCAGCTTTTGATGATCAGTTTATCGTGAGGAAGATAGGTGTGGCCGTATTCGGTCCTGGCGTCCTGAAGGGCGTATTTGATGCCGGCAAAGAGCCTTGCCACGGAGTTGGTCTCAAAGCCCGCCACCCGCTGGGCGATGGCGTCGGCGGTCAAAAAACCGATGCCGTCGATGTCGTCGATGAGCTGGTAGGGGTTCTCTTGGACTTTGCCCAGGGCCAAATCCCCGTAGACCTTGAAGATGCGGTAGGCCTGGTTCACCGTGACGCCGTAAGGGGCCAGGGCCAGCAGGATCTCCCGCATGGATTTGTTTTCATTGAAGGAGTTGGAGATCATGGCCAGCTTCTTGCGCCCGATGCCGGAAACCTCCAAAAGCCGCTCCGGCTGCTTTTCCATGACGGACAGGGTGTCCATGCCGAACTTGTCCACGATGAGCCTGGCCATGGCGGGACCGATGCCCCGGATGGTGCCGCCGGAGAGATAGCTTTCGATGGCGGCCAGGGTGGAGGGCGCCAGGGTCTCCACGCGGGAGGCTATGAACTGCTGTCCGTATTTGGGGTGATATTTGATGGTCCCCTCCACCTGGAGCTGTTCTCCGGGGGAGGCAAGGGGCACCGTGCCGCAGACCGTAACGGGACCGTCCCCGTTTTCGGTGCGCAGGGAGAGGACGGTGTACCCGTTCTCCGTGTTCCGGTAAATGATCCTGTCGACGATGCCCGTTATTTCCATATCATTCAAAGAGCTGGATCAAGGTCCCGATGAGGGCGGCTGCCCCATAGCAGACCAAGAGGATGGCGGCGTAGGTCTTTATGCCCCGCTTGCCCCGCAACAGGGCCAGGATGCCCAGGCCGGCCGCGGAGGAGAGGCCCGCCACCACGGAACCGAAGCTGATGAGATCGGAGAGGTACAGCTCCACCAGCACCACGGACACGGCGCAGTTGGGGATGAAACCGAACAGAGCCGCCAAAAAGGGCTGGAAGAAACCGTTCAGCAGGAACTTTTGGATGCTTTCCTTGGGCAGTTTATCCATCAAAAAGGTGAGGACAAGGGAGATCACGAACAGAGCCAGCCATACCTCCACCGTCCGTTTGAGAGATTCCCGGACAAGCTCGCCCATGGAGCTTTCCTGAATGTGACATTCGTGCTCGATGTTCTTTTTGGCAAAGCTTTGGTGTTGCTTTTCCCGCTTCCAGAGCAGGTCCACGGCGTACCCGACGACGATGGCCAGGAGCACCTTGAAAAGGAGCAGCTTCCAGATGATGGGCAGGGCGTTTCGATGGGACAGGAGCACGGGCAGCGCTTCATCCGAGGTGGACAAGAACACCGCCACCAGTGTCCCCGCGGTGACGATGCCCCCATTATAGAGATGGGCACAGGACACGCTGAAGCCGCACTGGGGCACGCAGCCGATGAGGGCGCCCCACAGGGGACCCGTAGCCTCGGCCCGCTCCACTCGGGCAAGGAACCGCTTCCCGGCCCGGTGTTCCAGGTACTCTATGAAGAAAAATGTTAAAAACAGGATGGGAAACAGGATCAGACAGTCCTCATAGAACACGTCCCATACCAGTTCTAAAAACGCCATAGGCTTTCCTTTCAAAATGTGCCCGCCTGGGGAAAGGGCGGGCACGGATGTGTGTAAAGACTTAGAAGACCAGCTTGCTTTCGATATAGGCCTTTAGCTCAGAGATGGGGATACGGACCTGCTCCATGGTGTCCCGATCCCGAACGGTGACCGCCTGATCGTTCTCGGAATCGAAATCGTAGGTGATGCACATGGGCGTGCCGATCTCATCCTCCCGGCGATAGCGCTTGCCGATGGAACCGGTCTCGTCGTAGTCCACGGGGAAGAACTTGGCAAGCTCGGCATGGATGGCCATGGCCTGCTCGCTCAGCTTCTTGCTCAGCGGCAGCACCGCCGCCTTGAAGGGGGCCAGTGCGGGATGGAGGTGGAGCACCACGCGGGTGTCGCCCTTGTCCAGCTCCTGCTCCTCGTAGGCGTTGCACAGCACCGCCAGGAAGGTGCGCTCCACGCCCAAAGAGGGCTCAATGACGTAGGGGATGTAGCGGGCGTTCTTCTCGGTATCGAAGTAGCTCAGATCCTTGCCGGAGGCGTTCTGATGCTGGGTCAGATCGTAATCCGTCCGGTCGGCCACGCCCCACAGCTCGCCCCAGCCGAAGGGGAAGAGGAACTCGAAGTCCGTGGTGGCCTTGGAGTAGAACACAAGCTCCTCAGGATCGTGGTCACGGAGGCGCAGGTTCTCGTCCTTGATGCCCAGGGAAAGAAGGAAGTTGTGGCAGTAGGCCCGCCAGTAGTCGAACCACTTAAGGTCGGTGCCCGGCTCGCAGAAGAACTCCAGCTCCATCTGCTCGAATTCCCGGACCCGGAAGATGAAGTTCCCAGGGGTGATCTCGTTGCGGAAGGACTTGCCGATCTGGCCGATGCCGAAGGGAAGCTTTTTGCGGGTGGTCCGCTGGACGTTGGCAAAGTTCACGAAGATGCCCTGAGCCGTCTCAGGCCTGAGGTACACGGTGTTCTTGGCGTCCTCGGTAACGCCCTGGAAGGTTTTGAACATCAGGTTGAACTGACGGATGTCCGTGAAGTTGTGCTTGCCGCAGGAGGGGCAGGGGATGGCGTTGGTTTCGATGAAGTCCTTCATCTCCGCCTGGGTGAAGGCGTCGAGAGGCTTCTCCAATGTCACGCCGTGCTCACCGGCCCAGTCCTCGATGAGCTTGTCGGCGCGGAACCGCTCCTTGCACTCCCGGCAGTCCATGAGGGGATCGGCAAAGCCGCCCAGATGCCCGGAGGCCTGCCAGGTCTGAGGGTTCATCAAAATGGCCGCGTCCAATCCCACGTTGTAAGGGCTCTCCTGGACGAACTTCTTCCACCAGGCCTTCTTGATGTTGTTCTTTAGCTCTACGCCCAAAGGACCGTAGTCCCAGGTGTTGGCAAGGCCGCCGTAGATCTCGCTGCCCGCGAAGATGAATCCCCTGCCTTTGCATAGGGCGACCAGTTTATCCATCGTCAATTCGCTCATGATTTGCCCTCCTTCTTTTGCTTGGGCATAGTATTTCTTTTCCATTATATGCGGCAAAGCCGATTTGTCAAGGAAAAGGCGTTGGATGCACAAAATGGCGCGGAAGTACGTAGTATGTTGTATACGGGCGGCTCGATCGCCTGAAAGAAGGAGGAATGATACATGAACTTCGGCAGCAATAACATGATGTGGATCCTGGTGCTCCTGCTCATCCTGGGCGAAGGGAACAATGGAAACGGCTGCGCCGGCTGCGACACGCTGATCTGGCTCCTGCTCCTGTCCCGGTACTGCGGCGACAACGACAACAGCTTCGGCTGCGGCTGCGGCGGCAATAACACCATCGGCCGTGGGTGTGGCGTCTGAGAAAGACCCGTCGCAACAGAGCATAATTGATTTTATCGCTTTCCTGTGATATACTTCTACAAACTATTATGGGAAGGCGGATATCTATGCTCGACGCGCAAAACGATCGTCATATCGTCGTCGGCATGTCCGGCGGCGTGGACAGTGCCGTGGCGGCCCTGCTTCTTCGGGAGCAGGGCTATACCGTCACGGGCGTCTTCATGCGCAACTGGGAGGAGCCTGACGGCGCCTGTCCGGCGGAGCAGGACTACGAGGACGTGCGCCGGGTCAGCGAAGTCCTGGATATCCCTTACTATACGGTCAATTTCACCGAGGAATATAGGGAGCGGGTCTTCTCCTACTTCCTTTCCGAGTATGCCGCCGGACGGACCCCCAACCCGGACGTGCTGTGCAATTCGGAGATCAAATTCAAGGCCTTTTTGGACTTTGCCCTTCGGTCCGGGGCCCAGGCCCTGGCCACGGGCCACTACGCCCAACTTCGCTTCGACGAGGCAGGCGTACACTTGTTGAAGGGAGCGGACCGGGGCAAGGATCAATCCTACTTCCTGGCCGGCCTTTCTCCGGAACAGCTCAGCAAGGCCATGTTCCCCATCGGCGGCCTTCAAAAGAAGGACGTGCGGGAGCTGGCTCGGCAGCACGGCCTGCCCGTGGCGAAAAAAAAGGATTCCACCGGCATCTGCTTCATTGGGGAGCGGAACTTCAAACGGTTTTTGATGAACTATCTGCCCGCCTGTCCCGGGGATATGGTGGACGAGCACGGCAAAAGGATCGGTCGTCACGACGGGCTCATGTACTACACCCTGGGCCAGCGCCGTGGCCTGGGCATTGGAGGCCGCAGCGACAGCAGCGGGGAGAGCTGGTTCGTCATCGGCAAGGATCTGAAGCGAAATCTGCTCATCGTCCAGCAGGGCGAGCACGAGGAGCTCTATTCTCGGTCCCTTACGGTGGACAAGCTGAACTGGATCACGCGGCGAGAGCTGCCCGCTTCCTTCACCTGTGCGGCGAAATTCCGCTATCGACAGCCGGACCAGCAGGTGGTCATAGAGCGGCAGGGGGAGGGCGCCACGGTGCGCTTCCTGGAGCCCCAGCGGGCGGTGACTCCGGGCCAGTGGTGCGTGCTCTATCAGGGGGAGGAATGCCTGGGCGGCGGGCCCATCGCAACCGTGGAGCCCCTGAAGAGGATAGAGATATGATCGGCCTCGATCCAAGGCTCCGCTGCGCCTTTGAGCTCCTTCAAGGGGCGGATACGGTGGCGGATATCGGCTGCGACCACGGGAAGCTGACGGCGGCCCTTCTTTTGGACGGGGCCTGCCGCAAGGTGATCGCCGGGGATATCAGCCCGGATTGCCTCAACAAGGCGCGAGACGTGATCGACCGGTATGCTTTGAACGACCGGGCTGAGCCCCGTCTGGGCAGCGGCCTTGAGATTATTGCCCCGGGGGAGTGCGACGCCGTCGCCATTTTGGGCATGGGGGGCGAGCTGATCGTGGAACTGCTGGAGGCTTCGCCTCAGGTGGTCAGCGGAATGGATCGGCTGGTTTTGCAGCCCATGTCCGGCATCGAGGAGCTGCGGCAATGGCTGTACGAGAAGGGCTTTCACGTACAGGCGGATCGGTTGATTGCTTCCGGGAAGCGGGTGTATCAGATGATATCCGCACAAAAGGCGGACCAGAGGGACCCGTGGCCGGAGGGATTTCCCCAAGGGTGCTATCTGGTGGGGTATCGGGCGTTTGTGGACAGGGAGCCGCTGCTGGGGCCCTATTGCCGGGAACAGGCGGATAAGCGGCGCAGACAACTGCGGCAGGCCGCCGGCACCGCCGGGGAAGGACGGCTGCTTCGGGAAGTCAGTCAATTGGACGAGATTATAAAGGAGATCGAAGGATGGAATTGAAGGAGTTTTGTCGGGTCATGGAGACCATCGCGCCCCGGGAGTTGGCCTTGGAGTTCGACAACGTGGGGCTGCTGGTGGAGCCGGACCACAGAGAGATACGGAAGGTTTTGCTGGCCCTCGATTGCACCACCGTCACGGCCCAGGAGGCGATTGATCTGGGGGCCGATCTGCTGGTGACCCATCATCCCCAGTTCTTTCACGGGGTGAAGAGCATCGGCTTTTCTTCGCCCATCACCGGGGCGGCGGCATTGCTGCTTCGCCACGGCGTGGGTCACTTCGCGGCACACACCAATCTGGATGCGGCGGCGGGCGGCGTCAACGATACCCTGGCGGAGCTTTTGGAGCTGTCCGACGTGCAGCCCATCCCGCCGGAGAACATCGGACGGGTGGGAGAGCTCCCCGCGCCCATGAAGCTCTCCGCGCTGGCGGAACGGTGCGGACAGGTGTTGAACGCTCATCCCGCCTATACGGGCGATCCGGACAGGCTCGTTTCCCGGGTGGCGGTCCTGGGCGGCGCCGGCGGCGGTGACATCGCCTATGCCAAGGCCGCGGGGGCGGAGGCGTACCTGACGGGGGAGGCGAAGCACAACCAGATCCTGGAGGCTCGGGAGAGCGATCTGCCCCTGATCCTTTGCGGCCATTACGAAACGGAGCGGGTGGTGCTCAAATCCCTTTTGAACCGTTTACAAATCCTCGCGCCTGATGTACAATATGCTATAACGCTTCGGGAGACGGCACCCTTGCTGTTCGCCTGAAAGGAGGTTACCCCATGACGAAATTAGAATACTTGCTCATGTACCAGAAGGCAGATCTTAAAAAGCAGCAGCTGGAGAACGCGGTCCGCACCACGGAAAGCCGCCAGAAACTCAACAAGATCACCAAGCTTTTGCGGGAGCAGCAGGCCGCCATCCAGCGGCTCACGGAGGAGGCGGAGGGGCAGAAGAACGCCCTTGCTAAGCTCATCTCCCAGCAGGAGAGCCTGTCTCACGAGCTGGAGCTCAACCATTCCGAGATGGAAACGCTGGAAGCGGACGACCAGGTGACGGCCGAGGAGCTGACGGAGTTCCGCACAGACGTGGAGCGGCTGAGCCGGGAGATGGCCCGTCTTGAAAAGGACGTGAAGGGCTTGCTGGATCAGTTGGAAAAGACCACGGAGGAGTTCCAGAAAGCCCGTTCCCTGGGCGGTAAGGCCAAGAAGGAGTACGACCGGCTCAAGGCGGTGTGCGAGGTGGAGAAGGCGGAGAGCGCCGCGGACATCACCACCGCCACTAAGGAGATGGACACCGTGGAGCGGCAGGTGGATCCCACCTTCCTGGTGAAATATAAGAAAGCGCGGGTCCACCATTCCATGCCGGTGGTCCCGGTGGTGAACGAGAAGTGCAGCGGCTGCAACATGTCCTTGCCCATGGCCGTCATCAAGAAGCTGAACGGACAGGACACCATCATGGAATGTGAGAATTGCGGCCGGATATTGTATCAGAAGTAAAGGTTTGTAACGAGTAAGCAAGACGATTGCGGCCCCAAAAGGGCTGAGGAAAGTCCGAGCACCGCAGGGCAGGGTGCCGGGTAACACCCGGCGATGGCGACATCAGGGACAGTGCAACAGAAAGCTACCGCCCTCCTTCGGGAGAGCAAGGATGGAAAGGCGAGGTAAGAGCTCACCAGCGATCCGGCGACGGATCGGCTGTGTAAACCCCACCCGGTGCAAGATTGGAATGGGAGCATTCAACAGCGGCCCGCTGCGCTCCTGATAATCGCATGAGCCGTCTGGCAACCGACGGCCTCAGATAGATAATCGTCCGTGGGCGTTTGCCCATGACAGAACTCGGCTTACTGCTTGCTCGTTACAATTTTGTATTGGGGTGGACAGTCAATAGGAGATATGATCGTCGGCGTTTCCACAGCAAGCATATTCAACAAGGCCATGGTGGAGGATACTCCGCCCATGCTTGCCGCCATGGGCTGCCGGGACGTGGAGGTGTTTTTGAATACCTTCAGCGAGTATCGGCCCGATTTCGTGGAGGTGGTGCGCAAGCGGATCGACGATGCGGGGCTCAGGGTATACAGCGTTCATCCCATGAGCAACCAGTTCGAGGCGCAGCTCTTCTCCATCCATCCCAGGCAAAAGGCGGACGCCTTCAGCGTCTACCGTCAGGCTCTCAACGCCGGCAGGATACTGGGGGCCACCCACTATGTGATGCATGGATCCCCCCATTTGGGCGGCACAGCCAAGAATCTGGAGTTCGAGCGGATCACGCCCATCTTCCGGGAGCTGCTGGACGTGGCGGCGGAGTATGGGATCACGCTGTGTCTCGAGAACGTGAGCTGGTGCTTTTTCCATGCGCCCGCCTTCGGAAGGGAATTGAAGGAACGGCTGGGGGATCACCGGCTGAAGTTCGTGCTGGATATCAAGCAGGCCGTCCGTTCCGGAGAGGACCCCTTCGCCTTCGTGGAGGCGGTGGGGGAGGATCTGGAGAATTGGCATCTGTGCGACTACGCCTTCGACGAGAAGGGGAAGCTGTCCTTGAAGATGCCGGGGCAGGGGCAGTGCGATTTCGTGGCCCTCGGTCAGGCCATGGTCCGGGCGGGATACAAGGGCCCGGCCTTCATCGAGGTGTACAGCGACATGTATACCGACCCTGACGAGCTCAGGGATTCCTTTGAAGCGATAAAAACAAAACTATCGTCTTTGGGCGAAAAATAATGGGGAGGTTTTTTTATGAAAGAGTATGAGAATGCGGCGTGGCGTCAGGGCATGCGCCTGAAGATCAACTACAATAACATGATGAAGAGCGCTTTAGTGCCCGACGGTTTTACGGCGGAGGAGATCAAGGACTTGCCCCTCAAGAGCGCGCTTGCTGCCGTGAAGGCGAAGCGGGACCAGCTCAAGTGGATGGAGCTGCCTCACGATCAGGCCGAGGTGGTCGCGAAGATCGAAGAGACCGCCGCTTGGGTCCGTGAGGAGGCGGACGCCTTTGTGGTGCTGGGCATCGGCGGCAGCGCCCTCGGTCCCATCGCCGTCCATCAGGCCCTGCGGCACCTCAATTACAACGAGCTCCCCAAGGAGAAGCGGGGCGGTCCCCGGCTGTACGTGCTGGACAACGTGGACCCGGAGCGGTTCGCTGCGCTCTTGGACGTGATCGACCTTAAGAAGACTGTGTTCAACGTGATCACCAAGTCCGGCAGTACCTCCGAGACCATGTCTCAGCTGCTCATCGCCGTGGACCTGTTGAAAAAGACGGTGGGCGAGGACATCTCCCGTCATTTGATCGCCACCACGGACAAGGCCAAGGGGAACCTGATCAAGATCGCCAAACAGGAAAACCTCACCACCTTCATCGTGCCTGACGGCGTGGGCGGTCGTTTCTCCGAGCTGTGCCCGGTGGGCCTGCTGGCCGCCGCCGTCTGCGGCATCGACATTCGGGAGCTGTTGGCCGGCGCCGCCTACATGGACGAGCTGACGAAGAGCGAGGATCTGCTCAAAAACCCCGCCTGCGTCCTGGCCGCCCTCCAGAAGGTCGCCATGGATCGGGGCATGAACATCCACGTGATGATGCCCTATGCTGATTCCCTCAAGTATATCTCCGACTGGTACGCCCAGCTGTGGGCCGAGTCTTTGGGCAAGAAGTTCGCCCTGGACGGCAGCGTCAAGCACGCGGGCCAGACCCCGGTGAAGGCGCTGGGCGTCACGGATCAGCATTCCCAGGTCCAGCTGTATACCGAAGGCCCCTTCGACAAGGTGGTCACTTTCCTTGCGGTGGAGAAGTACCGCACCGTGACCAACATCCCCGAGGGGTACGCCGATATCCCCGACGTCCATTTCCTTTCCGGTCACACCCATAACGAGCTTATCGCCGCGGAGCAGGCGGCCACGGCCTATGCCCTGACCAAGAGCGGACATGTGAACTATACCATCACTCTGCCCGAGGTGAACCCCTTCACGGTGGGCGAGCTCCTGTACATGCTGGAAGTCGCCACCGCCGTTGCCGGCGAACTGCTGGGTATCGACGCCTTCGACCAGCCTGGCGTGGAGGAGGGGAAGAAGGCCACCTATGCCCTGCTCGGCAAGCCCGGCTTCGACGAGAAGCGGGCGGAGCTGGCGGCCCGTCCGGCAGAGGATCCGGCGTACATCCTCTAAATGACAAAACCCGGCAAGACCAAGCAAACAAAGGGAGTAGACTTCGTCATCATCGCCTTGGTGACGATCCTGCTCCTTTTTGGCCTTGTGACCCTTTTGAACGTGATGTCCGACCCCTTTGACGGCACGGAGGTGGGCCTGGAGGGCTTCTTGAGTCGTCTGAACCTGGAATACTTCAACCGGCAGCTGGTGAGCATCCTGCTCTCCCTTGTTGTGGCGGTGCCCATCGCTTTCCTTGATTACGATAAGTACAAGCCCTTCGTGAAGATGGTGTATCTGGTGACCTGTGTCCTTCTGGTGCTGCTGCTGGTGGTCAAGGTGAACACCCGGGGCGTGTTCGGCTGGTACAAGATCGGCACCTCCCGCTCCTTTCAGCCCTCCGAGATCGCCAAGGTGGTGCTGCTGGTGGCCCTCTCCAAGTTCGTCTCCGAAGCCTACGACCGGCGAGGCCATTTCAACAACTTCTGGGACGTGTTCCAGGCGGTGCTCATTTTCGCAGTGCCTTTCGTGTTGGTCATGCGGCAGCCGGACTATGGCACGGCCATGGTCTTCGCGGCTATCTTCATCGGCGTGCTCTTTGCCGCCCGGATCAGCTGGCTCTATATCATCTTTGGCGGCGGTGCAACGGTTTTGAGCTTGCCCCTCATCTACCGGTATCTGCTGGACAAGGACCAGAAGGCCCGCATCCGGGTGTTTTTGGACCCGACGCTGGATCTGGAGGGGGACGGTTACAACGTGCTCCACTCCAAGGAGCTGGTGGGCTCCGGTGGCATGTGGGGGAAGGGCTACTTTACCCCCGGGACTCTGTCCCAAAAGAAGTACGTGCCGGAGCGGCAGACGGACTTTATCTTCTCCAGCATCGGTGAGGGTCTGGGATTCGTGGGAGCGGTCATCCTGATCCTGCTGTTCTTCCTGCTGATGCTTCGGATCCTGATGGTGGCGAGGCGATCCAAGGACATGTTCGGCCGGTGCCTATGCGCAGGCGCGGTGGCTATGCTGGGGTTCCACGTGTTCGAAAACATCGGTATGAGCATGGGGCTCATGCCCGTGACCGGCATTCCGCTGCCCCTCATCAGCTATGGCGGCAGCAACATGATGGCCACTCTGGTCACGATCGCCATGGTCCTTTCGGTGAACTATCGTGCCATCAATCGGGGGCAGATCACATGAACTATCGACCGCTGACAGAGGGGGACAGGGACCAGGCCAAGGCCCTGTGGCAGACCTGCTTCAATGATCCGCCCGCTTTCGTGGATTGGTTTTTTGAAAACAGATACCGTCCGGAATGGTCCGCAGGAACCTTTGACGGGGACAGGCTTGTCTCCGTGATCCACGGCTGGCCCATGGAGCTTTCCCTGGGGAAAGCTTCCTTTTCGGCCCTCATGACCTCAGGGGTGGCTACGCTGCCCCAGGAATGGGGGAAGGGATACATGCACCGGACCATGACCTTTTTGCGGGATCAGGCGAGGGAACGGGGCGTCCGCGCCCTGTTCAACCACCCCCAGCGGCTCGGCGCCTACGCCCGACTGGGGTTCCGTCCCAGCACCTGCACCAGTTATTGGCAGGGGGAGGAGACCTTTTCAGCCGGAAAGATAGTGCCCTTTTCGGAGGAGGAGGCTTTTTCTGTCTACCGGCGGATCGCTGAGAAATATGACGGCTTCGTTTTGCGGGATCGGGACGCTTTTCATCTGAAGATGGAGGATTACCGCGCGGACGGGGCGAAGGGCTTTATGCTGGATCAGGGAGGGCATGCCACAGGGTATGCCGTCTGCTTCGACAAGGCGGACGTATTCGGCGAGGAGGTGCTGAGCCTCGGGGCCTACGGACCCCTGCTCCATGAACTTTCCCGGCTGGCCAATGGGCGGGAAGTCGGCGCGAAGCTTCCTCCGGACGTTGAGGCGGCGGGGAAGATTCGGGTGCAGAACGTGATGCTGGCCGATGAGGACATCTGGACGGCTCTGGAGGCAAGCGGCGCGCCCCGATTCTGCGTGGACGAATACTGAAGAGGCCTTCCCGGAAAAGGCATTGACATTTCAGAAACGGTTTGGTATACTTCCCTTCGGACGGAAGCGGGGAGCATCGAAAACACGGAGATGTGTCCGAGTGGTCTAAGGAAGCGGTCTTGAAAACCGTCGGCATGCAAGTGCCCGTGGGTTCGAATCCTACCATCTCCGCCATATATGGAGAAATACCCAAGTGGCTATAAGGGGCTCCCCTGCTAAGGGAGTAGACCGGGATGACCGGTGCGTGGGTTCAAATCCCACTTTCTCCGCCAAATTAGGGAGGGTTGATACCCTCCCTAATTTTTTGTGGCGGAGAAAGTGGAGATTTGAACGGGCTGGGGAGTGAATGAAGCCACAGTGTGGCTTCAGAGCCCAGCCCAAGGCCCGGACCGCAGTCCGGGTCAAATCCCACCCCGGCTCACACGCAATTCTCTGGGGGCCGTTCTTTGCGCCGCGGCTTTAGTTAATTCTACCCTTGACTTTCCTTTGTTTTGTGCTATGATACAGCCTTGTTCGAATGGGAGGTATCTATTATGCAAACCATGCTGGCAGCGGCCCTGTCTTTGCTCATCGGCCTGCTGATGACGCGGGTGTTCAAGCTCATGAAGCTGCACCTGCCGGACGTGACCGCGTTTTTGATTGCCGGTCTGATCGTCGGCCCCCATTGCCTGGGGCAGCTGGGCATCGAGGGGATCGGCTTCACCACCCCGGAGGAGGTGGAGGGCCTGTCCGTGATCACGAACACCGCCCTTGGGTTCATCGCCTTTTCCATCGGCAACGAGTTTTTGCTTTCCCAGCTCAAAGCCATCGGTAAACAGGCGGTGATCGTGGGCATCTTTCAGGCGTTGGCCGCCACGTTGTTCGTGGATTTGGCCTTGATCGGCCTGCACTTTATCATGCCCAACAAGATCTCCATTGAGGCAACCATCGTGTTGGGCGCCATCGCCGCCGCCACCGCGCCGGCGGCCACGTTGATGGTCGTGCGCCAGTATAAGGCCAAGGGCAAGCTCACCGATATCCTGCTGCCCGTGGTGGCATTGGACGATGCCGTGGGCCTCGCCGTGTTCGCCATTTCCTTCGGCATCGCCGATTCCCTGGTCACCGGGCAAACGGACATGCTCGGCATCGTGGTGGAGCCCCTCATCGAGATCGTCGCCTCCCTGGCGCTGGGCGCCGTCATGGGCTGGGTGCTGACCATGCTGGAGAGGACCTTCTTCTCCAACTCCAACCGTCTGTCCCTGACCATCGCCTTCGTGGTGCTGACGGTGGCCCTGTCCATGGTCTCCTTCCACATCGGCCAGGTGAAGATCTCCTTCTCCACCCTTTTGGTGTGTATGATGCTGGGCACGGTGTTCTGCAATATCTGCCCCCTGTCCCACGATCTTATGGAACGGGCCGACAAATGGACAGCGCCTCTGTTCGCCCTGTTCTTCGTGCTCAGCGGCGCGGAGCTGGAGCTGGACGTGATGAAGGACGCCGCGGTGATCCTGGTGGGCGTGGTCTACATCCTCATGCGTTCCCTGGGCAAATACGTAGGCTCCTATATCAGCTGCTCGGCCACTAAATGCGATCCCCTGGTCAAGAAGTATTTGGGTATCACCCTGCTTCCCCAGGCGGGCGTGGCCTTGGGCATGTGCGTCACCGCCGCCAAACTGGGCTCCGCCGACGGCGTGCTGATCAAGAACATCATCCTCTTCAGCGTCCTCATATACGAGCTCTTTGGACCGCTGCTCACCAAGTGGGCGCTCACCAAATCCGGCGACATCCAGCCCTCTGCCGTCAACGTGCAGGATCGCCGCATGAGCAAGTACCAGGAGGCGCTGGAGCAGAAGACGGTCTCCAAGGCCAGCATGAAGCAGGCTCACCGCAACATGGAATGGCGCAAGAAGAAGGCCGCCAAGATGAATACGAAACATTGACAAAAAGGAGAAATAAAAAGGGACCCGTTTCCCAGGAAGGAACGGGTCCTTTTTTTATGGTTCTTCAAATACGATATCGGGCCGCGTTTGCCGCAAGGCGTATTTGCGCAGCTCTCTGACCCATATTTCTTCACCGGGGATGTTCAGATGGCACTTGCCGTCCCCGCAGATCTCCTTGGCCAGCTGGCCGCTTTCGTCCTTCAACTTGTCAGAGAAGTCGAAAAACTCGGCTCCATGATCCCGGCACACCTGCGCAAGGCCTTCGTTGAAGCTGTTCCATTCCGGCCCCGCTTTGTCGCAAAAGTTTGTGGTCACCGGAAAGACGGCGGTGACGATCACCTGCACGTCGGGACAGTTTTCATGGATGAGATCGATGATCTTGCCAAAGTTTTCTCGAACGATTTGCCAGTCTTGTATGGCAAGATCGTTCAGCCCGAACAATACGAAGGCCCGTTTGGCGCCGGACAGGTTGATCCCGTCGGTCATGGACACGGAACCGCCCCGGTAGGTGAAGTTCGGGCCGTTGGGGGACACGGTGTTGCGGCTGGCCACCCGAGCGCTCATGCTGGTGGCCGCCAGGAATTTAGCCTTGCCCAAATAATCCGGTATATCCCGCCGGACGTCGCGCACACGATGAGAAAGGATCAGCGTCAGAGAATCGCCCACAAAAACCGTATCGTCAAAAAAACCGTCGAACATGCCGGAATCCAGCATGTCGTTGGTGATCAATTCCGGCGTAGGTGTGGGAACGGGGGTTGGCGTAGGGGATGGAGTGGGCGTAGCTGTGGGCACGGGCGTGGGTTCCTGTGTCGGAACGGGCGTAGGCGGCAGAGGGACATCGACCTGTATCACCGGTGCGAGGGTGGGAGATACAGCAACGGTGGGCGGAGGCGTTTCGAACGATTCCTGGACCTGTTGGGGCTCTGGCGCAGCGCATGCTATGCAAGTCGTCAACAAAAGGCAAAGAACGCATAGCGTACAGACGACACGCTTCATGTCCAAGCCTCCTTTTCCATCATTTCTGTAGAGATTATACCAATCATCCCGAACCTTTGCAACCTCTATAGGTATTCGATCGGGATGCGGGACTTGGCCGCGACGGTGTCCGGCGTGACCAGGCAGTCCACGGCAAGGATGCTCACGCCTGCGTCTCGGGCAGCCGACAGGGCGTCGGCGAAGGCGGGATGGGTCTCTCGATTGGCCCGGAGGGCGATAACGCCGCTCATCTGCACCACGAACAGCAGATAAGCTCCCACGCCCGCCTGTCTAAGGCGGATGAGTTCCTGCACGTGCTTTAGCCCCCGCTCCGTAGGCGCGTCGGGGAAATAGACCCGATCCTCCCGCTCCAGCGTCACGCCCTTCACCTCCAGATAGAAGGGGCCGTCCCCCTTCGTGCCATAGAAGTCGAACCGGGACGCGCCATAGGTGACCTCCCGCTTCAGCGTCACAAGATCGGGAAACAGACAGGGGAGATACTCTTCGGCGATATCGTTGGGGGACTGGCTGTCCATGTTGATGAGCCGATCCCCCTTGTAGACGGAGACGAGGTCGTAGGCCGTCTTCCGCAGGGGATTCGTGCCCCGGCTCAGGATCACCTTCGCCCCGGGCACCAGCAGCTCCTTGCAGCGGCCTGTGTTCTTCACGTGGCACACGGTGCTCATCCCGTTCAGCAGCACGTGGGCGATGAACCGGTTGGGACGGTCGATGAAAGCGGCTTCCTGGATATGATCGTATCTCATGGGGGATAGTATAGCTTTCTTTTCCAAAATGCGCAATGCGGTCTTGAAAGAAAGGGGAAAGGAGTGTAAAATCGAGAAAAAAAGAACGGAGTATTTTCACATGTCGATCATCTTAGGGCATCGGGGCGCTTCCGGCTATGCGCCCGAAAACACGCTGGAAGCCTTTCGCTTGGCTATGGACATGGGCGCGGACGGCTTCGAGCTGGACGTGCACCTCTCCCGGGACGGGGAGCTCATCGTCATGCACGACGAGACCGTGGACAGGACCACCGACGGCTCCGGTCAGATCCAGTCCTTCACCCTGAAGGAGCTCAAGCGCCTGGACGCCAGCAACGGCATGGCCGCCTACAAAGGGGCAAAGATCCCCGCCCTGGGGGAACTGTACGACCTCATCCGGGACACCCGTCACCTGGTCAACGTGGAGATCAAAACGGACCAGATCGTCTATCCCGGCATCGCGGAAAAGGTGTTGAAGCTGGAGCAGGAGAAGGGCATGGAGGGGCGGATCCTCTATTCCTCCTTCAACCATTACACCCTTCAGGAGCTCAGGCAGATCAAGCCGGACGTGAAGTACGGCATCCTCTACAGCGACGGCCTCTTTGAACCCTGGAAATACGCCAAATCCATCGGTGCAGCGTACATCCATCCCCACTGGCGCACGCTCCTCTATCCCGGCATGATCGAAGGCTCCCTGGCCGCCGGGATCGGCGTCAACCCCTGGACGGTGAACGACGAAAGCATCATGGAGCTTTGCATTCGCCACGGCATCGGCGTCATCACCAACTATCCCGACAAGGCTTTGGCCATACGGGATACAAAATAACCCCCTTGGACGGCGATCGAGCCGTCTTTTTTTATGATTGTGTGTTGACAAGAGGGAAGGGGCGGTTGTAAAATTTCTAAGATGTGGTGATTTGCGCCACAGACACTTTTTCAGAAAGAGAGGTGGACACCATGGATGCGGGCAGTAGTAGCGGCACAAGCGGATCGACCGGTCATATTCCTCGATGCACCGAAGCCATGGTGTGCCGCCGCATATAACCGATATTCCCTGTGCCTTTCTTCTACATCCATTTTTACAGGACCTGAAAGAAGGAGGCAACCATGTCGGAAAAAACCTATTCCTTAGAAATGACCATCCGTACCCTGTTGGAAAACAAGCGGTACTCTTCCATCAAGGACATTTTGATCACCCTGAACGCCGCGGATATCGCGGCTATCTTCGCCGAGCTGGAGCCGGATATCCTGCCCCTGCTGTTTCGGCTGCTCCCTAAGGAGCTGGCTGCGGACACCTTCGTGGAGATGGACCCGGATCAGCAGCAGCTCTTAATCACCCGCTTCTCCGATACGGAGCTTAAAGAGGTCATCGACGAGCTGTACATCGACGACGCCGTGGACCTGGTGGAGGAGATGCCCGCCAACGTGGTGAAGCGTATCCTGTACCAGGCCGACCCGGAGACCCGAAAGCTCATCAACGAGCTTCTGAAGTACCCCGAGGACAGCGCCGGCAGCATCATGACCACCGAGTTCGTGGAGCTGGGCATGGGCTACACGGTGGAGGACGCCATCAAGACCATCCGCCGCACGGGTCTTGACAAGGAGACCATCAACGACTGCTTCGTCACCGGCCCCGGCCGAAAGCTGGAGGGCATCATCTCCATCCGCTCGTTGATTTTGGCGCAGGACGACGAGAAGGTGTCCGACATCATGGACACCAACGTGGTCAGCGTCAACACCATGGACGACCAGGAGACCGTGGCGCAGAAGTTCAAAAAGTACGACTTGACCGCCATGCCCGTGGTGGACAAGGAGGACCGCCTCGTGGGTATCGTCACCGTCGACGACGCTATCGACGTCATGGAGGAGGAGGCCACCGAGGATATCGAAAAAATGGCCGCTATCACGCCGTCCGACAAGCCCTATTTGAAGACCAGCGCATGGGAGATCTACATCCACCGTATCCCCTGGCTCATGCTCCTCATGGTCTCGGCCACCTTCACCGGCCTCATCATCAGCAGCTTTGAGGAGGCGCTGGCCGCCCAGCTGGTCTTGACCGCCTACATCCCCATGCTCATGGACACGGGCGGCAACTCCGGCAGCCAGGCTTCCGTCACCATCATCCGCGGTCTTTCCCTGAACGAGATCCAATTCAAGGACATCTTTACCGTCATCTGGAAGGAAGTCCGGGTGGCGGTCCTCTGCGGGATCAGCCTGGCCGCCATCAGCTTTTTGAAGCTCATGTTCCTCGACAAGGTGGGGATGCTGGTGAGCCTTTCCGTGTCGCTTACATTGACGGTCACAGTCACCATCGCCAAGTTCATCGGCTGCACGCTGCCCATGCTGGCCAAGAAGCTGGGCTTTGACCCGGCGGTCATGGCCAGCCCCTTCATCACCACGGTGGTGGACGCCTTGTCTTTGCTGACCTTCTTCAGCATCGCCAAGGCCATCATCGGCCTGTAAAGGAACCATTTGCTCTATGGAAACAGAAAATCGTCCTCTTGATGTGTCCGTCGTCCCCTGCGACGCCTATGAACCCGAAACAGCCAAGGCCGCCCTGCGGGAAGTTTTGGCGCCCCTGGGCGGACTCGATTTCATTAAGCCAGGTGATCGCGTGGTCGTCAAAGCGAATCTGATCACCTTTCTGAAGCCGGAGAAAGCCGCCACTACCCATCCGGTGCTGCTGTCGGTCCTGACGGAGCTGCTCACCGAACGGGGGGCTGAAGTCGTTATTGGCGACAGTCCCGGCGGTCCCTTCTCGCTTCCTTATCTGAAGCGGGTGTATGCCGCAACCGGTCTTACAGACTGCGAGAAGGCGGGGGCGACCCTCAACCAGAATACCCAGATCAGGGAAGTGGATTTCCCCGAGGCCCGGGTGATGAAGCACTTTACCTATACGGCGTATCTGGACGACTGCGACTACATCATCGACTTCTGCAAGCTGAAGACCCACGGCATGATGGGCCTCACCGGCGGTTGTAAGAACATGTTCGGCGCCATCCCCGGCACGGATAAACCGGAGTATCATTATCGCTATCCCAACCCCACGGACTTCTCCCGGATGCTGGTGGACATCAACGCCTATTTCAAGCCCATATTGACCATTTGCGACGGCGTCATGGCCATGGAAGGCAACGGCCCCTCCATGGGCAAACCCCGAAAAATGGGCCTTCTGGCGGCCTCAAAATCCCCTCATCAGCTGGACTTGGTCCTGGCAGCCCTTATCCACATGAAGCGGGACGATGTGCCCACCCTGATGGCCGCCTTCGAGCGGGGGCTTATCCCTGCCGCGGTGGAGGAGCTGTCCGTCACAGAAGGCTGGGAGAGGTTCATCTGCCCGGACTTCGAGACCATAGGCGTCAAGCGCGGCATACTGTTCACCGACAAGTACTCCGGCATCGTCGGCAAGCTTTGGGCCGGTATCATGAAAGCCGCCGTTCAGCCACGGCCCCAGGTGAAAGGGGAGGACTGCATCGGCTGCGGCGAGTGCGCCAAGGTCTGTCCAGCCAAGGCCATCACCATGGTGGAGAAGAAGCCCTCCATCGATTACAAAAAATGCATCCGCTGTTTCTGCTGCCAGGAGTTCTGTCCCATCGGCGCCATGAAGGTCCGCCGCACGATCGTGAGCAAGCTCCTGGAAAGAATCCGGTAACGGGGAAGACAGATAGGCAAAAATAGCAAACGCCATTTTGCCTATGGCGAAAATAGCTAAGACAAAGACAAAGACAAATACAAAGAAAAGACAAATACAAAGACAAGGACAATGATTTTTCTCTCTCTACAGGGCTTCCCAGGGGGAAGCCCTGTTTTTGTGGAGAGAAAAAAAGATCCCCTCTTATAGGGGGCATTTTGAGGGAAAACCGTATATAACGCCCCGTTTCATTGACAGCGGGAGTCGGTTTGCGATATGATATAAACGAAGAAATTTTGGAAAAGGAGAAACCTATGCGCGAGCTGTTGTGGACCCCCAGCGAGGAAGTCAAGAAAGCATCCAACATGTATGCCTTTATGGAGCTGGTCAACCGGGAGATGGGCAGGGACTACCGGAATTACCGGGAGCTCTACCGCTTCTCCGTGGACGAGCCGGAAGCCTTTTGGGACATCCTGTTCCGGTATCTGGACATCGTCCATTCCACGGGCTATGAAAAGACCGTGGACGATATCCACAAGTTCCCCGGAGCCAGATGGTTCCCGGGCTGCAAGCTCAATTACGCCGAGAACCTGCTTCGGCACGAGCCTAACGACGAGCCATGTTTGATCTTCCGGGGGGAGGACACCTCCCGCCGGGTGCTGAGCTGGAAGGACGTGCGGGAGCAAACCTTCCGCCTGGCCACGGCCCTGCGCGAATTGGGCGTGGAGGAGGGGGACGCGGTGTCCGCGTACCTCCCGAACCTGCCGGAGACCGTCATCGCCATGCTGGCCACGGCGGCGGTGGGCGGCGTTTGGTGTTCCTGCGCCACGGATATCGGCCCCGGGGCCGCCTTCGATCGGCTGGGCCAGGTATCGCCCAAGGTCCTGTTCACCACCGACGGCTATTACTATAAGGGCAAAGCCTTCGACACCCTCCAAAACGCCGCTCAGGTGGCCGCCCGCATGACCGAGCTCAAGAAGATGGTCGTGGTCCATTACGCCGGGGAGAAGGCAGCTATCGCCGACCTGCCCGACGCCGTGCTCTATGAGGATTTCCTTGCCAAGGAGACGCCCGAGCCCTTCGTCTATGCCCAGCGGGAATTCAATGACCCCACCGTGGTCATGTTCTCCTCCGGCACCACGGGCAAACCCAAGTGCATGGTCCAGTCCGTGGGCGGGCTGCTCATCAACCAGCTCAAGGAGCTGGTGCTGCACCACGACATGAAGCCCTCGGATCGGATGCTGTACATCACCACATGCAGCTGGATGATGTGGAACTGGCAGGCTGCCACCCTGGGGGCCGGCAGCTCCATCGTCCTTTACGACGGGAACCCGTCCTATCCCGATCTGGACGCCATCTGGAAGGTGCTGGAGGAGGAGGGGGTCACCGTCTTCGGCCTCTCCGCCAGCTACATCCACGCCCTCATGGCCGCCGGGTTCAATCCCAAGGAGCATGCGGACCTTTCGAAGCTGCGCATGATCTCTCAGACCGGCTCCGCCCTCAGCGAGGAGGGGTTCCGCTTCGTCTATCGGGAGATCAAGAAGGATCTGCACTTCAATTCCATCGCCGGCGGCACGGACATCAACGGCTGCTTCTGCATCGGGAACCTGCTGAGCCCCGTGTACGTGGGCGAGCTGCAGGCTCCGGGCCTGGGCATGCGGATCGAGTGCTACGACGAGAACGGCAAGCCCGTCCGGGACACCCAGGGAGAGCTGGTCTGTGAGATCCCGGAGCCCAGCATGCCCATCTACTTTGCCAACGATCCCGACGGCGAGCGGTACATGAACGCCTATTTCAGGGTCTATCCCGGCATTTGGCACCACGGGGACTACGTTCAGTTCAACAGCGAGACCGGCGGCGTGACCTACTTCGGCCGGTCCGATTCCGTGCTCAAGCCCTCCGGTGTGCGCATCGGCACCGCGGAGATCTACAACATCGTGGAGAAACTCCCTGAGATCCAGGACAGCCTGGCCATCGGCCAGATGTATCACGACGATCAGCGGATCTTGCTCTTCGTCCAGCTGTCCCCCGGGGCGGAGCTCACTGAGGAGCTGAAGAAGCGGATCAAGAAGGAGCTCAGGACCAAGGCGTCCCCCCGTCACGTGCCGGCCCTGATCTACGCCGTGCCGGACCTGCCCAAGACCTTCAACGGGAAGAAGGTGGAGTCCGCCGTGACGAACATGGTGAACGGGCGAAAGATCACCAACCGGGAGGCGCTGGGGAATCCCGAGTCATTGGACTACTTTGAATCCCTTCTCCCCGAGCTGCAAAAATAAACTGAGACAAGGGCCGCCGCCTCCGGGCTGCGGCCCCTTTTGAAAGGAGCCTTTCATGATCCGCATCGGCTGCCATCTGTCCCCCTCCAAGGGGTTATTTCGCATGGGGCAGGACGCCCTGTCCATCCGGGCCAACACCTTTCAGTTCTTTCTGCGGAACCCTCGGGGCAGCAAGGCTAAGGAGCTGGACCTGAACGACGCAGCAGCCCTCATGAACCTGCTGCGGGAGAGGGACATGCTGCCCATCGTGGCCCACGCCCCGTACACGCTGAATCCCTGCGCCGCCGATCAACGAGTACGGGAGTTCGCCGCCATGGTCATGGAGGACGATCTAAAGCGCATGGAGGCCTTCCCAGGCAACTTCTACAATTTCCATCCCGGCAGCCATGTGGGCCAGGGGCCGGAGGCGGGCATCGAGAGGACGTCGTCCCTGCTCAATGCGCTGCTCTGGCCGGATATGGGGACCACGGTCCTTATCGAGACCATGGCGGGGCAGGGGAGCGAGATCGGCGCCACCTTCGAGCAGGTCCGCGATATTCTCCGGCAGGTGGAGCTGGGGGAAAGGATGGGGGTGTGTCTGGACACCTGCCACGTCTTCGCCGCCGGATACGACGTGGTGAACAATCTGGAGGGGGTGCTGGAGCGGTTTGACCGGATCATCGGCTTCGGTCGGCTGAAGGCCCTTCACGTGAACGATTCCCTCTTTCCGTTGGGCAGCCATAAGGACCGCCACGCGCCCATCGGCCAGGGCTGCATCGGCCTGGACGCGTTTTTGCGGCTGGTGGACCATCCGGCCCTGCGCGCGCTCCCCATGATCCTGGAAACGCCCCAGGAGGACCTGTCCGGATACGCCCGGGAGATCGCCCTTCTGCGGGAGGAAGCCGTGGACAATTTGTAACAAATCGAGGCTGACCTTGCTTTTGCCCGGCAAATTTGCTACTATACACTCAAATGATGGGGAAAGGGGCCGTATTTCGTAAAAGGGCATGGCAGAATCAGCAAGCTACCGCACCGTAAAGGCCCCGGCCGCCATAGAGATCGTCGTCAACCGGTCCCGGTTCATCGGCCAATGCATCCCCGTTCCCTCCGAAGCGGAGGCGCTGGATACGCTTTCCGCCATCCGCAAGCGGTATTGGGACGCCACCCACAACTGCTACGCCTATTCCATCGGCCAAAAGGGGGAGATCGCCCGCTTTTCCGACGACGGGGAGCCGGGGGGCACCGCGGGTATGCCCATGATGGACGCCCTCAGGGGAGCGGGGGTGACCGACGTTTTATGCGTGGTGACCCGCTATTTCGGCGGGATATTGCTGGGCACCGGGGGATTGGTCCGGGCCTACGGCCGCACCTGTTCCGAGGCCATTCAGGCGGCGGGCGTGGTGCGCATGGTCCCCTGCGATCTGGTCCGCTTTGAGGTGCCCTATCCCCAGTGGTCCCTGTTCCAACAGGTGTCCCGCAAGCATGAGGCGGACCTGGCTCCGGAATATGAAGGCGTCATCCGCTGCGTCGCGGCGGTGGAGGCTGCCCGGACCGACGCCTTTTTGCGGGACGTGTTCGATCAGAGCGCCGGCACCCTGAACGGGACCGTCGCGGGAAGAGAGTATCGGCCCAAGGATGAGAATGAGAAAGCGTAAAGGCCTTCAACTGCATATCCTGCTGCTTGTCGCCATGGTGCTAATCATGGCCCTTCCTGCCCATGCCGAGGGAGAGGAACCCTTGACCATGGTGGTGGAAGCGGACCCGGACTGCCTGCTCAGCGAGGCGGGGGAGATGACCTTTTTCCGGTTCACCCTGAAGAACACCCTGGACGTCCCCTACGATCTTGAATTGCTGACGCTGGAGGGGGATCTGCTGGAAGAGCCCAAGCTCATCGCCGAGGAGCTCACCATCAACGCCAACGACGTGTTGGAATTCACACTGGAGAACGTGCGCGTCGAGGAGGACGAATTCGATCGGGATCTGGCCTTCCAGCTCACCTGGCGCACGGTCTCCTACGCCCCGGAGGACGTGGAGCATCTCACCGCCTTTATCAACGATCATGTTCTGACGGCCACGATCAAGGTCGAACGGTTTTTAGAGCCGGTCATGACCATCAGCTTCGAGCCGGACGTGCTGCTGGCCCGGGAGGGGGACCAGGTCCAGGTGACCTATACCCTGACCAACGACACCAAGTTCGACATGACCAACATCACCCTCCAGGACGCAGGGCTCCCTCAGCCGACCATCATGCTGGAGAAGAACACCCTTTTGGCCGGGGAGCAGATGCGAGTCCAGGCCGTTTTCCCCATGGGGAGCAAAGATCTCAACCTTTCGCCCTCCGCCCAGTATACCGTGCGGGGCGTGGAATCCAGGTCCGCCGCTCCGGACACCATCACCGTGGAATACGTTCGGGTGGAGCTGCAGATGGAGATCGAAAAGTATCCCGCCACGTCAGAAGGGACCCTGTTCCGCATCACGCTGACCAACGCGGGCTCCCATCCCATGACGGATATCCGCCTTATGGACGAGATCGGAACCCTCATCGCGGACGACATCACCCTGGAGGCTGGCGCCGGCCGGACCGTCTCCCATACCGTGCCTTCCGCCGTATCCTCCGGGAAGCCCCGCTATATCTCCTTTGAGGCCACGGGCACGGACTGCGTGGGGGGATATATCTCCGTCAAGAGCTTGTCCGCCTATGAGATCCTGCCCTATGTGGATTCGGAGCAGGTGCGGCTGACATTGGCCGTGTCGCTGACCAGTTCCACCCAAAAGGAGGACGGCTCCAACCTTCTAAAACTCCTGTTCGAGATCCACAACGATTCCGCGGTGCCCATCACCGGTGCCGTCGTCACGGAAGCGGAGTATTTCAAGAGCATCGTCAACGAATATCCCGCCCTGAACATGGGTGTCACCACCTTTGAAAAGGAGTTCATCGTCCCGGCGGGGACCCGTTCCCTCACCTTCGTCATGACCGCCCTGGACCCGTCCCAGACCCAGTATTCCACCGCACCCATCACACTGGATCTTTCGCCGCTGACGGCGCCGAAGGCCACCAATCCGCCGGCCATCCGGCCCGGCAAGACCGTGGACACCACGGGGACCGTTTACGATACGGACCGCTACACCCGGTTCATTCGCTACGCCGCCCTGATCGCTTTTGGCCTGACGCTGGTGTTTTTGCTGCTGTCCGTCATCTTCCACGTGGCGGAGACCAACATTCGCCGCTGGCTGCCCCGGGAGCTCGTTGTGCGGCCCTTCGGCCCGAAAAAGACGACCGCCAGGCCTGTCCTCGCTCGTTCAGAGGAGAAAGAGGGGACCCAGTTTGGATATCAGCAGCCCACGAAGCTCCGGTACATGGAGCGTACGGACCGCTTCTCCCCCGTGGAGGAGATTGCCGTGCCCCCTGCGTCCGCTGCGCCGGTGAAGCCTGCGTCCGTCCCATCGGATACCCAGGCAAGGAACCCCCGGATCTCCACCGATACCGAGACCCGTTCCCGGCGCAAGACTGGGGAGATCACCGCCGTGACCATCAAAAAGGCCCGCGTGCGGCCGGTGATGATCACCAATGACGACACGGCCACCTTCTCCCTGCCCCATGATGGAACGGAGGAGGTCCCCGCCGAGACCATCGTGCTGCGGGAGGCTCCCAAAGAAGCACCGGCCGAAGCGCCCGCTGAAGCGCCTGTTGAGACGACGGCGGAAGCACCTGCCGTGGCAGCTGCCGAGACCGTTTCCGCCTCGGAACCGGAGGAAAGCGCGGGCCGGCCCGTGCAGCCCCGGGTGATCGAAACGAAGCCCCTGCCCCGGGTCGTCCCCCGGCGTCGGCGGGAGATCGTCCACGTTTCCTCCTTATGATTCAAGCCTATCTTTTCGATCTATATGGGACTTTGGTCGACATACGGACCAACGAAGCCAAGCCCTCCCTGTGGAAGCGCTTGGCCTTGCTGTATGGCCTGCAGGGAGCGTCCTATTCGATGACGGAGATACGGCGGGCCTATCATATGGCCGTTCAGGGGGAGATCGATTCCCTCGCCAAAGGTCAGCCCCAGGTCTCTCGTGAGGAGATCGATCCGGATATCCTGCGCGTTTTCCAGGCTTTATATGAGGCGAAGGGCGTCTTTCCAGCGGAGCGGACCCTACGGGACACGGCCGTGTCCTTTCGGGCTCTGTCCCTGGAGCATCTTCGGCTCTATCCCGGCGCCATGGAGGTGCTGACGGAGCTTCGCAGCCGGGGAAAAGGGGTTTACCTGCTGTCCAACGCCCAGGCCGCTTTCACGGAGCCGGAGCTTAGATTGCTGGGGCTGACGCCCCGCTTTGACGGGATCGTCCTCTCCTCACAGGTGGGGCAAAAGAAGCCCGCACGTGCCATGTTTTCTTATCTGCTCTCCACGTATGGGCTGGACCCGGCGGCGTGTTTGATGGTCGGCAACGACGCCGTCGCGGACATCCAGGGGGCCGCTGGTGCAGGATTAAGGAGCCGATATATCCATACAAAACAATCCCCCGACCCACCGGCCAGCTTGCCGGATTCGTGCCGAAGGATCGATTCCCTTTTGGATCTGATATCGTGATCTATGGGGTAGGGGGCAGGAAGCGGCCATCGAACACGGTGGCGAACCGGCCCCAGTCCCGTTGCCCGTTGGCGCCCTCGCATGTCCAAACGAGGGCGATTTTTTGTATGCCCTCCACGCCGATGGAGAAGGGGATGGGCAGGGAGGACGCATCCATGTGCTTGAATTCGGCCAGAAGCCGCCCGTCCCCCAGGATCTGCAGCGTGGCGGAGGATCGATACACGTCCGAGCTCTCCCCGGCGGGGAAGGCCACGGTCCCGGTAAAGAGGGCAAATCGACCGCTCAAATTTATGCTGACGGTACCCATGGCTGCGGCAAGGCTGTGCTCATACCGGTTGCCCTGGTTGTCCTCCAAAGTCTCGTCACGGAACAGGCGCCCGTCGCTGGAAACGTCCTGCTCGGCGGCCATTTTCCCCAGCAGATAGGGGATGGAGGCGCGGATCTGTCGCAGCAGGTCGCTCATGCGCTGAGAATCCACCAGCAGCAATCCCTGCTGCAGCTGTTCGCAGGCGGCCTCCGGGTCCCCGTTTGCCTGCAGGGCCAGGGCGCTGGCGCAAACGTTTTCCTCATATTCATGCCGCAGGCTCTGCTCCAGATAGGAAAGGGGATAGTCGTCCGGTTCCGCGATCCGGCAGGCGGCCACATATTCGAAGGCGCCTTTGACGTCGCCCGCGTCCATGAGGCGGCGCGCCTCCCGCTCCCGATCCGATTCGGCCTTGCTGCGGGCCAGGGTGTACACGTCCGCTAAGGCGGCCTCGATCTCCTCGTCCGGGCCGAGCAAGGCGGTGGCCTCCGTCAATAGCGCTTCCGCATCCTCGAAGCGTTCCTCCGCCATAGCCTTCACGGCTTCGTCGATCTGGCTGGCCTTGAAGGCAAACTCAGCCTGGGAAAGCCGGCTTTGGGCGCCGTCCTCCGCGATCAGGGCCTGCCGGTAGAGGGGGATGGCCTGAGCGTAGTCCTGCCGGGCCGTAAAAGCATCCGCCTGGGCCAGGTCATTGCGGGCGGTCTCCATGGCGGTGAGGTCGCGCATACAGTTTGAGACGGTCGTCTGCTCCGGCTCTATGGCAAAAAGGGCGTTCAAAGTGGATAAAGCCTCGTCGAAGGGCAGGGTCCTTTCATAATACGCGGAAAGGGTCCGGTGAGCATATCCGTCCAGACTTTCCCAGGCTTTCGCCTTCAGGCCCGGGGCGTCTGCGATATGGGATCGATAGACCGCTTGGGCGTCGTCGAACCGTTCCAGTCGCAGATCCAGGGAAAAACGGATAAACGGATGCAGCAGCAGGGCTCCGGCCAGCAGCGCCAATAGCAGCAAAATCAGCCCGATCCATTTAGCGGCAGTCATCCTCTTCATGCAGGGTCAGCCTCCAAGTCGTATACCAGTATGCCGTCGCTGTCGTAGATCAGCCTGGCATGCTGACGGAAATAGTCCGTATCCACGTCAAAGTTGGTCCGCTCGGTATGGCCCACGTACACATAGCGGACGCCGTAGCTTTGGAACAGGGCTTCGTGTCGCTCGGGTTCGGTGAACATGGCTTCGATATCCGCCTTTCGCTCACCGGTGTCGATGCCGTGATAGTAGAGGTACAGATCAGGCCCGCAGACGATGCTGCGGCCCGTGAGCACGGAGACCGGGTTCAGGTGCCAGCTGTAGTCCGTGAGGAACACGCCGTGGGCCTCCGTGTTGTCCCGGATAAAGTCCGCCGCCTGGATGTCGGCGGTGGAGAAGAGCATGTAGGAGCTTCGCCATTCCCTGAGGATGGTCATGGGCCCGGCGAGGAACAGGGAGCATCCCAACAGGAAGGTGAGCAGCACCTCGCTCAAATAGACACCCCGCTGTGGATGGACCTTGCCTGCTGCGCCATGGGCGAGGGGCAGGGGCAGCAGCACCAGGCAGACGCCCGCAAAGAGCAACAGCAGCGCGAAGGGCAGGGAGAGCTGCAGAAAGCGGCTGTCGCTTTCCCGGATGAGACGGGCGGCAAGGTAGGCAAACAGGGTGATAGAAAGGGCCGCGGACACCGCGGGATAGACGGCGCTTTGGGCGGGTAGCCGCAGCATCAGCAGGCGAACGTGGACGAACGCCAGGAACGACAGGAGGAAGAGCTCCGTCAACATCCCGGAGGCGGGCAAGCGCACCTGTCCGTTTTGAAGGTCGAAAAAGGCGGTCAAATAGAAGAGCAGCCCCAGCCCTGCCGTGATCATGCCCAAGCGGGACAGGGCGGCGGCTCGCTCCTCCGGCTGCAGGGACAGCCGACAGGAAAGACGATGCACGAGCATGCCCAAAAGCTTGGCCGTCAGGGCGCACAGGCAGAAGAACCAGACGAACAGGAGCTTGTTGTTGTCGTAGATGTTGGGCTGAAAGACCACAACCTCGGAGATGAGCCAGAGGAAGAGGAACCCACCGGCAATCCGCCGGTCCCGCCGGGAGAGCAGCAGCAGCGCGAAGGGCAGCAGCAAAAACAGCCAGCCCAGGTTCTTGATATAGAACCACAGGAAGGAGTCCACCTCGTTGGCCCAGTTGAAATGGAGGCGGACCATGCTGCTTTCTGAAGCCTGCTGGAAGGCGAAGCCGAAGAGCTGGGGCGCGGCCAGGATCACCGCCGTCACGCCGTAAATTCCCCACTGCAAAAGCCGCTTTTTGTCGAATTCCTGTATCAGGTCCTGTATGCAGTAGAAGGCGCTCACGATGCCCAGGGCCAGGAAGGAATGGGTGTGGATGAGGGGGAGACTGCCGGCTATCAGCGTCAGCGGCAGCAGGGCGTCCCGCCGCCGTTCAAAGGTGAAGCGGAGCAGCAGGTAGAGGCAGGGGAACAGGAACGCCCAGCCAAAGAGGGTGGCCCGCTGGGGGATCAGCATGTCCACGATGGGGTTGACCCACCGTAGGCCGATCCTGGGCAGGTTGGTGGGGGTCACATAGAAGTCGTTGAGCAGGTAGGAGAGGTTGGTGCCGTAGCTGCTTTCCCCGATGAGAGCCCCCACGGTGGACGCGCCGCCCAAGCGATCGAAGAAATAGATGAATCCGAAGCCGCCGCCGATAAAGAAGAGGTATGTGGCGAACCGGGTCCGATCCGTTCGCTTGAGCCAGGCTTGGAAGGCAAAGTATACGCCCAGGAGCACCAAAGCGTAGGCGTAGAGGGCAGGCAGCAGATAGGCCCAGCGAAGCTTGGCGCCGAAGAGGAAGAGGGAGGAGCTGGGTACCTCGCACAAGAAGGGATAGTTCACCCGATGGCCGGGGAAGATGCTGTAATCCGGCGGGAAGGTGCCTTGCTCGGCGATGCTGGTGATGAACCCCAGGTGCATGGCAAGGTCACCGTAGGTGGTCTGCCCCACGTAGTACCCGTCCGATCCGGGGTAGAGGATGTGGGTGGAAAAGAGGTACGCTCCCACCAAAAACAGGGGCAGCAGCCACAGCAGGGGAAGCAGCGATCTCCAATCCCTTGCCTTCGCCATAGGGGCTTTTTTCTTTTGAAGCAAGCAGAAAAGAGCGAGAAGCGCCATGCACAGGACGCCGAAAATGTGGCTCAGGACGCCGAATCCAAGGACAAAGGAAAACAGGCTGGGCAGCCAGATGCACCCCAGCAGACCCAACGCCAGCCCCAGCCACAGCCGGCGGGGGAAGGATTCGGATTTGAACAGATATCTGCCTATCTGTATGCCGGAAAGGGCATAGAAGAGCAGATACAGGATGGAAACGATCATAGGTCCTCCATATACGGTCGATTGATTATACCATGTCCATCCCCGGTTTGGAAATAGAAAACCCTCCCAATGGGAGGGCGAAAAGGTGGATGTTTTGTAAAAGATTTATTATTTCGTCAGAAACAGCACGCCCATGCAGCCCGGCCCGCAGTGAGAGGAGATGGTGCACCCGGCGGTGGTGACGATGATCTCGCCCCATGGGCCGTACTTTTCGACCTCCGCCTTCATCCACAGGATGTCCTCCTGGGGGAAGCCGGAGTGGGTGATGAAGATCCGATCCCGAACGATGTCCGTCCGGTCGGCCAGCTGGTCGTGGATGTAGGCGATGATGCACTTCTTGAGCTTCCCGAAATACTTCTTGCCCACGGTCATGTTGCCGTTCTGCTCGTTCAGCACCTTGATGCTGGGCTTGATGCTCATGAGGTTCGCCCCCATGTGAGCCAGGGAGGAGCAGCGGCCGCCGGCGTGTAAAAAGTCCAGGGTGTCCAGGATGAAGCTGGCGGAGTTCTTCAGGGTGAGGGCCTCCACCTCCGCCTGGATGGTTTGGGCGTCCATGCCCTTTTTGGCCCGTTCGCCGGCTTCGCAGACCAGCAGGCCGATGCCGGTAGAGAGGCTTCGGGAGTCGATCACGTACACGCCGGGGACCTCCTCGGCGGCCATGACGGCATTTTGGTGGGTCACGGACAGGCCGGAGCCCAGGGAGATGTGGATCACGTCGTACCCCTGGTCGGTGAAGCTTTTGAAGAATTCCTCGTATTCGCCCACGCTTACCGCGCTGGTCTTGGGAAGGGAGCCTGTTTTCTCCCAATTCTCGTAGATCATGTCGTTGGTGATGTTGACGCCGTCCAGATACTCCCGGTCGTTCATGGTCACGTGCAGCGGCACGAGGTCTACGCCGTACCGCTCCTGGAGCATGGGACCGATATCGCAGGGAGTGTCCGAGGTGATCTTGACTGGTCTTGCCATGGGAAGTTCCTCCTTAGTTGCTGAAAACCATAGTATCAAATAATAGCAGATGCGTCAAACAGGAAAGATGCGATCCGGATTATTTCATCGCGTCTTTGCCGGTGTCGGCTGTATCCATACGTCGCCGCTCATGGAATCAATATCGATGTGCGCTTCGCCGTCGCCGAGAATAAGCTGTTTAGAACCTACCTCCTGCATGTTCTGCAATAGTTTGCCCGACATGGAGTCCAGTTTTATGGTGCAGGAAGCGTCCGCCGGCAGATAGATCGTGGTCAAAGCCGAGGTGGTGTCTACCTGCACCGCCTTGGGTATCTTGTAAAGCGTCAGCGCTATATGTCCGGACATGGTGCTGATACGCAGCTCTCTGCTGTCATCCAGCCACAGCTGAACGGAACCGGAAACGGAGGAGGCCTTGACCTTCTCAGCGGTCCCCGTCATGCTCAACAAGGCGGAAACACTGTCCATGCGCAGGGAATCAAAGGTACAGCCGCGGAGTGTAACGTCTCCGGAAACGCTGTCTATCTCGCCTTTGTTTGCTGCAATGTTCTCTATCTGCACCTTGCCGGAGACGGTGTTTATATCCAGTTCCTCCAGTTGGAACTCGCCTGCTGAGACGGAGGCAGAGACCGTATCGATCTCCAGCTCCTTCAAAGTATCGGCCAGGGAGCGGGGGAGAGTCAGGACCAATTCTTTCTTGGGGAGCTTGCCGGTGTGGCCCTTTTTGCAGGCCTGGATGCGGAGCTTGCCCTCCTTCACGCCGTAGCGCAGGGCGTCCTTCTCACTTATGGCGGATTTGGCTGTCTCCCGGATCTCCAGGGCATCTCCGTCCGTCAGAACGATGGTCACGGACCCGGAGATCCAATCCACCTCCAGCTCCTTGAGCTCATCCGGCTTAAGGGTGTACACGCCGTCCGCCGAATACGCATTCTTAAGATCCTTGAAATCCTTGATGAGATCGGTGATCGCCGAATCGTCCTCTTTTTCACGAAAGAGAGAGTTGGCCAGGCGTCCCGCCAGAAGAAGGCCCATGCACAGGCAGAACACCAGGCCCAGGCACACGCCCAGAATGATCCATCCGGTTTTGCTCATGATTCGTTTCTCCGTTCACACAGGGTGGGCATTCCTATAAAAACCCATTTTTATCAGTATACGATCAATTCGGTAAAAAAGCAATCCTATATCACGGATTTCTCCCGCAGGCTATTGCTTTTCAGGGGAGAATTTAGTAGAATATCCCGTGCTCAAAGAGTAGGAGAAACGATACATGACCATACTTGAACTGTTCATTCTGGCGGTAGGCCTCTCCATGGACGCCTTTGCCGTGGCCGTCTGCAAGGGATTGGCCATCGGGAAGATCAATATGAAACATGCCCTGATCGTGGGCCTCTGGTTCGGCGGCTTCCAGGCGTTGATGCCCCTCGTGGGGTATCTTTTGGGCAGCAGTTTCGCCGAATACATCGCCGCGGTGGACCATTGGATCGCCATGATATTGCTGGCCCTCATCGGCGTTAACATGGTCCGGGAATCCCGAGACAAGGACCCGGAGCATGCGGATCCCTCCCTGGGCTTCAAAACCATGCTGGTCATGGCGGTGGCCACCAGCATCGACGCCCTGGCCGTGGGCGTCACCTTCGCTTTTCTGGAGGTGCGGATCCTGCCCGCCGTCAGCTTCATCGGCGTGGTCACCTTCCTCCTGTCCGCCTTGGGCGTGAAGATCGGCAGCATCTTCGGCACCAAATACAAGAGCAAGGCGGAGCTCACCGGCGGCGTCATCCTGATCCTCCTGGGCCTCAAGATCTTCCTGGAGCACATGGGCTACCTGCCGTTCTGAACTGAATTTGGACAAAAAGCGAGGGCCGTGTCAAGCGGCCCTTTTGTTTTATTCTCTATATCCAAAATGCAGCAGGGCTTCCAGGACACCGCCGCCCACGGCGAGAGCCTTGTCCGAGGCACAAAGGCAATGCTCCGGCTGACAGCGGGGGTCCACGTCGCCGCTCTTCATGCCTGCATAAACCTGAGTCCCTTCGGGGAGGATGCCTCGGAGGGTGCCGCCAATCTCGCAGGTGACCGGCTCCTCGTCCACATAGGCCACGGTTTCCCTGGCCTGCACCTGATCCCCGATGGCGCAGACTGGATGGAACACTCCCACCTTGGGGGCGCGGATGATCCGCTCCACGGTGTAGCCGCCAATGTTGCCGGGGACGCCGGTGTTGGCTGCCGCAGCGCCCTCATAGATGACCCGGCCCAGGTAGTGGCCCCGCTGGGTCTCCACCACAGCGTGGCAGTCCACGCCCGCCGTAAAGCCCGGGCCAACGGCGATGACGATGGGCGCGTCGGTGATGGCCGTGCCGAGATTCACCTTGGCCAATCGACCGTCGATCACGGCGTTGGGCCTGTGCAGGGAGAGGACCGTGCCTGCATCGTCCGGGAAAACGGGGATATGCCCCCGCTGCCAAATGGCCTCAGCATCCTCCAGGGAGGCGGCACGCTCCGCCGTGACCCCTTCCACGAAACAGGTCCCGTGAAGGATCGCTTCCGAAAAGCAGACCGTGCGGCGGATGGAGGTGGGCTTGCTCAGGTCCGTCATGGCCAACGTGAAGCCACAACGGTACAGGCGCAGGGCGATGCCGCTGGCTATATCGCCCGCTCCGCGGATCAGGATCATAGGGACACACTCCTGTTTTTTTCAGAGTATACTACCGAATCCCCACGTCGTCAAATGAGCCTACCGGTATATGTCCGCGGATACGTATATCAGCCCCTCGATGGAAGGGTAGGTGTCCTCGTAGGCCGTTTCCTGCCGGATCAGTGTACCCTCGGCGTCGTAATACTTCTTATAGGTGACGGAGGTACGGCCCCGCCGCTCCTTGCGCTCCTCCACCCGGGAGCCGGCGGGAAGGCTCTCGTCCAACTTGAGCTTCGTCCCCTTGGCAGGCAGGGAGCCGGTGCGCTTGGATTCGATCTCGATGTGGTCGAAGTCGGGGCTATGGGTCCCGTAGAGCCGGACGGTGACGGTCTTGGCCTTTTGATCCAGGTGAGCGAATATGATGAGCTCCTCCGCCGTGGCGTTGACGAACTTGAAATCCTTATAGCCTGTGGAGATGGTGGCGTCCCGGCCGATGGGCACGTAGGTCATGGGCCAGCTGTGGTGGTGCCGCTCCGTCACGGGGAGGTCCGCCATCATCACGGCGTTGAACAGGGTGGAGGAGACTTGGCAGACGCCGCCGCCGTACTCCTTTTCATAGGTGCCGTTGCGAATGGCTGGGGCGAGAGAATAGCCGTTCTCCTTGGTCCTGTCCAATATGGTCTCGTTCATGCTGAATTCCTCCCCGGGCTCCACCACGACGCCGTTGATCCGGGACACCGCCAGGGCCATGTTGCTCACTCGGTTCTTACGGCCCAGGGTGGAGCCCTTGAAGGAGGTGGTGTAGGTGGAGAGGAGGGAATATCTTTCCTTCAGCGACTGGGCCGTCACGTCCGCCTTGACCGGCTGAAGATGGACGGGGATGTCCTCGCCGTCCGTGGATGCGGCGATGCTCGCCTGGAGCGCTTTTGCGTCGATGGCCACGCCGTCTTCCTCCGCAAGGATCGTCAGAGGCTCCGCCGGGTCCTCGGAGAAGGTCATCTGGGCATCCTTCGCCGGTTTCCCGTATTTGGCGTTCAGCTGCTCACAAAAGGCAGCAAAGGCCTCCTGGTCCATCTGCCATTCGTCGGCGTCCCCGTCTACGCCCAGATCGGCCAGGGTAAAACGAAGCTCGTCTCCGCCCACGAGCAGGTTGACAGAGCGGCCAGCCATGCTGGACTGGACGTCCGACGCGGACATCCCCTCGGCCGCGGAACGGATGCTGGTCTCCACTGCGCTTTCCCGGCGAGAACACCCGCAGATCGCAAGAAAAATAAGCAAAAGATAGATCGTCGCATATTTCATGGGCATAGTATGCGCTGAAAAAAGTTTTTTACGCGAAGCATTGACAAACCGGGTCGCCTCCGCTATAATGCAAAAGCACGCGGTGGTGCTGGAATTGGCAGACAGGCACGTTTGAGGTGCGTGTGCTTCGCGCGTACGAGTTCAAGTCTCGTCCACCGCACCAACAAAAAAGCAAGCTTTCGGGCTTGCTTTTTTGCATTAGAAAAGGAGCCGCCTTTGAAGCAGCTCCTTTGTTTTTCTTGTGGATCAGCCCAGCAGCTTCTCCAGAGCAGCGATCTTCACGCACACGCAGAAGATCTCCATGGCCTTCTTCAGGTCGTCCAAAGGCGGATAGGAGGGGGCGATGCGCAGGTTGCTGTCATCGGGGTCCTTGCCGTAGGGATAGGTGGCGCCCACGTTGGTCATGACGAGGCCTGCTTCCTTGGCCAGGGTAAACACCCGCTTGGCGGTGCCGGGCATGGCGTAGAAGCTGACGAAGTAGCCGCCCTTGGGCCGACGCCAGGTGGCGATGTCGAGGGGCGCGATCTCCTTGTCCAGGGCGTCCAGCACGGCGGTGAACTTGGGCCCAAGCACGGAAGCGTGCTTCTTCATGAGGGCCAAAGTGTTCTCCTTGTTCTTCAGGAACTTCACGTGCCGCAGCTGGTTCACCTTGTCAAAGCTGATGATCTGGGCGTTGAGGATCTTCTTAACGTGCTCAATGTTGGCCACGCTGGAAGCCATGCAGGAGATGCCCGCACCGGGGAAGGTGACCTTGCTGGTGGAAGCGAACTCGTAGAACATGTCCTCCGTGCCTGCGGCGGCGGCCAGGGACAGGATGTCGGGGAAGGGCACGTAGTCGCCGATGACCTCATGGATGCAGTAGGCGTTGTCCCACATGACGGCGAAGTCGGGGGCGGCGGGCTTCAAGTGGATGAAGCGGTCGATGGTCTCGGCGGAATAGATGATGCCGTCGGGGTTGGAGTACTTGGGCACGCACCAGATACCCTTTACGTCGGGATCCTTCACGGCGTTCTCCACAAAGTCCATATCGGGGCCGAACTCGGTCATGGGGACCGGGATGAGCTCCATGCCGAAGGAGGCGCTCACGGTAAAGTGGCGGTCATAGCCGGGGACCGGACAGAGGAACTTGACCTTGTCGAGCTTGGCCCAGGGGGCGGGAGAGTGGAGCAGGCCGTGGGTATAGGCCTTGCTGATGAGATCGAACATGAGCTGCAGCGAGGCGCTGCCGCCCACGATGACCTTCTCGGGCACGGTGTCCAAAATGTCGGCGAACAGGGCCCGGGCGCTGGGGATGCCCAGCAGCTCACCGTAGTTGCGCACGTCCAGCTTGCCGTCGTAGCAATCATCGGCCTTGGAAAGGACGGTCAGCATATCGCTGACGATGTCCAGCTGCTCCGAAGAGGGCTTGCCGCGGGCCATGTTCAGGCTCAGGCCCTTGGCCTTGATCTCGGCATACTTCTCCTGCAGCGCCTTGAGTTCCGCGCGCTGCTCGTCCTTTGTGAGGGATGCGTAGGGTTTCATGGGTGCCTCCTTGCTCAAAAATGATGATTGTGGATACTGTGGAAAGAGTGGATAACTGGGATAAGTCGGGTTTAGAGGGAAACAGTGGTGCCTGCCACCCCGTTCAGGGCATCCACCGCCTTTTCCAGGGAGGTGATGATGCACTTGCGCTCCGGCTTGCTCGAAGCGAACTTCATGGCCGCCTCCACCTTGGGGAGCATGGACCCGGGGGCGAACTGGCCTTCCGCGATATACCGCTTCGCATCCTCCACGGACAGGGCGGAAAGGTCCTTCTGATCGGGCTTCTTGTAGTTGATGGACACGTTCTCCACCGCAGTGAGGATGACCAGCGCGTCGGCATCCAGATCCTCCGCCAGTTTTTCACTGGCCAGATCCTTGTCGATGACGGCTGCCGTGCCGGAGAGGGTCCCGTCGTCGTTCTTGACCACCGGGATGCCGCCGCCGCCCACGGTGATCACCACGAAACCGGCTTTTTCCAGGGCCTTCACGGCGTCCAGCTCCACTATCTCAACAGGGAGGGGGGAAGCCACCACCCGGCGATAGCCGCGGCCGGCGTCCTCCTTCATGGTGTAGCCTTTCTCCGCGGCGATCCTGTCCGCCTCCTCCTTCGTGTAGAAGGGGCCGATGGGCTTGCTGGGGTTCTGGAACTTGGGATCGCCCCTGTCTACCACCACCTGGGTCACCAGGGTGACCACCTGCTTTTGTATGCCCCGCTGCCGGAGTATCTTGGAAAGGCCCTGCTGGATATGATAGCCGATGTACCCCTGGCTCATGGCGCCGCACACGTCGAAGGGCATGGCGGGGGTCACGTTGGAAGCCGATTCGTTTTGCAGCACGATCCGGCCCACCTGGGGCCCGTTGCCGTGGGCGATGACCACGTCGTATCCGGCTTCGATGATGTCAGCGATGTAGGCCGAGGTCTTTTCAACCACTTCCAGCTGGGACTCGGCGGTGGCCGGCTTGCCAGCTTCCTGGAGGGCGTTTCCGCCCAGGGCGATCACGATTCTTTTCATAGCATTCCTTTCCACTTTACAAGATTTGATTCTACCCGATTTGATTATAGAACAGGAAGGGAAGAGTGTCAACTTTGAAAGGTTGATACCCTGCAGAATATATGGTATGATACCCTTGAACGTGAAAGGGAGGCTGTTATGAGGAGCCCTGATTTTGAAATTGCATTTTCCATCGGCAAATTCCACGTCTACTGGTATGCCATCTTGCTGGCCGTCGGCATCGCCGTCGCCATGTTCGTCACGGACCTGCGCTCAAAGGGGCGCTCCGTGCCCAAGGATATCGCCCTGGATCTGTGCATCCTGGGCATGCCCTTCGGGGCCCTGGGGGCGCGGCTGTTCGCCTGCCTTTGCCATGAGGTCGCCTGGAAGGATTTCTTCGATCTGACCCGGCCCGGACTGTCCTTCTTCGGAGGGCTCATCTTCGCGGCGGCGGCCATCCTCGTGTATCTGGGGCTGCGCAAGGTCTCCCTGGGAGAGATGGCGGATATCGCCGCGCCCGGCGTCTTCGCGGGGCTGGGCATCGCCGTCTGGGGAGACTTTTTCAACCGGTCCCATTATGGGCCCCTGGTGGAAAAATCGGCGCTCAAGTGGTTCCCCCTGGCCACCATCGGGGACGATCTGGCCATCCATTACGCCGCGTTCTTCTATGAGTTTTTGCTGTGCGCGGCGTTGATCGTGCTCTACTACGCGCTGTTTCGCCGGAAGATCCGGCGGGTGGGGGCTCGCTTCCCCCTCATGGCGCTGCTGTTCTGTCTGGGCAGATTTATCATTGACGCCATCCGCGTGGACAAGGCTATGGTCGGCCCCATCGCCTTCGACCAGATCTGGGAGCTGGTCATCGCTGTCCTATGCCTGGTATGCCTGGTGGCGAAGGGGAAGCGGACGGATCCTTCGACCCCGACAGAGCCTGCTGAAAGCATGCCGGAGGAGCCCCAGGGATCGGAAGAGCCCCATGAGATGACGCCGAAAGAGGATCAAGGGCTCCAATAAGACGATGCGAACGATGAGAAGAAACATCCTCATATTCTGTATAGCTTCGCTCCTTCTGCTGCTTCTGGGGTACGGCTGCGTGCGGCAGGACGCCTGGCTTTCCTATTCTACGCCGGAGACCCAGGCGCCCACGGCCACCGCCTTTCACACCCTGTCGCCCACCCGGGAGCCGATCACCGTGACATTTGAGCCGGTGCAGGGGGAGGATTTTCACACGGATCGAAGGGGCATCCCCATCTTGGATAAGGAGACCCACTATTTCACCTATTATCTCGCCTTTTCGGACCTTAGGATCTATGAGGAGGACGGATACTCCTATCTGGACGGCATCTGCACCAATTCCTTTGACGGGACCCTGAGCGGGGAGGCTCGGGTATGTTTCTACGACGGGGACGAGAAGCTGGTGGGCTTCGGGCAGCTCCATACGGCGGAGGGGGGACTGACCTTGGCCGTGGGGGCGAACCGGATCTACGCGGAGATACTGTCCGAAGTGAACATCCAGCAGTTGACCTTTCGGATCGAACAGACCGCCCCCTTCAATCCCTCCTGATCGGTAAACAAAACGTGAATTCATCAAAAAGCGCTTTACAGCGTTTTTTTACTGCCCTAAACTAACCCATGTATCCATACTTCAAAAAGACGAGGTCACAAGGCGAACCATGGAAACAGCCGAACGAATCTGCAAGCGGTTCCATTCCTATCTGAGGGTGGGGGAATACTCCGGCCGCATCACGGCGATCACGGGGGAGCGGTTGGATGTGGAAGCATCCTTCGGCACCGTCAGCGTGCTGAACGCGGGGGCGCTGCAGCCCTTCTCCTGCCGGATCAGCGGGGTCCAACCCTTCACCGCCATGGGATTTGAGACGGGCATGGACGTGCTCATGGACAAGAAGGGCATCGCCGTTCCCGACGTGGATTTCTATGTGGACGTGACGCTGGCCGAGGACGTGGACTTGTCCATCGAATGCATGGTGAACCTGTTTTTGCCGGTGGATCTGTCCATTCGCGCCCGGTACATCCACCGGATCATCGAGCGCTGCTCCGCCAACGAGGACCTCTCTATGCTGGTGATCGATCCGGACAGCGCTCCGGAGCTGCAAAAGCTTAGGGAACCCATTCGGAAGCTTTCCACCGCCTTCTTCGAGCAGGACGAAGGGCATATCCAGCAGGCCGCCGCCAACTGTTCCGGCTTCGGCAGCGGCATCGTGCCCGCTTCCGACGCGCTGCTGTGCGGATATATGGCCTGCTTCTCCTGCCTATCCTACGCCCTGGGCCGCGGTCGGGAGACCGTCTTGGGCATGACTCGGGCGGCTGGCGCCGGCGGCGCCGCCAACACCAACGAAAGCGGGGCGATCGCCCTCCTGCAGGCGGGGGAAGGGCTGGTGGCGGAGGATTGCTTCCAGCTGCTGCGGAGCCTGTTTTCCGACATCCCCTATACCTCCATCACCGCCTGGGGAAATCGGATGGCCAAGGGCCCCAACGGAGTGAATTTCCTGGTGGGCATCAGCATCGCCCTCCACGATCTGTATTTGAAAAACGCCCTGTCCTGAGGCTTTCAGATTCTTTTTCTTGTGAAACGGGAACGCCTGTGATAGAATCACCGTAGAAAGGCGTTCCTTTTTCGAAGGGATCTGTCGAATGGACGGCTCCTGTTTCGGGAAGGATACCAAAAAAGCGTGTAAGATGACTTGTCTATGATGAAAAAGATTAACAACCGAATCCGTGGTCTATGGCTTCTGCTGTGCGTCCTGGCGGTCTGTACCGCCTGCGAAAAGGCGGAGGAGTTGTTGTATACCCCGCCTGCAGACGCTCTTTGCATCAACGAGGTGGTGACCAGCAACCAGCTCAGTCTCCTGGACGAGGTATACGGGAGCCCGGATTGGATCGAACTGTACAACGGGTCTGACAGCAGTGTCCATTTGAGAAACTACTACATCACGGACAACGTGGAGGCGCCTCAGAAGGCAACTCAGCTGCCGGACGTGGTCCTTTCCCCCGGGGAATACTATCTCCTTTACGCCAACAAGAAGGATGGCGCCAACTGCGTCGCCTTCTCTCTGAAAAAGACCGGGGAGACGCTGACCATCCTAAACGCCCACATGGAGGAGGGGTTCTCCCTGACCGTCCCGCCCCTGATCCGAGACGTTTCCTACGCGCGGCGGGCGGACGGCACCTATGGCTACTGCGATCTGCCTACGCCGGGCGAGGTCAACACCGGAAGCATCACGGCTGAGCCGCCCCTTTCCTCCCAGCTGATGAAGCAGGAGGAGGTGGAAGAAGCGCCCCCCCGTTCGCCGGACATCCTGATCACCGAGATCGTTTCAAAGAACAAGACGTCCTTATCGGCGGTTGGCTGCGAGGGCTGCACGGAATGGGTGGAGCTATACAATCCCAACGACGTTCCCGTTCCGCTGACCGGATTCACCCTGACGGACGACATGACGGAAGCGGAAAAGCAGAATTTCCCGGAGGTAGAGCTTGCACCCGGTGCCTATCTCATCGTGTGCTGCGGCCGCAAGGCCTGCTCGGCGGAGGGGCATGTGCGCATCGACCAGGGCCTTTCCTCCCGGGGAGAAGAGCTGTATCTCTTCGACGCCAACGGCTATACCCTGGATCACGTGGCCTTTCCTGCCTTGAGCGCCGACGTCGCCTGGGCCAAGCGCACCGGTGGAAGCTGGGGATACTGCCTTAGGCCCACGCCCGGAGCGGCCCCCAGGGACGAGGACATCCTGCAGGATCTTTCGCCCACGGCCATGGTCGATCCCTTCCATGGGCTCCACATTCATGAAGCCCTTTATCGAAATGAAAGAAGCATCCTGGACGAGGATGGGGACCATTCCGATTTTGTGGAGCTGATGAACGCCGGCTCGGAACCCATTTCCCTGAGCGGCTGGTATCTGAGCGACAACCCGGAAAAGATGACCAAGTGGCCGCTGCCCGATGTGGCGGTGGCGCCCGGTGATTTTTTGCTGGTGTTTTTGTCGGGCAAGGACCGGACAGAAGGGGAACTGCATGCCTCCTTCTCCCTGGGCGCGGGAGAGACACTGGTACTCTATGACAGCGTCGGCCGCTGCTTCGACACCCTGCCCATTCCGGAGACGGAGAAAAATGTTTCCATCGGCCGGGACGATTGGGGGAACATCGTCTTCTACAGCCACCCTACGCCCCTTGAGGAGAACGGGCATCCCATGTCCACCGGAAAATAAAAAAACGCCGACGAAGCCCCGGACGCGATCCGGGGTTTTTGCTGCAAGAAAAGCAGGGAAATGGGGCAGGATGGGGATATGGACAGACTCATCCTTTTTTGTGTCGGTGCGATCCTAACCGTGCTTTCAGAGATCTTTTGGCTGGGGGAGAGCCGCTTTTCCTCCGCTCTCTGTGGGGGCTTGGGCATGCTGCTCCTTCGGCGGATGCTGCTTCGCTTCCCCTATGCCAGTCGAGCGCTGCTTTGCATCTTGGGCGCCGTGCTCTTGGCCGCCTTGCGGTATGTCCTTCAGGTGTTTTCCGATCGAAATCGGGCGAAGGGAGGGAGTAGTCTGCTTTCTCTTTGGCTGTCCCGCCCCAGCTTTTCCTATGCCCTGTATCGTTTCCTCCTCATCGCACCGGCGTATACCATAATTGAATATCTTGAGGCCCGCTTCGGTATGTGATCCGTAGAATTATATCTTGTTTGATGCTGCTGAACATGATATACTATGACGGAATATGAAAGGATGGTCTATATGCGGATTTTAGGGATCGACCCCGGATATGCGCTGCTTGGGTACGGCGTGATCGATACGGACGGACATTCCCTATCTGCCGTGGACTATGGGGTGGTGGAGACAAAATCCGGCGAGCCGTTCCCCGAACGGCTGGAGCGGCTGTTCGACGGGGTTTCCCAGCTGGTGGAGATGTATCATCCGGACTGCGCCGTTTTCGAGGAGCTGTTCTTCTATCACAACATCACCACCGCCATCTCCGTGAGCGCCGGCAGGGGCGTGGCTATCCTGGCCGCCCAAAAAAAGGGCTTGCCCCTGTACGAATACACGCCCATGGAGATCAAGCTGGCGGTGACAGCCAACGGCCATGCGGACAAGACCCAGGTCCAGCACATGGTCAAGCTTCTGCTGAACCTGAAGACCGTGCCCAAGCCTGATGACGCCGCGGACGCTCTGGCAGCGGCCCTGTGCCACAGCTCCATGTCCGCCGCGGCCGCGGAGCAGTTCCGCATCCATTGACAGGAGGAAAGAGATGTACGCCTATATTCGAGGGATCGTCGCGGACATTCAGGCCGATCGGGTCGTTTTGGAAGCTGCGGGCGTAGGATACGAGCTGATCGCGGGGAAAAAGACCCTGGAAAAGCTAATCCTGGGCGAGGAAGCCAGGCTCTTTACCCACCTGCATCTGGCGGAAGGCATCCAGGCCCTCTATGGCTTTTACACCGTGGAGGAGCGGGAGATGTTTCGCAAGCTCATCGGCATCACTCGGGTGGGGCCCAAGCTGGCCGTCAGCGTGCTCTCTGTCATGGAGCCTGCCGACGTGATCTCCGCCGTCATCACGGACACGCCCGCCGCCTTCGATCCCGTTCAGGGCATGGGGCGGAAGATGGCCCAACGGGTCATTTTGGAGCTGAAGGAGCAGGTGAAAGACGCGCCTGTCCCGTCTGGAAAGGCGGGGCAGCCCGTTCAGACCCACGTGCCTGAAAACATCCGGGCGGAGGCCGTGCAGGCCCTGGTGGCCCTGGGGTACGACGGCTTGACCGCATCCCGGGCCGTGTCCGCCGTGGAGGAAGCGAAGAACGTGGAAGAGATGATCACCAAGGCCCTGCGCATGCTGGCCAGACAGTGAGGGACCCATGAAAGAGGACGATCGGATCATCACCTCCTCCATGCGGGAGGAGGACCTGAAAAACGAATACAGCCTCCGGCCTAAATTTTTGAACGAGTATATCGGTCAGGATCAGGCCAAGGAGCATATCTCCATCTATATCGCCGCCGCCAAGTCCCGGGGCGAATCCCTGGACCACGCCCTGCTCTACGGCCCGCCGGGCCTGGGCAAAACCACCCTGGCCGGCATCATCGCCAACGAGATGGGTGTGAACCTTCGGGTGACCAGCGGTCCCGCCATCAGCCATGCGGGTGATCTGGCCGCTATCCTCACCAACCTCGCCCCTGGCGACGTGCTCTTTATCGATGAGATCCATCGCCTCAACCCGGCGGTGGAGGAGGTCCTCTATCCGGCTATGGAGGATTACGCCCTGGATATCGTCATCGGCAAGGGCCCTGGGGCCAGGAGCATCCGGCTGGATCTGCCCAAGTTCACCCTGATCGGGGCCACCACCCGTCTGGGCATGCTCAGTTCCCCCTTGCGGGATCGGTTCGGCATCAAGGAGCAGCTGCAGCTCTATTCTCCGGAGCAGCTCAAGGAGATCATCGTCCGCAGCGCCCAGATCTTGAACATCGACATCGACGAGGAAGGGGCTCTTGAGATCGCGTCCCGCTCTCGGGGCACGCCCCGTATCGCCAACAGGCTCCTGCGCCGGGTCCGGGATTACGCCCAGGTGAAGGGCAGCGGCTGCGTGGACCTTATGACCGCTCAGCGGGGCCTTGACATGCTGGCCATCGATGAGCTGGGCCTCGACGCCGTGGATCGGAGGATGCTTGTCGCCATGATCACCATCTTCAAGGGCGGTCCGGTGGGTCTCGACACCATCGCCGCCTACACCGGGGAGGACGCCGGTACCATCGAGGATGTGTACGAACCGTATTTGCTGAAGCTTGGATTCCTGGCCCGCACCAATCGGGGCCGGATCGTGTTGCCGGAAGCGTACGCCCATTTAGATTACCCCATACCCGAGGGAGCCGCCGCGCCCCAGCAGATGAAATTGGAGGTTTGAGCAAACATGATTTTTGCAAAGAAACGGCTGATTGAGGAACAGAAGCGGACCATCGCGGAGCTGAATGAAAAGCTGAGCGCCCAACAGCAGGAGTTGGACAGCTTGAAAGAGGAGCTGGCATCCTACAAGGAGAAGGAGCACGCCATCTCCCGGGCCATCACCGATGCGGCCGAAACCGCCTCCCGCATCATCTCCGACGCGCAAAAGGAATCCGACGAGATCTACGACTCCGCGCAGCAGGAGTATTTCGCCTTTCAAAGGAAGGGGGAGGGCATGATCCAGAGCGCCTATGAGAACGCTCGGGACATCATCAAGGATGCGGAAAAAACCAGTGAAAAGAAGATCAAGGAAACGGATGCCGCCGTCAACGCGTACGTGCAGCTGTTGACTCAGTTCAACGAATCCATGAAGGAGCAGGCCAGACAGGCGGAGGAGAACGTGAAGAAAGTATCCGAGTTCTACGTTCGTCTCAACAGCGCTCTGCCGGATCTTTTTTCCGAAGTGCCCAAGCTGGATGAAACCCTGATTTCCCGGGAGGAGGAGCCGCTGCCCGATCCGGAAGGGGATCCGGCTCAGCTCATGCACAACATCTACACCATCCAAAAACGGTATCTGCCTCACGAGGATATGCCGGACAGGACCAGCTTTCCGGAGCAGGTGCCGGAAGGTGAGGAAACGGCGGAATCGGAACAGGAACAGTATCCTGAACCGGATGGAAAGCCCATCCCCGACTTTTCCCCGGAGGAGGGGGACGTGGTCCGTGTTTCCGACCTCGTAGAAGGGGAGGAAGAGATCATCGATACCGATGAACTGATCGACAAGATCACCGCCATGGACGGACATCCATTGGACGACAGGGAATAATGCGGGTCATCGCTCGCTTATTTATACAGGATCAAAACAGGAGGAAAATATTATGGCAAAGAAAACAGTTGAAGACATCCAGGTCGCCGGGAAACGCGTTTTGTGCCGGGTCGATTTTAATGTGCCCCTCACCGAAGATATGAAGGTAGCGGACGACAAGCGGATCGTGGCCGCCATGCCCACTATCCAGTATCTGCTGGACCATCAGGCGAAGGTGATCCTTTGCTCCCATCTGGGCCGTCCCAAGGGCAAGGTGGATATGAAGTACACCCTGGCGCCCGTGGCTGCCCGTCTCCAGGAGCTGCTGCCCCAGGTTCGGGTCCAGTTCGCCTCCGATACCGTGGGCGAGAGCGCCAAAAAGTGCGTGGCTGACATGAAGGACGGGGAGATCGTCCTGCTGGAGAACACTCGTTTCCAGAAGGAAGAAGAGGCCAACGACCCCGAATTCTCCAAGAAGCTGGCAGATCTCGCGGACATCTTCGTGTCCGACGCCTTCGGCACCGTGCATCGGGCCCACGCCTCCACCGCCGGCGTGGCTGCTTATCTGCCCGCTGTGGCCGGGTTCCTCATCGGCAAGGAGCTGGGCATCATGGGCGAGGCCCTCAACAACCCCCAGCGTCCCTTCGTGGCCATCCTGGGCGGCGCCAAGGTCTCCGACAAGATCGGCGTCATCAAGAACCTACTGGAGAAGTGCGACACGCTCCTCATCGGCGGCGGCATGGCCTACACCTTCTACAAGGCCATGGGCTATGAGATCGGCAACTCCCTGCTGGACGAGAACAGCATCGACCTTGCCAAGGAACTGATGGCGGATGCCAAGGCCCGGGGCGTGAATCTTATGCTTCCCGTGGACACGGTGGTGGCCACCGAGTTCAACGCGGACGCCGAATATAAGACCGTTCCCGCCAACGCCATCCCCGCCGGCTGGATGGGCATGGACATCGGCGAAGAGACCCGTGCAAAGTACGCCGAGGTTATCAAGGCCGCCAAGACCGTCATCTGGAACGGCCCCATGGGCGTGTTCGAGTTCCCCAACTTCGCCAAGGGCACCTCTGCCGTGGCGGAGGCCTGCGCCCAGTGTGAAGGCACCACCATCATCGGCGGCGGCGACTCCGCTTCCGCCGTAAAGAAGCTGGGCTATGCCAAGAAGATGACCCATATCTCCACCGGCGGCGGCGCTTCCCTGGAGTTCCTGGAGGGGAAGGTCCTGCCCGGCGTGGCGGTTCTGAACGATAAGATCGCCCGCAAGCCCATCATCGCCGGCAACTGGAAGATGAACAAGACCCCCGAGGAGGCAAAGGCCCTGGTCTCTGAGCTCATCCCCCTGGTGAAGGACGCCAAGTGCGACGTGGTCGTTTGCCCGCCCTTCGTGGACCTTTGCCCGGTGCATAAGCTCATCGAGGGCACCAACATCCATCTGGGCTGCCAGAACATTCATTGGGCCGAGAGCGGCGCTTTCACCGGTGAGATCTCTCCCAGCATGCTGAAGGCCTTCGGCGTGGAGTACGCCATCATCGGCCACAGCGAGCGGCGCGCCTACTTCGGTGAGACCGACGAGGGCGTGAACAAGCGGGCCAAGGCGGCTCTCGCCAATGGCATCGTGCCCATCATCTGCGTGGGCGAGACCCTGGAGCAGCGGGAAGCGGGCGTCACCGAATCCTTCGTCAGCGGCCAGACCGCGGCTGCCTTTGCGGGCATCCCCGCCGAGGACGCGGTGAAGGTGGTCATCGCCTATGAGCCCATCTGGGCCATCGGCACCGGCAAGACCGCCACCGCGGCGGACGCCAACGCCACCATCGCCGTGGTCCGTAAGACCATCGCGGGCATTTATGGCGAGGAGGTGGCCCAGAAGGTGCGCATCCAGTATGGCGGCTCCATGAAGCCCTCCAACGCCACCGAGCTCATGAGCATGCCCGAGATCGACGGCGGGCTCATCGGCGGCGCATCCTTGAAAGCCGTGGACTTTGCCGGCGTGGTGAACTACTGATGAAGCCCATTACCGCATTGATCATCCTCGACGGCTTCGGCTATCGGGAGGAGAAGGAATATAACGCTATCCTGACCGACGGCGCGGTCCATTTCATGAAGCTGTGGAACACCTGTCCCCACACCCTTTTGGGTGCCAGCGGCATGGACGTGGGTCTGCCCAACGGCCAGATGGGCAACAGCGAGGTGGGGCACCTGAACATCGGCGCCGGCCGCATCGTCTATCAGGAGCTCACCCGGATCACTAAGGCCATCGAGGACGGGGATTTCTTTGAGAATCCCGCATTTTTGAAGGCGGTAGAAAACTGCAAGGCGCACGATTCTTCCCTGCATCTCTTCGGCCTTTGCTCCGACGGCGGCGTCCACAGCCACCTGGAGCATCTCTACGCCCTGGTGGAGCTGGCCAAGCGCAACGGTCTCACCAAGGTCTATATCCATTGCTTCATGGACGGCCGGGATACTCCGCCCAAGAGCGGCAAGGGGTATGTGGAAGATCTGGAGGCGAAGCTTGAAGAGATCGGCGTAGGCAAGATCGCCACGGTTTCCGGCCGCTACTACGCCATGGACAGGGACAACCGCTTCGAGCGGGTGGAGAAGGCCTACGCCGCCCTGACCTACGGCGAGGGCTTCACAGCCCCTACGGGCCACGACGCCATGCAGATGAGCTACGATCGGGGCGACGCGGATGAGTTCGTGAAGCCAACGGTCATCGTGGAGAACGGTAAGCCCGTGGCCACGGTAAAGGCCAACGACAGCGTCATCTTTTTCAACTTCCGGCCCGATAGGGCTCGGGAGCTGAGCCGGGCCTATATCTTCGAGGACTTCGACGGGTTCGAGCGCCGGTACGGGTTCTTCCCCTTGACCTATGTGTCCATGACCCAGTACGACAAGACCTTCGAGGACAAGCTCACCGTGGCCTTCAAGCCTCAGACTCTGAAAAACACTCTGGGCGAGTATCTGGCCAAAAACGGAAAGACCCAGCTGAGGATCGCGGAGACGGAGAAGTACGCTCACGTGACCTTCTTCTTCAACGGCGGGGTGGAGGCCCCCAATCCATTGGAGGATCGGTGTCTGATCCCCTCGCCCAAGGTGCCTACCTACGACATGCAGCCGGAGATGAGCGCATACCTTGTGGCGGAGGAAGTGGTGAAGCGGATCGAGAGCGGCAAGTACGACGTGATGATCCTGAACTTCGCCAACCCCGACATGGTGGGGCATACGGGCGTCATGGAGGCGGCGGTCAAGGCCGTCCATGCCGTGGACGAGTGCCTCGATAAGGTGGTCACCGCCATCCTCAAGAGCGGCGGCCGCTGCCTCATCACCGCCGACCACGGCAACTGCGAATACATGTGGGACTACGCCGAGAACGCCCCCTTCACCGCCCACACCACCAACCCCGTGCCCTGCGTGTACGTGGACGGGGCAGGGAAGGACGTGACGCTCCGGAGCGGCGGTCGGCTCTGTGACCTTTCGCCCACGCTGCTCGACATGCTGGGGCTGCCCAAGCCTGTCGAAATGACCGGTTCCACCCTGTTCGAGGGCTGAAACTTGTCGAAAAACAGCTAAATATCACCCTTGCAAACCTGGAAACATGGTGGTATAATAGCACACGCAGTCATTTTGGGAGGAAGTAATATGAGAATCGCGATTCAAGTCCTGCTCGTTCTTGTGGCGGTCGTGTTGATCGTGGCCGTGTTGATGCAGAAGAGCAAGTCTGCCGGTCTGGGCGCTGCCTATGGCAGCGATACCGAGTCCTTCGGCGTGAAGGGTCGGGAGGCCAAGAAGGATCTTCAGCTCAAGAGGATCACCCTCGTTTGTGCCTGTATCATCGCTGTGCTGGCGCTGGTGCTCATGTGCCTCGGTTAAAGAAGCTGTATGAAGAGCGGTACAGCGATCCTTCGTTGTACCGCTTTTTATTTGGAAGAGTGAAAGGAAAAAGATGCCCGTCCATAAGGGGATAAAAGTGGCCGCCGTCAATCGGAAGGCCCGCCATGACTATTTCATCGAAGATACCCTGGAGTGCGGCATCGCGCTGACGGGTACCGAGGTGAAGTCTATCCGCAAGGGCGCGCTGAACCTGAAGGACAGCTATGCCCTTGTTAAAAAGGGAGAGCTGCTGCTCCAGGGCATGCACATCAGCCCCTATGAGCAGGGCAACATCTTCAACCACGATCCCTTCCGGACAAGAAAGCTCCTGGCCCATAAGCGGGAGATCACCAAGCTCTACGGCAAACAGCAGGCCGATGGTTACAGCCTGATCCCTCTGTCCGTCTACTTCAAGGACGGGAAGGTGAAGGTGGAGCTGGCTTTGGCCAAGGGCAAGAAGCTGTATGACAAGCGCCACGATATCGCCGAGAAGGATGCCGATCGGGAGATGGACCGGCGCATGAAGGATTACAAAGTGCGGTAACCTATCCCATGGGGGTGAAATGGTTTCGACGGGGATAGTGAGGGCCGGATAAGCGAGCCGAAGCCCCGAGCTTCGTTAAAAGCGGGACCTGTTTAAACATAACAGACAACTACAACGCACTTCCTGTCGCTGCCTAAGCGCGTGACAGCGTCCGCCTGAGAAGACCTATCGTCTCAGACACGGGCGTCATTTAGGATAGGGAACGAACCCGGGTAAGCTTTGCCCCGGACCGGACTTTATGAAGCTACCGGACCGGCGATCCCGCCGTTGGGAGCGCCGCAAGGGGAATACTTGTACGACGGCTACGCTCGTAGAAAGTTGGGTCATCATGTTCTCGGACGGGAGTTCGACTCTCCCCACCTCCACCACAAACAAAAGCACCGCCTATGTGCGGTGTTTTTGTTTGTACAATGGGTAAGGGGAGAGTCGAACTGGGCGCGTGTCAGAAAACAGTCCAGTGGACTGTTTTCCCGCGCCCTGACCGAGGCCGTCGAGGCCGAGAAGAGACTCTCCCCACCTCCACCAAAAGAAAACCACCCATATGGGTGGTTTTCTTTTGGTTTTTTGAGGCGGAGAGTCGAACTGGTCACAGTAGTGAATGAGGCCCCAGTGGGGCCTCAGAGCTGTGACCTGAGCGAGCCCGCAGGCGAGTGTTCGACTCTCCCCACCTCCACATGGTTGTGCTCATATCTTTGCTGTGCTATACTTTATTTATGGAAAAAGCTCACTACCTTCACGATCCATGCGGGGCCTCGTCCCTGCCGTTCTGGAAGACAAACAGCATATTTATCCCCGATGACCTGCTGATCCTACGGGAGGACGACCCGCGCCTGCAAGAGGATCACGCGGGCTATATTGACACCCCCTATTTCAAGCTTATCCACCGTATGCAGGGGATCGAGGCGCCGAGCCTGCCCGAGGGATACCGCTTTGCATGCCCTGATGAAAGGACGCTGTCCGAGCATATCGCTTCCTGCTATGAGGAGGAAAGAGTAACTGAGGCGGAGCTAACTGCCTATCGCTTGCATCCCACCTATTCGCCCGACCTTTGGCTGGCCATCGTGGACAACAGTACTGGAGAGATCGTGGCCTCCGGCATTGCGGAGCTGGACAGGGACATGGGGGAGGGGATATTGGAATGGATCCAGGTCTCCCCGGCGCATCGTCGTCGAGGATGGGGAAGGATCATCGTCAACGAGCTGCTGTTTCGAATGGTGGGTAAAGCCAGTTTTGTGACCGTCTCTGGAAAGGAAGACGATCCGTCTTCTCCCCGCGACCTGTATGAAGGCTGCGGCTTCGGCGGCGGAGTCGTTTGGCACGTTCTGAGAAAGAGCTGAACATTCCATATATTACCGATTTGACCCAAGATATGGTGACGGATCAAGGAATCGATCACCATATCTTCCATTTTTGTATCCAAAAATCTCAAAAATATATTGAACAAAGTATGAACATGTGATATGGTATAAAACAATAGATACGGAAGGAGTTGCGTCCATGCCTGGCCGGAAAAGTCGGATGATCGGGTGCCTTTTGGGCGGCGCCATCGGGGATGCCATGGGGTATCCCGTGGAGTTCATGCGCTATGCCGAGATCGCGCGATACTTCGGCGGCGCCGGCGTGCGCGATATCTCCAACAGCAACCTTATCTCCGACGATACGCAGATGACCCTATTTACGGCGGAAGGGCTTTTGAACGCCTATAAGACGAAGCGATCGCCGGTCAAATGCGTCTATCGCTCCTATCTGCGCTGGTACTATACCCAGTCCCTCGCTAAGATGCCCGGCGCCAAGTATGAGGGCGGGCTGCTCAACGAAAAGCCGCTCTACGCCTCCCGCGCGCCGGGATCCACCTGTCTTTCCAGCCTCAGCGGCGGGAAGATGGGCACCCTGGCCAAGCCGATCAACAACAGCCGGGGCTGCGGCGGCGTCATGCGGGTGGCTCCCTGCGCCGTTTTCCCGGATGCTTTCAGCTTAGGCTGCCGCGTGGCAGCTATCACCCATGGCCATCCAGGCGGGTACATCTCCGCGGGCGCCTTGGCCATGCTTCTGCAGCGGCTGTATTACGGCCAGTCCCTGCCAGACGCGGTGACGGACGTCATGGCGGAGCTTGAGGAGATTGAGGGCGCGGAGAGCACACTGGCTGGCTTAGAGAAGGCCGCCGCTTTGGCGGAGGAGGGGCGTCCCTGCGCGCCTACGGTCAAGGAGTTAGGCGGCGGCTGGGTAGGAGAGGAAGCGCTGTCCATCGCCGTCTACAGCGCGCTTAGTTTCCCCAATAACTTCCCACAGGCCGTGCGCCTCGCTGTGAATCACGACGGGGATTCCGATTCCACCGGCTCCATTTGCGGGAACATCATGGGCATGCTGCTGGGGGCGGGGGCCATCCCCGTGGAGTGGCGGGACGGGGTGGAGCTCTGCAACGTAATCCGGGCTTACGCCGTGCGTCTGTCCACCATTCCTCAGGAATAAGATGAAATGATAAATAGTTGACACCTTTTCTTGAAAGAAAAGGTGTCCAAAAGAACTTTACTGATATAAAAAAGCTTAAGAAACGGACAAAAATCCCTTCTTAAGCTTTTCTTTTTGGGCGGCGTTTTCTTTTCACCGAAAAGAAAAAAGTCGCAAATCATATAAAAATACTATACAATCCCCAGCCGCTTTTTCATGGTCTTTTCCACGGCGTTGAGGATGTTCTCATACCCGGTGCAGCGGCACAGATGCCCCGAGAGGAGCTTCCTGAGCTCGTCCCGGGTATAGAGCTTGCCGGATTCCAAGATCTCTACGGCGGACATGATGAACCCGGGCGTGCAGAAACCACATTGGACGGCGGTCTCGTCGATGAACGCCTGCTGGATATCGGAGAGCTCCCCGTTGGGGCCCATCAGGCTTTCCAGCGTTCGCACATGCTTGCCCCGGACCCATACGGCCAGATAGATGCAGGAGTTGTAGCATTCTCCGTCGATGATCACGTTGCAGGCGCCGCATTCGCCCACCTCGCATCCCTTCTTCACGGAGGTGAGCCGGAAGTCGTTGCGGAGCATATCGGTGAGGGAAGCCCGGCAATCCACCATGCAGGCCACGTCCTTGCCGTTCAGATTGAATTCGATGAGCCGATACTGATCCTTCATTTGATTTCACCTCCACAGCGCTTGGTGGCTTCCATGAGACACCGCTTGGCCATCTCCACGGCGATATGCTGCCGGAAGGCCTTGGGCGCCCGCCAGGAATCCCGGGGATTGATATCCTGTAAGACCTCTAAAGAGAAAGCTTCCACGTTCTTCATGGTGAGGGGCTTGCCCTGGATGAGCGCCTCCGCCGAGGGCGCCCGCATGGGCACCGGCCCCGCCACGCCATAGGCGATGCGCACCCGGTCGAAGGTTTGCTTGTCGGGGGACAGCCGCACGTTCACGGAGCAGCCCGTGGTGGCGATGTCCATGGCGTTGCGCATGGCGTATTTATAATAGGAGCCGAAGGTGTTCTCATAGCTTGCCTTGGGGATAAGGATGGCGGTTTGGATCTCACCCTCCCGGATGTCCACGGAGCTGGCCTTGATATAGAAGTCACGGATGGGCACCAGCCGCTTTCCGTTGGGTCCCGTGAGCTCGATGATGGCCTCCCAGGCGTGAAGGGTGGAGGCGGAGTCCGCGCTGGTCACACCGTTGCAGGTGTTCCCGCCGATGGTGCCGATGTTCCGGATCTGGGGCCCGCCCACCAGGTCCACGGCTTCGCCCAGCACATTGATGTATTTCTGGATAATGGGGTCCTTCGTGATGTGGGAGAAGCTGGTCAAAGACCCGATGCGAATGGCGCCGTCCTCGTCCAGGGACACGCCCCTGAGCTCGTCGATCAGGTAGATGGAGATCAGCTCCTTGCCGGCCCGCTTGCCCTCCCGCATCTGGACCAACACGTCGGACCCACCGGCGATGATCTGTGCCTCGGGGTGGGCCAGACGGAGCTCGATGGCCTCCTGTACTGAGAAGGCTTCATATAGTTCTTTCATATCGTACATGGCTTATTTCTCCTCTCTCCAGAGATCGTGAATGAGGCCTTCCTCGCTGAAGCGCTTGAACAGCACCTTGGGGTTCATGGGCAGATCATCCACCTCCACGCCGGTTGCGTTCAAAATGGCGTTACGGATGGCCGGCGCCACGGGCGTGGCCGGGGGCTCGCCAAGGGCCTTGGTGCCGAAGGGATTGGTGGGCTCGGGGTTCTCCACGAACTGGGCCTCCAAATGGGGGTGATCCAGCGTGGTGGAGAGCTTGTAATCGAGGAGGTTGTTGTTGAGGCCCCGACCGGTCTTGGGGTCGTACAGAAGCTGCTCGGAAAGGGCGTAGCCGATGCCCATGCTCATGCCGCCCTCCACCTGGGCTTCCGCCAAAGCCGGGTTGATGAGCCGACCGCAGTCGTGAACGTTGATGATCTTCTTCACCTGGGCCCGGCACAGGGGCACGTCCACCTCCACTTCGGCGACGCAGCAGCCGAAGGAATATGCGTTGGATTTGATCTGATAGGTGGACTCCGCCGTGATATGGACGCTGTGGGTCAGGCTGTAGAAGGCCTCCGTCGCCAAATCAGACAGGGGCATCAGCACCCGGCCGTCCGTGACGCGGATGATGTTGCCCTCCTCGATATCCAGATCGAATACAGGCACCCGGGTGAGCTCGTTGGCGTATTCCAGGATCTTCTTCTTCAGGATCTGGCCCGTTTGCGTGATTGAGAAGCCGCACATGTAGGTCTGACGAGAGGCGTACGCCCCGAGGCCGAAGGGAGTCACATCCGTGTCCTGATTGGAAACCACGTGCACGTCCGTATAATCCCGCAGACCGATGACCTCTGCCGCCATCTGAGCGTAGGCCGTGTCCGCGCCCTGACCGATCTCTGTTTCGCCCACCTGCAGCTGGATGGTGCCGTCCTGGTTCAGGACCATGCGGCAGGAGGAATGCTCCAGGGAGATGGGCCAAACGCCCGTATTATACCAGAAGCAGGAAAGACCGATGCCCCTGCGGATGGGGCCGCTCTGGTCCTTGAAGGCTTCCCGCTTCTTCCAGTAGTCCATGTAGGCGATGGCCTTGTCCATGCACTGGTTGAAGGTGTCGAAGTAGTTTTCGTTCTTGGAGAATCCATCCTTGAACCCTACGGGCATGATGTGCTTGCGTCGATACTCCACCGGATCAAGGCCCAGGGCCTTGCACACGTCGTCGGTATGGCTTTCATAGGCGAACATGGCCTGGGGGATGCCGTAGCCGCGCATGGCGCCGGACACGGATTTGTTGGTGTAGACCGTATAGGCGTCGCATTCGAGGTTGGGACAGGGATACATTTGAGGGAAGCAACCCATGCCCTTGGCAGCGATGGAATGGCCGTGGGAGGCGTAGGCGCCCTGGTCGGAGAACATCTCCAGCTTCCTCGCCACATAGGTACCGTCGGGCCGCACGTAGGAGATGATATGGAATTTGATGGCATGGCGGACCCGGTTGCTGATGAAGGTATCCTCCCGGGGGATGTCGATCTTCACCAGCCGGCCGCCCAGCTCCCTGCAGATCCAGCCGCAGAGGGGCTCGTAGAGGGTGTCCTGCTTGTTGCCGAAGCCGCCGCCGATATAGGGCTTGATGATACGGACGGAACCCCAGGGCACGCCCAAAGCCTGGCCCACCGTGCGGCGCACGATGTGGGGGATCTGGGTGGAGGAGACGATGACGGTCTTGCCGGTCTCCTCATAGGCGTAGCAGATAAAGTTTTCAATGTGGCAGTGCTGGACCGTGGGGGTGGTGTACCACTTGTCGATGCAGACGAGGCCCGGCTCCTGGCGGGCTTCCTCATAGTTGCCTATGCGGAGAGAGGTGTGCTTCAGGATATTGCGGGGGAAGGCTTCCTGGATCTGGGGCTGACCCTCCTGCATGGCCTCTATGGGGTCAAGGACGAAGGGCAGCTCCTCATACTCCACCTTCACCAGCCGTGCCGCCTGGGCGCAGGCCACCTCGTTTTCAGCCACCACCGCCGCCACGTCGTCGCCATAGTAGCGAACGTGCCGGTTGAGCAGCAGTCGATCCGCCACATCCTGATGGGCCTCCTCCACGGACCAGGGGTGTCCGGCCGTAGGGAAGGGGATATCGGGCACGTCAAAGCAGGTGAAGATCCGCACGACCCCCGGCACCTTCATGGCTTCGGAGATGTCCACGGATTTCACGAACCCATGGGCGATGGTGGAGCGCACCACCCGGATGAGCAGAGCGCTTCGATCGCATAGATCGTCCGTGTATTTTGCACGCCCGGTCACCTTATCGAACGCGTCAACGCGGGGCACACTTTTTCCTACGATCATGGATGTCCTCCTTTATTGAACGAATTGCATCTCGGTCACGTCGAACACGCCCATATCCGTGATGCGTACGCAAGGGATCACCGGCAGGGCGATGAAGGAAAGGGTAACGAAGGGATCGCCGTCAGCATACCGTCCGATGGAGCGGAAAGCGGCGAGCAGCTGCTTCTGCCGCTCGATGATCTCATGAAGGGGTAGATCGCTCATAAGCCCAGCAATGGGCAGCGGGAGCTGGGCCAGGACCTTGCCCTGGCTCACCACCACGAAGCCGCCGGAGGATGCTTCCAGGGCGTCCACCGCCGCGAGCATATCCCTATCGTTGTCACCAACGACGATCAGATTATGGGAGTCATGACCCACCGTGGAGGCGATAGCTCCGTTGGCGAGGCGCATGCCTTTGAGGATGCCAACGCCCACCCGGCCGGAGGACATGTGCCGCTCGAAGACAGCCGCTTTGAGCAGTTCCGGTGTGGGAACAAATTTTCCATCCTCCTCAGGGACATTCTCAAAGGTAAGATTTGTGAGCAGTTCACCCGGAACCAGGTTGATCACAGGCATGTTTTCATGGACGGCCAAGTCCAAAATGCCGGGTTTTCGAGGGGCGAGGTGAACGCTGTTATAGATGCGGGGATCCCGCTTGAGGAGTGTGTCGGCATGGGGCTTGAACTGGATCCCATTGGAAAAGACCATGATGGGGTTGAAGTCGGTGAGATTGTCGAAGAGGACCATGTCCGCTCGATAGCCGGGAGCGATGGCACCGTACCGCTGTAAGCCATAGGTCTCAGCAGCGTTGATGGTGGCCATCTGGACGGCCTCGATGGGGGAGATGCCGTTGGCCACGGCCAGGCGCAAAATGTAATTGATATGGCCCTCTCGCTCTATGTCCTCCAGGTGCTTGTCATCGGTGCAGAAGAGCATCCGGCGGGTGGGGAGCTTATTGTCCGCGACCTTGCGCACCAACTCTTCCATGCCCCGGCAGGCGGAGCCAACGCGGATATGGATGCGCATGCCCTTACGCATCTTTTCGAAGATCTCGTCGTATGTGGAACATTCGTGATCGGTGCGGGGCCCTGCGATGCAATAGGCGTTCAGATCATCGCCGGAGAGGAGGGGCGCATGGCCGTCGATGGGGCGGCGCTCGAAGAGCTTCAGCTTATCCAGCATCTCGCCGTCTCCTGAGACCACCGAAACGTAGTCCATGACCTCGCCCAGACCGATGACCCGTTTATGAGAAAGGAACGGCTCCATATCGGTGGCAACCAGCTTGGCGCCGCTGGTCTCAAAGCTGGTGCAGGGGACGCAGGAGGGGATCATAAAGAACACGGAGAGGGGGAGCCATTCCGTTTGATCCAGCATGTATTGGATGCCGTCCGTGCCGCAGGCGTTGGCGATCTCGTGGGGGTCGGCAATCACCGTTGTGGTGCCCTGCTGCAGCACACAGTCGGCAAAGCGGGAGGGATGGGCCATGGAAGATTCGATATGCACGTGACCATCGATGAGACCGGGGCACAGATAGGCCCCTTTTGCGTCGATTTCCTCCCGGCCGGAGTAGTTGCCGATGCCGAGGATGATCCCATCGCGGATGGCGACGTCCCCTTGCTCGATGGTCCCAGTGAACACGTTGACTATGTTGGCGTTTTTGATGACCAGGGCGGCGTTGCGTGAGGCGGCGTTCAGGATTGCATTGCGTAATCTGTAATTATCCATCTTTCTATCCTCCCATTTGACAGTATAGCATAAAAAACAAAATCTTGGAAGATGGACAAATTATTTTTTTTGAAAGATGTACGCTTTTTCCGCGAATATGATATAATGAACATGCAACAGGAGGGCATGGATATGCGGATTCTGATAAAAAACGCTTCCTTGGTTTTTGAGGATCGAGTGGAAAAGGGAGACCTGCTCACGGAGGGGCAAAGGATCGTCCAGGCAGGCGGGAATATCGATGCTCCGGCGGACCAGGTGATCGACGGCTCCGGCTGTTTCGTGTTCCCCGGGTTCATCGATACCCATACCCATTTCGATCTGGAGGTGGGCAGCACCGTCACGGCGGATGATTTCATCTCCGGCACAAAGGCCGCCGTCGTGGGCGGCACCACTACGGTGCTGGACTTCGCTACCCAGGAGCGGGGCATGACCATGATGGACGCCTTTCATAAATGGTCCAAGAAGGCGGAGGGGAGCAGCTGTCATTACGGCTTTCATATGGCCGTTTCCGAATGGAATGCGGACAGGATCGCAGAGATCCCCAAAATGATTGAAAACGGCGTCACCTCCTTCAAGATGTACATGGTATACGACAACATGCGGGTGAGCGACGGACAGATCTACGAGGCCATACAGCGCCTTGCCAAGGAGGACTGCATCATCGGCATCCACTGTGAGAACGACGATATCATCAAAGCCCGGGTCCGGGAACTGAAGGCGGCGGGGAAGACCTCTTCTCGATATCACGCCGTTTCCCGTCCCAACGTGGTGGAGGCGGACGGTGTGGGTCGGCTCATGGACGCGGCCTATCTTGCAAAGGGCCCTGCCTGGGTGGTTCATCTGTCCACCAGGGAGGGTTTGGCCATCGCCCGCCGGGCCAGGGAGCGGGGGCAGGAGGTGTATCTGGAAAGTTGTCCCCAGTATCTCGTGCTGGAAGAGAGCATGTATGACGAGCCGGATGGCGCCAAGTACGTCATGTCTCCGCCGCTTCGGTCAAAGCTTGATCAGGAAGCCTTGCTGGAAGCTATGGGCACGGGGGAGATCGACTGGATCGGCACGGACCACTGCTCCTTTACCATGGCGCAGAAGTCGGCAGGGAAGGACGACTTCTCCAAAACGCCCAACGGCGGCGCCGGGGTCCAGAACCGAGCGGAGATCGTCTATACCCGGGCCGTGAAGGGCGGCTTTATCGACATGGTCGCTATGGGGCAGCTTTTGTCCACACGGGCAGCAAAGCTCTTCGGCATGTATCCCCGCAAGGGCGTGCTGCAGGCGGGAAGCGACGCGGATATCGTCATCTTCGATCCCGACGCGCCCCACACCATCCACATGGCCACCAACCTGCACGCCTGTGACAACTCCCCCTACGAGGGATATGAGGCGGCGGGCATGGCCCGAGACGTGATCTTGAACGGGGAATTGGTGGTGGCCAAGGGCAAGCTGATCGCTGCCGGACGGGGCGAATACGTGCGCCGGGACCGCTGCGGCCGGTATCGGAAATGAGGCTGGCTTGTTTGGTGACGGCGGCGGGCAGCGGCAGCCGCTTCGGCATGGATAAACTCATGCTGCCCGTGTCAGGGCAGCCCATGGGCGTCCATGCTCTAAATACGCTGCACCTGGACAACTTTGCGCTGCGGGTGCTGATCACCAGCAAAGACAAAGGGTATCTGATGGACGCGGCAAAGGAACGGGGCTTCGGTGTGGTCATCAATCCGGCCCCCGAGCGAGGCATGAGCTCCAGCGTGCGGCTGGGTACGGAATATATCCTGACCACGGGAGAATATGATGGGATACTGTACGCCGTAGCCGATCAGCCGAACTTGAGCGTTGCTACGGTGGAAAAGCTTATAGACGCCTTCGGAAGAGAGCCGGGCTGCATCTTGGCATTGGAGGCGGAGGGGAAGCGGGGGAACCCGGTCATCTTTCCCGCCAGTCTGTTCCAGGAACTGACACAGATTTCGGGGGACAGGGGCGGCCGTCAGGTGATCGCCGCCCACAGGGATCTGCTCCGGACCGTGCAAGTTCCGGCAAGGGAGCTAAAGGACATCGACCGAAAGGAGGATATGGGACCATGTTGACGGCCATCAAGGGCAACATCCTGGAAGCGTTGTCCCTGGACACCCTGGGCGTCCATCCCCACAGCTATCTCGTTTTGGAGGACGGCCGGGTGGCGGGCATCTATCTCACCTTGCCCGAAACGATGGCAGAGGCACAGGTCACGGATTTCGGAGACGCCCTCATCCTCCAAAGCTTTTCCGATATGCACCTGCACGGGCCCCAATACGAGTATATGGGCACGGGCATGGATCGGCCTTTGCTCGAATGGCTGGAAGCCTATGCCTTTCCCACGGAGGCCCGGTACGCGGACCCTGTTTATGCCCGGGAAAAGTATCGGACCCTCGCCCATGACCTCATTCAAAACGGCACCACCCGGGTCTGCATGTTCTCCTCTCGGCATACGGACGGAACGCTGATCCTTATGGAGGAGCTGGAGAAGGCGGGGATCACCGGCTATGTGGGCAAAGTGAACATGGACCGGGACGCGCCGGATTACCTGCGGGAGACCACGGAGGAGAGCCAAAAGGAGACCCTCCGCTGGTTGGAGGGATGCAAGGGATTCACCAAGGTGAAGCCCATTTTGACGCCCCGGTTCGCTCCCTCCTGCAGCGACGAACTGTTGACCTTTTTGGGGAAGCTGAAAGCGGAGCGAGACTTGCCCGTACAATCCCATCTGTCGGAGAATTTGGGGGAGATCGCTCTGGTAGCGAAGCTGTTCCCCGACTGCGGTCAGTATTGGGAGGTCTACGATAAATACGGCCTGTTCGACAGCAGAACCCTGATGGCTCACTGCGTCCACAGCGACGCCAGGGAACGGGCGGCCATGAGCCGAAAAGGCGTTTGGCCCGTCCACTGCGCCAGCTCCAACAACTCCCTCATGAGCGGCATCAGTCCCGTGGCGGACATGCTGCGGGAAGGGCAGGCCATATGCTTGGGCTCGGACGTGTCCGGCGGGACCACCCTGTCCATGCTCAGGACCATGGCCAACTCCATCTCCGCCGCCAAGGATCGGGGCAGTATGACGTGGGACTACGACCAGGCCATTTCCATCGAGCAGGCCTACTATATGGCCACCAGCGCCGGGCAGACCTTCTTCGGCTTAAAGCTGGGCTTCCCGGAAGGGGAGTTGCTCCATGCCATCGTTTTGGACGATACAGGCCTGCCAAAGCTGCCCAGTCTCACCTTGCGGGATCGGCTGCTGCGGGCGGCGTATCGGCTGGACGATCGACACATCACTGCCGTGTACAGCGAGGGGATCCGCCGCCGCTAAAGCGCATGAATGAAGACAAAAGCGTCCATCCTTAGAAAAAAGGATGTGATGCTTTTTTGTATCTATATCAACCTTGCCTGCTCTCCCTGGCCTTGCTTTCCTGGGCCATGGATGGACCTGGATCAAAGGTTCATAGAAGGATGGTCCTGTTCTCCTTGATGTCCCTTGCCCTGTCGGAGGTGGAGGCAGGGGGGACGTATTTGTCGCTCTACCCGGCGGCCCTGCTGCTGCCGGTGCCGTTTCTGCTGTCCATGGATAAAGAAGCGTGGCCTGAGGTACTGGCAGCCGCTTTCTTCGGAGGAATGCTCTGCTGGAGGGCGGTGGATGCCTGGCCGCTGCTGCCGGGCGTGATGCTCTTGTGCGGGATGCTGCTGCCCATTCCCGCCTCTCTGCTGTGCCGCGGGAAAGCTGAAACGCTGCTTTCCATCTGCCTTGGCAGCCTATGTTTCGAGTTGTTTTTTTGCTTGCGGGAGTACGTGCTGTTCTCCTTCTGTGTGGTGCGTCTGGGATCCCGGGAGGGGTTGAGCGTGGGAGCTCTGTCCCTGCTGCTGTATCAGCTGTGCGCCTGGATATATCCGGCCGTATCCCATGGCCGAAAAGATGCTCTTTCCATGGAATTTTGACGGAATTGAAAAAAAGTGCTTGCATTTTTCGCTCTATTGTGTATAATAAATTCCTGTCAAGGGGTTATAGCTCAGCTGGTTAGAGCGCCACGTTGACATCGTGGAGGTCATTGGTTCGATTCCAATTAATCCCACCATACGAAAATCCTGCGGTGTGCGTTACGTTTTTAGTGATAAACCCACAGAGTGAATACGGAAAGGCGCGTTGATCGAGAGGATGTCAGGCCCGCCACGACGGGAAGGCTGAGGCTCATCACAGCTAGACCACCTGCCGAGAGGCGGGTGTTATCACTCAGACGGACGGCATCTCGGGATTTCTCGAAAAAGCTGTTGCGGAATTGTGTAATGGCAGCACCTACGACTCTGACTCGTATTGTCTAGGTTCGAATCCTAGTTCCGCAGCCAACAAAAATGAGGCACAATCGCGTGCCTCATTTTTGTTACTCCAAAGGAAGAAGGATTCGAAGGGTTCGGTGGTGAATGAACGTCCAGTGGACGTTCAGAGCCGAACCCCGACCGAGCCGTGAGGCGAAGGCGAATCCAAGTTCCGTCCCCCGGCTTCATACAAGCCCATAGCGCGAATCGAATCCTAATTCCGCATCCCTTTCGTCAACCCATATTCTTCACTTTTTCAACTCCGATCCAAGATTTTACGTTTTGGCCGCATCTTCATAATCCTTTTGTGACGTTTTGGACGAATTTGGAGCGTATACTGCTCTCATACGACCGACAGGGAGGTATAATTACCCATGAAGCGTCCATTCTATTTATTTCTGTGCGCTCTTATTCTTTTATGCGGCTGTCTGCCTACGCACGAGGTGGGAGCATTGCGGCAAAAGAACCAGGCGGAGATGGTCGACATGGCCAAGGTCACGCCCGAAGTCACCGACGCCGCACGGGAACCGGTACAGATTCGTTTGGAGGTGCAGGGACCGGACTATCGGGCGATATACGATATCCCGGAGCATCTATGCCGGGAGCTGGCCGGAGCTGACGGGAGGCTGATCGTCCGCATCGACGCTGACATGAAGGTTACCGAGAAAGCCATGCCCATCGAGCGAGTATGACAACTGCATGGAGAGGCTCGCGAGGAGCTGAGCTGGCTTCAGGCGGAATATCTTATCACTCCCGAAGGGCTCATCGTCAAAGTCATAAACAGAACCCGTATCGATCCCTGGAGCGGGTATTGAAAAGACGGGCAACGGCTGGTATACTATAGGCATAATAATCTAAAAGTGAGGTTCGGAGCAATGACTTACGGCATCATCGGCGCCATGGATTCGGAGATACAGATGATCCGGGGACAGATGGACTACTGTCGGACCAATCCGCTGTACGGGCTCACCTTCTATCAGGGGCGGATCGGCAGCCATGATGTGATCCTCGCCAAGTGCGGCATCGGCAAGGTGAACGCCGCCCGCTGCGCTCAGATCCTCATCGACCGATCCAAGCCGGACTATCTCATCAACACCGGCGTGGCCGGAGGCGTTGGGCCGGAGCTGAAGCTGGGGGACATGGTGCTGAGCACGGACCTGGTCCAGCACGACTTTCGTATGGCTGCCCTGGGCTGCGTGGACGGCTGCCTGACACTGGATGGGCCCAAGGACAAGCCTACGCTGTTCCCCGCCGACCAGGACCTTTTGGATCGGTTTGAAGCCGTTGCCCGAGCCATAGCGGGGGAAAGCGCCATCCATCGGGGGCGCATCTGCACCGGCGACACCTTCGTGGCCGATCAGGAGACCAAGAAACGTCTCTTTGAGACCTATGGCGCCCTGGCCTGCGAGATGGAGGGCGGAGCCATCGCCCAGGTGGCTCAGGCGGCCTACGTGCCCTTCCTGGTGGTCCGGGCCATCTCAGATCTGGCGGACGGCTCCGCATCGGAATCCTATGCCGCCTTCGAGCGCCACGCCGCCCATCTTTCCGCCACCATGCTGCTCAAATTCCTGGAAGACGCCTGAAACCTGACATATGCGAAAAAGCAGGGGAGAGGACCCCCTGCTTTCTTTTACTCGTTTGTTAATCCTTCAATTTATGGCAAAAGGCGGCGATGTGCGCTTCTTTCTCAGGCGTGGGCTTGTCCTTGGGGTCGATGAGGATGAGCTCCGCAAGGAGTGTGTCGAGCCCCAGAACTTTCTTCGCCTTTTCCATCACCTTGCCCGGGCCGCCGCTGCAGCAGGCAAAGAGAGCCACAGCCTTGCCTTGCAGGACCTTTTTGTTCTCCGCGATAAAGCTGCGCAGGGGCGGCGCGATGGTCCCGGCCCAGACAGGGGTGCCTAAAACGACCGTATCATATTGTTGCGCGTGAAAGGCATAGGGCTCCAGGGCGGGTTTTTCGCCCATCATGGCGCTTTTGCCGCCCCAAAGGAACTTTTTGAACCCGGAATCAGGGTACTCTTTTTTCGGGGTCAGGGGGATTAGATCCGCCTCAAGTATCTGGGCCATTCTCTCGGCGACGAACTTTGTATTGCCAGACTGGGAATAATAGACGACGGCAGCTTTCATATCATCACGCTCCACATTTGTTTTTTTATAGTTTACCATACCCTGCAAGGCTGGTTCAAGTACACATAGGTGTCGAAGCTGCGGTCGTTCTTTGTCAAAAACATGTCCCTGACCGCTGTGGCCGCCCAATCGGTGTCGTCCGCTTCGAAGGTTATTTGATCGTAACGGTCGAATAGATCGGCGAGCAAAGACCGGGCGAAGGCGGGGAATCCAGCTGGATCAAAGGAGCATAGGTAGGCGATCTCGTTCCCTTCGATAAAGGAGGCAGAGGTCGGTCGATCGGATAAGCCATCATAGAAAACTTCTGCCGGAAGAGCTTCCATGAACTCCGACAGGGACGCGGTCAAGGGGTTAATAGCAGCATGGGTATCCCGGTAGTAGTGATACAGCAGCTCTGCGCAGGCAAAGTAGGCGGAGGAGTCCTTATTCGTAAATGAGAGCGGTGGGATGCCCTTGGATACATGTACAAGCAGATCGGATGAGCTGACTTGAACCTCATAGCATCTGCGTTTCAGCTCGAAACCGGAGCGCTGAAGCAGGGAGGTGATCCGCTTGGCATCGGAAAAGGCCATAACCTGCAAGGGTAGGCCATGTTTTTCGGACAGCTCTGCGAAGCAGGCGGGGGAGAGGGAGTCTGCCTCCTCCTCCGTCAATCGAAGATACAGGTGGTTAGCGTGGAATGGATTGCGGTATGTTTCCAAGGACTCATCTCCCATTCTTTTTGATGCATTATATCGCAACGGATCGAGAAATGGAAGCATACGAGAGCCGAACACTCGTTTTCGGATTCGCGAAGGGGCACTCAATTCACAACCATGTCCAGTTCGACTCCCCATCATTTTCCATACAAACAAAAACACCGCCGGATAGCGGTGTTTTGTTTGTGGTGGAGCATAGGAGAGTCGAACTCCTGGCCTCCACAATGCCATTGTGGCGCGCTACCAACTGCGCTAATGCCCCTCGCAACGATGTGTATTATAACCGCTGTGTTTCGATTTGTAAAGGGGTATTTTGGATTTTTTATGGGAATTCATTGTAATAGAATTTTGAACAATCCGCGTTATCCTTTGCAGATGACCGACGATATGCTATAATCATCATGGAGGATTCGATGGCTAATAGGATTACAAATAGTAAAAAAAGCAGGGCGTTGACCCAGCATGCTTTGACGCGAAAGTCGAAAAACGCGGTCGGCGACCCCCTTACCGAAGCGGAGCGGAAGCGTCCGTTTTTGTTGGAGGTGTTGTTCAACGCGCTCAAACTTCTTTTGTTCGCGCTGATCGTCATGGGCTTCGGCGGACTCGGTCTCGTGTATGGGGTGGGGAAGGCCTATGTGGATTCCACGCCTATGCTGGAGGTGTCCCAGCTCACTCGAAGCGATCGGACCAGTTACCTGTACGACATGAACGGGAACGAGATCACCAACCTCACCTCCATGGAATATCGTGACTGGGCCGATCTCGACGACATTCCCGACATCCTGAAGAATGCTTTCGTGTCCATCGAGGACGTTCGCTTCTATAAGCACCAGGGCGTCGATTTCAAGCGCGTCTTTTCCGCCGTGCTGGAGATCCTGGGCAACAGCAACTCCTCCGGCGGCAGCACCATCACTCAGCAGCTGATCAAAAACAAGATCCTGGGGACCCAGCGCACCTACAAGCGCAAGGTCCAGGAGGCGTATCTGGCGATCCAGCTGGAAAAGGTGGTGGACAAGGACCAGATCCTGGAGGCGTACCTAAACGATATCTACCTCGGCGGCTCTGACTACGGCGTGAAGGCGGCGGCCAAGGACTATTTCGGCAAGGAGCTTTCGGAGTTGACCATCCGGGAATGCGCGCTGCTGGCCGGTCTCACCCAAAGCCCATATTACTATAACCCCCGACAGAACATGTACTATCGGGAAGGAACGCCCTATTATCGGACGACGAATCGGACGAATCTGGTTTTGGAACGGATGTATCAAAACGGGTACATCACCAGGGATCAGTATCTTTCCGCACTGGATGAAACGGAGACCATCTTGTCGGTCAGCAAGAACGCCAAGATGTACGATATGGCCTACTTCGTGGAGTATGCCATCTCCGACGTGATCACCCATTGGATGGCCCAAGACGGCGTCCCCGATACCTCCGCCAACCGGACCTATTATGAGAACATGCTCCGCACGGGCGGGTATAAGATCTATACTACCGTGGACCCAAAGGTGCAGAACACGGTCCAGGAGACCCTGTCCACCTGGGACGGGTATCCAGAGCTGGCGGACGGCAACGCCGCCATGTTGACGGAGGAGATATCCGAGACCGTCACCATCCAGACCGTGGAGCCCCAGGCCGCCGCGGTGGTCATCGACCAATCCAGCGGCTTCTTGCGGGCCATCGTGGGCGGTCGGGACGAACCGCTGATCCGAAAGGGACTGAACCGGGCCGCCCAAAGCTATACGGAGGTGGGCTCCTGTATCAAGCCTTTGGCTGTCTATGGTCCGGCTCTGGATAAGGGCATGTCACCTGCTTCCATCGTCATCAATGCGGAAGGGACCATCGCCGGATGGGGCACGGAAAAGGGCTATCCCGGCGGCGGTCTTTCCTCCAGCCGCACCTATGGATTCGTCACCTTGCGGACAGGCCTCGCCCAATCTCTGAACGTGGTGGCTGCCCGGGTACTGATGGAAGACGTGGGCGTCGCTACGGCGGCGGAATATATGGATCGGGTGGGGATCCCCTCCAGCCAGCTGAATCTGGACGGTCCCGGCCTTGCCTTGGGCACCTCCGGCATCACGCCTATCCAGATGTGCGCCGCCTATGCTGCCATCGCCAACAACGGGTATTATTGGGCGCCGATCTCCTTCACACGGGTGGAGGATGAAAACGGCAAAGTGATCCTGGACGCGGACGTGATCCGCTCAGGTGCTACCAGGGTATACGAACAGACCAGCACCGCCTATCAGCTGGTAGATATCCTGACCGACGCCGTGAAGAGCGGCACCGGCAAGCTGGCGCGGATGGACGACTTTACGGTGGCGGGGAAGACGGGCACCAACTCCAAGTATTCCAGCGTATACTTCGCGGGCATGACCTGCGATTACACCGCCGTGGTCTGGATCGGCCACGATCTCCCCAGCAACAAGCTGAAAACCGGCTCCACCGGCGGCGACTATGCGGCGGCTCTCTGGAAAGCGTTCATGGAAAAGATTATGCAGGGTCATGTGGACGAGCCCATCATCGACGAGAACACCACCATGCTGGGCATGGTACAGCGCACCGTTTGCCCCGTTTCCGGCAAGCTGGCCTCCGCCGGCTGCATCCAGTATCAGGGTAACGGAAAGAAGTTCAATCTGGTCACCGACTGGTTCGACTATGACTCCGTGCCCACGGAAGCCTGCGATATGCATGTGACGGTGAGCATCTGCCGGGAAAGCAACTGCCGCGCTGGCGCGTCCTGCGACCCGAATTCGGTGGATGACGTGACATACGTGCTCATCCGTCCAGATTCCATGTTCTTCGACCTTTCGGACGACGTGCTGGAAAAGATATTCGGGGATACCTATGTGCGTACGGATAAAACGCCGGACGCTTTCATCAACAGCCTGCCCGTGTGCAACCTGGCCGAGAATCTTTCCTCCGCCAAGATGGAGCGGGACGCCCTAATCAGCGAAGCTACGGCCTTCCTTTCCTCTGCGTCGGAGCTCTCCGATGAGGAGCGGGACGAGCTTGCCGATCTGATCATCCGGGCGTCCGAAGTTTCCTCCATAGCCGATGTGGAGGAAGCTACCGCCGTGCTGCGAGAGGCCTACGACCGGATGCGCGGCTATTGACGGCCCTAAATGTGACGCGGATGGAAACGGTTTGCGTCAAAAAGAATTATGTCTTTCCATTTTTTGCAGATTTGTTATAATATATGCGGAATAAAACAGCAGGAGGCAAATCGTATGGATACGAAGATCTTGATCGCAGACGATGATCCCATCGTACACGAGTCGTTAAAAATATATCTGGAAGCGGAAGGATTCAAGACCGTGGATTGCTATGACGGCATCTCCGCCGTGGCTTCGGCCGACAGCACCGTTTCCCTGTGCGTGCTGGATATCATGATGCCCGGCAAATCCGGTATCGATGTATGCCGGGAGATCCGCAAGACCAGTCAGGTCCCCATCGTCATGCTCACCGCCAAGGGGGAGGAGGTCGACAAGATCGTGGGCCTGGAGCTTGGCGCCGACGACTATATCGTCAAGCCCTTCAGTCCCCGGGAAGTAGTGGCTCGGATCAAGGCCATCCTGCGCCGTACGGAAAACCATGCGGCGGGGGAGGATTCCGGCAAGAACGTGATCCAGCACAACGGTTTGATGATCGACCTGAACAGCTACACGGTGCTTCTGCGTGGCGAACCTGTCATCTGCACACCCAAGGAGATTGAGATATTGTTCCTGCTGGCCTCCAATCCTGGCCATGTGTTCACCCGGGACACCCTGCTTTCCAAGGTATGGGGATACGATTTTGCCGGCGAGACCCGGACGGTGGATACCCATATCAAGCGTCTGCGGGCGAAGCTGGACTCCACGGGCCTTGGCTGGAGCATCAAGACCATCTATGGCGTGGGCTACAAATTCGAGCTGGAATGATCCAAAATGAAGGGGTTTCTGTTTCGCAGGACGCTGGCACTGTTCATTTTGGTGCTGCTTCTCGCTGACATCGCCATTTTGGGAGCTTATTCCTATTTCGGCAGAAAAACCTATATCGGGCTGGAGCTGGATTCTCTTGATTCCGTCATGAACTCCGCCAAGGGCATCTACGAGGTTCGGGACGACATGTTTTCCAACCGAAACTCCTTTTCCAAGTCCCTTGGATTTTTGAGCAGCACGGCGGACGTGAAATACTATTATTTCTACTACGCCTCCGGCGGCATCGAAGCCGTCACCAACATCGCCGAATACAACAACACCTACATCCAAAACGTCCAGTTCGATATCCTGGAGGGCCAGCACGTCAAAAAGCGGGACCTGCAGCTGACCAATCATATCAACGCCATCGCCGTGGGGGAACCGCTCTACAAAAACGACGGGACCATCGAGGGCGGCTTGATCTTTGTGCGGGAGATACAGCATATCGACGCCGCCTTCGCGAAGCTGAACTACGCCCTTCGCGTTTTAGGCATCTGCATCGTGCCGGTGCTGCTCATCATCGCCCTCGCCAGCATTCGCGAGATCAACAAGCCCATCAGCGAAATGACCAAGGTTGCCATTGAACTGACCAACGGTAATTACAGCGTTCGGGCCAACGAAAACGTCCATGGAGAGATCGGCATCTTTGCCCGCGCCATGAACCGCATGAGCGACACCATCTCCCAAACCATCTATCAGCTGGACAGCGAAAAGCGGCAGCTTTGGTATATCCTGTCCAGCTTCACCGACGGGGTGGCGGCCCTGGACAACACGGGAAATCTGACCCACTATAACCCGGCCCTGATGAAGATGTTCGGTGCCGTGGACGTGAAAACGCCCCATGATCTCATCCCCGACACGGAGATCTGGGAAGCCTTCCGTCACGTATTGGAGACCCGTGAGCCCAACACCCTTCGGTACACCTTGCCCGGGGATAAGTTCCTTTGGATATCCATCGTGCCGGTGATGGGGGAGAACGACACCTGCACGGGTGTGGTGGGCCTTTTCAAGGACGTGACGGAGATTGAGAATCTGGAAAAGATGCGCCGGGATTATGTGGCCAACATCTCCCACGAGCTCAGGACGCCGCTGACCGCCATTCGAGGCCTGTTGGAGCCTCTTTCTGACGGGATGATCAAGGATGACGCCGTCAAGATGCGGTACTACGGCATCATGCTCCATGAGGTGGAGCGCCTTTCCCGGCTGATCACGGACATGCTCCAGCTTTCCCGTCTCCAATCCGGCACGGAGTATATGGAAAAAACCAGCTTCAACATCGGCGAGCTCATCGACGACGTGTACCAGAGCTATTGTCAAAACGCCAAGCAGAAGGGGATCCGATTGGATCTTGATATGGACGAGGATCTGCCCGATGTGATCTCCGATCCGGACAGGATCGAGCAGGTGCTTGTGATCCTGCTCGACAACGCCATGCGCTATGCCGGCGAAGGCGGCACCGTCCGCATCGGCGCCCATCAGGACGCCAACGATATTCACGTGTCCGTTTGGGATTCAGGCTGCGGCATCGCTCCGGAGGACATGGTCCATGTGTTCGAGCGCTTCTATAAGACGGATAAATCCCGTAAGGAGGGCGGAACGGGCCTCGGATTGTCCATCGCCAAACAGATCATGGACAAGCTGGGGGAACAGATCACGGTCCAAAGTGAAGTTGGACATTGGACCTGCTTCACCTTCACCGTGAAAAAATACGTATCCAACGCTATCGCCCTGGGACCGGTGGACGACGTCTCCATCATGTATACGGAGCTTTCCAACGAGCCGACGGAGGAGGAAAAGAGCAAGGAAGGCTCCATGGATGCCCCCTTCGAGATCCTGGAGCAGGATAAAAAGCCCGAAAAGCCTCGATTCAAGGCAAGAGGCACAAAGAAGAAATAATCGGAATAAAACCCTTCAAATCGTTTGTACTGCATCGACGCCTCCTCTGCATATTCTTTTCACAAAGGGTACAGAGGAGGTTATTTAAATGTCACAGGTGTATGGCAAAGGTCGCCGACGGGAAACAGGGAAGGGCTACACCGGGGGCTCGGTGGTATTGATCCTGATGTGCTGCGCGTTGGCCGTGTTCCTGTTGAGCACGTCCTACTGGGGAGACAGACTGGTGGACAAATACATCACGCCTGCTTTTGCCAAAATGTTGGGAAGAGTGCTTATTACGCCTGAACCGTCCAGCGAGGCGGTTATGGCCCAGGCGCCGGCTGCATTGCCCTCAAATGTGGAGTCTTCTGAGCCTGAGCGGATTGTTTTTGAGCTGCCGGAGACCTCCTGGTATCTGCTGCAAATGGGAGCCTATGCGGACCCGGAGGAAGCCCACGCCCAGGCGTTGGCCATCCAAAGCATGGGAGCCGGCGGGTACATCTATGAGGACGAGCAGGGGTTCAGCCGAGTTTTTGCCGCAGCCTATGCGGATCAGGAAAGTCTGCTGCAGGTCCAGCAGCAGGTGCGCAGCAGCGGATACGAAAACACGGCTTATTCCATCCATCCTGACGGGGTGGAGGTGACCTTATCTGGCCAAAGAACGGATGCAGAACGGATCAAAAGCGCCATGGAGACCGTGCAAAAGGTACCGTATGATTTGACGGATTTTGCCCTGCAATATGATGAAAAGAGCCTGACGCCCGCCCAGGCGATCCAGTTCATGAACGAGCTGGCCGTGCGCCTTTCCGCAGCGCGGCAAGGCTTTGCGTCCGTGGAAAAGACGTCGCCCATGGCTCAAATGGACGAATATGCTGCTTGGATATTGGATACTATATCGACATTCCTGGCGAAGAGTGGTACAATGAATACGATCGAATGTGGAGCTGCCGTAAAGCACTTTCAAATCGAATCCATATTAAAATATAATATATTGATTAAGGATATTGAATAATATATGAAACAGGTCACCATCTATACGGACGGCGCATGTTCCGGCAATCCTGGCCCAGGGGGCTGGGGCTGCGTTTTGATGTATAATCAGCATAAAAAAGAAAGCTCCGGTGGAGCCGAGAACACGACCAACAACCGCATGGAGATCACGGCGGCGCTGGAAGCGTTGAAGCTGTTGAAGGAACCGTGCCAGGTGGACCTGTATACAGACAGCGCGTATCTGTGCAACGCATTGGAAAAAAAGTGGCTGGAGACCTGGTCGCGCAACGGATGGAAAACTGCGTCTAAATCCAACGTGGAGAATCAGGACCTGTGGAAAGCGTTGATCGTGCTATTGGAGAAACACCGCGTACAGTTTCATAAAGTGAAAGGTCACGCGGACAACGAGTTCAACAACCGCTGCGACAAGCTGGCCCGGGAAGCGGCCCAGCAGATCATTTCGGGGCAAAAAGCCTGAAAAACACCGTTTCTGTTACTTTTCTGTAAACAACTATTCGTTAAACTTGTCTTTAACGAATAGTTGTTTTAAAATTCAGGCTATGAGCGACTACCCCCTCCAACGGAAAAAAGATTACACGCTGAAGCTTCGATCGGTGCTTTCGGAGCTCCCTAAGTTTGCCGGTCTGTATTTTCGCGCCATGGAATTGCAAACCAGCATCCTGACGCGGTACGGATACGCCATCGATTTAAAAAACTTTTTCAAGTTCTGTACGGAACAGGTGGAAGCCTGTCAGGGAAAGGCCCCTGCCTCTCTGACGCTGGAGGACCTGGATCGGATCACAGCCCTGGATATCGAGCTGTTTTTGGAGCACGTCTCCCTCTACGTAGGCGAAGACGAGCGGGAACGGGAGAACAACGAGCGGGCAAAAGCGCGAAAATTGTCCGCAATTCGGGCATTTTTTAAGTACTATCACCGCCAGGAGCTTATCAAAAACAACCCCGCTTCCCTGGTGGATACGCCGAAAATCCACGAAAAAGCCATCGTCCGCCTGGAAGCCAACGAGGTGGCCGATCTTTTGGACATCGCCGAAGCCGGAAAAGGGCTGACGGAAAAGCAAAAGGCCTTTCATCAGGCCACCAAAATCCGTGATACAGCCATTTTGACCCTGTTTTTGGGCACCGGCATCCGTATCAGCGAGCTGGTGGGCATCGATATCGACGACGTGGACTTTTCCACCGACGCCTTCGTCGTGACCCGTAAGGGCGGCAATCAGGAGATGCTCTCCTTCGGGCCAGAGGTCAGAAACGCACTTTTGACCTATTTGGAACAGCGGGAGCTCATAGCTCCCATGCCCGGCAGCGAAGACGCCCTCTTCCTCTCCCTGCAGCGAAAGCGGATCACCGCTCGCGCCGTAGAGAATCTGGTGAAGAAATACGCCAGGATCGCCTCGCCGCTGAAGAAGATCACGCCCCATAAGCTGCGCAGCACCTACGGCACCATGCTCTATCAGGAGAGCGGCGATATCTATTTAGTGGCCGACGTGTTGGGTCATAAGGACGTGAACACCACCCGGAAGCACTACGCCGCCATCCAGGAGGAACGGCGGCGTCAGGCGACCAAATATATCAAATTGCGGGATGATCCTATTCCTCCCACTCCAGATCGTCCGGAGAGCCAGTCGAATCCCCCTGATCTTCCGTAAGGTCCATCTCCGGCTCCATCTGCTCGTTGGGGTCCAACACGTACAGCGTCCCGCTGTCGCTCCCGTCCATCAGCACCCGGCCGATGGGGATCTCCCGATAGGATTCGGTGATCTCCAGACATTTATAGCAATTGTCGCACAGCTTGTTTGGGTCAAGCTCGCAGCGATCGTCCTCACAGGCGCCGCAATCGTCACAAACGGCCTTCAGGCCCAGGATGCATTTCTTCATCGCTCCCCTGCCTCCTTCTGCTCCATAACCGCCTGAGCGACCTCCAGGAGGGCCAGTTTCCCATGTTCATAGGTGAGTCCACCCTGCATATACACGGCATAAGGTGGGCGGATGGGCCCGTCGGCGCTCAACTCTGTGGTGGCGCCTTGAACGAACGTCCCCGCCGCCATGATTACCGGATCCGTATAACCGGGCATGTCCCAGGGCTCCGGGGTGACGTCGCTGTCCACCGGAGAGGCATGCTGCACCGCCTTGCAGAAGGCGATCAACTCCTTCGGCTCCTTGAAGCGGATGGACTGGACGATGTCCGCCCGGGGGCGATCACCCACGGGCATCACGTCATAGCCCATGGCATCGAACACCTCGCCGAAGAGCATGGCCGTCTTCAAGCATTGCAGCACCGTATGGGGAGCCAGGAACAGCCCCTGGAAAAAAGGCCGATAGGATGCCGCGTAGGATCCAACCTCCCGACCGGAGCCGGGCACCGTGAGTCGGTAACTGATCCGCTCGATCAGATCCTTGCGCCCTGCGATATAGCCGCCGGTTGGCGCGATGCCGCCGCCGCAGTTTTTGATGAGGGACCCCATCATCACGTCCGCCCCCACGGCGGAGGGCTCCTGCTCCTCCGTGAACTCCCCATAGCAGTTGTCCACGGCGATGATGATATCGGGGCGCACCTCTTTCACCTTTTGAAACAGAGGCGCCATCTTGTTCACCGAGATGGACTCCCGCCAGGCATAGCCTCGGGACCGCTGCACATAGAGCATCTTCACCTCGGGATGGTCCACGATCCCTTGCAGAATGGCGCATAGATCGAAGGGCTCCTCCCCCGTCTCCCTCAAATCAGCCATGCGAAAGTCGACGCCGAAGCGGCTCAGGGCGTTGGGCTCGCGCCCACTCAGGCCCACCGCCGTTTCCAGCGTATCATAGGGCCTCCCGGAGGCGGAAAACACCACGTCCCCCGGTTCCAAAAGGCCGCTCAGGGCCAGGAAGATGGCGTGGGTCCCGTTGGCGATCTGGGGACGAACCAGGGCGTCCTCCGCCTGCAGGGCCCGGGCGAACACCCTGTCCAGGGCGTCCCGGCCCAGATCGTCATAGCCATATCCCTCCGTTGGCGCGAAATGCCGGGGAGAGACCGGCTCCGCCCGCAGGGCGTCCAGCACGCGGCGCTCGTTGATAAACGCTATCTTCTCCTGACGCTCAAAAGCCGACTGCAGCCGCTTCTCCGCCCCTTGGACCAGCTCATATACATCCGTCATGAAATACCGTCTCCCTTACATACTCCTCAATCTGTTCATAGGCCGCCCCATAGTCCGCGCAGTCGAACCAGCGTATCCGTTCGTCTCGCCTGAACCAGGTCAGCTGTCGCTTGGCAAACTGGCGCGTAGAACGCTTGATGGCATCCACCGCCGCGTCCAACGTGACCTCCCCTTCTAAAAAGGAGAGCAGCTGCGCATAGCCGATGGCCTGCATGGCGGGCAGTCGCCTGTCGTATCCCTTGTCCCTAAGCCCTTTTACCTCGTTTAGAAGCCCCTGCTCCATCATCCGATCCACCCGGGCGTCGATGGCCGCGTACAGCTTCTCCCGGGGCATGGTGAGCCCCACGCGGATGGCCGGATAGCGACTGTTCCTTTGGGCCGCCGAATACGCCTGGTTGAAGGAGGAAAAGGGCTTTCCACTGAGCAAAAACACCTCTCGGGCCCGCACCACCCGCTTCTTGTCGTTTAGATGGAGCTTTTCGCCCGATGGGACGTCATCCTTAGCCATTTGATCGAAAAAAAGCCGCGAATCGGCGTCATATTCCGCTTCCAGCTGTTTTCGGAGCGCTGCATCGGAAGGCAGGGCGTACCCCATATCCTCCAGCACCGCATCGCAATAGAGGCCGCTCCCCCCCACCAGGATGGGCTGGACGTTTCGACGGACCAGGTCCGCCAACACCTCGTCCGCCGCCTTCTGAAAGGCCGCCACGGAAAAGGAGCGATCGTCCGGCTCCACTATGTCGATGAGATGATGGGGTACCCGCTTGCGCTCCGCCCGATCGGGCTTTGCGGAGCCGATGTCCATGCCTCGATACACGGCGACGGAGTCGATGGAGAGGATCTCTCCCCCCCACCGTCCCCCTATCCGCAGGGCCGTTTCGCTTTTATGGCAGGCCGTAGGGCCGCAGATGAGCAGCAGCGATCTCATACGATGCGCTTGAACAGCTTTTCCATGTCCCGCTTGGAGAGCCGTGCCACCACGGGCCGTCCATGAGGACAAGTGAGGGGGATGCCCTGCTCCACATAGGTCTTGAGCAGGCTCACGATCTCCTCCTTTTGCAGGGCTTCGCCGCCCTTTACGGCATGTTTGCAGGAGGCATAGATCAGCTTTTCCCGGACAAGGGCTTTTTTCGCGCCCTTCCCCGCCTCCCCGACGGCATTGATGGCCTGATGCAGTGCTTCCCCGTCGAAGGTGATCCCGTTCAGCACAGGTACGGCGATCAGATTCAAGCTCAACGCGCCGGTACGCTCGAACCGGTACCCCAGCTCCTCCAGCTCGTTCTTCCATTCCTCCACCAACTCCAGCTCTCGAGGCTGCAAAGTCAGCAGTTGGGGGATCAGCAGCTCCTGGGAGGCCGACGAGACCTCTCGGGCGTTGAATTCCTCATATAGGCGGCGCTCATGGGCTGCGTGCTGATCGATGAGATACAGATCATCCTCATGCTGCACGATCCAATAGGTGTTGAAGGCACAGCCGATGATGTTAACGGCAAAGTCCAGGGGCAAAGCGTTTTGCTCCGGCTTATTCAACGGCGAATCCGGCACGGGCCGCTTATTCCCGGCTACGGCGAAGACCTCCACCTTGGGCGTTGACGAATCAGAGGTCTCCACGGGCGCCTTCTTTGGGAAGGAGTTATAGGTATATCCCGCACTGCTTTCCTTCAAAACGGACCGAGGCGGTATGACCACTTCCCGCTTGTAGGCCTCCGTGAAGCTGGTGACCGGTTTTGCAGGAGGCTTGGGCTTCTCCGCCATCTGACTGTATGGGGTATGCGGAAAACTGTTTTTCGGTTTCTCCAGCGCTTCAGATGGAGCCGTCGTTTCAGAAACACGATCCGCATGAACAGGGAGTTGGACCTGAGGAATTACCGGCTGACGCAAGGCCTGGGAGCAGGCCGCCGTGACGGCATACTCCACCCGGGGCTGATCCACGAACCGGACCTCCGTCTTGGCGGGATGGACATTCACATCCACCTCCTCCTTGGCGATGGTGATGTTGAGCAAGGCAAAGGGATACCGCCCTGCCATCATACGGGTGTCGTACGCCTTCTGGATGGCTGAGAACAGGCCCACGGAGCGAATATACCGACCGTTGACGAACAGGGTCTCCATAGACCGGTTAGGTCGGGAGATCTCCTGGTTTCCTACGAACCCTTCAACGCGCACATAGCCGTTGTCCAGCAGGACCGGCAGCACCCGATCGGTGATCTGGGTGCCGTAAACGCAGAAGATGGCGTTCTTCAGCTTACCATCCCCATAGGTCTCATAGACGCACTTTCCGTTGCTCAAAAACCGAAAGGCAATGTCCGGCCGTCCCAGGATGGCCCGCGCCATGAAGTCGCCCACATACCCGGCTTCCGCCCGGGCGGAGCGCATGAATTTCAAACGGGCCGGCACCTTGGCAAAGAGGTTGTCCACCTGCACGGTGGTGCCGAAGACGCAAGAGCAGGCTTCGTTGGAGACTAGGCTACCGTTGTCAAAGACGATCCTGGTGCCCCATTCACCGCCATGGACCCGGGTGGTCAGGGTGACCAGAGACACGGCGCCGATGGATGCCAACGCCTCACCCCGGAACCCCAAAGTGCCGATGGCAGCCAGATCCTCCTGCACGCTGATCTTGCTGGTGGCATGGCGCAAAAAGGCCGTAGGACAGTCCTCGGGCTCTATGCCGGAGCCGTTGTCTGTCACCCGGATGGAGCTCAAGCCTCCGTCGGTGATATCCACGGTTATGGCCGTGGCACCGGCGTCCAGAGCGTTCTCCACCAGCTCCTTCACTACGGAAGCGGGTCGTTCCACCACCTCACCGGCGGCGATCTGATTGGCAAGTGCCGGAGGCAATACCTTGATCAGCATCCTCAATCCTCCTTCCAGGCATTATGATAGGCATAGAGCTTTTGCAGCGCCATCATGGGCGTCATGTTTTCCAAATCTATCGCCTTCAAATCGGCCAAAACAGCCTTATCCACCGAATTATCCACCTGTTTTTCTGACTTATCCACGGATAAATCACTTTCATCCACCGTTTTTATGCGACCATTCTTATGCATAGCCGCCATGTCCGAGCTTTCCAATCCTTCCAGTATCTGTCCGGCCCGAGAGATCACTTCCTCCGGGATGCCGGCAAGCCTCGCCACCTGTACGCCGAAGCTCTTATCCGCGCTGCCACGGACTATCTTCCGCAAAAACAGGATGTTGTCCCCTATCTCTTTGACGGAGATACGGTAGTTCTTGACGCCGGACAGTTGCCCTTCCAGCTCCGACAGCTCGTGATAATGGGTGGCGAACAGGGCCTTCGCCCCGCAGGTATCTTCGCTGGCGATGTATTCCAGCACCGCCCAGGCGATGGATAGGCCGTCATAGGTACTGGTCCCCCGACCAATCTCGTCCAGAATGAGAAGGCTGTTCCTGGTGGCGTTGTTCAGGATGTTCGCTACCTCGCTCATCTCCACCATGAAGGTGCTCTGTCCTGAAGAAAGATCGTCACTGGCTCCGATACGGGTGAATATCCGGTCCACAAGGCTGATATGGGCCTCTTCTGCCGGGACAAATGCGCCCATATGGGCCATAAGCGTGATCAGGGCCACCATACGCATATAGGTGCTCTTGCCGGCCATGTTGGGGCCGGTGATGATGAGGAGCCGATTCTCGCTCCGATCCAGCAGCACGTCGTTGGGGATGAATCCATCCTGCAGGGAGCGTTCCACGATGGGATGGCGGCCGTTGCGGATGGAGATGACCCCGTCCTCCCCCATCTCGGGGCGAACGTAGCGGTTCGTCACCGCCACCTGGGCAAAGGCGGCGTATACATCCAGGCGGGAAATGAGCTGCGCGTTCTTTTCAAGACGCCCCAGCTGAGGGACCAAGGTGTTTTTGACCTGATCGTACAGCTCCGCTTCCAGCTTGATGAGGCGCTCGTTGGCGGTAAGGATACGGTTTTCGATGTCTTTCAGCTCGGGCGTGATATATCGCTCGGCGTTAGTCAACGTCTGCTTGCGCTGATAGTAATAGGGCACCTGGTCCACATAGGATTTGGTCACCTCCAGGAAATACCCGAAGACCTTGTTGTAGCCGATGCGCAGGTTTTTGATGCCGCTGCTCTCCCGTTCCCGGGTCAGCACGTCGTCCAACCATTTTTTCGCGTTGCCGGAGATGTCCCGAAGCTCGTCCACCTCCTCGTTGTACCCGGCCCGAATCACGCAGCCTTCCTTTAGGTTGGCGGCAGGATCGTCGTCGATGGCCCGATCGATGAGATCGACGGTGTCCTCCATCCGATCCAGCTCTTGCCGGATGCAGACGATATCCCCGGATACACAGTCGGAAAGGACCTCCTGCATGGGACCGATTTGCCGCAGGGAGCGAGCCAGCGCCAGGCAATCTCTGGGATTGATCGTCCCATAAGCGATCTTGGAGCAAAGGCGCTCGATATCGTAGACCTTGTCCAAATGGTCCCGGAGCTTCGTGCGCAAGACCGTGTTCTCGTACAGCTCCTCCACCGCATCCTGCCGCGTCTCGATGGCGGGAAGGGATTGCAGAGGGCAATCGATCCAGCTGTGGAGCATTCGACGGCCCATGGCGGTCTTCGTGACGTCCAGCAGGTACAGCAGAGTGTTCTTCCCACCCACACCGGTCCGGATCCCCTCCGTGAGCTCCAGGTTGCGCCGGGTGTTGATGTCCAGCTGCATATATTCCGAGCGGCTGACCACCACCAGGCGGCGGATATGGTCGAGCCCGTTCTTCTGGGTATCCTCCAGATATTGCATGAGTCCGCCGGCGGCGGAGATGGCCAGCGGCATATCGGCGCAGCCGAAGCCGTCCAGGCTGGACACATCGAAGTGCTTTTTCAGCACCTCCGTGGCCCGGCTGAGCTGAAACACGCTGTCCGGCTGCTTTTCCAGATAGCAAAGGCTCTGTATCCGCTTTTTCAGGTAATCCTGCTCGAAAAGGGGGCCGTTGGCCACGCATTCCGTGGGCGCGATGCGGGTGATTTCGTCGATCAGGGCGTTCTCCTGGGCCTGGCCTCGGATCTCCCCCGCTTTGAACTCCCCGGTGGACACGTCCGCGTAGGCGTACCCGTATCCGTTCCTCGCTGCGTAGACGGACAAAAGATAGTTGTTTTTCCCCGCGTCCAGCAGCTTTTCTTCGATGACTGTGCCGGGGGTGATGACACGTATCACGGCCCGATCCACCAGCCCCTTGGCCAGGGCCGGGTCCTCCATCTGCTCGCAGATGGCCACCTTGTATCCCCGGCTAATGAGCCGCTGCACGTAGGTGTCAACGCTGTGGTAGGGAACGCCGCACATGGGCGCCCGCTCCTTCAGACCGCAATCCCGGCCCGTCAGCGTCAGCTCCATGATCTTGCTGCCCTCTACGGCGTCCTCGAAGAACATTTCATAAAAGTCACCCAGCCGATAGAACAGGAAGCAGTCGGGATACTGCTCCTTCATCTGCAGGTAGTGACGCATCATGGGCGACATACCCTCTACGATCTTCATGCTTCCCCGTCTTTCTGTTCCGGTTTGGCGGCGCAGGCCTCGGCGCAGCTTCTGCAATCTCCGCCGCAGGAGAAGGTTACGGTGCCTTTGGCGGCAGCCAAGTACTCGTTCATGGCTTTGTTGGCGGCCTGCAGCTCCAGGATCTTAGGATTCTGGCTGAGCAGGAAGCCGATATAGTCCATATCGTTGCTGAGGCGGACCGCCTCATCCGCATCGAAGCCCTCGGTTTCGATGAGCTTCGCCAGGCGCTTGTTGCCCTCCTCGTATTCCTTCACCATCTCCGACAGCTCCGTGTCCTCATTGACGGCCCGCTTGGCCTTCATATACCGATGGATCTCATCGGCAGCCAGCACGTCCAGCATCCCTTTTTTCTTATCTTCCATATTCTTACTCCATTCTTCCCAACAGGGAGTTCCGCGCGCATTCCGTGACGGTCACGGTTTGATAGGTGCCCAGCAGCTTTTCGTCGCCGGGGAAATAGACCATTTTGAAGGTGTCCAGCTTGCCGAAGAGGATGGTTTGCTGCCGTCGGTCGAAGCCTTCGATCAGAACCTCTCCCCTGTGTCCCAGGTATTTTTGGTTGTTTTCGGCGGTCTTTCTGGCCTGCAGGTCGTTGAGCCGCTTCAGCCGTTCTTTTTTGACCTGCTCAGGTATCTGGTCCGTTGCCTCCGCCGCCCGGGTGCCCTTGCGAGGAGAATATTTGAAGGTGAAGGCGGCGGCGTAGCCCACCTGGTCCATAAGGGACAGGGTATCCTCAAAATCTCTGTCGGTTTCCCCGGGAAAACCGACGATCACATCGGTGGTGAGCTCGATATCCGGCACCGTGCGTCTCAAGTCCTCCACCAGCTTCAAATACCCTTCCCGGGTGTAACGCCGGTTCATCCGCTCCAGGATGGCGGTGCTGCCGGACTGGACGGGCAGGTGCATGTGGTGACAGACCTTGTCGTTTTCCGCGATGGCCGCCATGAGCCGGGGCGACAGGTCCTTGGGGTGACTGGACATATACCGGATGCGCCGGATGCCGTCCACCCCGTTCACCGCCTTCAGCAGGTTCGCAAAATCCACATCCATGCCCTTGCCGTAGGAGTTCACGTTCTGTCCCAACAAGGTCACCTCTGTGATCCCCTGCTCCGCCAGGGCGCGGACCTCGCCGACTACCTCGGAAAGCTCCCTGGACCGCTCCCGCCCTCGCACATAAGGCACGATGCAATAGGAGCAAAAGTTGTCGCAGCCAAAGGTGATGTTCACGAAAGCCGAAAATGGATTGGAGCGCCGGGCCGGAAGGCCCTCACAGATGGCGAAACCCTCCTCCTCCGTGAGGATGAGCCGCTCGCCGTTTAGGGCGCTCAGCATCAGCTCCGGCAGCCGCCACAGCACGTTGGTGCCGAAGACGAAATTCACGAAGGGGAAACGGCGCATGACCTTTTTCGCCACGTCCGCCTGCTGCATCATGCACCCGCAGATACCGATGATGAGCTCCTCCTCCCCGTCCTTGCGCTCCTTCAGGGCGCCGATGTTGGCGAGGAGCTTCTTTTCAGCGTGGTCCCGGACGCAGCAGGTGTTAAACAGGATCACGTTGGCTGTATCCTTCGTTTCAGCGGGGAGATACCCCATCCGCTGCAAAAGTCCTGCGATGGTCTCGGAGTCGCGCACGTTCATCTGACAGCCATAGGTCTCGATATAATAGGTCTTTTTCTGACCCCGGACCCGGTCAAGGACCTCCTGGGCCATGCCCTGCTGCAGCTCTATTCGATTTGGTTCGATCAGTTTTGCCTGCATCCACATACTTCTCCAATTTAATCGACTGTATTATAGCGTACTTTCGCCCCGGCGACAACATTATTTTTTGTTCCCCTTGTACAACCGACGGTTCGATGATACTATGGGCATATACAGGAGGTATGTGCCATGTTTTTCGAGAACAAAGCCTATATTGCCAACACAAATGGGAAAAAGATATATCTGCTGCCTGAGATGGCCAACCGCCACGGTCTCATCACCGGCGCCACCGGCACGGGCAAGACCGTGACCATGAAGGTCCTGGCGGAGAGCTTTTCCGACATGGGGGTCCCCGTGTTTCTGGCGGATGTGAAGGGCGACGTGTCGGGACTTGCCGAGCCGGGGGTGGATTCGGAAAACATGCAGAAGCGGATCGATCGCTTCGACCTCAAGAAGGTTTGGAGCTATCGGGAATATCCCGTGGCCTTCTGGGACATTTTCGGGGAGAAGGGCATCCCCGTCCGCATCAAGGTGTCGGACATGGGCCCCCTCATGTTCTCCCGTTTGCTGGGCCTTACAGAGGTCCAGATGGGGGTTCTGCACATCGTCTACCGGGTGGCGGACGACAACGGTCTGGAACTCATCGATCTGAAGGACTTGCGGGCCATGCTCACCTACGTTTCTGACAATAGGGGTAGCCTGGTCACCACCTACGGGAACGTGACGCCCCAGAGCATCGGCGCCATCCAGCGAGCGTTGCTGCGATTGGAGGACGAGGGCGGAAACATCTTCTTTGGCGAGCCCTCTATCTCTATCGCCGACTTGCTGCGGCTAGACGAGGCCGGCCACGGCGTGCTGAACATCCTGGACAGCACCAGACTCATCCAGAGCCCCCTCGTCTACAGCACCTTCCTCATCTGGCTGGTGTCGGAGCTGTTCGAGCGCTTGCCCGAGGTGGGCGACCCGGAGAAGCCCAAGGCGGTGTTCTTCTTCGACGAGGCCCACCTGCTCTTCCAGAACGCGCCTAAGGCGTTCCTCGAAAAGATCGTGCAGCTGGTGAAGCTGATCCGGTCCAAGGGCGTAGGCATCTACTTTGTGAGCCAAAGCCCCTCCGACATCCCAAACGACGTGCTTGCCCAGCTCAGCAACCGGATCCAGCACGGGCTGCGGGCCTATACCCCCGCCGAAATGAAGGCGGTAAAGGCGGCGGCCAACTCCTTTAGGACCAATCCCGAGCTGGACACGGAAAAGGAGATATTGAGCCTGGGCACTGGCGAAGCCCTCGTCTCCCTGCTGGACGAAAAGGGCATCCCCGCCATGGTGGAGCGATCCAACATCCTGCCTCCCCAAAGCTTGATGGCCCCGGCTCAGGAACAAACCCGGCGACAGGTGCTGGAAAAGGACCCCCTCTACCCCACCTATCTGGATGCTGTGGATCGGTATTCCGCCTATGAGAAGCTGAAGGAGGAAGCGGACGCAAGAGAGCAGGCGGCCCTGGCGGAAGCGGAGCAGAAGGCCGCTGAAAAGCAGGTAGCGGAGCAAAAGAAAGCAGCTGCCTCCTCGAAAAAGAAGCAGCAAAGCGCCGTCGGGAAGGCGGCCAAGAAGGTGGCGAAATCCGCCACCAACTCCATCCTGAACAAGGTCGGGCGGAAGCTTGGAAAGGCCATCGCCAGGGGGCTATTCGGGAATTGGCTATAAGAGTCTGAATCTGAAACCATCCTTAGAATATATAAGCAGAGTTCACATCGACTCTGCTTTTTGCTGCAAAAAATACTGATACTTTATGTCATCCTGGCCGTTCGTAGCATCGGATTTAAATCCGACCTTTTCAAAAGTCTTCTGTGACGCTCGATTGTTTGAAAAAACGATCGCAGTGGCTTTTTCGATCTTATGACCAATGATCGCTTTGCCATTAGAAAGCAGCTCGCGAAGCAGCAACGTACCATATCCCCTGCCGCGCATTTCGGGTCTAACAAGCAGCTCCATGATGTGAAGATTGCCCTCATGCAAACAAAACGCGATGATTGCAAATGGTGTTCCGCCATCATAAACGACTTTGCACCAATAGTCGATGCCTATGTTCATTTTGCCGTCAGTTATCCAGTATTGATGAAACGCTTGCCATTTATTATCTATTCCAGTAAATTGGATAGCTTTTTCATCGAGCCATTCTTCCACGAACGGCATAGCGTTAGGATCGTACTCTCTCCAAATAAACCTCATAGATAGGCCCTCAACAACTTACTAAGAATAGAATACCATATATGTGTGAAAAGTCTACCAATTTTTGGAGCTAACATGTGCGGGAAACAGGACTTGATTCGCGCTCACGCTTGGTCGGGGCGCAGCTCTGCGCATAGGACTGGCGCAGCCAGGCGTTGCGTCTCCACATGGAGCCCGATTCACTACTGCGCCCTTCAAATCCTGTTCCATTCCATATAACAAAAAACAGAGTCCAGATGGACTCTGTTTTTTGTTGGTGCGGGAAACAGGACTTGAACCTGCATGAAATCGCTTTCACACGGACCTGAACCGTGCGCGTCTGCCAATTCCGCCATTCCCGCATATTGGTGGATGGGGGTGGATTCGAACCACCGAAGTCTGTGACAACAGATTTACAGTCTGCTCCCTTTGGCCACTCGGGAACCCATCCATGTATCAAGTTATCAAGGTTTGGAGCTGGTGAAAGGAGTCGAACCTTCAACCTACTGATTACAAATCAGTTGCTCTGCCATTGAGCTACACCAGCAAGCTGGTGAGCCGTTCTCTCGGAGAAAATGGCGACCCGGAGGGGGCTCGAACCCCTGACCTCCAGCGTGACAGGCTGGCGTACTAACCAACTGTACTACCGGGCCGCGTGGTGGGCCTTCAGGGACTTGAACCCCGGACCGATCGGTTATGAGCCGACTGCTCTGACCAACTGAGCTAAAGGCCCTCAATCAATTCCCGGAAGGAAATGGTGACCCCGAGGAGAATCGAACTCCTGTTACCGCCGTGAAAGGGCGATGTCTTAACCGCTTGACCACGGGGCCACACCTGGTCGGGGTGAGAGGATTTGAACCTCCGGCCCCATGCTCCCAAAGCACGTGCGCTACCGGACTGCGCCACACCCCGTAAAGCGCCACGCTGCTTTTCGCGACTTGACAAATATACAACATCGAACAGGAATTGTCAATAGCTTTTTTGAAATAATGTCCCCTTCGATCGGCCACATCTCCGCATCGGATTTGGATGCGGAGATATGGCGTTTGCCTGTGTCAGTCGTTCAGTGCATCTCGACGTTCCTGAAGCTTTTGGAGCATGTCCTCCCCCGCCTGGAGCTTGCGGCGCTCCTCGTTGACCACGGCTTCGGGAGCCTTGGAAACGAACTTCTCATTGGCGAGCTTGCCCTGGGCGCGGGCGATCTCGCCCTTCACCCGTTCGATCTCCTTGTCGATGCGCTCCCGCTCCTTATCGAGGTCCACCAGCGACGCCAGGGGAATGAACGCTTCCGCTTTCTCACAGACGATGTGCACATCGCTTTTCAGGACGTTGCCCCGTTCCGTACCGATCCTTGTCTTCTCCACGCCGGCCAGCTTCAAGAGGTACCCCTCTGCCCCTTCCAACGCTTTGGGATCGGCGCAGACGATCCGCGCCTCGATCCGCTGGGCGGGCGGCACCTTGAGATCGGCTCGGATGTTGCGGATATTCCTCACCAGATCCATGATGGTCTCCATGGTGTCGCACTCCCGGGCGTAAAGCTGCTCCTCCTGGGCCTTGGGCCAGGCGCAGAGCATGATGGTCTCCTCGTGACCGGGCAGCTGTTGGTAGAGCTCCTCGGTGATGAAGGGCATGAAGGGATGCAGCAGCTTCATGGACGTGCCCAAGACCTGTATGAGCACAGCTGCCACGTTCTCTTTCCGGGCAGCATCGTCGCCGTATAGGGCGGACTTAGCCATTTCGATGTACCAGTCGCAGAACTCGGCCCAGATGAAGTCGTAGATCTTCTCCGCTGCCAGATTCAGCTCGTACGCCTCCAGGTTGTCCGTCACTTCCCGGGTGATCTCGTTGAGGCGGGATAGGATCCATTTGTCCGCGGTGTCCAAAAGCTCCTCCCGGATGGTGGGCTGGGCGTCCTCGGGGATGTTCATCAGCACGAAGCGGGCGGCGTTATACACCTTGTTGCAGAAGTTCCGGGCGGATTCCACCTTCTCCCAGTAGAAGCGCATGTCGTTGCCAGCGGAGTTGCCGGTGACCAGCGAGAAGCGCAGGGGGTCGGCGCCGTACTTTTCGATGATCTCCAGGGGGTCGATGCCGTTGCCCAGAGATTTGCTCATCTTACGACCCAGGCTGTCCCGCACGAGGCCGTGGATGTACACGTTCTCGAAGGGGGGCTTTTTCATGACCTCCATGCCGAAGGTGATCATGCGGCTCACCCAGAAGGTGATGATGTCGTAACCGGTCACCAGCGTCGTGGTGGGATAGAAGTAGCTGAGTTCCTCCGTCTTCTCCGGCCAGCCCAGGGTGGAGAAAGGCCACAGGCCCGAGGAGAACCAGGTGTCCAGCACGTCCTCGTCCTGCCGGAGCTTGCCGCCGCAGTTGGGGCACTTGTCGGGAGCTTCCTCCTCGCAGAACACGCCGCCGCAGTCGTCGCAGTAATACACGGGGATCCGATGGCCCCACCAGAGCTGGCGGGAGATGCACCAGTCCCGGATGTTCTCCATCCAGTTGAAATAGGGCTTGGAGAACCGCTCGGGGATGAACTTCACCTGCCCGGAGCGCACCGCCTCCAAGGCGGGCTCCGTCAGGGGCTTCATGTCCACGAACCACTGCTTGGACACGATGGTCTCGATGGTGGTGTGGCAGCGGTAGCAGGTGCCCACGTTGTGGGTATAGTCCTCGATCTTCACCAGATTCCCGCTCTTTTCCAGGTCCGCCACGATGTTCTTCCGGCACTCGAAGCGCTCCTGGCCGCAGTATTGGCCGCCGTTCTCGTTGATGTAGCCCTTTTCGTCGAACACCTTGAGGATGGGCAAATTATGCCGCTGCCCCACCTCGAAGTCGTTGGGATCGTGGGCGGGGGTGATCTTCACGGCGCCGGTGCCGAACTCCATCTCGCAGTACTCGTCCCCCACGATGGGGATCTCCCGATTCACGAGAGGCAGGATCACCGTCTTGCCGATGATGTCCTTATACCGCTCGTCCTCCGGGTTCACGGCGATGGCCGTATCGCCCAGCATGGTCTCCGGCCGGGTGGTGGCCACGGTGATGGAGTAGGACTTGTCCGGAGCGTCGTAGCGGATATGCCAGAGATGGCTCTGCTGGGTCTCATACTCCACCTCGGCGTCGGAAAGGGCGGTCTTGCAGTCGGGACACCAGTTGATGATCCGATCGCCCCGATAGATGAGCTTCTTGTCGTAGAGGGACTTGAAGACCTTGACCACGGCTTTGTTGCAGCCCTCGTCCATGGTGAACCGTTCCCGTTCCCAGTCGCAGGAGGAGCCCATCTTCCGAAGCTGCTTGACGATGGTGGAGCCGTACTCGGCCCGCCACTGCCAGGCCCGCTTCAAAAAGCCTTCCCGGCCGATGTCCTTCTTAGTGAGGCCCTTCTCCGCCAGGGCCTCCACGATCTTCACCTCCGTGGCGATGGAGGCGTGGTCCGTGCCCGGGAGCCACAGCATCTCGTAGCCGGACATGCGCTTGTAGCGGGCGATGGCGTCCTGGAGGGTGTTGTCCAGGGCGTGGCCCATGTGGAGCTTGCCCGTGATGTTGGGAGGCGGGATCACGATGGTGAAGGGCACCTTGTCGGGGTTGGGCTTAGCATGGAAGTACCCGTTCTTCTCCCATTTTTCGTACCATTTGCTCTCCACGATCTGATGATCGTAGGTCTTCGGCATGTCTTTCATTGCTTTTCTCTCCTCTGTAAAACAAATCGCCCGCCTTCGTCAAAGGACGAAGCGGGCGCTCGCGGTACCACCTTTGTTAAACAGGGTCTCCCCCGTTTCCCTCATAGCCATAACGCAGCGTCTGCGTGCAACACTACGCGCCTTCCGGCTCTCGCGTCGCAGGGCTAAAAAGCGACCTTCCACCCGATCTTCCACAGCGCCCTTGCAGCACGTCGAGCGCCTCTCTGAGAGGAAATCCAGTGTACTCCTCTTTCTCACAGCCCATATTTGCGTTGATTTTACTCCCCGTCCTTAGCTTTGTCAACCTTGTTTTTGGTACATATGGACCATATATTCTTTCAAGGCTTCATATGGCGCCGGTCCCGCGGCCAAATAGTCCCGCAGAAACTGCTCCTCAGACCCGCATCCGGCATCCAGAGCCGCCTGACAGATGTCCAGATAGCACCAGTACCCATAGGAGGAAACGAGGCATTCGAAGGGATCGAACATAGCCCTGTCGTACAGATACCCGGTAAAGGACGAAGCGCCCCAGCTCTCTAAATAGGCGGCAAGGCTCTTCGGCGTGTACCCGTAATAATGGATCAGCAGGGCGGAGATACCGGTCAAGGTCACGTCCAGCATCTCCTCGTACCATCGGTACTGCACGTACTCCAAACCAAAGTCGTCCAGATAGGGGACGATCCCATAGGCAGTGTGGACGGCTATGCCGGCAAGATACCCGTCCGGCGCGCTATTCCACCTGGATTGCTGCTCCAAGGGCGCATGGGCGCCATAGGCTTTGAGGAACGCCATGCCCGGATAGCCGTAGAAGGCGAGCTCAAACAGATCCATGCCCTTCCCCGCCTGCTCTATGGGCAGATCGGGAAGCCTGGCGCCGTCAGGCAAGGGACAAAGGGTTTCGGTAAATGCATGGAGAAACCGCATATCCTCGGCAGCGCTGCCGAAGGAGATCTTCTCCTGTTTTCTGGCCGCTTCCGGGTCCGCCTGCAGCGCCGCGCCCAAAGCGTAGGCCTCCGTCTGCGCCAGGGATTCCAGCGCTTCCAGCACCTTGCGCGGCACAACGGTTTCCCCTATGTATCGGGAAAGGGCCGCCTTGTAATCGTTCGCTCCGTCAGCATCCAGGGAAAAGAAGGGTTCCGTTCGTTCCGTCGAAGATTTGATATGCTTGACCAGGGAACCTACCGCCGCTGTATAGGCGGAGATGGGCAATGGCTCGCCTTCCCCGGGGCAGCGGGCATAGGCGGCGGAAAGGGCATCCAGCGTATCGCGAGACGTGAGCTCATTTAGGGCGGCCACGGTCTTGTCCCGCCTGTCGGCGGTCAGGGTACGCCCGTGCTCCTGAAGATGGAGAAAAGCATCGTCCAAGGCCTTCGCCTGTTCGACAATACCTAAAAACGCGGAGGAAAAGGATGCTTTCGACAGGTTCCCGCTTGATAAAAGCGCTTTTACCGAAGATAGCAAAGGCTCTCCATCGTAGGAAAGAAGCTCCTCCGCAAAGGCAGCCTCCCCTGTCCTTGGCGCGAAGGTGGGCAGGGGCGGCTCTGTGGGTGCCTGGATAGGAACCGGTGTGGGCGTGTTCTCCACAGGCGAAGGCGTGGAGGAGGGCACGGCGGTCGAAGCCGCTTCCAACGACGCAGCCGGGGCGATCACTTCCCGTCCGCAGCCCCACAGAAGCAGTAGGGCCAGCAAACCGCACAGCCAACGTCTCATAGCGTCTCCTCCCCGGGATACGAAAGGGATCCGGGATAGCCCAGCCGCATCAAAGCACGCTGCATGTCCTCCGGCAGGGGCGCCCGAAAGACCATATGCTCCCCCGTTTTGGGATGGGTGAATTGCAGCCGCCATCCGTGGAGGGCCTGTCCCTCCATGCCCAGATCATTTTTACCGCTGGAATAGACGCTATCCCCCACCAGAGGATGATGGCTATGGGCCATATGGACCCGGATCTGATGGGTCCGGCCCGTCTCCAGCTCCAAAGAGAGCAGCGTCACCGATGAAAACCGATACAGCACCCGAAAATGGGTCACGGCCCGGCGTCCGTTTGGCACCACGGCCATGCGCTTGCGTTCCGTGGGGTGACGGCCAATGGGGGCATCCACCGTGCCCGTATCTTCTTTGATGTTTCCGGCAACCAGGGCGATATAGCTGCGATGGGCGGAATGGTCGGCAAACTGGTGGGCGAGGCCCTCGTGGGCCATATCGTTCTTTGCCACAACCAGCAGGCCACTGGTCATCTTATCGATCCGATGGACGATGCCGGGCCGGACCTCCCCGCCGATGGTGGAAAGCCCATCGAAGTGATAGAGCAGGGCGTTGACCAAAGTCCCGCTTTCGTTGCCCACCGCCGGATGGACCACCATGCCACGAGACTTGTTGACCACGCACAGGTCCTCGTCCTCATATAGGATGTCCAAAGGGATATCCTCCGGCATAAGCTCCACGGGCTTCGCCTCCGGCAGGACGTATCGCACCGCATCACCGGGCTTTACCCCGTCGCTTTGGCGGCAGGGGCGGTCATTGAGGGTGACGAGCCCCTCCTCTATCAGCGCTTGCGCTCGGGAACGGGACAGCTCCATCATCTCTGAAAGACACAGATCCAGCCGCCGATACGCTTTTTCCGCGATGAACAGCTCCTCGCTATTCATGCTCGGCACCCTGAACCGGCTTCTTGGAGAAGCAGGTACCCAAAAGATCGAAGGTGGTCTTCCCTGTCTTAACAAAGAAGGTCTCCAGGATCAGGAGACAGGCTGCGATGGTGATGGCGCTGTCCGCCACGTTGAACACGGGGAAGTTGATGAGGCTGAAATAGATCATGTCCCGCACGTAGCCAAGGAACAATCGGTCGATCAGATTCCCTACGGCGCCGGAAAAGAGCAACGCCAAGATGATCCGCGTCAACAGGGACATGTCCCGCCTCTTTCGAATATAAAACCAGAGCATGATGCCAAGGAAAAGGAAGGTGGCGATCAAAAAGACGATCCGCCATCCCTGCATGAGACCCCAGACCGCGCCCCGGTTTTCCAAATAGGTGAGTTCCAGCGCGCCGGGGATCAGAACCAGAGGCTTTGCGCGAAGGACGCTGTGCGCCCATAGTTTCGTTCCCTGATCCAGGATCAGTATCAATGCCGCCAATAGTACTTCCATGTCAATCCTCTCCGCCCGGCTTCACCAAATCCGGGTACAGTTTTCCGTACAGTCCCCTGGCGCTTTGGACCCGGCCCACGTATTTGTTGGTTTCGGGATACGGGATGTACATCAGGGAACCGTCCTCCTTGGTGCCGTACTGTTTCAGCCATTGCCGGGTCCGGCCGGGGCCTGCGTTGTAGGCCGCCAAGGCCACATCTTCGTTCTTGAATTCGTCCAGAAGCTTTCGAAGATAGCAGCATCCCAAGCGGATATTCAGCTCCGGCTCGGACAGCTTGCTCTCCATGATCCCCTCCAATCCCAGCAGCTCCGCCTCCTCCAAGCCGGTGGCCGGCATAAGCTGCATCAAGCCGATGGCGCCCACGTTGCTCTTGGCCTGAGGGCGAAAACCGCTCTCCGTGAAGATCACGCCGCAAACCAGATAGGGATCCAGCTCAAACTCCTTGGAGGAGGTCAATATTTGCTCCCGATAATCCAGCTTGTACTTCGACCGGATCAGCGCCGGACGGGCATAAAGAAAGTAACCGGCAAGCAGCGCTATAAGCAGCACCAGCGCCAGGATGGTACAAATCAATTTATGCTCATCGATCCATCGTTTCCATGAGTTCATCGAATACTTTCCTCGTCCTCGCTTCCAATTCCTCGAAGGTTCCGTTGTTGGAAATCACGTAATCCGCCCGCCTGACCTTTTCCCGATCCGGCATCTGGGATCGGATGCGGCGCAGCGCCTCCGCTCGAGTGGCCCCGTCCCTCATGCGGATCCGCTGGATCCGCAATTTTTGACTGGCCGTGACCACCACGGTCCTTGCTACGTCAGCATCGTACCCTGATTCGAACAGCAGCGGCACGTCCCACACGATGAGCCGCCCGGGGTCCTGGTCAAAGGCAGCCTCCGATGCGGCGCGCATCCGTTGACGCACATAGGGGTGAATGATGCCGTTCAAGGTCGCCAAGGTCTTCTCATCCGAGAAGACGATCTCGGCCACCTTCTTTCGATCCACCGTCCCATCCGGGCGCAGGATGTCCCGTCCAAAGGCATCCACCGTCTGTTCATAACAGACGGTGCCCGGGTCCAGAGCTCGGCGGGAGATCTCATCTGCATCCGCCAAAAAGCAGCCCCAGCCCCGCAGCAGATCCGCCACGGTGGACTTTCCGGAGGCGATCCCTCCTGTAAGGCCGATGGGTGCGTAGATGCTCATTTCGTATCGAACCAGCTGTTGCCCTGAGCTGCCTCCGCGATAAGCTTTACCTTCAGTTGGGCAACGTTCTCCATGCAGGATTCCATCAGATCGGCGACAGCTTTGGCCTCATTTGCCGGGGCGTCCACGATCAGCTCGTCGTGGATCTGGAGCACCAGCCTGCCCCTGAGCCCGGCTTCCCGCAAAGCCCGTTCCACCCGGACCATGGCGATCTTGATGATGTCCGCCGCACTGCCCTGAATGGGCATGTTCATGGCCACCCGCTCTCCGAAGCTGCGGGTGTTGTAGTTGCCGCTTTTGAGCTCGGGCATGGGACGACGGCGGCCGTATATGGTTTCGGCATAGCCCAACTCCTTGGCCAAGGCCACGGCGTTTTTCATATAGGCCTGCACACCGGGATACCGCTCGAAGTACCGACGGATATAGCTGCCGGCTGTCTTGACGGGGATGCCAAGGTTTTGAGCGAGGCCAAAGTCGGATATCCCGTACACGATGCCGAAGTTGACGGCCTTCGCGGCGCTGCGCTGTTCCTTGGTCACTTCCTCGAAAGGTGTGTGGAACACCTCCGCCGCCGTGCGCCGATGGATGTCCGCCCCGGAGTTGAAGGCATCGATCAGATTCTCATCCCCGCTGATGTGGGCGAGGAGCCTCAGCTCGATCTGGGAATAATCCGCACCTACCAGCACGTTTCCGGGGGAGGCCACAAAGGCCTTGCGGATCTCCCGCCCCTCCGCGGTGCGGACCGGGATGTTCTGCAAATTGGGTTCTGCGCTGGAGATACGGCCCGTGGCGGTCACGCACTGCTTGAAGCTGGTGTGGACCCGGCCATCCGGCCCGATGCTCTTGAGCAAGCCTTCCACAAAGGTGGCGTCCACCTTGGCCACGAACCGATAGTCCATGATGAGGGGCACGATAGGGTGCTTGTCCTTCAGAGCCTCCAGGGTATCGCTGTCCGTGGAGTAGCCGGATTTGATCTTCTTTTGGGGTGGAAGGCCAAGTTTTTCAAAGAGGACGGTCCCCAACTGCTTGGTGGACAAAATGTTGAACCGCTCCCCCGCCAACTCGTAAATCCGTTCGGTCAGCTCGGCTTGCCGCTTCGAGAAGGATTCGTGGAGCTGGGAAAGCACCGCTCTATCCAGGGCAAATCCCTCCGACTCCATGTGAAAGAGAACGTCCGAAAGAGGCATCTCCACCTCGTCGTAGAGAAACCGCATGCCGTTGTCGTTGAGCTCCCGCTCCATTCGCTCTCGAAGGGGGAACAGGAGCCCCGCCGTAGGCGTTTTGCTGTTCAACCGCTCGTAGCAAAGGGCGGCAAAACTGTCCACCGGGTGATTGCTGTTGAGCAGATAGTCGGCGATCATGGCGTCGAACAGGATGGGCCGCGCCTCGATCCCATCCTCCTGCCAGGCATGGAGCAGCGCCTTCTTATCGAAGGTCAACACATCTTGGCGCGTGCCATGGAACAGGGATTCCATCAGCTCCTTCCGTGTGACGGGCTCGTCAAACAGGGTCTCCCCCAAGAGCACCGAATAGGAGGTCTCCTCGTCGTAGGCAAAGGAAAAGCCCGGGGAAATGATCAAAGCGAGGGTGCTTGCCCGTCCATGAGCGAGAGCGATCTCTTTGACCTGTTTTAGGGTCGTCAGCTCCACGACCTCGCATGGCACAGTTTTCGTCTCCGGCTTCTTCTCCTCGCTCTCCGGCAGGCGGGACAGGATGCTCCGTAGTCCCAGCCGCTCCAGGGTATCCCGAGCCCCGGACAGGTTTTCCTTGGAGAACAGGCAATCCTGCAGGGAGATCTCCACCGGGGCAGCGGTCTCAATGGTGCCCAACCAGTAGCTTAGGCGGGCGGAGGCTTCGTTCTCCCGCACCCGTTCCCCAAGCTTCCCCTTGATCTCGTCCTGATGAGCATACACCCCGTTTAGATCCCCGTAGCTTTCCAGCAGCTTCAGAGCCGTCTTCTCCCCCACCCCAGGCACGCCCGGGATGTTGTCGGAGGAATCTCCCATGAGAGCCTTCAGGTCCTTCATATGGTCCGGTGTGAGCCCATAAGCTTCCTTCAAGGTGTCGGGGTCATATTCCACCGTGTCCGTGATGCCCTTTTTCGTGAGCAGCACATGGGTATGGTCCGTGGTGAGCTGCAGGGCGTCCCGATCCCCGGTCACCAGCAGCGCGTTTAATCCAGCCCGCTCGGCCCGGCGGGACAGGGTGCCCAGGATATCGTCCGCCTCATAGGAGGGACACTCCACCACAGCGATCCCCATCTCCCGCAAAATGTCCTTCAAAATGGGCATCTGAGTCCGAAGATCGTCCGGCGTTGGCCGACGACCGGCCTTGTATTCGTCATATTTGAGATGGCGGAAGGTGGGCCCGTGTACATCGAAGGCCACGGCCATATGGCTGGGTTCCCGATCCACCAGCTTGAGAAGCATGCCCAAAAAGCCGTGGAGGGCGCCGGTGGGCGTGCCGTCTCGGCTGGACATGGGCGTCTGCAGGGCGAAGAAGGCCCGATACATCAAGCTGTTTCCGTCGATGACGATGAAGGGATGCTCCATGCTCACTCCTTTACAATGGCATACACAAGGGGCGCCGGTGCCGGCTTTTCCGAAGAGATGGTCATGCTCTCGTGGAGCAGGGCGACGGCCTCTTCAAGATGAGTTTCATCATTCACGTACAGGGTACAGAAGGGCTCGCCAATGGACAGCCGATCCCCCACCCGCCTATGCATGATGAGGCCCACGGCGGGGTCGATGGTATCCTCCTTTTTGGCGCGGCCCGCCCCCAGCATCTGGGAGGCGATGCCGATCTTCTCCGCCTCCAGCCCGGCAAGGAAGCCATCCTGCAGCGGATAGACCTCTACCAGGCGACGTACCCGACACAACTCTTTGATCCGTTCCGCGTCGATATAGGCGGGATCGCCGCCCAGGGCAGCGATCATTTGGCGAAGCTTCTCCAAGCCCGCGCCGCTGCGAAGGGCTTGCAGGAGTTTTTCCTTCCCTTCCTCCTCAGTGGAAACAAGGTTGCAAAGCAGGAGCATATGGGCGCCCAGGAGCAAGCTCACCTGGACCAACGGCTCCTCCTCCGGTACCAGGCCAGAGAGCACGTTTACCGCTTCCTGGACCTCCAGGGCATTGCCCACGGCAAGGCCAAGAGGCTGGTTCATATCCGTAATGATGGCCTCACAACGCCGTCCCAAGTGGTCTCCGATGCGGACCATCAAGGAGGCAAGCTTCTTTGCGTCCTCCACCGTATGCATGAAGGCGCCGGAGCCCACCTTTACGTCCAGCACGATGGCATCCGCACCGGCGGCCAGTTTCTTGCTCATGATGCTGGAAGCGATGAGGGGCGTGCTGCCGATGGTGGCCGTCACATCCCGCATGGCGTAAAGTTTCTTATCGGCAGGGACCAGGTTCCCCGATTGGCCGATGACCGCGAGATTGATCCTGCGCACGATGTCCATGAATCGATCCAAGGGCTGCTCAATGTTCACCCCGGGGATGGATTCCAGCTTATCCAGCGTCCCGCCGGTATGACCAAGGCCCCGGCCAGACATCTTGGCCACCGTGCCGCCGCAGGCAGCCACCAGAGGCGCCACGATCAGAGTCGTGGTATCGCCCACGCCGCCGGTGGAGTGTTTATCCACCTTTATCCCCGGCAATGAAGATAAATCCACGGTGTCCCCGCTGTGCATCATCACGTCGGTGAGGATGGCGGTCTCCCGATCGGTCATGCCCCGGAACACCACGGCCATCAAAAAGGCGGCCACCTGGTAGTCAGGCACCTGGCCCTTCACATAGCCCAGGATGAGCGTTTCGATCTGCTCCCGGTTCAGCTCCTCGCCGTCCCGCTTCTTTTCGATAATATCGACGATACGCATGCTGGATCCCTCCTGTCGATTTCTATGGTCTCCGTTTTGATCTGTCCGTCCGAACCGTATTCGGTCAAGATCACCCTGTCATACAGGGGCAGGTGCTTAGAAAGAGCGTACAGCTCCTCGATGTCCTCTGTTTTGTCCGTACCGCAGGGAGGCACGTCCATCCCCTTGGCACAAAGATGGATATCTGTGAATCCCCGTTCCTTCGAAAGGTGTATGGCCTTGCCGAGGCCATAGTCTTCACATAGAGGCGCGTTTATATCAGGCAAGGAAAACCCGTCGATGAGGAGCCGCCGCCCTGGAAGTACGCCGAAAAAGCAGCGATGCTTCTCCCCGGCTGCGTCCGGGATCATTTCGGAAAAGATACGCCCGTGCTGGAAGGCGACCGCCGTATAGACCGCGCCCTGGCCGCCTGGGGAAAGGGGCAGCATGGTAAGATACAGCCCGTCGTCGTTTGCATAGAGCTGTTCCATGGCTTTGCGGCACAAGGTCTCCCGTTCCGGATAGGGCAGCTCCCCCTTAGGCAGGATCAGAGCCCTGTGGTGGAAGGGCGCTTTGGGCTTGCTTTCGATGCGGCTCAGGAAGAGGCCTTCGCCCCCTTCCCTGGGAACGACGGTCCTGTCCTCTGTGATATCCGCCAGGACCTTGGGCTTCGTGTACAGCTCCAAATAGTTTTCCTGGACAGCTGGCTCATACAGGGTGACCTCGCTCATGAGCCGCCCGTCCTGACGCCATAGGAGGCCGTTCTTCCGGTTGACGGGGATCTTCTTGGGGCTGATAACGGCGATATAGACGAGCTGATCAGGATCAAACAGTTCCGCCGACTCAGCTTCCTGTAGCGTGCAATCTGTTAGATCCGCATATACCAGGGCGGGCAGTACGCAGGCCCAGCACCACTTCTTGGTCTCCGGGGAAAAATCCTGCACAGGGAACCTGAATCCAATGGGGAATCCGCCCCAATTCATGCCTCTCCCTCCTTTTCCAACCGTGCTCTTTCGTTTTCGGCTCGTTCCAGCGCCTCAAACAGGCGACTTTCCTCGTCCTGCAGTTCCCCGAGGCGTACACAAAGCCGCTGCATGTCCTCAAAAGCGCCGCGACGCTCTGCGTCGGCGATGTCGCTTGCCGCCAAGGATTGAGCCCTTTCGTTTTCCTCTATGGCCCGCTCCGCCTTCTGGATATCCTGCTTGGCGGCGGCCAGGGCAGCTTTGAACTCCTTTTGCCGCTGATAGTAATTGTCCTGATTCACCGAGCGCTGCTTCTCCGGCCGTTGGACCCGGTTCATCCGCAGCCGCTCAAATATCTCCGATCCGTCCTCCTCCGGTTCCACGAAGCCCGTGGACTCCAGCAGCACCACCCGATCCGCGATGCGCTCCACCAGATACCGATCGTGGGTCACGATGAGCACCGTTCCGCCGAAGGATTCCAGGGCACGTTCCAGCACTTCACAGCTGGCGATGTCGAAATGGTTGGTGGGCTCGTCCAGCAGCAACACGTTGGCCCCGCCCAACACAAGCTGCAAAAGCTTGATCCTGGCCCGCTCCCCGCCGGAAAGGGCGGATATCTTTTTATAGATGTCGTTCCCTCTAAACAGGAACGCCCCCAGATAGTTCCGCAGCTCCCCTTCCGTGGCATGGGGAAAGGCGTCCTGCATCTCGCCCAGGATGGTGTTTTGGGGATCGAAATCGTCAGTGCCCTGCTGGAAGTACCCAAGCCGCACCCCTGCTCCCAGGCGGAAATGGCCTTCCGAGGGCATGAGCTCCCCCGTCAGCACCTTCAAAAAAGTGGACTTGCCGCAGCCGTTGGCCCCCACGAGACAGACGGTCTGTCCCTTCCAGATGAGCAGATTCCCATGCTCGAAGACCTTTTTATCCCCATAGGACACGCCCAGATCCCGCACATCGATGATCTCGTTGCCGGAAGGCTCCGCGCCCCTGAAATGAAAATGGATGGCCGACGGGTCCTTTTCCGGCGGAACCAACCCCTCCTTGAGCCGTTCGATCTGCTTCTCCTTGGAGGCGATGGTCACATAGTTCCTGGCCTGGTTCCAGCGTCGCTGCTGGGCAATGATGCCCTCGATGCGGCGTATCTCCTTCATGGTCTGCTGATACCGGCGGGCGGCGATCTGTCGCTCGTCCATCTTCAGCTCCACATGGCGGGTGTAGTTGCCCCGGGTGGCGATCAGGTGGCCGTTTTCCAGCTCCAGCACCCGATCCACGGAGGCATCCAAAAAGGCACGATCGTGGGAGACCAGCACATAGGCCCCCTTATAGCCGATCAAAAACTCCTGCAGATAACAGACCGCCGCCACGTCCAGGTTGTTGGTGGGCTCGTCCAACAGAAGCAGATCCGCCTTGCGCAGGATGGCCCTGGCCAGCATGGCCTTCGCCACCTGACCGCCGCTGAACTGGACGATGGGCTTTATGAGCTCCTTCTCGGTGAAGCCCAGGCCCAGCAGAGCCGACCGGGTCATGTTGCGGAAGGTGAGCCCTCCCTCCCGTTGGAACCGTTCCATGCACCGATCCTGACGCTCGATGAGCCGCTGCCGTTCCTGACCGTCCGCCGTTTCCAAGCGGGCGACGATGGTTTCCAGCTCCCTTTCCCAGCTAAGAAGCTCCGCATGGGCTTCCAGTACGAAATCATACAGCGTCACGTCCGGAGAAAGCTGAGGCAACTGCTCCACGGAGGCCACGGTACACCTTGGGTCGATAGAGATATATCCGGCGTCCGGCGAAACGAGCCCCTGGATCATGTGGACCAGGGTGGACTTTCCGCATCCGTTTACGCCAATAAGACCGATATGATCCCTCGGCCCGATCTCAAAGGATATGTCGGAAAAAAGAACCCGTTCGGAGAACTCCTTCCGTACCTGTACAACATTCACGATCGCCATACTTTTACAAATGCAGTATAGCACACAATATGGATATTGGGAACCTTTTGCAAAAAATTCAAACTTTGGACATGACGAAAAAGGTCATCTCCTGTATACTGATGCTGAGGAAATGATGCATGAAACACCGTAAACTGCCTTATATACATATCCTGCCTCGTATTCTGATCGGCATCATCGTCATCGGCGCGTTGATCGCCTTGATTTACGTTCCTTTGATCGCCCGAGACGTGTTCACCATCAATTCCGTTGCCGATATCTCCAAACCTCTTTCCTCCGGAGACCCCACCACCCTTCCGCCTACGCCTACCCCTCTGCCTACCTTTACGCCCACGCCTGCCCCCACCCTCGCCCCTTCCAACGGACCGACGACGCCACCCTCCGATGTGGTGGTCCTATCCGTCTATACGACGCTTCGGCTGGGCGACGATAACGCATCCGTCATCAACCTGCAGCAGCGGTTGACGGATCTTGGGTACCTGGATTCCGACATGCCCGACTCCATATACAACGAGTCCATCGCCAGCGCCGTGGTCCTCTTCCAGCGGGCCTGCGAGATGCCCCAGACCGGCATCGCCGACAGCGCCACTCAGACCTCTCTATACGCGGATCACGCCCAGACCTATCGCATCAAACGATCGGACACGGGCACCGACGTGCTGCGGCTTCAGCAGAGGCTCTATGAACTCGGATACTATACGGACCGTATTAACGGCTATTTCGGCCCCAATACGGAGCAGGCCGTGATGCGCTTCCAGGCCGTCAACGGGCTCACCGTCAGCGGAGAGCTGGACTACGACGCCTGGGTCATCCTCTATTCGGATGACGCGCAGCCTTTGCCCGCTTTACCCACGGACACGCCTTCCCCCAAGCCTACGCAGCGGCCGGCGTCCAACCAGACGGCCAAGGCGACCTCCAAAAATGCGGGAAAAGCGACCCAGAAAGCGACAGCCAAGGCCACCCCGAAAGCGACAGCAAAGGCCACCTCGAAAGTAACAGCAAAGGCCACATCAAAGAACGGAACTAAACCCACGAGCAAAGCCACCGTCAAGGCTACGCCTAAGCCCACAGAAAAGAAGGCTTCCTCTGGCAAAAAGACCTATTCGAGCCTGGTCGCCGCGGCCCAGGATCAGCTGGGCAAGCCCTATGAATGGAGCGCGGAAGGCCCGGACTCCTTCGATTGCTCCGGCCTCGTGTATTACTGTCTCAAGCAAAGCGGCCACAACGTCAGCCGACGCAACGCCAGCGGATTCTCTCAAACCAAAAGCTGGACGCTGATCACCTCCATGAAGGATCTGAAGGCCGGCGATCTGGTCTTCTTCAAGAGCGATTCCAGCAACAGTGTGAAGCATACCGGCATCTGTATCAGCAACGGTACGATGATCCACGCCTCCTCCTCCAAGGGAAAGGTGGCCAAGAGCAGCCTGCATCAGGATTATTGGGAAAGAAATTTTGTCTGCGGACGGAGGCCTTCATGAGCTGTGGCCTGTGTCCCAGGCGATGCGCTGTGGATCGGCGTGAACAAAAAGGGTTCTGCGGCTGCACGGACGCCATACGCATCGCCCGCATCGGGCTCCATCGCTATGAGGAGCCCTGCATCTGCGGCACGGGTGGCTCCGGCGGCATCTTTTTTTCCGGATGCAACCTTAGATGTGTGTTCTGTCAAAACAAGGTCCTGCAATCTGGATCCATAGGTCAGATCTTTACGCCGGATGAACTGGCACAAGCTATGCTTGACTTGGAGAAGATCGGCGCAGAAAACATCAATCTCGTCACCCCCACGCCCCATGTGGAGGGGATCACAAAGTCTATCGACATTGCAAAATGCAAGGGGCTTACCCTTCCCATCGTCTACAACACCAACGGATACTTGTCTGTGGATACCGTGGATAAGTTGTCAAAATATGTGGATATCTGGCTCCCAGACTTCAAATATCACGATCAACGATTGGCAGACCGGTTTTCCAAGGCACCCCGATACTATGAGATCGCCCTTGCTTCCATCGGCCGCATGCTGGAGCACAGCGGGCAGCTTCTTTTGGATGAAACGGGAAAAGCAAAACAAGGTGTCCTGATCCGACACCTTGTACTGCCTGCTTGTGTGTACGATACCCGAGACATCCTCTCCGCCATCGCGACCCATTTCGGGACGGAGACCTATCTATCCCTGATGCATCAATACACGCCCCAGCCGGACGCCCAGCCGCCCCTCGATCGGCGGCTGACGAAGCGGGAATATGAAAACGCGATCCGGGCTTGTCTGGATCTTGGCTTCACTCGGGTCTTCATCCAGAAGGCCCAGTCAGCCACCTTCGCCTATACGCCGGAATTCTCCGACGAAGTCACCGTTCAATCCTGATCCTTCAGCACCTGGTTCTCCAAAAACCAGGCAACACCCTCCTCTGCCTGCGCCGGGATGATCCTGTCGGCCACGGCCTGGACGGAGGGCTTTCCATTTTGAACGCAGCAACCCACACCGGCCCATTCGATCATGTCCTGGTCCAGGGTGTTGTCTCCGATGGCCGCGGTCTGCTCTCGCTTCAATCCCAGCGCCTCCGACAGAGCCTTTAAAGCCGAGCCTTTCGTCACGCTGACGTCGCCGATCTCGATGAACCCGGGCTTGGAACCCAGGGCATGGAGATGCTTGGGCAGGCGGTCCGCCACCTGTTTTTTGTACATCTCCTCCTCCTCCGGGGGCGCATAGATCAGCACCTTGGGCACGTTGCTCAAGTCATGATGGAGCATGTCCTCATCCACACGCCAGGGAAGCTTTTGATAGGCGCAGTATTCCTTGGCAAAGGGCGTCATGCGCTGGAAGATCACCTCGTCTCCCTGATAAATCTGCACATGCAGCCCCAGCTCGTTGGCGATGCGGACGCAGATGGCCACGTCCTCTTCCGACAAAAACCGATGGATGCAGGACTTGCCCGTATCATAGTCCGCCACCAGGGCGCCGCCGAAGCAGATGATGTAATGAAACCCATCTCCCAGCTGTTTGCGGATGGATTCCGTGCCCAAATATCCCCGGCCGGTAGCTAAAACGATCTCCACGCCCTGAGCTTGGGCCTGGCGCAAGACCTTCAAGGAACGCTCTGGCACGATGGAGGAACGGTCCACCAGCGTATCGTCGATGTCCAGGGCTACCAGCCGAATGTCCATTTTTTGCGCGTATTTTCCCATGGCGCTGCGAACATCCCCGGCCATATACAGGGACCCGATGGCCAGAAGCACGTCCTCGGGCCCGGCGTCATGCAGCATGCGATCGATCCCATCCTTCACCGATCCCGTCGGTATAGCCTCCCCACCCAGGGAGCGAATCTCCTCCGCCAAATCCATGGCGGTCATGGCTCGGGGCGAATCGGGCTGAACGGTGAAAAAGCGCTTGGCCAGGGGCAGCAGCTGCCGGATCATATCCCCGTGATCCTTATCCGCCATGACCCCCATCATCACGGTCACCTTCCGCTCAGGAAACAGCTCCCTCAGCGTCTCGGCGGCGGCGCGGAATCCGTGAGGGTTGTGCCCGCCGTCCAGCAGGAATACCGGTTTTTCCGACAGCAGCTCCATGCGGGCCGGCCAGCGGACCGAGGCCATGCCCTCGTAGACCGCCCCGTCGGGGATGGACAAGCCCGCTTTCTTCAGCTCCTCCACTGCCGTCAGCACCACGGCGGCGTTCTTGACCTGGTGGCTGCCGATCAGCGGCAGATGGATATGCTCATAGGGACCGAAGGACAGATCGTGGCCCTGTAACGTGTGCGCATGGTCCACGATCCGGCTATGGTCCGTCACGATCAGCTTTGAATGCCTTGCCCGACAGGTATCCTCAAACACCTTGTCAGCCTCGGGGTTCTGTCCGTAGATCAGCGTGGTGCCGTTGGGCTTGATGATGCCTGCTTTGGCGGAGGCGATCTCGGTCATGGTGTTGCCCAGGTACTTCATATGGTCGAAGCCCATGGCGGTGATCACGGTGAGCAGCGGAGTTTTGATCACGTTGGTGGAGTCGAATTCTCCGCCCATGCCCACCTCCAGCACCACCACGTCGCATTTTTGCTCCTTATAGTAGAGCATGGCGGCGCAGGTGATCAGCTCAAACTCGGAGGGCGGATTCTCCATGGCATCCACAATGGGGCGGATACGCTCAAAGATATCCACCAGATCGTCATCCGAAATGGGCATTCCGTTCAGAGCGATGCGTTCGTTGAATCGGTTCACAAAGGGCGACGTGTACAACCCCGTTTTGTACCCTGCTGCCTGCAGGATGGCGGCCAGCATGGCGCAGGTGGAGCCCTTGCCGTTGGTTCCCGCCACGTGGATGAACTTCAATTCATCCTGCGGGTCGCCTAACAAGGAGAGCAGCTCCCGCGTCCGGGAGAGCCCGTCCTTGGTGCCCTTCCAATATGCATTGTGGATATAAGCTATGGTTTCTTCGTAATTCATGTTGACCGCCTTTTCGTAGGAATGGTTAATGCTTCGATGCGATCGATCGAATTATCTGCTTCATATCGTCCATATGAAGCATCATATCCTGAAACAGCTTCAGCTGCGCCTGGGCTCTTTTCAGATTTTGATCCTCATAATCGATCCGAAAATACTTATCCCCCACCAGGTAATCCAGCAGGAAGCGGCTGGCAAGCTCCAGCGTGATGACAGCCGCGCCGGTAGCGAGGCTTTCCAACTCGTTTTCCGTCAGTATGCTTCTCGCCTCGCTGAGATACCCTTCCGTGTACGCTTTCATCAGTTCAAGGTCGAGGCCCATACCCTCGGGCTGATCCTCCTCCGCCGTGCAGGCCGCAAAACGGATCGTATCCCCAAAATCGTAGCAGGCGAGCCCCGGCATGCAAGTGTCCAGATCGATGATTACCAGCGGATCAAGGGTGTCCATATCGAACAGGATGTTGTTGGTCTTCGTGTCGTTGTGCGTCACGCGGATGGGCAGCTCTCCCCTTTCGATCTGGCGGCAGAGGGTACAGCCGAAGTCTGCATTATCCCGTATGGCCTGTATCTCCTTTTGACAGGCGGAGGCCCGGCCGCATGGATCGGCAGCCACCGCCTCAAAGAAGGCCTTAAGGCGGTAGGCTGTATCGTGGAAATGAGGGATGCTCTCGATAAGCTGGGATGCGTCGAAGTCGGAGAGCTGACGAAGAAACTTGCCGAAGGCCTTCCCGCTCATACGCAGCACCTCCGGATTCCCCTCCGAGGTCTCAAAGCTCTTGCTGTACTCGATAAAGTTGTACACGCGCCAAAACTCATATCGCTCATCCAGGGGATCGAAGGGTTCGTCCGGCCCCATAGCCACCCCGTCCTGCAGCACGATATAGTTGCGGCGATCCTGTGTGTGCCGAAAATGAAGACGCCGCCGCTTCTCCATCTTCGGTTCTGCCTTCCGCACATGCTCCGTCAACAGCTCTATGTTGCGCATCATGCCCACCGGATCCCGAAAAACATACGTATTTACGCGTTGGACAAGAAATTGATACATCTCTTTCCCGTTGTACAGAGCGACATAATATGCTGTGTTGATATGCCCAGACGGGATCCAGCGATAGACCAGGATCTCGCCATCGATGCGGAATTGCTTCAGAATATACGCCAGCTTTTCTTTTTCGTCCATAGCTTTCATCTCCGACCATATTTACCATAATAATAGCCGAACAGGTTATAAATTTCAATATGGTGAGCGTATAAAAAAGCCCGCTCGAAGCGGGCGCTTTTTTGGATAGCTTACGCGTCGGCGTAGTTATTGAAGTAGTTCTGCACCAAGACGATGGGCGTTCCCTTGTCGCCGCTGCCGCTGGTGAGGTCGCACAGGGAGCCGATAAGGTCCGTGAGCCGCCGGGGGGTGGTGCCCTGGGAGACCATCTGTCCCTTCAAGCTGGCGTTCTTCTCCCGGATCCGCTGCTGGATCGCCTGGCGAAGGTCCGCGCCGCTCAGATCCTTGAAATCGTTGTCCGCCAGATACTTGAGCTTGAGCTCGTTGGGCAGGCCGTTGAGCCCCGCCGTGAAGCCGGGCGAAACCACCGGGTCGGCCAGCTCCCAAATCTTGCCCACCGGATCCTTGAAGGCGCCGTCGCCATAGACCATGGCTTCCACATGGACGCCGGTCCGGGCGATGAACTCCGCCTGGATGGCCTCGGCCACCTCCTGGGCGTTCTTCGGGAAGAGCTTGATGGTGTTTTCCGTGGCCTTGTTGGAGCCCAGGAGCCCAAACTCTGGCTGAAAGCCGCTGCCGTCGATGGACTCGTTCATGATGTCGCACAGGGTCAACGCCTTCTTCACGCCGGCCTTCAAAAGCCGCTTCTTCGTCCGCTCCCGCTCGTGGATGTTGGCGCACAGGACCGTGTCCGTATAGGCCAGGATGGCCGTAGGATCGTTGGCGAAAAGTATCTGGGCCTCCGCCCCCTCCTCCTCGATGAGGCTGCGATAGTAATCCACGTAGTTGACCCCGGTGAAGGTGTGCTTGGGCTCTCCGAAGAGACGGATGAATTCCTCCTCGGACAGAACGTCCGAATAGGGATTCAAGCCGGAATCCAGCAGAGCGTCCTCGTCCACCAGATGGTTCCCCTCCTCGTCCGCCGGGTAGGAAAGCAGCACAATCACCTTTTTTGCGCCGCGAGCGATGCCCCTAAGGCAGATGGCGAACCGATTGCGGCTTAGAATGGGAAAGACCACGCCCACGGTATCGCCCAGCTTCCGCTGCACATCCCGGGCAATGTGATCCGTTGTGCAATAGTTGCCGTCAGCCCGAGCCACCACAGCCTCGGTCACCGCCACCACATCCCGATTATGGATGGTGAAGTGCTCCTCCTGGGCTGTCTGCAGCACGGAGTCCACAACGATGGAGACGATATCGTCTCCCTGACGAATGATTGGGGCACGAACACCCCTTGAAATCGTTCCGGCCATAGCTTTTTCTCCTTTTCTGTTGGCAAAAAACAGAGTATAGAATACTCTAACCCATAGGCATTGTCAAGAAAAATATATTTTTCTCGTTGATTATCCCCTGCTCTGAAGATAGCGGTCCATAGCCGCAGCAGCCTTCTTCCCCGCCCCCATTGCCAGTATGACCGTGGCAGCGCCAGTGACTGCGTCGCCGCCGGCGTAGACCCCCTGGCAGGTGGTGAGGCCATCCTCGTCGGTGATGATGCCGCCCCACTTTTGGGTGTCCAGGCCCTCGGTGGTGGACTTGATGAGGGGATTGGGGCTGGTGCCCAGGGCCATGATGACGCAATCCGTCTCCAGCTCGAATTCGCTGCCGGGCACCTCAATGGGCCGACGACGACCGGAGGCGTCCGGTTCGCCCAGCTCCATCCGGATGCAGCGCATCTTCACCACGTTGCGATCGTCGTCGCCGATCAACTCCACGGGGTTGTTCAGGAGCTTGAAGATGATGCCCTCCTCCATGGCGTGCTCCACCTCCTCCTTCCGGGCGGGAAGCTCCTCCAGGGAGCGGCGATAGACAATGGTGACGGATGCCGCCCCCAGTCGCAGGGCGCACCGGGCCGCGTCCATGGCCACGTTGCCGCCGCCCACCACGGTAACATGCTGGGCATGCTGGATGGGCGTATTGGCGTTTGGCTCATAGGCCTTCATAAGATTGACTCGGGTCAAGAACTCGTTGGCGGAATAGACGCCCTTCAGGTTTTCCCCGGGGATGTTCATGAATTTGGGCAGCCCCGCCCCAGAGCCGATGAACACCGCCTCGAAGCCCTCCTCCTCCATCAGCTCCTGGATGGAAAGCACCCGGCCGATGACCATGTTGGTGAGGAATTTCACGCCCATCCTCTCGAGGCCCTGAATCTCTCCCTTCACGATGGCCTTGGGCAGACGGAACTCGGGGATGCCGTAGCTCAGCACCCCGCCGGCCACGTGCAAAGCCTCGAACACGGTGACGTCATAGCCCTTGCGCGCCAAATCCCCCGCGCATGTCAGCCCCGCCGGACCGGAGCCTACGACAGCAACCTTATGCCCGTTCTTCTGGGGCACGAAGGTTTGACCATCGGTATGAGCGTTATGATAGTCAGCAACGAACCGTTCCAGCCGTCCGATACCCACAGGTTCCCCCTTGATGCCCCGGACACAGTACTTTTCGCACTGGCTTTCCTGGGGGCAGACGCGGCCGCAGACGGCCGGCAGAGCGCTGTCCGCGGAGATGATCTGGTAGGCGCCCTCGAAGTCGCCCTCACGGATCCTGGTGATAAAATTGGGGATATGGATGTTCACCGGACATCCCTGCACGCAGGGGGAATTCTTGCAGTTGAGACACCGCTGGGCTTCGTCCAGCGCCATAGCCTCCGAATACCCCAGGGCCACTTCGTTGAAGTTGCGTGCCCGCACCAGAGGCTCCTGAGTGGGCATAGGATTCTTTGTATTCCTCATATTGGGCATCTTACTTCACCTCCATGGAAAACAGATTGCAGGCCGCTTCCCGGGCTTTCTGTTCAAAGGGCTTGTATGCGGCACAGCGGGCCATGGCCTCGTCAAAATCTACCTGGTGCCCGTCGAAATCTGGCCCGTCTACACAGGCGAATTTCATCTTTCCGTCCACAGTCAACCGGCAGCAGCCGCACATGCCCGTGCCGTCGATCATGATAGGGTTCATGGATACCACGGTTTTGATGCCGTAGGCCTTGGTGAGACGGCAAACGAATTTCATCATGATGAGGGGCCCGATGGCAATGACCTGATCGTAGGTCCGCCCGCTGTCGATCAGTTTTTTCAGGGCGTCGGTGACCAGCCCCTTCTCGCCCCAGGAGCCGTCGTCGCTGACGGGGACGAAGTTGGTGCTGTAGGCCCTGAACTCGTCCTCCAAGATAACCAGATCCTTGCTGCGGAATCCCGTGATCGCGTCCACCTCACAGCCTTGCTCGAAGAGCTTTTTTGCCACCGGGAACGCGATGGCGCAGCCCACGCCGCCACCGATGACCGCCACACGTTTGAGCCCCTCCGTCTCGGTGGGCTTGCCCAGGGGACCGACGAAATCAGGGATGGACTCCTCCTGCTGTTTATGGTTCAGCTTCTCCGTGGTGGCGCCGACGATCTGGAAGATGATATCCACGGTACCTGCTTTTCGGTCATATCCGGCAACGGTCAGCGGGATGCGCTCTCCGTTTTCTTCCACCCGCAGGATGATGAATTGGCCCGGCTGGACCTTTTGGGCCACCAGCGGCGCTTCAATACTCATACGGGTCACAGAAGGATTCAAAGGTTCTTTTTTTACGATGCGATACATGGTTATCCTCCTTACGTTCCCTTCAGTATCATTCAAAATGTCGGATCTTTTCCGCGATCCTCTGGGCGGTGGGTGTGGCGGCAATGCCGCCCCGGGCGGTCTCCCGAAGATCAGGATGCATCATTCGGCCCACGTTACGCATGGCGATCACCACCTCATCGAAAGGGATGATGCTTTCAATTCCAGCCATGGCCATGTCGCTGCAGAGAACGGCATTGGCTGCGCCGATGGCGTTGCGCTTGATGCAGGGACATTCCACCAGCCCGGCCACCGGGTCGCACACAAGGCCCATCACGTTTTTCAGCGCGATGGCCGCCGCGTGGAGACACATTTCGGGGGTGCCGCCTCTTAGCTCGGTGAGGGCGCTGGCCGCCATGGCCGCCGCGGAGCCCGTCTCCGCCTGACAGCCGCCGGAGGCCCCGGCAATGCTGGCGTTCCTGGCGATAATCATGCCAATAGCGCCGGCATTGAATAATCCGGCGAGGAGCTCCTCTTCGCTCAAATCGTGGGTATCCCCATACCGGATGAGGACGGCGGGCAAGATGCCGCTGGCCCCGGCGGTGGGGGCGGCCACGATCCGGCCCATGGAGGCGTTCACCTCCGTCACCGCCATGGCGGAAGCCACGATGCCGGCCATCTCCCGGCCCATGACCGTGTTATCGGAAAAAGCCATGAGCTTGTCGGCGTCCTCGCCCATGAGGCCGGTGATGGATACCTGCTGCTCCTCCAGCCCCTCGCGAATGCTTTCCCGCATGACCTCCAGATTCATCTGCATCTCGTGCAGGATCCCCTCGCGGTCCATCTCCTCACGCTCTAACTCCGCTCGGACGGCGACCTCACTGATGGAGATCATCTCCTCGCGACAGATGGCCAAAAGCTCGGCCCCATTTGAAAAAGTATATCCCATCATAAGGTGCAAGCCTCCGTGATCCCGTCCACATTGTTCACGATCCGTCTGCGGGTGGCCTCATCCACCGGCGTGTCCGTCTCGATGACCATGCAGGCCCCCTGCCGCCGTTCGGAGCGAAAGACCTTCATGAAGGCCACGTTGATCTTTTCCAGAGCCAGAATGGACGTCACCTTGGAGATTATGCCCGGCGCATCCTGGTGGAAAGCGATGAGCGTGGGATATTCCCCCGAAAAGCTCACCTCCATGCCGTTGATGGAGGTCACACGGATCCGCCCGCCGCCGATGGAAATGCCGATATAGGTGTATTCCTTCCCATCCTCCCCCCGCACATAGACCCGGGCGGTGTTGGGATGCTCCGGCTCCTCGTCGCTGAACAGGACCGGGATGTCCACGTCCGCCTCCTTGGCGAGGAGCTTGGCATAGCGGATGGTGCCCTGGTCGGGATTCACCCCCAATATGCCTGCCACGATGGCGGTATCCGTGCCATGGCCCCGCCCCGTCTCCGCAAAGGAGCCGTACAGAGTCACCCGGGCGGCCTGGACACGTCCGTTGACCAAACGGTTGGCCACCTGACCGATGCGGACCGCGCCCGCCGTATGGGAGCTGGAAGGGCCGATCATACGCGGGCCGATGATGTCAAAAATGCTGATGCTCATTGCTCTTTCCCCATTGGATCGTTTTCGGAGCAAGTATACCATATCCCGGGGAATAAGAAAAGGGTGAAACAGACACCCTCCCCAAATTCTTTTCGAACAAACAAGACCCCATCGCCTTCATGGCAACGGGGTCAAAGATGCAGCTGTATCCGCTTTAGTTCAGGATCTCCTTGAGGGACTTGCCGGCCTTGAAAGAGGGGGCCTTGGAAGCATTGATGCTGATCACTTCACCGGTCATGGGGTTATGGCCCTTGCGCGCGGGACGATCCTTCGCCTCAAAGGCGCCGAAGCCGACCAAAGAGACCTTCTCACCATTCTTCAAAGTTTCCATAATGGTATCGAGAACACCGTTGACGACCTTGTCCACGTCCTTGCGGGAAACGGCGGTTTTTTCTGCTACGACAGCGATAAGTTCAGCCTTGTTCATGAAATTTCCTCCCATTCATTTTTTCGAACGGGTCCTATTTTAACAGCGATGGCAGGTAAAATCAAGCCCTAATTTGATAAAAATTATAGGAATTCCGTTACTTTTGCCTTTTCCCAATACTCGTCCATTTCCGCCAGGGTCATTCCATCCAGTTTTTTTCCCGCCGCGTCTATGTTTTTTTCCATCTGCTCGAATCGGCGGATAAACTTGTCCGTGGCCTTATGCAGCGTCTCCTCCCCATCAAGACCCAGTAAACGGCATACGTTCATAGCCGCGAAGAAGAGATCTCCCATCTCCTTTTCGATGTCGACGCCGGTTTCCATGGCCGTTTTGAGCTCGCCGGTCTCCTCCTCGATCTTATAGAAGGCGTCCGATGCCGAGTGAAAGTCGAACCCCACCTTCCGCGCCTTCTTTTGCACCTTTTCACAGCGAAGCATGGCCGGAAAGCTCCTGGGCACGCTGCGCAAGATGGCAGTCACCGTTTGCTGCCCCTTCTCCTTCTGCTTCAAAGCGTCCCAGTTTTTCAGCACCTCGGCGCTGGAGTTGACATGGACATTGCCGAAGACATGGGGATGGCGATAGATCAGCTTCTTCACGATCTCGGTGGTCACGTCCCGATCGTCGAACCGACCCTGCTCCTCCCCGATGATGGGATGAAAGAGCACGTTCATCAAAAGGTCTCCGCATTCCTCCACCATATGCTCGTCGTCATCCTCGTCGATGGCGTCCATGAGCTCGTAGCATTCCTCACGCATATCCTTCTTCAGGCTCGCGTGGGTCTGCTCCCGATCCCAGGGGCAGCCGTCGGGGGCCCTAAGGCGGCGAAGCACCGTCAGAAGATCCTCATATCCATAGGTCTGCTTCTTTTCAAAGGGCAGCGCCGGCACGAAGAGCACCGTGGAGGCGAAGAACCCCTTTTCCCGATCCAGGTCATAGAGAGGAATCGTTCGCCGCGTATAGTCGCCGTCGGGCTGCTGGACAGCCAGCTCCACGGGATAGTCGTCGGGATAGAACCGCTGGAGCTTCAGCTTCACCTCTCCTGCCAAAAGCGGGTTGTCCAGTTCGGTGATATACACCGGGCTTGCCGTATCGAAAACGGCGGGCAGTTCGTTGGCGGTGTACACCTGCCCCACGCCCGCCTCTGGGAACGCCGCCTGATAATAGGGCAGGCCAGGCAGAACGATCAGCTCGAACCCCTTCTCTTCGCAAGCCGCGCGGATACAGGGAAGCTGAGAGAAGCAGCCGCCGCCCATGACTGCGTACACGACGGACCCGCCCGAGGTGAGCCGATCGGCGATGCCGCGGTTCAATTCCTCATAGTCCGCGGACAGGGCATAGAGATCGTCCATGGACATGAAGGGAAGCCCCGCCTCCAGCACCGGCCGTGCGGAGGGGTGCTCCCGCGTTTGCAGATATAGAACAGGCGCTTTTTCCACAGCCTTCCACACGGACATGGTCAACGTGTCCGGCGTACTGAGGGGCGCGATGGTCAAAGTTTTTTTCATAGATTCAGTCCTTTTTCAAAAAGCGTTTGAGTTTTCCGCCGCCGGGGATGCTGTCCAGCTCCTCCGAGGTGAATAACCGGGTCTTTATGGCCATGAGCAGATACGCTCCCACCCCCACAAGGACGGAGGCAATGGTGGCTATGGACCCAGGATGGAGGGCGCTGAGCCCCCGGTAAGCGAGATACACCGCCGCGCCCATGGTCAATGAACAGACCAGCGGTTTCAAAAACATATCCCAGATGCGGACCCTCAGCCCGGTCACCTTCAAGACCAGGACGGTGTCGATGATGCCGGCCACCCCGTAGCAGACCACGTTGGAGATGGAAGCGCCCAGGATGTTGACGGCGGGCATGGAGAGAAAGACGTAGTTGGAAGCCACCTTCAGCGCGCCGCCTGCCAGAAGGCTCCATACCGGCCAGCTCTGCCGGCCCATGCCCTGCAGGGCCCCGGTCATGGTCTGGACCAGAGAGATGAAGATTACGGTCAAAGAAGCGACTCGCATGATAGCCGTGGCGATAGCCAAGGAATCCGGCTGGATGGTGCGAAACAGCATCCGGATGATGGGCCCGCCCAATACAAAGAGGCCCGCCGCACAGGGCATGCCGATGGCCATGGAGAGCTTGAGGCCCAAGCCGGCGAAATGGTGCATGCCGGCAACGTCCCGCCTGGCCCTGGCGCCGGATATGGCTGGCACGATGGACATGGCAAGGGCCGTGGTCAGGGACGCCGGTAGATTGATCAGGGAGCGCACGTTGGTAGACAGGGCCACGTACCGCTGGTTCACGGCAGCTTCAGACATGTATCGACCCATGCAGGAGAAGATCATCTTCACGTCCAGCATGCTGGTGATGGGAATGATGGAGGCGCCCAGGGTGATGGGGATAGCGATGCGCAGAAGCTCCGGCACCACCGGCCGATCGCTGGCCGGAGTGAGGCTGACGCCCGGAGGCATGTACAATCGTCGATTCTTCCAGCGAAAGCCCATGACCACCAGCAGGGCCACCAGCTCCGAAATGGTGATGCCTAGCAGAAGTCCCGCCGCCCCGTATTCCGGACCACGGGAGATCCATTTTGCGGCCAGGGTCAGGCCCACGATGCATTTGACCACCTGCTCCGTCAGCTGGGAGAGGCCGGTCCCGGTCATGTGCTGAGCCCCCTGAAGATACCCTCGATAGGCGCACATGCAGGAAACGAAGAACAGCGCCGGTGCCAGCGTGGTGAAGGAGAGAATATAGGTATCATCCTTTCCCAGGATGGTGTCGGTGAAGAAACCGGCGCCGAAATAGAGCACGGCGGTGGTCAGCGCGCCGATGATGGCCAGCAGCAGCAAGGCGCGGCGGAAGACCCGTCTCGCGCCGGCGTGATCGCCCACGCTGAACCGTTCCGATACCATGCGGGAGATGGCCGTAGGGATGCCGGAGGAAGAAATAATAAGTAGCCAGGAATAGAACGGGAACACGACCTCATAGTAGACCATGCCCGCTTCCCCGATGATGTTATAGGCCCAGATGCGGATGAGCACCCCGATGATCTTGCAGAGCACCCCTGCAAAGGCCAGAATGGCCGCCCCAGCCACGAAGGTTGTTTTTTTAGACCTTTCCATGGACAGTAATATATCACGCGGACATAGTACTTTGCAACGGCTTTATGGGGATAATGTGAGCCCCTGGACCAGGATGGGCAGATTGTGCCTGTATATCTCGTCGAACTGGGATAAGGGCAGCGGGTTTTTCCCGATCCCCGCTTCGATGGTGAAGCCGGGACGGCGCCAGGTCTGGATGAACCAGTCTTTGTATCCGGCGAAGCTGCTGGCATAGGGAACGTCCTCCATCCGATATCCGCTGCCTTTGCTGAACGCAGTCCCGATCCGTTGCGCGCCGGGAACGACGATATCCCCATACTGCCAATAGATGACCTTCCCCTGGGTATGATAGGATATGGTCAAAGAGAAATCCCGCTCCCGCGTCCATTTGGCCATGGCCCGGCTTTCCGGCGCAATCAAGGGGGCATCCCCCACATACTCCCGGGGGCCGGGACGGGTGAACCCCTGGCTGAACTTGATCCCACGGGCGGTCTGCCACTCGGCCGGATACTGCAGGTTCAGATCGACCCCGGCGATATTGCTTTTCCAGCCGTCGGGAAAGGGTATCTCGGGATAGAAGCTTGAAAGTGCCTTGGCCTGGGCGTAATAGCTGTCGTCCGGATCGAGGGTGCCTGTGACCAGGTCCACTCCGTCCGGGTTCACCAGGGGCACCATATGGAGCGCGGTCCCGGAGAAAAGCTCCTTCGCCGACACGCCCCAAACGGTCCCCCCTCTTGCCGCGGCGGACGCATACTCCTCAAGGAACCGCAGCAAAACCAGGGTCGTGATCCATTCGTTGGCATGGTGAGAAGCGTTGTATCCGATCCGTTTCTCCCCGTTGCCCAACGAAACAGCCTGGATGCGGCGGCCCATGCCGCTGCGCCCGATCTCGTATGATTCAAGGAAGGGATATCGCATGGCCAATCCCTTCACCTGCATCCCGACCAACAGGGAGGATGCTGGCAATTCCCCGGTGACCACGGGCAAATCAAGGGGCACGGTCACGACGGCGCCAATGGGCAGCGCTTCCGCCGTCAGGGTCGGGTTCGCGATGCGAATGGCTTCGATGCTGGTATCGAACCTTTGGGCAAGAGCATAGAAGGTATCGCCCGCCGCGATCCGATGCAGGGTATAGCCTACGATATAGGGATACAAGGCGCCCCAGGTGAGTTTGCCCGCAATCCCATCCGCGGCTAATCCCATCGCCCGCTGAAACTGTTGCACCGCCCGAAAGGTCCGCCGCCCGAATATGCCGTCGATATTCCCTGGATCCATCCCAGCACGCTTGAGGCCGTACTGCAGCAACCGGACCTGATACGATTCATTTCCATACTGTAGGACCATCATCCTTCCCTCCCTTTCCGGCTCACGCCTGCAGCCAGGTATCGACCTTGTTCTCCACCCAGATGGCCAAGTCCCGGATGGACTCCTCCGAAAGCACATCTACCCCTATGATCTTAGCAAAGGGTTCCGTTCCCGATCGGTGCAGCAGCCGTCGATAGATCCGCCTCCCTTGCCGCGCCATGGACATGGCCCCCAACATGCTGATCCCGTAGCTCACGTAATAAAATGGAAACCGGAAGGTGTGCGAGATGTCGGTCCATTCCATGCCCTCGTACCCAAACAACTTGTCGAACCCATATTCCTTGGATAATCTGCCGTACAGTTGATTCAGCTTTTCCACCGTAGGCGCTTCCATGGCGTACGCGCTCTGCTGAAACTCGTCCTCCATGAACCCGGAGAGGATGGCGTACAGGGCGTTCATGAAAAAACAAAGGCGGGCGGCGGTAGCATATCGGCCGAAGATGGCGTCATATTCCTCCGTCATGAAGAGCTCGAATCCCTGGGCGTCCAGCTCAGCAAGGTCCAAATCCGTAACCCCATAATAGGTGCCCTCAGGATTGAGGTAATAGCTGAGAAAATGGCCGAATTCATGGATCACGGTGAAAACGGAGGAAGCATCCCCCTGCCATTGGGTCAGGATGAAGGGACATCCATAGGCAGAAAAGTAGGTGGTGAAGCTGCCGCGCAGCTTCTTTTTCGAGGGGGCACTGTCGTATAGGCCGTAGGCAAGCATATACCGCCACGCCTCTTTACCGCCATGGACGACCTTCTCCGCATCCGCTTCCATGGCGGCGAGAAAGCTGTCCTCAGAGAAGCTGGCTCCGCCGAGATATCTCATTTCGTTCTCGCACCGTTCTCGCAATCGGGCATACAAGGGAACGAAGACCTGTTTGACGATTTGGGCGGCCTTCAAAGAATCGGCCGGCATACGGTCCCGCCCGTAGGAAGCATACTGACAATCGGCATAGGAGGGATAGCCCATGGCCTTCGCCATCTGGTTGCGTATGGCCATGAGCTGGAGAAACAGGCTCCCCGCCGCCTGATTGCGGCCCCGGGCAAAGGCTTCCAGGGCCTCGAGAAAAGATGACATGGAGAGGATCTCATCCGCCATCAGCTCCTCCATGGACCAGGACCTGCCCTGAAAGTCCAGTCGATAGGTGGCATCCAGCTGCTCGTATTGGCGGCATAGATCGTCCTCCTGCCGATGGAGCGACTGAAGGAGAGGCGTATCCTGTCCGGCGACTCTGTCCAGCATCTCGACATAGGCCGCCCCTCGATCCCGGTGAAAGCTGAATCGGTCCATCAAAAGCTTTTCCGTCTTCAGCAACACCGTTTGAATGGGATATAGCGAACTGTTCAGCGTCCCGTATTCCATGGCCCGGTCCCGGTCCGTCACGTCCTGACAGTGACGCACATAGGCCAATGACGCAGCGCTGACCAACTCTCCATACTTTCGTGCCAAATTCGCAAACTCTTTTTCCAACTCAGGGGCGTCCTCGGAGGAAGCCGCCTTTTCAAGGAGCTTTTTGGAACGGTCAAGAAGGTCCTGGGGATCGGGATGGACAAGGACCATGCTGGAAAAGGGCGTTTGCCCGTGGTGCACGATGCTCCCGCGATCCCGCAGATACACATGGGCCACCTCCCGCCCGGGGAGGCAGCCGGCAAACAGCAGCAAAAGGGACAGGGCCAGGCAAATACAACGCTTCATACAGCATGTATATGCGTATGGACAGCCGCTTCTGTTCGGATAAAAAAAGTTCATTTGTCTTTTTTTCGGAAATATGATATACCAAAGAAAACATTTTTAGGGAGCAATCATATGAAAATCGTCGTTTTGGCCGGAGGTCTGTCTCCGGAGCGGACCGTGTCTTTGTCCAGCGGGACCATGGCCACCAACGCCTTTTTGAAGGCCGGCCACCAGGCCATTTTGCTGGACCTGTTTTTCGGCATGCCGGAGCTCAAGGGAAGCATCGATGAGCTGTTCGAAAACGCAAAACCCCTCCCCCCTGCTCCCATCTCGGAGACGGAGCCGGATCTCGCTGCCATCGCCGCCTCCCGGCCTATGGGCTGGTCCGATCGCATCGGCCTCAACGTCATCGAGATCTGCCAGGCGGCGGATATCGTCTATATGGCTCTCCACGGCGCAGACGGAGAAAACGGTTCTGTCCAAAAGGTCTTCGATGAGCACAACATCCGCTACACCGGCAGCGGCCCCGAGGGCTGCCGTCTCAGCATGGATAAGCACGCTGCCAAGGAAATCTTCGTGCAGGAGGACATTTTGACCCCCAGGTTCCGGCTGTTGAAGCGGGGCGAGATCTTCTCCTTGGACGATCTGCCCCTGCCCGCCGTGGCAAAGCCCAACAGCGGCGGCTCCTCCATCGGCATCTCCATCGCCCGGACAAGGGAAGAGTTGAAACAGGCCATCGAGGTCGCTTTTGAGCAGGAGGACACCATCCTGGTGGAGGAGTTCATCCGTGGACGGGAGCTTTCCTGTGGCGTGGTGGACGGCAAGGCTCTTCCCGTCATCGAAATCATCCCCAAGGAAGGCTTTTACGATTATAAAAATAAGTATCAGGCCGGCGCAGCTCTGGAGGTTACCCCGGCGCCCATCAGCCCCAGCGCCACGGAAAAGGTGCAGCGGCTGGCGGAGCGGGTCTTCCGCGCGCTGAAGCTGTCCGTATACGCCCGGATGGACTTCCTGCTGACAGAGGATGAAAAGGCTTTCTGCCTGGAGGCGAACACCCTTCCCGGCATGACGCCCACTTCCCTGCTCCCTCAGGAAGCGGCGGTGATCGGACTCGACTATATCACCCTCTGCGAGATGATCATTTCCCTCTCATTGGAGAAATACAGATGATCCCCTTCCTCATCCAAAAGGCTGTCGAACTTGTCGGCGGTCGATATGTTGGGTCGGAAGCTCTCCTTCGCGAGAGTTTTGAAAGCGTGTCCATCGACACCCGCACCATGGCGCCCGGCGCCCTGTACGTACCGGTGCGGGGCGACGTGTTCGACGGGCATCGTTTCATCCCCCAGGCTTTTGAAAAGGGTGCGAAGCTGTCCCTTTCCGAGGTGGATGTCCCCTATCCTCACATCCTTGTGAAGGATTGCGTCCAGGCGTTCCAGGTCTTGGCTCATGCCTATCGCTGTCAATTCCAAATCCCCCTGGTGGGCATCACGGGCAGCGCCGGAAAGACCACCACCCGCGGCATGGTGAGCGCGGTACTCTCCACCGCGTACAAAACCCACAGCACCACCGGGAACCTCAACAATCAAACCGGCGTGCCGCAGGTCCTTTTTGGGCTTATGCCCGAGCACGAGTGCGCCGTGGTGGAGATGGGCACCAACCATTTCGGGGAGATCGACGCCTTGGCTGCCATGAGCGAGCCCACCATCTGCCTATTTACCAATATCGGTGAAGCCCATATAGAATTTTTTGGCTCCCGAGAGGGTATCTTCCGGGGCAAAACGGAGATGCTTGCCCACATGCGCCCCGGCGGAAGGATCATCGCCAACGGAGACGACGAATATCTGCGGACTATTCCTGGCGCCTTCACCTATGGTTTTAGCAAGGACTGTGATCTTCGCGTAGGGGACGCCCGGGAGGACGACCTCTTTGGCGCCAGCTTCACGGCCTGCTGGGACGGCGGATGTCTGCCCATCCAGCTTCAGGTCCCGGGCCATCATATGATCCTGAACGCCCTCTCCGCCATAGCCGTTGGCTTTGCACTGAAGGTGCCGCCGGAAAAGATCCAGGCCGGTCTATCGTCGTTCGCCCCTATTTCCGGCCGCATGGCCGTGGAAAAGCTGTCTCGTTTCACCCTGCTCAACGACGTATACAACGCCAATCCTACCTCCATGGAGGCTTCGCTCCAGGTTTTGTCCCGGGCACCGGGACGCAAGGTCTGCATCCTGGGGGATATGCTGGAATTGGGCGATCAGGGCATCGCCTTCCATGAGCGCATCGCCAAGGAAGCGTCCCGGCTGGGGATCGATCTCATCCTGGGCGTGGGCCCGCTCTTTGAGCAGGCCGTGCAAAAAGCAAGCGGACAGGGTTTCCTGACCCAAGACGCCCTATTGGAAGCGCTCCCTTGCCTACTGCGGGAGGGCGACACCATTTTGGTCAAGGGGTCCAGGGGCATGCACCTGGAAAACGCCGTCGCCTGCATCCACGCCCTATGAAATGAACCATTTTCATATGAAAAAAGCCATCCTACAGGGGATGGCTTTTTCGATTGGATCAGATTTTTAATTGAAGTTCACCTTTACGGCGTTGTATTTCTTATTGTCCCAGTAATTCAGCCCCCAGGGCGAATTGGTATGGGTCTGGTTGGGATAGCAGGTCCTGCTGATGTTTTTGACCTTCGTATAGCCGAAAGTCTGTGCCACAGAGATAGCCAGATCCTGCACATGGATCATCTGATCCATCAGGGAGTTAGAGACGCTGTTCAGGGAATTGCTCTTTCGATTAGCCGCCTTCTTTGCCTCCTTGTCCGCGGCGCTGTACAGATCCTTTAACTCCCTAAGAGCTGACTTGTATTCCGAAAACAGATCCCAATCTGAGGAGGAATACATGGAGTAGCTTCCAGAAGAATCATCGCCTCCCCCCTCGGAAGATGAATACCCCTGACCGTCTTCATCCAGCTTCTTTTGCGCATAGGATTTTAGCGGGTCGCAAATGTTCATATACTGTTTTTCGAGCATCTTACACCAGGTATACCGTCCGTATGCCAAGGAGTATTTGGGATGGGTCTTCACGTCCACGCCGTAGATCTCTTTGATGAGCTTGACTCGATCCGACTGGCGGGTGAACACGAAGTTCCAATGGAACAGCGTGGCCGAATCCGCCGCCATGGAGTGCGCGCCGATATTATCCGGGTCCAGCTTATACCCAAAGAGCGCCAAAGCCGCCGTCTGTGCCGGCGTGCAGTTGGTGAACAGGGCCCCATCGAAAGCATCCAGGATCTCCGGCACCTTCAGGACCATGTTCTCCTCCTTCATTTTCCGGAAGATGGTGACCATCATGTTCTTCTGCCGATTCACCCGGTTGCTGTCGCCCGTGGGCAGCTGTCCGTGACCGCCTTTACGGACCCGCATATAGTCGAGGCAGGCCTGTCCGTCCATGAACTGGAAACCGGCCTTGTAATAGCGGCCCCCATTATCGAAGTTGCCCTCCAGGTTGTACCAGACGCCGCCCACGATGTCCACGATCTGCTTGACCGATTCCATGGTCACGGCGTAATAGTAATGGACCGGGATGCCGCCCAGCATCCACTCAGCAGCCTCGCACACCTTTTCGAACCCCTCCCCGTTCTCACAGAACAGGCCGTAATTCGTGCCGTCCGTCCCGCAGTTCAAGGCAGCGTTCAGCTTATATACCCCATCCACACCCGGGATGGCAGCATAGGTGTCCCGGGGCAGAGAGATGAGATCCACCCGGTTTTCATTGAAGTTGACGGCACAGACGATCATCACATCAGAATGGAAGGAGTTCCCGTCCTTCCCCGCCCAGTTTTTATCGATCCGCGCCGCCTCATAATCCACGCCGATGAACATGATGTTAACGATGCCGTTCATCATGCCGGTGTCGGCCACCTGCTCCAATTCGGAATAGGGGTCCAGGGTGGGCGTAGGCCCCGGCGTCGCCGTCGGCGCCGGCGTGCTTGGAACGGCGGTCTCCGGCTGGGGCGCTATGGTGAGCTGTTGCTCAACAGGAGGCAATGTCACAGGGATCCGGGTGGGAGTCGCCTCCGGCAACCGGTTTTGATCTACGAACAGATCCTGCCCTGAAAACAGGATGCCGGATATCTTTCCACCCAGCAGGACGCCGAGGGCGATGGCCAAAACGGCCACCGCTGCCAAGGAAGCAAAGAGCTGAATCCTTTTCGATTTTTTTCTGTTTTTGGCCATGAATACACTCCTCTTGTATTGCATCCATCATATACTCTACCTTCCCCACTTTCCAGACGAATCCCCCCGATATTACAAACAGTTTACAAATCCGTGACAAGTTCAGACTTTTTGCTCTTCCTTTTTTCGTTCGCTGTGGTATAATGGGAAAAGTTTTTTAGGAGAATGACCGAAATTATGATGATCGTGATACCCGCATACCAGCCGGATGAAAAGCTGACTGGTGTCGTGAATACGCTGATTTCCAAAACGAACTTTCCTATCGTGATCGTGGACGACGGCAGCCGTGCGGACTGTCAGCCTATTTTTGCTGCCCTAAGCGACCTTCCACTTGTCACCGTGCTGCATCACGAGGTGAACCGGGGCAAGGGCGCTGCCATGAAGACAGCCTTTCAATATATCTATGACCACTGCCCCGACGCCGAGGGCGTGATCACCGTGGACGCGGACGGCCAGCATCTGCCGGACGACGTGCTCCGGGTGGCGGAAGCCTTTCGCTCCCATCGGGATGCCCTGGTCACCGGCTCCCGCCGGTTCACGGGCAACGTGCCCTTCAAGAGCCGGACCGGCAACGCCATCACCCGGTTCGTGTTCGCCATCTCCACCGGCGTAAAGGTATACGACACCCAGACGGGCCTTCGAGCTTTCTCTCGGGACAACATCCCCCGGATGCTTTCCCTCAAAGGAGATCGGTACGAATATGAGATCAGTCAGCTCCTCTACTGCTGCCGGGAAATGATCCCTATCGTTGAGGTGCCCATTGAGACCGTATACATCGAGGACAACGCTTCCTCCCATTTTCGGGCCCTCAGGGACGGCTGGCGCATCTACAAGATGATCCTGATGTTCGTCAGCTCCTCGCTGCTGAGCTTCCTGTTCGAATACATCCTCTTCCTGCTCCTCTCCTGGCTCACCAAAAGCTGGGCCGTTTCGCTTATATTCTCCACCGCCGTATCCAGGATCCTCAGCTCCGTTCTGAATTATTGGCTCAACAAGCGGATAGTGTTCGAAACGGACAACAAAACCAGCTTCCTGCGGTACGTGGTGCTGGCGGTGTTCATTTTCGGCATCCACTACGGGCTGCTGTACCTGTTCACGATGCTTTGCGGCGTGCCCAAGTGGCTTGCCTACATCATCGTTCAGCTGATCGTCTACCCCATGAGCTTTGTGCTTCAGCGTAAGTTCGTATTTGTGAAGGAAAAAAGCAGTAATGAAATCAAGCAGTAAAAAACGGATCCTGCGCATGGTCATTCTGGACGTATGCGCCTTTTGCGTAATGGCCTATCTAATCTGCGCTCAGGTGTTCCACTTCTTCCCCTGGAAGCCGGTGGATGTTTCAGCCAAGCTGACCGTTTTGGCAACGCCCACCCCCATCCCGGCAACGCCTACCCCGGCACCGACGGATACGCCGGCGCCCACCGACGCGCCCACCGCCACCCCTGAGGCGCCTGTAGCTACCGCCGCAGAGGGGAGCGACGCTCCCGAAATCACGCCGACGCCCACCGATACGCCCGAGCCAACGCCGGAACCCACGCCGGAACCCACGCCTGAACCCAAAGGGCTGTTGATGGGCAAATACGCCGAAAAGTTTTCTCCGGATCAGACCGTTTCCTCCGAGACGGAGTATCGTAGCGAAAACGTGGCCATCGAACTTAGCGCCCACACGGGCTACGTTTGCAAAAAGTGCGGCCACACGGCGGAGAACTTCGGCCCTTGCCCCCGCTGCGGCACCGAGCTCTACGACAACAAAAACGATCGGTTGACCTACACCGTGGCGGATATCTACATCCAGGACATCTCCTGCTTTCGGACCGCCTACGGCGAACAAAAGCGGGTCAAGGACACCGTTGAGGCGAACAACGGGGTGCTGGGCATCAACGGGGATATGTACATCACCTCCCTGGAAAACAAGCACGGCTGGTTTGTCCGCAACGGGGTGCAGCTGGGGGACGAGATATACAAGCTCTCCAGCGACCTGTGCATCCTGTACATAGACGGCACCATGGAGACCGTGGACATCCTGACGCAGACGGTTGATACGGACGCCATCTACGCCAGATTCCCGCAGCAGATTTGGTACTTCGGGCCGGCGCTTCTGGGGCCGGACGGATCGGCCAAGGAAAAGTTTTCCATCGGCAGGAACGTGGCCAACAACAATCCTCGTTCCGTTATGGGATACTATGAGCCCGGTCACTATTGCTTCATGACCATCGACGGCCGCGACGGCGAGAGAGGCATATCCATGCAGGAGCTGTCCATGCTCTGCGCGGACATGGGCATGACCGCAGCGTACAACATGGACGGCGGCGGCTCCTCCTGCATGTTCTTCGGTGGGAAGAACTACGGAACGAACACCCGCGGAACGACCGATATCGCTTATATTTCTGAGCCTGCAAAGGAGAACTGATCATGAAAAAGAAAAAAGCCCTGCCCCGTTGGTTCAAAATTCTTTCGACCATCGTCGCCAACGCCGCCATCGTGCTGGCGGTGGTGTACCTTCTGTTTTATATATTGGACGGCTTCAACCCCATGCTCCACTTCCTGGGAGAACAGGTGTTCGTCACCCGGTATCTGGATGTGATCATCGCCGCCCTCGCGCTTCTATTGGGGATTTTCTTCCTCATCTGCACCTGGAAGCTGTTCTACGGCAAGAAGGGCAAAAAAGGCAAGAAGATCAAGCGCAAACCCCGCCCTCAGTATGAGGAGGATTATCCGGAGGACTAAAGCTTTTGCGCATAGTAAAACGGACGGCAATTCCGTCCGTTTTTTTTGTGCCTTTTCGACTTCGTTCAATCCTGGGGTTTCGGCGCTCGTTTCCGATTCAGGTACACGTCCAGCTTGTCCTTGATCTTCTCGGGAATCTCTCGCTTCACCGGGCAGCGGACGGCGTTTGCCATGCGACTGGTGAATCCGGCGATAAACTCTGTGTCGATCAAAACCTGCTCCGGGGAGACGATATCCGGCGTATCGTACCTCTCGTGGATGGAGCCGGCCGCAGGCGGCGCGATCCGGGCGAAGGAGAGGCTGGGCACCCCTTTGTCCGCAAAGGGCGTGGAATCGCTGGAATAAACCCCGCTGCGGGCGGCGATGGGAAAGCCCAACTCATCCGCCGTGTATTCGAGAAAGGATACCAGCCGCTCCTCTGCGGAGCAGCAGGCGATAAACTTGCCCATGATGCTGCCGATCATGTCCAGGTTGATGTTCAGCACCACCTTCTCTAACTCCCCCTCATGATCGGAACAGTAGGCCTTGGAACCCAGAAGGCCCAGCTCCTCCCCGCCGCACCAGATGAATCGCAGACCACGCAGATGGGGGGCTTTCACGAACCGCTCCGCAACGCCCAAAATGCCGATGGAACCGGTCATGTTGTCATAGCTGCCGCAGGACAGGGGCGTGGAATCGTAATGGGCAGTCAGCACGACCCACTCGTCGATCTGGCCAGGAAGTTCAGCAATGAGGTTGTGGGCGTCCGCCTGGTAGGTTTCCTGTTGGATCTCGATGGTGGCACGCCGACCTTTTTTCGCAACGATCTGCATGGCGTCCTTTACGTTGATATTGACGCCCAAGACGATCTTTCCCTGACTGGTTGCCGGACGCAGCGTCTTTTGATCGATATCCCGATCGGGGCAGCTGTACCGACCGGTGAAGGTGATGAAGCCCAGGGCCCCGTTTTTCAGCATGTCCTGATAGTTCCACATGTTCAGGGGCTGGTCCGTGAGCACGATATGATCCTTACACTGGGAAAAGGAAAGATCGTCCGTATTCCTGAGATAATAGAGCGGCCCTTCCACCGTTCCGCTGCCGCAGCCGATATAGGCCTTGCAGGGATAAGCCTTCCCATCCACGGTCAAAGAAGCCGAGTGGATGTTCGCTCGCTCGATGGAAAAGCTCTCCGTGCGGGTAGAAAGGCCAATGGCTTCACACCGCTGCTGCAAATAGGTAAGGCACTTCATTTCCTCGGGGCTTGCCGCCGTATGCGGATAGGCCGTGTCTTTCAAAATCTGTTTGATATCCTTCGCTTTCATCTATAAACGCCCTCCTTTTTCTGTGGAAAAATCATACCATAGGTATCCGCTTGAAACAAGAGCGAATCAATTTCAAAAAAAGGACTTGCAAATTTTGAAGTGATGCTGTATAATCCTACTTGCGCTTGGGGATGTAGCTCAGCTGGTTAGAGCGCTGTGTTCACATCGCAGAGGTCTAGGGTTCGAGTCCCTACATCCCCACCAAAGAAATAGCCACCCATTTGGGTGGCTTTTTCTTTGGTATTGGTAATTTGAAGGGACTCGAACCGGGGGCCGTAGTGAATGAGGCTCCAGTGGAGCCTCAGATCGGCCCCCTGAGCGAGGCCGCAGCCGAGTGTGAGAGTCCCTACATCCCCACTCCCAAATCAATCACTCGAACAGTTCCGCCGCTTTTGCCATATGCACAGCCGACTCAATATGCTGCGGACACACGTCCAGGCATTGGCCGCATTCCACACAAGCGGAAGCAAGCCCCTTCCCTCTGGTCCTGAAGCCATAGCTCCGTTTGGCACTCTGCAGCGACCCGAAGCGGGCGTATTCGTTCAGCAGGTTCAGGATGCTCGGAATATCGATCTTAGCCGGGCACCCCTCCACGCAGTACCTGCACCCGGTGCAGGGAACGGTACCGGCCGAGCGAAGCATTTCGGCCGCTTTCGCCAGGATAGCCTCCTCCTTTTCAGACAACGGCTTCATATTGTCAAACAGAGCCGTATTCTGCTGCACCTGATCCAGATTGGACATGCCGGAAAGGATCATAGCCACCCCCGGAAGGCTGGCTACGAACCGAAGCGCCCAGGAGACCAGAGAGGCTTCAGGCTCCGCATCCTTCAAAAGCGGTGCGAAGACAGCTTTTTCAGAGGCCAGGCTCCCGCCGCGAACAGGCTCCATGACGATCACCGGTTTGCCATGCTTTTGGGCGATCTCGTAGCAGCGACGGGACTGCACCTCATCGTTCTCCCAGTCGGCATAGTTGATCTGCAGCTGCACGAACTCGGCTTCGGGAAGCTCCGTCAGCATGCTGTCCAACACCTCTGGAGAATCGTGGAAGGAAAAACCCAGTCGGCGGATGCGGCCCCGCGCCTTCTCCTGAAGCAGGTATTGCCACACCTTGTAGTCCCGCACGGTCTTCATGCGATCCGCCCCCATGGCGTGGAGCAGATAAAAATCGAAGTACCCGGCGCCGGTCCGCTCCAGCTGCTCCTCAAAAAGGATAGGCGCGTCCTTTTCCTCGTTGATGCGGAAGATGGGCATCTTGTCGGCCAGCAGGAAGCTGTCCCGAGGATGACGGTCCACCAGCACACTCTTGACTGCCCGCTCGGAGAAACCGTTATGATAGGGATAAGCCGTATCGAAATAGGTGAACCCCTGATCCAGGAAATGATCTGCCATCCGGGCGACCTGGTCAAGATCGATGCGATCGTCCTTGCCGTCCAGCACGGGCAGCCGCATGAGGCCGAAGCCCAGTTTTTTTGTGTTCTCAGGGAGTAAAGCCATGATGCGCCTCCGGTTTTTTCTTTGATTCTATACAATAAATCACCTATCGTCAAGAATCAAAAGATTTCTCTTTGAAAATGGTAAAAACTGTGGTATAGTAAGGCATCGTGTGTATTTGAGGTTTCTATGATTTATGCTCTGATCGCAGTGTTACTGCTGCTCCTTTTTGTCATGTCCGCCAGCCTGTATGCCTTTATCCGAGGCGGCACCCGCCGGGATCGTACCGAGCTTTTCCGAGCCAGCACCGTGGCCCCTTCCGGTCGATACGCTTTTCGGGACCGGATGCAGCAGGGCGTGGACTGGTTCGAAAGCCAACCGAAGACGGATCTTTCTATCACCAGTCGGGACGGTCTTTCCCTGGCGGCGGAACTGATCGAAGCGGAACATCCCGTCGGACTGGTGGTTGCGGTCCACGGATTCCGATCCTGGCCCTCTCGGGAGTTCGCTTTGGTGGCCAAGCATCTTTATGAAAGCGGCTACACCGTTTTATATCCCTACATGCGGGCCCATCGAAAGAGCGAGGGCAAGTATATTACCTTCGGCGTCAAGGAGCGGTGCGATATCGGGGCATGGGCCCAGCTTTTGGCGGAGAAACACCCCGATCTGCCCCTCTTTCTCTATGGGCAAAGCATGGGCGGGGCCACGGTCATCATGGCCTCCGGCCTCGATCTGCCCGCAAACACAATGGGCATCATCGCCGATTCCGCTTACTATTCCCCCAGGGACGTGATCGCCACGGCCCTCACCCAATCCTACAAAGTCCCTGTCTTCCCCATGCTGCCCGCCATGGATCTGTGGGCCAGGCTCCTGGCCGGATACTCCATCACCGCCACCAACTGTCAGGACGCCTTCGACAGGACCCATCTCCCCTTCCTCTTCATCCACGGCACGGCGGACGAACTGGTGCCCTATGCGATGGGCAAGCTGAACTATGATGGCTGCAAGTCGGAGAAGCAGATGCTCACCGTAGAGGGCGCCGCCCACTGCGCCAGCTACTATGTCGATCCCGCCCGATACATTTCCTATCTGGACGGATTTCTGAAAAAGTATGGCAAGTCGCCCTTGCAATGAGCGGCCGCATACAGTAAAATTGTCAAGGTTTATTATACTACCAAAGGAGAACAAACATGGACAAACTCATTGGTGCCTGCCTGGTCGCACAATCCGGCGGCCCCACCGCTGTTATCAACGCCAGCGCGTACGGTGTGATCCGTACCGCTTTGGACGATGACACCATCACCCACGTCTACGGCGCCGCTCACGGCATCCGTGGCGTATTGGATGACATTCTATATGATTTGGATCTGGAAGATGAGCACGAGCTGCGCCTTTTGCTCAACACTCCCTCCGCCTCCCTCGGTTCCTGCCGCTATAAGCTGAAGGACTATGCCGAAGACGACACGGATTACCGCCGCATCATGGAGGTGTTCAAAAAGCACGACATCCGCTACTTCTTCTATATCGGCGGTAACGACTCCATGGATACCTGCAACAAGATCAGCAAGTTCCTCCAAAAGGAACAGTATCTCTGCCGGGTCATCGGCGTACCTAAGACCATCGATAACGACCTTTACGGCACGGACCACTGCCCCGGCTTTGCTTCCGCCGCCAAGTATGTGATCACCAGCTGCATGGAGATGCGCCGTGACTGCAACGTATACGACTATTACTCTGCCGTCATCGTAGAGGTCATGGGCCGCCATGCTGGATGGTTGGCCGGTGCTGCCGGCGTCGCCACCGCTACGGGCGATGGACCGGATCTGGTGTACATGCCGGAAACCGACTTCGACATGGATCAATTCCTGACCGACGTAAAGCGGATCATGGATGAGCGGGGGGACTGCATGGTGGTCGTTTCCGAGGGCATCCACGATAAGAACGGCAAGTTCATCGCGGAATACGGCGCTCCCGACGCATCCACCGACAGCTTCGGCCACAAGCAGTTGGGCGGCGTTGCCTCCACACTGGTGAGCTATGTGAAGCAAAAGTGGGGCGTGAAGAAGATCCGCGGTGTCGAGCTATCCTTGCTGCAGCGCTGCTCCTCACACTTTGCTTCCGCCACCGACATCAACGAGTCCTTTGCCGCCGGTCGCGCGGCAGTCAAGGCCGCCGTCAACGGCATGACGGATAAGATGATGGCCTTCCATCGTCTCACGGACGTGTACGGCGACTACGCCTGCGAGGTAATCCCCCAGGATCTGTCGCTGGCTGCCAACACCGAGAAGAAGGTCCCCCGGGAATGGATCAACGAGGCAGGCAACGGCGTCACTCAGGAGTTTGTGGATTACGTACTGCCCCTCATTCAGGGTACGCCCAACCTCCCCCTGGAGAACGGCCTCCCCCGCTTTGCGAAGCTGAAGCGGATCGTCGCCAAATAATCGTATCGCGCGGGAAAGAGTCTCCTTGGGAGGCTCTTTTATGTTTTCAGGATCCTGTGGAAGGATACGCGAAGTCCGCCGATCAACAGGCACAAAGACCCCAGCAGCCGCCAATAGAGGGCCCTTCTCAACCAGACGGAGAACAGCAGCAACAGGCAGCCTGTCATCAGATATCGGTTCCCCGGCAGACGAACCAGGTCCCGCCATTGACCTTTGCCATGCTTCGGCACCTCTTCTTTGAGCCGTTCGATCACCTGTTTTTGCTCTGGCGCTTCCCCCTCGCCCCAAGGATGAAACGATACACTGCACCCTAAAGAGGAACTCAGGGTCGACAGGTCTGACTGCGACTCTCCAAAACAATGAAATCCTGTCCCTGGACCCATCCTAAGGCATAGACCGACCAGTTCATCCTTACCCGGTGTGGGATAAAGCACCATCCCCCCCGCCAACCGGATGCGTTCTGCCTCCTGCTTCAGCCAGGTCTCCCGTTGGATTGCTTTCACCGTTTGATGCCATAGCCGTTGTTCGAATCTACTCCAGCGCACTCTATCCCATAGCGCAAGTAAGAGCGCCGTTGTCAGCGAAATAAGGACGGACAGCACGACGCTTTTCGTCAGGATAAGCAGGCAGACGCCGTTCAGGACAGAAAAGAACGCATGATCCATCCATCGGGCGAAGACGCCCCGCCCTTGGAAGCAGGTTCGCTTGTATGCTCGTTTTGTGGAGGTATCCATTTTCAAAAACAGTATTGCCTTGGGACAAGCAAATATACTATACTATGGAACATGAAGATCGGTATTTTAGGGGGAAGTTTTCACCCCATCCACAATGGACATCTCGATATGGCCCGCAGCGCCCGGGACGCCTTAGGCCTCGATCAGATCCTACTTATGGTGGACCGGATCCCGCCCCATAAGGAGCTTGCCCAGGGAGCCACGTCCGAGCAAAGGCTTAGGATGGTCCAGCTTGCCTGTGAATCCGAGCCGGGATTCACAGCTTCCGACTGGGAGCTGAAGCAGGAGGGCACCAGCTACACCGCCCTGACTCTAACTCATCTGCACGCTGAATACCCGGAGGATGAACTCTATTTCATCATGGGCAGCGATATGCTCCGATCCCTCACCTCCTGGTATCATCCGGAAATCGTCTGCGAGATAGCCCATCTCGTCTGCATCTGCCGGGCCGGACAGGACGGCGGCGAAGCGGATGCCGCCGCAAATGTCAAGGAGCTGTACGGTGCCCAGGTCACCCTGCTGCCGCCAGTCCGAGAGCTTTCCTCCACCGAGATTCGTAACCGCCTCGCAGACGGCCGGTCCATTAGCGGACTTGTGCCCTCTGCCGTGGAACGGCACATCTACGAGCATCCTCTATATGTGAATGAACAGCTGACCGATCTCACCGACGCCATGCGGAAGACCTTGAAGCCCAGTCGCTTCCAGCATGTGATCGGCGTGGAGATGACGGCGGTCCAACTGGCGGAGAACCTAGGCGCCGACGGAAAAAAAGCACGTCTCGCCGCCCTGCTCCATGACTGCGCCAAATGTTTGTCCCTTAAGGAGCAGGCAGATTTTGCCCGGCGGGACGGCAGCGATCTTGATCCGAAGGAAGCTCCTCAGATTCTCCATGCCCCGGCAGGCGCGGCTTTAGCGAAAGAACGGTACGGCATCACGGATGAAGAAGTTCTGGAAGCCATCCGTTACCACACCACCGGAGCGGAACGAATGACTCTGCTGGACGAAATCATTTGGGCAGCGGATTTGATCGAGCCCGGCCGAAACTATCCGTCCGTAGAGCAGCACCGTCAATGGCTCCTCACGCCTCGGGATCAATTGGGCTTTGAAAAGAGCCTCCTACTTGTTTTTATCGACAATATCTGTTATATTCAAAGCAGCGAAGGCAGCATACATCCCGCCACGCTCAACGCTCGAGACGCCCTCGCCCGCAAGATCAATGCAAAGGAGACATTCATGGAAACCATCACCAAGGAAACCGTCCTGCAGCTCTGCAAGATCCTGTACGACAAAAAAGCCCTGGATATCCGCGCCATCGAAGTGACGGACAAGACCATCATCGCCGATTGGTTCATCGTCTGCAGCGGCCGCGGCGTGCCCCAGGTGAAGGCTCTCTCCGACGAGCTGGAGGAAAAGGCTGCCGAGATGGGGCTCTTCCCCCGCCGGAAGGAGGGTTATCAGGAGGGGCGCTGGATCGTGTTGGACTTTGGCGATCTGCTGGTCCACCTGTTCCATCCCGAGGAGCGCACCTATTATAATCTGGAGCGGCTTTGGGACGACGGACAGAACGTGATCACCTACACCGAAGAAGGAGATGCAAAATAATGGAGCTGAACAAATACATCGACCATACCCTGCTCAAACCGGAAGCCACCCATGAGGATATCCGTCGTGTCTGCGAAGAAGCGAAAGCGTATAATACCGCCAGCGTCTGCGTGAACCCCATTTATGCGGCCTTTGTGGCGAACGAACTCAAGGGCACGAATATCAAGACCTGCTGCGTGGTAGGCTTCCCGCTGGGGGCCACTCCCTCCGCCATCAAAGCCGCCGAGGCAAAGCTGTGCGTGGAGAACGGCGCAAAGGAGATCGACATGGTCATCTCCGTAGGGGCTGCCCGGGAGGGTGACTGGGAGTATGTGGAGAAAGATATCAAAACGGTAGCCGACGCCATTCGGGGTAAGGCTCTGCTGAAGGTCATCATCGAGACCTGCCTGCTCACCGACGAGCAGAAGGTGAACGCCTGTCTATGCGCCAAGAATGCAGGCGCTGACTTTGTCAAGACCTCCACCGGCTTCTCCACCGGCGGCGCTACCGCAGAAGATGTGGCCCTCATGCGAGGCGTGGTGGGCGATGAACTAGGCGTAAAAGCATCCGGCGGTATCCGCTCCAGGGAAGCTGCTGAAGCCATGATCGCCGCCGGCGCCAACCGCATCGGCGCCAGCTCCTCCAAAAAAATCATCGAAGGATAAACTGACAGAACTCCAAAAAGCCCCTGACGATCATCAGGGGCTTTTTCATGTCACCATAATGGAGAAAAGTGTTCGTACACGAATTCGCTATATCCATCGAATTCGCCCTGCGCCCACCCGTCTCGGATTGAAAGGGCCATTTGTTTTTGTTCCTCCGGATCGATATCAGCGTATCGATGTATGACTACGTTTCCCGCCCGTTCCTCTTTGAGAATTTCCTCATACACGTCGTCCACACGTTCGCCGAGGATTACCGGCACATCTGTCAAGCTCTCGAAAGAACGTTTCCCGGTCCTAACAAGCCCTTCCTGAGAAATCGGCATGTACAGAAATCCCTCTTTTCCACTGTACATGATTTTAAGCTGATCTGGGAAGCGCTCGAAATAGTGCTGCCTGCCGCTTTTATCCGGTCCCATGGTAACAAAGTTTTCAGAAGCCTTTCGGCAGCACACAAGGGCGTACACCCGATCCAGCGTAAAGTATGCCACCATATTGTCTGAGGTATGGGACTTTGATTTAGCCCATATGGTCGTCAAGCCATCGACGACGCTGCCGTGATACAGCATATATGCCCTCGCTTTCGTTTGTTTTCAAAAACATGGTACGATATGTATCCCTTCAATACAAGTCTTGAAAGCCAGTGGCATGTGTGGTATGATAAGTACAGATGAAAGATACGCCTTTCCGTTCAGCGGGAAGGCGTTTTTAGCGTGATGAGGTCGATCTCCGGGCGATTGAACAAGCGAGGCAGCAGAACGGTGTGATTCCCGGCGCCCCGGGAGACGTAGAGCATGGTTCGCCCACACTCATATACCCCCGAGGTATAGCGAGGCAGGACGCCCTGATCGGGACTAAACAACCCATGGCCAAAGAGGCGGGCATGGCCCCCATGAGCATGGCCGGACAGGACCAGATCTACGCCCGTTTGGGCGTAGGATCCGATTTTTTCGGGGTGATGCGCAAGAAGGATCGCACAGACGTCGGGAGAAACGAGAGGCCGTATCTCCTCGGCGGTGGCTTTGGCCATAACGCCGATCAGATCGAGCCGGGCCCCATCCCGCTCCCATGTGACGGTTTCGTTGTCGAGAACGCACAGCCCCCGCTTTGTCAAGTCATCCTTGATCTCTTCCCAACCGATGCGCCACTCGTGATTCCCCTGAATGAAATATGCGGGCCAGCGCCTTGCGACCTCCTCCGCGAATCGATACCCGTTCGCCCGCCGCTGGGGCCGATGCCGGTCCAACAGGTCGCCGGTGATGGCGACGCAGTCGAAGGACAGCCCCTCCATGACCCGGATCATATCCATGCCATCCTTCCCGTAGGCCCGGTTGTGGAGGTCGGACACCTGCAGGATAGTGAATCCATCAAAGGCTTTGGGCAGCCGATCCAGTTGGATCGTTGTGCGGCGCACGGCAAAGCGGCCGGAATCCCACCAGCCGTAGATGAGCAGGCCAAGACCACCTATGAGAAGGATGAGCAAAAGATACAGCAGGCCTATTCCCCTTTCCGAATAAAGCGCCAAGGACGAAGCTGATCCTCCGGGGAGGCATAGCCGATGCCCACCCGTGGCGCCATGTCATAGGCGCAGGAAGGACCTTTGCACAGGTCTATTCTCTCTGTGGTCAGGATATCGAGGCCGTTGAAGGAGAGATCGATCCCCAACGCCCGGGTAAGCTTCCCCGGTCCCTCGGCCCCTTCACAGCAGCGGATCAGCACCCCCTGGGGATCGTCCTCCGGCCCAGTGATGATGTTGAGCAGGCTGTGGATGCCGTAGCACAGGTATACGTACACATGGCCGCCCCGGCGATAGAGCATCTCGGTCCGCTTCGTGCGGCCATGGTGCGCGTGGCAGGCGGTGTCCGATTCCCCACAGTAAGCCTCCGTCTGCGTGATGGTCAATTCCCGTCCGTCCACCAAAAGACGGTACCCCAGCAGACGGGGCGCCACATGTATGGCGTCCTGTAAAAAGAAAGCGGCGGGCAGATCCGTCATCAGCCCTGCAGGCCCCGGGCCTGTCGATCCATATCCTCCACCACGATGTCGAAGATCTCGCCCAGGCTGGCACAGTACTGCAACAGCAGCCAGGGCTCGCTGGTGTGAAAATGGATCTTGATCAGGGTCTCGTCGCCCACGCACAGGAGGCAATCCCCTTTGAAGGTCTCCAGGATATGATCGCTGATCTTATCCTCGTCCAAGTTTGTCCCTTCGATCAGCAACTGGGTGTCGTATCTGAATTCCAGCATGTTTTTCTCTCGCTTTCTTTTATAATCCGTCCGTTTCCAACGCGCTCGTGACCAGGCGCAGCATCCGCACGAGCAGCTCCCGATTCTCTGTGATGAGGTCGTAGACGGCGTCCTCCGACAGCACGCCCCGCTTCAGATCCTTGGGGAGCTTGCCCGCCTCGTCGTCCTCATAGTCCTGCATCCATTGATCGCTGCCATAGTAGTCGCTGAGCTGCCGGTACTTTGTCTGCACCTCCTCAAAGGCGGACAGCGCCTCCGACAGCTCCCGGATGGCCTGCTCAGAGGCATCCAGGCAGGCCTCCATCTGTGTGATACGCTCGATCTGCTCCATTTCTCTTTCTCCCGTCAATCGGTGACCTTGGTCCTCCCCGCCAGCACGTTCCGATAATCCTCCAGATTCTTTCGAAGCAGGTTTGGCACGTCGAGCTCATAGGGGCACTTACTGACGCACAGGCGGCATTCCACGCACTCTTCGATCTTCTCCATCTCCGCCTGCCAATGCTCGTTAAGCCAGGCCGCGCTGGGAGCCCGCCGGATCATCAGCGACATGCGATTGCACTGATTGATCTCAATGCCCACGGTGCAGGGCATGCAGTAGCCGCAGCCCCGACAGAAGGAGCCCATGAGCTCCTTACGCTCCTTTTCGATATAGGCACGCAGCTCGTTGTTCAGGGCAGGAGTCTCCTCCATGAAGCTCAACCAATCGTCCAGCTCCTTCTCACGCTGTATGCCCCAGATGGGAATGAGACCATCGAATTGGCTCACAAAGGCCATGGCCGCCCGTGCGTTGGTGATGAGGCCACCGGCTAATCCCTTCATGCAGACGAAGCCCATGTTTCGCTGTTGGCACATCCTGACGAGCTCCACTTCCTTCTCCTCGGCCAGATAGCTCATGGGATATTGCAGCGTTTCATAGAGCCCGCTTTCAATTATCTCCCGGGCCACGCCTATCTTGTGGGCCGTAGCCCCGATATGGTGAATCAACCCCTGCTCCTTCGCTGCAAGCATGCACTCATACATGCCCGTGCCGTCCCCGGGCCGGAAGCACTTCGAAAGGTTGTGAAACTGATAGATGTCGATATAATCCGTTTTTAGCAGACGAAAGGAGGTTTCCAGATCCTTCCAGAACCCTTCGGGAGTCGTTGCTGCGGTCTTGGTAGCGATATAGATATCCTCCCGCTTCAGCCAACCGTCGCCAAAGGCGGCGCCCAGCTTCTCCTCGCTGTCCGAATAGGCTCGGGCGGTGTCAAAATACCGCATGCCGCCCGCATAGGCCCGCCGCAAAAGCTTCACAGCGTTCTCCTTTGAAATGCGCTGGATGGGCAACGCCCCAAATCCGTTTTGCGGCACGGTGATCCCGGTGCTTCCCAAGGTGATGTTTTTCATGTTCCTGTCTCCTTTGTCAATAGCGACGGCTGCCGCTTTGTCGTTCGTCGGTCACGTCGTATATATGGATATCGTGTTCCTTCGCATATTGCCTGCGACAGCGATGGAACAGGTCCCGGCGGCTGTACAGCCGCTGCCCGCCTGCATCACCATATTGATCCAGCAATGTCGCGAAGGAGGGAAAAGCGCCATAGTACGCCTCGTCCAGCGCTTCCACTTCCCGGATGATCTCAGAAATGGGCATCCGCTCCAGGCGATCCATGTTCTCATCCGTCAGGGAGATGAGCAGCAGGCGATTTTGCTCCGGCTCTCCGCCCTTTATCTTACACCATTCCGCCTCAGTTTGGTAGACCTTTCGATTCAATTTGCTTCTTGCATGCTCGCTGATCTTGGAAAGGTCCTCCAGCGAAAGGCGGATGCTCTCCAGCTTCACGCCTCGCCCCTCACCGTGAGGGATGAGCAGGTGGACGTCCTCTCCCCCATGAGCTCCCAAGATTTGCAGTAACTCATCCACCTGAGCGACGTTTTCCTTGGTCAAGGGGACGCCGACGCTGACCTGAAGCCCGATCTTTGCCGCGGATTCCATCATGCGCAGCAAATAGGCATGATCCCCTTTCCTGCCCGCGAATCGGTCGTGATAGGCTTCCGTTCCGTAAACCGTGAAATTCAGATGTTTCGCCCCATGCGCCTTCATGCCCCCAAGCAGCTCATTGAGCTCCTTTTCCGTCCGAAAGGCCATGCCGTCGCACTGGAGGAACTGCCCGCCCACCGATCCGATACCGTTCAAAAAGTCGAGGGCATCGAACAGGCGGGGATGATCCATGCTGTAGCCAAAGGAAAAATGGAACGAAATATCAGGCCGCTCCCGCTGCAGCCAATCATAAAACCGCTCCGCGAACCGTTGGCTGCGGTCATAGTCCGCGCCGATGGTCCGCCCGTTCCAGCTCAGCAGACAATACCGGCAGCGGCAGGCGCAGGGCACGCACAGGGTTTGCAGCATCACGCTTTTCGTTTGCATGGGAATCCCCCTCATCTTGTCAATCGTTTTTTCAGCAGAATGGTCATTTCCGTATGGCCCACGATTTCGAACCCTTCCCCGAGGAAGAGGCGGATGGCCGGATTGTCCGCAGCGATATCGTCGTACAAATCTTCGACCCCGTTCTCCCGGGCCGTCTGACAGAGGAGCCGCAGCCCCTCTCGACCGTATCCCATTCCCCGATACGGAGCATGGACGATCACGTCCGCCAGCCATTTGTCGGCCTCATCGTCCCAATGGCAGGCGATCTCGCCCACGAATGCGCCTGTCTCCTCGTCCCTCAAATATCGATAGAACCGCTTCCCCTGGGGATGGACGATCCAGCGGTCGTGCCAGGGCTCCCATCTTTCCTGCGGAAAGGGAATCATTCCGCCCCAGGCACGGTTATAGGACATGGTCTCCGGGTCCGCCAGCATCCGCTGCCGGAACCACAGCTCCCCCACAGATGGCGTATGGAGCGACAGCATCTCAACTCTCCATGGCTTCCAGCATCAGCCGTCCCAGGGAAACGCCCATCCTTTTTGCAGCAAAGGCGGCCCGCATCAGGCCATCACAACGGGCTTTGTTGACCTCAGACACATGGATGGGCGGCTGGCAGGCTATCGATCGGATGGCCCGGCTCTTTTCGCCTAACAAGAGCAGATAGTATTCATCATTCTCCCACTGGATCTCCCAAACAGGGACGGTATCGGAAAAGCCGCATTGCAGGAGAAGCGTTTGCGCATCCTTTTCGATCTGCTCCGCATAGGGACCCTGTTGAATGGGTTCCTCCTTGAACCGTTGTCCAAGCCGTTCGTTGATCTCATCCAAGCGGCTATACTCCACACCCAACTGGCGATAGACGCTCCCCATAAAGTCCACCAGGAATTCCTCCCCTGCAAGGCCTTGTATTTGCCGCTCCAACTCATCCACCTCAGTTATTGAAGAAACGGAATCCGTCTGAAACCTGGCAATGATCTGTCCATATGCAGGCAGGGCGATGTGCTCTTCCAGATGTACTGAACCGTTCGTTGCTTCCAAAACCCGTTTATTCAAAGCCGCAAGCCTTTGCTGCAGCCATTCTCCGGTCATGAACATCATCCAGTCCCCCTCCTATGCTTGATTATCGGAGAAAACGATCGCCTTTACCTGTCTTCCGAAAACCTCTTTGACCTTTCGGCGGATAGCTGTCTCGTCCTTCTTCAGCCGCTTATCGAAGGAGGTAACCAGAACCTTGTTCCCATCCAGCTTCCATCGGGCGCGGATGCGGCCTCGGATCAGGATGGATGGCATTACGATGCCGGAGATGTTGGTCAGCTCCCTCAAAAACCGTTTGTCGATCATGCGCTCCCGGTCCCTGTACCCCAGGACCAGCTGATCGAACCCCGGCACCAAAACGCACTCCGGAAGGGTCCCGTCCTGTATCGGCTCATGGAGGCTGTAGTATTTCTTCCCATCGATCACGGTACAGCACAGCTCCGGCAGCAGCTCCTGAAGCAGCGGGTCCATGTCCGGCTTCCTCCAGTTGCTGAAAAAGTATCGGCAGTCCGACAATGTAGCCGGGCCGTAGTGGTCGAAGTATCGCCTCAGGAACACCCGCCGGGCCTGGTCACGGTCCATCCAGACGATGGACTTTGGCAGGAAGTACTCCTTTTGCGTCCCCGTGCCGCACACGATCCGGCCCCGGCAGACCATCTCACGGATGAGCCCGCCCCAGCCGTAGAACACTCGATGCAGCAGCACCTCCTCCATGCCGGCGCGGACGCAGGCGGCTTTGAGCCCCTCCCGACCGTGGTTGCCCTGGCCTATCTGATCCTCCAAAAAAGCGGCCCAGTATTCTGCATCCCTCTGAGCGATGCCCCAGTAGCCCTCCACAAAAGGACCATGGTTGTCGAAAGCCGCCAGGTGCAGTCCAAGCTCATCCTCCGGCACCAGGTGCATGGTCCCCCGGTGGGACCAGATCTTCACCAATCCGGCAAATGGATCCTCCTCCCGGTAGTCCGACGCCCGAATCTTCAAGGATACCTTGGGGTAGTTGGCGAACTGGGCCTGCAGACCCATGAGATCGGACACCACCCGATGGGTGTCAGACTTTTCCAGCAGGTAAAGGCCCTTAAGAGAATTGTATAGCAACGTCTCTCGGTCCGTCATAGCAGGTCCCTCAGATCGCGGATGATGCGGCTTTCAGCGCCGTTGGGGACGCAGTAGTTGCCCTCCGGCAGAAACAGAATGCCCCGGATGCCGGCGTTCCTGGCGCAGTCCATATCAATGGTGCGGTCGCCCACATAGAAGGTGGTTTCTGGGGCGAGCCCATATTTGTCCATCAGATACAGGATGGCGTCTGGCACTGGCTTGCGGGAAAAGCCGTTTTGGCTGGTGACGATCTCGGTGAAGCAATCGTTCAGGCCAAGATTTTTCAGTACCGCGTCCGTCGTCTTCCCCCGGTGCGTATAGACGAAGTGACAAACCCCCTGCTCCTTCAAACCATCCAGGACCGCCCGGGCATAGGGCAGTAGATGGATGTCCCCCTTGCGCTGACCGCTGATTTCGGAATACCGCGCCTGAACCTCTTCAAATGGCAAACCGAAGTCCCTGGACACGGTCTGTAAATACCAGTTCACCGAATGTTGGATGGCCTGCCGGTGGGCCTCCTCCTTTTTTACGGCCAGACCGAAGGACAGGCAGGCATCCACGGTGCCGGAAACGATGACCCCATAGGAGTCCAGCAGCGTGCCGTCCAGGTCCCAGATAAATGCGTTCATATTCGTGCACTGCCCCATCGTTTTGGTTATTCTACCATATCCGACCGCCCAGGGCAAATAAAACCTGACGATGTACAACCAAACGGAATATGATATACTCATTTCATTACATCAGGAGGTGAACGGGATGCTGAACAAGTTCTGCAAAAAGCCCCTTTACGAAGTGACCCAAACCATGGCCAAGGTGGCTATGGGGGTGGAAAAAGCGGAACTGGTCATCAAAAACGCCAAGCTGGTGAACGTCTGCAACGCGGAGATCCAGGAAGGGATCGACGTCGCCATTTCCCAGGGGGGCGAATCGCCCTCGTCGGCGACGCCGCTCACTGCATCGGTGAAAACACGAAGGTGATCGACGCCGCAGGCCAGTACATCGCGCCGGGCTTCATGGACGCCCATATCCACGTGGAATCCTCCATGATCAGTGTGGGCGAATACGCCCGGGCGGTGGTGCCCCACGGCACCACGGGCATCTTCATGGACCCCCACGAGATCTGCAACGTTTGCGGTCCCGAGGGTGTGAAGGCCATGATCGAGGTTCCCCTCAAGGCCATGTCCAACGTGACCTCCTGCGTGCCCGCCGTAACGGGGTTCGAGGACACAGGCTCCCACATCGGTCCTGAGGAGGTCTGGGAGATGATGACCTGAGACGGCATCATGGGCCTGGGCGAGATGATGAGCTTCCCCAATGTGCTGGGGGCCGAGCCCAACATTCACGGGGAGCTGGCAGAAACCCTGAAAGCGGATCAGGTCATCACCGGCCATTACTCTGTGCCCGACACCGGTATGGGGCTCAACGCCTATATCGCCTCCGGCGTCCGCTGCTGCCACGAGTCCACCCGGGCGGAGGACGTTTTGGAGAAGATGCGCCACGGCATGTATGCCCTCATGCGCTACGGCAGTGCCTGGCACGATATGCCCGTGGAAGAGATGACGGACTTGGTCAGCAAGCTTTCCGATGCCTGGGCGTAGATGGGCTGCGTCATTAACTCCCCCTACATGACCATGGCCCTTATCCCCTTGGCCTGTCTGCCGGAGCTGCGGCTCACCAACCGGGGATTGGTGGACTGCCGCACATTCCGGTTCGTGGACCTGTTCGTTGAATAAGAGGATGCATGCAAAAGTGGCTTTCCATAAATTCGGAAAGCCACTTTTTTATATTTCCTGGATCATGTCGCCGTTCAAAAGGGCGTAGACGAAGGTGTCCTTCCAGATCGGCGCGCCGGTTTCATCCCTGTGAAAAAAGACGTTCTGGCGAAAGTGGGCCTCCCGCCGCATGCCCACCTGTTCCAACAGCTTCCAGGAAGGAATGTTTCTCGGGTCGCACAAAGCGTACACCCGATGGATCCCTTCTTTGAAAACACGTTCAATGACCGCGGACAAAGCTTCCGCTCCATAGCCCTTCTGTCGATAATGCTGGTGGATGATATAGCCCACTTCTTTTACATCGTATTCCCGATCACTGCAGTAGATGTTGCCGATGACCTTCCCGGAGGCCATCAATTCGACGGCGTAATACTCCGTTGAATCAAGACGATCCTGCAAATGCTTTCTGCCGTTCTCATAGGTGATGCCCGGATAACCTTCGAATTCGTCGTCCTTCAGCTGGGGCAAAAACTCATATAGATCGTCATAATCCTCTTCCCGAAAGGGCCTTAGGCGCAGCCGCTTCGTTTGGATCTCTCGGTCATCAGCGATCATGCCGTTCCTCCTCATCATACAGGTCGAACAGGCTCATCTGCGCCTTGTTCTCCGGAAAGTCGTACATATATCCAAAGCACGCCTCAGGTGTGCACAGGATGCCGTGATCATCACAGATCCTGTGAAGGATGCTCACAAGCTCCCGCGCCCTGAGGCTGGGCAGCTCGTAAGCGTTTCCATAGCGAGCGATGTATCTCTCCTTCATGCCCGGGAAGTGGTTGTCCAGAGCCGCGTAATAATACTCCCTATCCCCTTCCCGCAGGGTGAGGCCCATGCCGAAGTCGATGACGCCCTTTACGCCCACCCGGGCGCACTCCTTCAGAATGGCGGTCACGTTCTCCGGCGTATCGTTTATGAAGGGCAGGATGGGCGTGAGCCAGACCACCGTGGGAATGCCCCGCTCCTGCATCGCTTCAAGCACCTCTATCCGCCGCTTCGTGTTGCAAACATGGGGCTCCAGGATCCCGCACAGATCGTCGTCATAGGTGGTCAGCGTCATCTGCACCACGCATTTTGCCCTTTGATTGATTTCGTCCAGCAGATTGATGTCCCGCAATATGCGGTCAGACTTAGTCTGAATGGCCACGCCGAACCCGTGGTTAAGGATGATTTCCAGGCATCGATGCGTGAGTCTGAGCTCCTCCTCGCAATGCATGTACGGATCAGACATGGAGCCTGTGCCGATCATGCATTTCTTCCGCTTCGATCTAAGCGCCGTCTCCAACAGCTCCGGCGCGTTCCGCTTCACCTCCACATCCTCGAAGAGGTGAGTGAATTGGTAGCACCGGCTTCGACTGTCGCAGTACACGCAGCCATGGGTGCAACCCCGGTAGATGTTCATACCGAGATGCCCGCTGCTGCCGGTCAGTATTCCTTTGACGTTCACAAAATGCATGGGGTCGCGTCACATGGCCGTCATGGCCAGCTCTATTTCATCCTCGTCCTCATTGCCGGTGGGCGAAAAGCCCTTGCTCTCATACAGCTTCCTGGCAATTGGGTTCTCCTTATTGCAGGTCAGAGCCACTCTGTTCGAATCGCCGAAGGGCTTCGTACGAATGTATTCAATGACCCGATCCAGGGCTTCCCCGCCATACCCATGGCCTTGCTCCGCCTCGTCGATCATCATGTGCCAGATGTCATATTCGGGCACGTCATAATCGTAGATCACCATAACATACCCCACCATCTTTTCCTCCGCATAGATCCCGAAGGGTTGACACTGGTTCCGGTACACATACGCCTGAGCCAGGCTCCGGATGGGATGAGAAACATACTTCTCCTGCCCCGGCGCCAGCCGAAGATGAAAAGCGTCGATAAAGTTGTCCTCCGTTATTGCCTTTAGTTCTATCATAGATTCCTCCATAAGCCCAGTTTTTCATCAAGCCGCTGTGTTATACCAATCTGCGGGATAAAAGAGCCGCCGTCTCAACTGACTACAACCGAAGAAACAGGTCAACATATTCGAAGGCAGCAACTAAAATACGTACCTTGTCCCATGCGAGAGCAATAATCCATCTGTCAATCTGATACACAGGATGATCGTGTTTTCATCGGAAAAATCATTATGTCCATTGTCGATCCATTCCGCAAAAACATCTCTTAGCTTTGCCGCTATATGCTTATTCTCTGGTTTTTCAAAATAACCCAGATTTATTCCTTTTCCATGTGCAGTAAACCATTCTCCAGTAACTGCTACAACAGGGTTATTGCGAATTTGCTGCATTTTGTTCGAAAGTGCGTAGGTAATAACATAAAAGTATTCATCCTCATAATATGCATTCACATAACGGACATATGGGATTCCATTTTCTTCTGTTGCTAAAGCGATCACGCTGTCTTTTCCAAAACGTTCTTTCATTATTTGTTCTGCTTCAATACTTAGTCTTTTCATGGCTGCTCTCCTATTCTTTTGTTTTTAGCGCTGTTTTAGATAGCTCGCATCTTCCGGTTCATACGGTACGGAAATGAAGTCTTTCTTTTGGTGGTACAAGCAGCATACAGTTTCGATGTGTGAGTCGTTGTCCAAACTCAGTGACATATCCTCGTCAATAATCGGGAGCTTGAAACGGATGAATTTCAACCACTGTCCATTGGGCTGCCGTTCCTCATAGATCTGGATCTCATCGATCAGGGATTCCATCAGACGCCTGCGTTCGGCCTCATCCATGACCGCGTACATTTTATCAAAATAAAACAGGATTTTGTAGATGTTATCTCCTGTTATTTTTTCAGCTTCAATCGTTCTCTTCTTTGCCCTGGCGTCAAGCAGGAGCTCTTCCAGTTCATCTATCCGGTCATATGCCTTGGATACTCTATATAAATCGAGAGCTCACCTTTTAAAGAGAGCTCCGATAACGAATCGGGCCGGACCCGATTCACCCAAGGTCCCTTTTTCCGGACCGATACAAATATATCAACACAACATTCTACTGTCAATACGCCAAAAACACGTTGACGGTTTTTGGTGTCAACGTAACTGCTCGCCCGGCTTTTACTATCTGGCGAGCAGTGCATTGTCGTCCATATTTACTACTTAGCAAGCAATGCATACCTGTATGATTTGGTACTTGGCAAGCAGGGCTTACCCATACAGGTTTTGCAAATTGG
>JAFWMS010000020.1 GCA_017545535.1 Clostridia bacterium | reverse complement strand
TGGAGACCGCCCAGCAGAAGGGGTTCCGCTTCGTCACCGTGTCGGAGCTGCTCCTCTCGGGAGAGACCTCCATCGACAATAACGGCATCCAACAGGTAAAGAAGCGCCCCTGAGCCGCAGGCTGCTGTATAAGGCGGCAGACCATTGGGGCATTCTATGCCCATGAAGCAAAGAACAAGGCAAACCATCGCAGCGGGGCTCAGCGCTCTGCTGTTTTTCTGGTACCTTTCCCCGGGCATGCGGGCCCTGCGGGCCCTGCCCGAGGGGGTGGAGCCGGGGACGGCGGCGTCCGCGCCCCTCATTTTCGAGGCGGCCCGGCCCGTGCGGGAAAGCGGCGACGCTCGGTTGGGCGGGGAGCGGGTCCTTTCCCTTTTGGGGCTGGTGCCCCTCAAAACGGTGCGGGAGGTGGGCCCGCTGCCCACGGTCCGCCTGGGCGGCGCCACGGTGGGGGTGGTGCTCTATACGAAGGGGGTCCAGGTGGTGGGCCTCACCGCCGTGGAGACGGAGGCGGGCGCTCAGAGCCCCGCTTCCGCCGCCGGGCTGCGAAAGGGGGACGCCCTGCTGGCGGTGGACGGACAAGCGGTTTCGGGCGCGGTGGGCCTTTTGACCCTTCTGCAGGACCGGGAGCAGGTGGAGCTGACGATCCAGCGAGGGACGAGCCGGCTGACCCTGCCTTTGCGCCCGGCCCGGGAGCGGGACACGGGCCAGTACAAGCTGGGGGCCTGGGTCCGGGAGAGCACCTCCGGCATCGGCACCCTGTCCTTTTTGCGGGGGAACAGGTTCTGCGCCCTGGGCCACGGGGTCACGGACGTGGACACCGGCGTCAACCTGCTCACCGGCGGTGGCTTCATCGCCCCGGCCTCCGTCACCGCCGCGGTCCCCGGCGCTTCCGGCCGGGTGGGGGAGCTGGCGGGCGTCTTCTCCACCCGGGCGGAGGACGGGGTGGGCACCATCGACACCAACGGGGACTACGGCGTGGCGGGCCCCTATCACGGCCCGGAGGATCTGTGGGGACCGGCGGTGCCCGTGGCCGCGGCCAGCCAGGCCCACACGGGGGACGCAACCCTCTACTGCGCCGCCGACGGGGTCTGGCGAGGCTACGATTGCCGGATCATCCGGCTGAAGGTCCAGAGCGCCCCCGGTATCCAGGGCATGATGATCGAGGTGAGCGATGGGGCGCTTTTGTCCCTCACCGGCGGCATCGTCCCCGGCATGAGCGGCAGCCCCGTCCTTCAGGACGGCCGGCTCATCGGCGTGGTGACCCACGTGTTCGTCAACGAGCCGAAGCGGGGCTACTGCATCTACGCCCAGTGGATGCTCGATAAGCTGTTCTGATCCGAGTCATATTTCTCGAAAATAGGACAAAAAAGGCGAAATCATGCAATATTCACAGATTATTCATGGAAATTGCGGTATTTTCGCCCTTTCTGTATATTGAAAAATGCAGGAAATCCGTGTATTATTCCCAATGGACGGGGAAAACCGATCCCAAATCATATTCACTTTTTTATACAAATCAGAAAGAGGGAAGGCACATGAAGACACTTCGTATCGTCAGTGCGGATCGAATGGAGGCGGAGGCGCTGTATACCGCCCTGGTCCGGAAAAAGCAGTTCAGGGTCCTGCCGGTGCTGCGGGACGGGAGAGAGCTTTTGGAACGGTATATGGAGGAGCGGACGGACGTGCTGCTCATCGACTTGGAACTGCCGGGCATCGATGGTCTGGAGATCGTGGAGGCGGTGTCATCCTTGCCGCTGCTGCGTCGGCCCCAGCTTTTCGTCATGACGGAAAAGGCGTCGCCCACCGTATTGGAGCGCATGGGCCAGCAGATCGCCTACTGCTTTTTGAAGCCCCTGGACGCGCAGCAGACGGCGGAGCAGCTCTATGCCCTGACCCGGGGCGAGCCTCGATTGGAGGGGCCGGACTACGGGTATGTGGATTATCTGGTGACCAACACCCTCTTTCGCCTGGGGGTGCCGCCCCATCTGCAGGGGTATCACCTGCTTAGGGAGGCCATCAAGCTGGTGAACTGCGCCGATCACCCGGCGGGGCTCTCCGTCATGAAGGACATCTATCCCGCCTCGGCCCGGCTCTGCGGCACCTCCGTGTCCATGGCCGAGCACGCCATGCGCCACGCCATCGAGTGCGCCTGGATGCGGGCGGACATCAACACCATCCAGACCTTCTTCGGCTATACCGTGGAGGCCCATCGGGACACGCCCTCCAACTCCGCCTTCATCCATATGGTGGCGGATCGGGTGCGGATGCGGCTGGACAGCCCCTGGGGCGAAGGTGCCGGGGTCCTGGAGGAGGCGCGACGGGCATGAAGACGGAAACGAAGCGGGCGTGCCTTCTGCTGCGGGCCGCGGACAGACAGCGGGCGGCGGAGTATCTTTCGAATCGGGGCGTGGCGGTCACGGAAAAACTGGAGCCGGAAACGGAGTTCCTGCTGGCGGAGGAGGAGCTGCTGCCCCGTTCGGCCACGGGGTTCCTGGACAGCTGCCGCTTGCGGGGAGTGCCGGTGTTCCTGCTGGCGGAGCGGGAGGGGAGCCTGGCCCCCGGGACCCTGGCCGCCGCCACCTTCGTGTTCTATAAGCCCCTCATCCTGGAGCTGGTCCTGCGGCGGATCGCCCTGCTGTTGGGGGAGGCGGGGGACGAGGGCGGCCGCCAGGGCTGGTTCACCCTCCAGGCCCAGTGCTCCCTGGACGCTTTGTGCGTGCCCCGGCATCTGCTGGCCTTCCGCTACTTTTCCGACGGGGTGGGGCTTTTGACCCAGCGGCGGTACCCCTCCCGCGTCAAGCTCATGCAGGAGCTGTATCCGGCCCTCTCTCAGCGCCATCGGTCCTCCCCGGTCATGGTGGATCGGGCCATGCGCCACGGGGTGGAGAGCTGCTGGCGGCTGGCGGACAAGGGAGTCCAGCGGCAGTACTTCGGCTACAGCGCCCAGGACAAGCAGGGCATGCCCACCAACGGGGAGTTCCTCTTCGCCCTCTACGAGCACGTGAAGCAGCTGCTCCCCTACGATCAGGGACGGGCGGATTTTTTGCGGGAGCTGAGTCGGATCAACGGCCGGGACGTGGGGGCGGACGGTTGTCATTTCCTTTCGGACGTGGTATACTGACCGTAAAGTTTTACGAAGCAGGAGCACAGCCTATGAGCAAGAGAGCCATTTTGATCGTTTTGGACAGCGTGGGCATCGGCGAGCTGCCCGACGCGGCGGATTTTGACGACCTGGGGGCCAACACCCTGGGGCATATCGAGGAGCGGCATCCCTTGAACATCCCCAACATGCGGAAGCTCGGCATCGGCCACATACAGGGCAGCCCCCTGCCCAAGTGGGAGGGCCCCGTGGAGGGCGCCTACGGCAAGTGCAGGGAGGTGACCCACGCCAAGGATACCACCTGCGGCCACTGGGAGATGGCGGGCCTCATCCAGAAGACCGCCTTCAAGACCTTCCCCAACGGCTTCCCCAAGGCCCTTATGGACGCCTTCGAGGTAAAGATCGGCCGGGGCACCCTGGGCAACGAGGTGGCCAGCGGCACCGAGATCATCGAGCGATTGGGCGACGAGCACGTGAAGACCGGCAAGCCCATCGTCTACACCTCGGCGGACAGCGTGTTCCAGGTGGCCGCCTGTGAGGAGGTCATCCCCCTGGACGAGCTCTACCGCATCTGCGAGATCGCCCGGGAGATGCTCCAGGGCGAATACCTGGTGGGCCGGGTAATCGCCCGCCCCTTCACGAAGCGGGACGGGAAGTACGTCCGCACCGAGAACCGGAAGGACTACGCCATTCCCCCCTTCGAGGACACCATTTTGGACGGGCTCCACGCCCAGGGATTGCCCGTGGTGGCCATCGGCAAGATCGAGGACATCTTTTGCCACCGGGGCATCGACATCGTGGACCACACCAAGAACAACGAGACCGGCGTGGCGGCCACCAAGCGGTTCGTAGCCGAGGGAACGGGCAGCTTCATCTTCACCAACCTGGTGGACTTCGATATGCTCTACGGCCATCGCCGGGACGTGGAGGGGTACGCCAAGGCGCTGGAGCGCTTCGACGAGCAGCTCCCCGAGATCATGGGCCTCATGAAGGAGGAGGATATCCTCATGATCACCGCCGACCACGGCTGCGACCCGACCCATCACGGCACGGACCACACCCGGGAGCATATCCCCCTGCTGGTGGCCGGCAAGCCCGTCAAGGGCGGGGTGGACCTGGGGGTCCGCCAAAGCTTCGCGGACATCGCCGCCACCATCTACGACTATCTCACCGGCGCCCCCTGGCACGCGGGCACCTCTTTCCTGAAGGACATACTGAAGTAAATCATTTTCACAATCTGCGGCGCATAGGCTTATCCCAAAAGGAGGGTTCGCCTGTGCGCCGTTTTCTTTCTATCGTGTTGACCGTGTTCATCCTGCTGCTGCCCGTGGGGAGCTGGGGGGAGGAGGAGATTTCCCCCAAGGTCTCCGGGTACTGCCTGGTGCTGCCCGGGCGGGGGGAGGCTTTGCTGGAAAAGAAGGGAACGGAGCCTATGGCCGTGGCGGGCTTAAGGAAACTCCCCGCCGTGCTGACCCTCTGCCGGGCCTTCGACAGCGGCCTTATCCAGGAGACCGCCGGCATGCAGGTGTCCCCCCGGGCGGCGGCCATCCCCGGGCCCACCGCCTTTTTGGAATCGGGGGAACGGATCGAAGCCGGGGAATTGCTCAAGGCGGCGGTGATGATCTCCGCCGGGGACGCCATCGTCACCTTGGGGGAGAACGCCTTCGGGTCCGAAAGCGTGTTCCTCAACAACATCCAGGTCACCCTGAGGGAGCTGGGGGTGGACAGGACCCTGCCGGACTGTCTGGGCACGGACACCCTGTTTTCGCCTCTGGACCTGTGCGCCCTGGGGGCCGCCGCCGTGAAGAGCGAGCACTTCTGCCGCTGGGCCGGCCAGTACCGGGAGCACATCGTCCACGCCGGGGGCCGGGAGACGGAGCTCGTCAACGCCAATCGGATGATCCGCAGCTATTCCGGCTGCTTCGGCCTCATGACCGGCTCCCAGAAGGAGGAGGGGTACGCCGGCGTCTTCGCCGTGAAGCGGCAGGAGGTGACCTATGTGGCGGCCGTCATCGGCGCCAAGTCCAGTGAGGACCGGTTCGCCGCCGCGGGGGCTTTGTTCGACCTGGCCTTCGCCAGCTTCTCGCCCATGCGTTTAGCTGGGCCGGGGGAGGTGGTGGCGGAAAACTGGCCCGTCCTCTCCGGGGATCGGGACCGGGTGGATCTGGTATCCCACGAGGACGCGGCTCTGCTCCTTTCAAAGCAGGCGGGGCAGGTGGAGCGGCAGATGGCGGTGCCCGACGCCCTGTCGGCGCCCCTTTCCCCGGAGGTATCGGTGGGGGAGGCGATCTACACCCTGGCCGGGGAGGAGGTGCTGCGGCTCAGCCTGTACCCGGCGGCGGAGGTTTCCCTCAAGACCTGGCCGGAGCTGCTGCGGCGCATCGGACAGAATTATCTTCGGCACACCGGATGAGCCTCCCGGGGCTTGCCAAAAGGGGGCGGGATGGGCTATACTATCCCCATGAGCCGGATTCAGTATTTTATTCAAAACCCCCTGCAGCTTCTGTATATGCTGCCTGCCCTGATGCTGGGGCTGACCCTCCATGAGTGGGGCCATGCCTACGCGGCCTTTCGCTGCGGCGATCCCACGGCCCGGAACCTGGGCCGCATGAGTTTGAACCCCCTGGACCATTTCGACATCCTGGGGACGCTGTGCCTGCTGTTTTTGGGCTTCGGCTGGGCCAAACCCGTGCCGGTGAATCCCCGGAACTTCAAGCACTTTCGGCGGGACGACATCATCGTCTCCCTGGCCGGGGTGACCATGAACCTCGTTCAGGTGGTGGTCTTTTCGGCCCTGTTCATCCTGCTGGTCCGCCGGAACAACGCCCTGTTTTTCAATGACGCCTTCTATTCGATCTTTTTGAATCTGATCGGCATCAACACCACCCTCATCATCTTCAACCTGCTCCCCATCCCGCCTCTGGACGGCAGCCATGTGGCGGAGAGCCTGCTGGCCCGCCATGTGCCCTATAAGGTCTTCGCCTTCCTCCGGCAGTACGGCCGCTATATCCTGCTGGCCCTGCTGTGGCTGGGGATATTGGATTATCCCATCGCCTGGGCCCAAAACCTGGTCTTCGGCCTCATCAGCAAGCTTTTGGTGGCATAGTCATGGACGGGTATCGGGTACACATTCGGGACTTCGACGGGCCCCTCGATCTTCTCCTGCACCTGATCGAAAAGGCGGAGGTGAACATCGAGGATATCTTCGTGTCCGAGATCACCTCGGAATACCTTTCCTATATGGAGGAGCTCACCGAGGACGAGCTGGACGCGGCCAGCGACTTCCTCACGGTGGCGGCCCAGCTGGTGTATTTGAAGTCCCGGCACTTGCTGCCCCGGCCCGCCCCCCTGGAGGAGGACGAGGAGGAGGACCCGGAGGAGGCCTTCATCCGCCGGTTGAAGGAGTACAAGATCTACAAGGCCGCCGGGGAGGAGCTGAACGAGTTGTACGAGCAGGCCCGGCTCCGGTTCTCCCGGCTGCCGGAGGAGCTGCCTCCGGCCAGGGAGGAAGCGGAGCTGGACGACGCCACGGCGGAAGGCCTGCTGAAGGCCTTTTTGCAGGCATTGGCGGGGGCCAGGGAGCCGGAGAAGGGGCCCCGGGAGCATCGGGTCCGGCAGGACACCTTCACCGTTCGGGAGCGGTCCGGCCTGATCCGCAAAAAGCTGATGGAGAACCAGCACCTGTCCTTCCGGGAGCTTTTGAGCGAGCGGCCCACCCGCATGGAGGTGGTGGTCACCTTCATGGCGGTGTTGGAGATGATGAGCCGAGGGGAGGTCCACATCACCCAGGGGGACACCTTCGCCCCCATCCGCATCCACATGCGGCAGCTCAGGGAGGACGGGGAGGACACGGTGTACATGGACGAGGAGGAGTCGCTGCCTGGCGGCGCGGAGTGATCTATGGATAGAACAACGTCTCAGATCGAAAGCATATTGTTCGTGGCCGGGGAACCGGTCCTTCTGGAGGAGCTGTGCCGGGGGCTGGAGCTTACCGACGGGGAGCTGAAGCAGAAGCTCTTCGATCTGCAGCTGTCCTACGAGGCGGAGGATCGGGGGCTTCGGCTCTTCATGACGGCGGACACCGCCCAGCTCACCACCGCCGCGGAGAACGCGGAGGCCGTGGAAGCGGTCCTGAACCCCACCCAGCAGCGGAGCCTTTCTAACTCTGTCCTGGAGACTTTGGCCATCGTGGCCTATCGCCAGCCCGTGACCCGGGGCGAGATCGAGGAGGTCCGGGGGGTCCGCTGCGAGTACGCGGTGGAGCGGCTGTTGAAGCTGGGGCTCATCGCCGTCTCCGGCCGCAAGGACGTGCCCGGCCGGCCCATGCTGCTGGTGACCACGGATACCTTCCTCCACAAGTTCAACCTGACCAGCCTGGAGGAGCTCCCTCAGCTCCCTCAGGAGCTCTTTGAAACCGTATAAAAACCTGTTGACAATTCCTGATGCATAGAGTATACTACGTAGGCTGTAAAGTAAAAATACTTTACAGCCTTTTATTGAGGTGGGTATGGACAAGCTGATCGAGCTGGGCGAGCTTTTGGACTGGTACGGCGTGCTGTTGACCCAAAAGCAGCGGGAGCTCATGAGCCAGTATGCCAACGAAAACTGCTCCCTTTCGGAGATCGCCGAGCGGGAGGGCATCTCCCGCCAGGGGGTCCGGGACACCCTGAAGCGGGCCGAGGACCAGCTCCGGGCGTATGAAAAGGCCCTGAAGCTGGTGGAGAAGTTCGACCGCCAGGAGAAGCTTATGGCTGCCATGCGGCTGCTGGTGAAGGAAAGCCACGTAACCGACCGGGAGAAGGAACTGCTGCAGCAGGGCCTCGATACGGTGGAAAGCGTTTGGGAAGAGTGAGTTTTGAGTCTGATAGTATCAAGAAGGGAGTATGAATACTTATGGAAAACGTTAATATGGAACAAGTAATGCCTGTTATTGATACTGCAAACGGATTGTATCAAGATATACGTTCATCTCTTATCTCGACTAATTCAGCAATTGTTAAAGATTCCAAACCTCTATTTATGAAATCATCGACAGTTTCTGATCAAAGACTTGTAGAGACATCACATATTGTGACATATGGGTTTTATTTGCTTCCTTTTGGGGTTGATGTAAATGCTTGCTTGTATGCTTTGTCACATATGGTTTCTGACGTATTAAGGAGGCCTTCTGAGCAGCCATCTTTGTATAGAAAGTACTTAGTTGATTATCAAACTTTAGCGGCAGCGTTCATCGGTAAAGATGGAAAGCTTGTTTCAGATATTGTTGCTGAATGGATGGCAGAAAATACGCTCTTTGCTGTTAAGCGAGATCAATATTTTGATAGAATCAAAGATGTCTTTTCTTATGAATTAAGAAGCCATTTTATACTGATGAGTAACAGATACAGTTCGAGCGAGGGAAAAGTTTTGAATTAACAGATTCAGTACCTAAAGAATCAACTTCGACACTGTGGAAAGCGTTTGGGAAGAGTGAGTTCGCAGGAAGGAGAAGCCTATGGCCTTTGAGGGCATTTCCAACGGTCTTCAAAACATCTTTAAAAAGCTGACGGGCCGGGGGCGTCTGTCCGAAAAGGACGTGAAGGACGCCATGCGGGAGATCAAGCTGGTCCTCCTGGAGGCGGACGTCAACTTCCTGGTGGTGAAGGACTTCGTAAAGAAGGTCACCGAGCGGGCCGTTGGCTCCGACGTGCTGGAAAGCCTGACCCCGGGCCAGCAGATCATCAAGATCGTCAACGAGGAGATGACCACCCTCATGGGGGCCACCAACGCCCGGCTGGACTTCGGGTCCACCAAGCCCGCCATCTTCCTGATGGCCGGTCTCCAGGGCGCGGGCAAGACCACCATGTGCGGGAAGCTGGCCATGCTCCTCAAGAAGCAATACGGCAAGAACCCCCTCCTCTGCGCCTGCGACGTGTACCGGCCAGCCGCCATCGACCAGCTGAAGATCGTGGGGGAGAAGACCGGCGTCCCCGTCTTTGAGAAGGGGCAGATCGACCCGGTGAAGATCGCCACGGAGGCGGTGGAATACGCCCAGCGGAACTTCTACGACGTGCTCATCGTGGACACCGCGGGCCGCTTGCACGTGGACGAGGACATGATGAGCGAGCTCAAGAAGCTCCGGGATCTTTTGAACCCCGCCGAAGTCCTCCTGGTCATCGACGCCATGACGGGCCAGGACGCGGTGAACGCGGCCAAGGCCTTCCACGAGGCGGTGCCCCTCACCGGCGTGATCCTCACCAAGCTGGACGGCGACACCCGGGGCGGCGCGGCCCTGTCCGTGAAGGCGGTCACCGGCAAGCCCATCAAGTTCGCGGGCACCGGCGAGAAGCTCACCGACATCGAGCCCTTCCATCCGGATCGGATGGCCTCCCGGATTTTGGGCATGGGCGACGTCTTGACCCTCATCGAAAAGGCCCAGCAGGCCTTCGACGAGAAGAAGGCCGCCGAGATGGAGAAGAAGCTGAAGACCGCGTCCTTCGATCTCAACGACTTTCTGGACCAGATGGAGCAGATGCAGAACATGGGCTCCATGGAGGATATGCTCAAGATGATCCCCGGGGCCTCCAAGCTGGGGAACGTGCAGGTGGACGAAAAGCAGCTGGCCCGGACCAAGGCCATCATCCAGTCCATGACGAAGGCGGAGCGGGCGAACCCCGACCTCTTGAACGCCAGCCGAAGGAAGCGCATCGCCAAGGGCAGCGGCACCAGCGTCCAGGAGGTGAACCGGCTCATGAACCAGTTCAACCAGAGCCGCCAGCTCATGAAGCAGATGACCAACAAGAAGTTTTTGAAGCGGGCCAGCCGGGGCGGCTTCCCCTTCGGGTTCTAAGATCAGAAAAAATGGTTTTGACCGTTTTTCATACAAAAAGAAATATAAAACAAGGAGAAAACAAACAATGCTGAAGATCAGACTGCGCCGCATGGGCGCCAAGAAAGCCCCCTTCTACCGTATCATCGTGGCCGATTCCCGGGCGCCCCGCAACGGCGCGTTCGTGGAGGAGCTGGGTTACTACAACCCCGGCAAGGAGCCCGCGGAGCTGAAGGTCGACAACGAGAAGGCCGTCGCCTGGATGAAGAACGGCGCCCAGCCCACCGACACCGTCCGCGCCCTGCTCAAGAAGGCCGGCGCCATCGACTAAGCCATGGACGAGCTGGTACTGTTTATCGCCAAGAGCCTGGTGGACGAGCCGGACGCCGTGAAGGTGGAGATGCGGGAAGAGGATGACGCCTTCGTCATCGAGCTCACCGTGGCTCCCTCCGACGCCGGCAAGGTCATCGGCAAGCAGGGCCGCATCGCCAAGGCCATCCGCACCATCGTCAAGGCGGCCTCCGTGGACGCCGAGAAGAAGTACGTGGTGGATATCCTGTGACGGAATACCTGCGCGTCGGGTTCATCGCCCGGCCCCACGGGATCCGGGGAGCCGTGAAGCTGGACCCGCTCACCGACGACGTGGCCCGTTTCCAGGGGCTGACCGAAGGGTATTTGGAGCTGCACGGGGCCTATGCCCCCGTGCGGCTTTCTGTGCTCTCCAAGCGGCCTGACGCCGTGGTGGTGCACCTGGAGGGGTACGACACCGTGGAGGACGCCCAGCAGCTGCGGGGCGGGTTCCTCTGCGTGGATCGGGCCCATGCCGCCCAGCTTCCGGAGTATACCTATTTCATCGCCGACCTTATTGGCCTTGCCGTCTCGGACACGGAGGGGAAGGACTACGGCCATGTGACGGACGTTCTCTCCACCGGCGCCAACGACGTGTACGTCGTCGACGGCGGCAAGCTCATGGTCCCCGCCCTGAAAAAGGTCATCGAACAGGTGGACGTGCAGGGCGGCAGGATGGTCTTCAAGGCCGACGTGCTCAGGGAGGTGGGTCTCTTTGCGGATTGACGTATTGACCCTGTTCCCGGATATGTTCCGGGGCCCCTTCTCCGAGTCCATGCTCAAGCGGGCCCAGGAGAACGGGCTTCTGGAGATCGCCCTCCACGACATCCGCGCCTGGGCCGACAACAAGCACAGCAAGGCGGACGACTATCCCTTCGGCGGCGGGGCGGGCCTCGTGATGATGGCCCAGCCCATCTTCGACGCCGTGGCGGCGGTGGACCCGGACCATGAGGCCCGCCGCATCCTGCTGACTCCCCGGGGGAGGCTCCTCACCACCGAGCGGGCCCGTACCCTGGCGAAGCATCCCCGGCTGCTGCTTCTCTGCGGCCACTACGAGGGGGTGGACGAGCGGGTCATGGCCCTCATGGACGAGGAGATATCCATCGGCGACTATATCCTTACCGGCGGGGAGCTGCCCGCCATGGTGCTGGTGGACGCGGTGAGCCGGTTCGTGCCCGGGGTGTTGGGCAGCGGCGAGAGCGCGGAGGAGGAGAGCTTCTCCCGAAGCCTTTTGGAGTACCCCCAGTACACCCGGCCCGCGGAGTTTCGGGGCATGGCCGTGCCGGAGGTGCTGCTTTCGGGCCACGGGGCCAACATCGCGGCCTGGCGGCAGGCGCAAGCCCTCGAGAAGACCCGGGAGAATCGGCCGGAGCTTCTGGGCACCTACGGAAAATACTACGAAAATAAGGGAAAATAGGGCTTGCATTCCCCTTTTTTCCATGCTATAATACGCCCGTTGCGGCAATGGACGGTCCACTGTCCTGCTTTTTGCGGTCATGAACGCCCGTATCGCTCATATAGAACGAGAGGAGAAAATCAAAATGTCCGACATCATCAAGGAACTGGAAAAAGAACAGCTGCGCACCGATCTGCCTGAGCTGGAGATCGGCGATCAGGTCCGGGTGTTCGTGAAGGTCGTGGAAGGCACTCACGAGCGTCTGCAGAACTTCGAAGGCATCGTCATCAAGATGGAGGGCGGCGGCATCCGCAAGTCCTTCACCGTCCGCCGTATCTCCTACGGCGTGGGCGTGGAGCGTACCTTCCCCTATCACAGCCCCCGCATCGGCCGCATCGAGGTGGTCCGTCACGGCGTCGTTCGCCGGGCGAAGCTGTACTACCTCCGCGAGCGTTCCGGCAAGGCTGCCAAGATCCGCGAGCGCATCGTCACCAAATAAGGAACCAAGCCCCGCCAAGCACGGGGCTTTTTTTGTAAGACAAGGAGGGAGCAATGAGGGACGCTGCCGGATATCAGCAACAGACCTATGGGGCCAACGTCAGTAAGCTGCTGGTGTTTTTCCTGGACCGATACAAGGTGGATACTGCTATCGATCTCGGATGCGGCAGCGGAAATGAGGTCGTGTATATGCTGCGGCATGGCGTCCGAGTCACCGCTTTGGACCGTCAGCTGCAGGAGCGCTTCATCCTCGATCGGATCACGGAGGAGGAGCGGGGACGAGTCAGCTTCCTGCAGGTCCCCTTTGAGACCATGAAGCTGCCGCGAGCGGAGCTCATTACGGCTTTTTTCAGTTTACCGTTCTGCGAACCCAAGGCGTTTTTGAAGGTCTGGGACCAGGTCTATGACGCCCTGGTCCCCGGAGGGTTTTTCGTGGGCCAGCTCTTTGGGGACAGGGACGGATGGCGGGAGGACCCGGCCGTCAATACCTTCACGAAGGCACAGATCGACGGACTGCTGGCCCGCTACGAGGTGCTGAAGCTGGATGAGCGGGAGCACGACAGGCCCTCCGACGGCAAGCACTGGCATTTTTATAACATCATCGCCCGCAAACCGTAACGGGGCGCGGCAAAGGAGCGCTATGACTATCCAATGGTATCCGGGGCACATGGCGAAGGCCAAGCGGATGCTCCAGGAAAACTTGAAGCTGGTGGACGCGGTGGCGGAGATCGTGGACGCACGGGCGCCGGAGGCGTCCCGGAACCCGGACTTCGACGGTATGTTCGCCAGCAAGGCCCGGCTGATCCTGCTCAACAAGGCGGATCTGGCCGACGAAGCCATGACCCGCCGGTTCGTGGAGTATTATAAGAGCCGGGGCTTTTTGGCTGCGCCCATCGTCTCCACCGGCGCCGCCGGGAGGAAGCAGGCTGTGTCCCTCATGGAGCGGGCCGTTTCCGACAAAGTCCGACGCATGGAGGAGAAGGGGGTCAAAAAGACCGTCCGGGTCATGGTGGTGGGCATCCCCAACGTGGGTAAGAGCACCTTCATCAACCGGATCGCGGGGGAGAACCGGGCGAAGACCGGGGACACCCCCGGTGTCACCCGATCGAAGCAGTGGGTGAAGGTGAACGCCTATCTGGAGCTCATGGACAGCCCCGGCCTCCTCTGGCCCAAGCTGGAGGACCAGGAGAAGGCCCTGTCATTGGCGTTTCTGGGGTCCATCAACGACGATATCCTGGACGGGGAGGAGCTGGCCCAACGGCTCCTCATCCGGCTTCGGGAGCTGGCGCCCCAGGCCCTCATGGACCGGTACAAGAAGGTCACGCCCGACACCCCCGAGGGGGAGCTTTTGGAGGCGGTAGCCAAAAGCCGCGGCTTCCTGCTTTCCGGCGGGGCCCTGGACACCGAGCGGGCGTCGCGGATCGTCCTCGACGAGTTCCGAGGCGGCAAGATCGCCCGGGTGACGCTGGACACGGTGCCGGAGGCGTAAGACGTGTTTTCGCGCCTTTTTCTCTTTATACAAAGGAGAAAAAGGCGCCCCAAAAAGAGAAACTCAAGGGGGATAAGTCCTTTTCATACGAAATCCATATTTTCCCCCATGTGCTTCTCTTTTTTCGGTTCCTTTTTTCTCTTCACCGAAGAGAAAAAAGGAACAAAAAGAAAGGACACCCTATGAAAGTGACCGAAAAGGAGCTCCAACGCCTCGCGGAGCTCTCCAAAATCGATAAAATCTACTGGGACCAGCCGGGCGTACTTTTGGCGGGCATGGACGAAGTGGGCCGGGGCCCCCTGGCGGGGCCCGTGGTGGTGGGCTGCGTGGTCATGCCGCCGGAGCCCCTGCTGCCCTACGTCAACGACTCCAAAAAGCTGTCGGAGAAGCGGCGGGAAGCCCTCTACGACCAGATTTTAGCCACCTCCCTGGCCCACTCTACCGCCTGGATCGACCCTGAGACCATCGACGAGATCAACATCCTGGAGGCCACGAAACGGGGCTTCAAGGAGGCCTTCGCCAAGATCGGCGTCCCTGTGACCGACGTGCTCATCGACGCCCTGCGGGGCCTGGACATCCCCGCCCGGCAGCACCCCCTCATCCACGGGGACGCCCTGACCTACTCCATCGGCGCCGCGTCCATCCTGGCCAAGGTGGCCCGGGACCGGTACATGATCGAGCAGGATGCCCTCTACCCCCAGTACGGCTTCGCCCGGAACAAGGGCTACGGCACGGCGGAGCACATCGCCGCCCTCAAAGCGTACGGCCCCTGTCCCATCCACCGCAAGAGCTTCATCGGCCACTTCGTCCCATGAACACCGGCCGACGGGGGGAACGGCTGGCCGCCCTGTATCTCTTCTTCCACGGCTGCCGTATTTTGGAACGCAACTACCGCTTCGGCCGCTACGAGATCGACATCGTGGCCCGGGAGCGGCGGTCGGGCACCCTCGTCTTCGTGGAGGTGAAGACCCGCTCCGCCGCGGACCATGGCCTGCCCCGGGAGGCGGTGGGCCCGAAAAAGCAGCTCTATCTCACCCGCGCCGCCCAGGGGTACATGAAGCAGCACGGCGGCTTCGACGACCCCGCCCGCTTCGACGTCATCGAGGTCTACACAAAGCCCCTGCGCGTCGTCCACATCCCCAACGCCTTTTGACCCTGCTTAGCGACGACGGCTCTGCCCCGGAAGGACGGCAGGGCTCTGTTTTTCTGCCCTGAAACCAACGGGGGAGGCGTTGGGACCATGCTGGGACCATCTTGGGACCATCTTGGAACCAAGGTTGAAACCAAGGGAAAGAATAAGAATAAGAAAAAGAGAAAGAGAATGAATATGAATATGAGTAAGAGTATGTGTGTGTCAGGGAGGGCGCACACACACCTTGGGCAGCCCCTTTTTATAAATCGTGACGAATTGGGGACAATGTGAACCCTTTTTGACAATGGATTGCAATCCGGGGAAGGGTTGTGCTATCATACAAACGAGGAAATATATCCATAGGTAGATTCGCGGAGGAACGTACGTGCAGAAAAAGGTTCTGAACGCCATCGTGGCGGTGCTGGCGGTGGCGGTGCTCGTGGGAGTGGGATTCTATTTCAAGGACAAGGGGAAGGGCCATACCCTGGCGGCCAGCCTGGGCACCGCCCTCGATCTGTCCGGAGAGTCCGGCACACTGCCCGAGGACTGGTATGTGAGCTCCTATGAAAACGAATACGAGGCCTTTCTGGACGGGACGGGGACGCTGATTTTGCGCACGGACGTGGCCGACGATCTGCGGCTCTGCAAACAGGTGACGGTGGCGGAGGGGACGAAGTACGTGCTCTCCGGCTTCATCGCCACCGAGGGGGTGGAGGAGGGCCGGGGCGCCTCGCTGTCCATCGACAACTACAGCCTGGACAGGAGCTGCGTCTACACGGCGGGGCTCCTGGGCGACAACGACTTCACCGAGACCCGCCTGTATTTTGAGACCAAACCGGGCCAGACCGAGATCATCCTCGCTCTGCGCCTTGGCGGCTACTCCGAGGCCAGCCGGGGCACGGTCCGCTTCAAGGACGTTTCCCTGCGGGCCGGCGGGGCGGAGGAGGGGCGGTACCAGCTTTTGGAGCCCTGGGGCGGCACCTCCGGCGACGACGAGGACGACGCCTTCCGGGACGAGGAGCACTACAAGTCCTTCTTCGCCGTCATCGTCTGGGCGGCGGTGCTTTCGGGGATATTGCTGATCTTCGGCGTCTATCGGAACCGGCGCCTGCTCACGGGCAAATCCCTGCCCGACAAGGCCTACTGGCTGGGCTTCGCGTTCATCGTGGCGGTGGGGCTGATTTTGCGGCTGATCCTTTGCGCGCTGTTCCAGGGGCATGATACGGATCTGGCCTGCTTCATGGGCTGGGGCCGGGACATCGCCGGCAACGGCACCCGCCAGTTCTATTGGGCGGAGGGCCACGACTGGTATGACTATCCCCCGGGCTACATGCTGTTCCTGGGCGGGTACTCCCGGCTGCTGTCCCTGTTCGGGGACGGGCTGGGGGGCGTGGGGGAGCTGTTCCTCTACATGCTCCCGGCCATCGCGGCGGACCTTGCCCTGGCCCTGCTCCTCATGGCCTTCGCTCGGAAGCAGCGGATCAACAACGCCGGCGCCCTGATCCTGGGCGGGCTGGTGTTCTTGAACCCGGCGCTGCTGTTCCTCTCCGGGGCCTGGGGGCAGATCGACTCCATCCTGACCCTGTGGCTGGCGGTGAGCTTCCTGCTGCTTCTACGGCGGACGGAGGGGCCCAAATTGGACGTTTATCCCATCCTCTCCGGGGCGGTCTTCGGCCTGGCGGTCATGACCAAGTGGCAGGCCCTGATGTTTGGGCCGGTGTACGCCTTCGCCCATCTGTTCCTGATCCGCTGGGGGGAGAAGGAGGGCAAAAAGGACCTGCTTTCCACGGTCCTCGGCGCCCTGTCGGCTTTCGCCGTCATCCTGCTGGTCTCTCTGCCCTTCAAGGGGGATCAAAGCCTGTTCTGGTTCGTGGGCCGGTTCCTCAACGCCTCCGGTCACTATGACTACGCCACCGTGGAGGCCTACAACTACTTCGCCTTCTGCGGCGCCAACTGGAAGCGGGCCGGGGAATACTTCATCCCCGACATTCTCACCTTCAAGCAGTTCGGCACCATCGCCATCTGCCTGGCCGTGGTCTGCAGCTTCATGACGGTGCTGCGCCGGTATCAGGCCCAAAAAAGCCGGGGCGTCAGCCTCAGTGAGGACAAGGGCTTCGTGTTCCTGGCCGCGTCCCTCACCATGGCCCTCATCTTCACCTTCGGCCACTACATGCACGAGCGGTACGTGGTGCCGGTGCTGGTGATGCTCCTCTTCGCCTACGCCTACTATAAGGACAAGCGGCTGCTGCTGGTGGCCCTGCTCTTCACCGTGACCACCTTCCTCAACGAGATGATGGCCCAGTACGTGGTGAGCAAGGGGGCCATGGAGGTGATCCGGGGCGGCCGGGAGCACAACACGGTGCTCCGGTTCTGGGCCGGGGCGGAGGTGCTGGTGTGCCTGTACTTCGGCTACGTGGCGGCGGACATGCTCCACGACTTGAAGGGCAAGGTGGGCGCCCTGCTGCTGCGGGAGGAGAGCGGGCATCCCGGCCGGCTCTACGGATGGATCGAGGAGGGCTTGAAGAAATGAAGCGCGATACCTCATCGAAATACGAGATACTGAGCCTCTTTGAGAAGGGGCAGAGCGAGCGCCTTTTGAAGCTGGACAGGATCCTGCTCACGGCCCTGACGCTGCTGTACGCCCTCATCGCCCTTTTGAATTTGGGCACGCTGTCCTTCCCCACCACGGTCTACCGGGGGGAGGTTGGGGATGGCCTCACCCTGGACTTCGGGCAGGTGGTCACCTTCGACACCGTCTGGTTCAACGGGAACGTGGCCCAGGGGACCTTGCGCTTGGAGGGCGACGACGGCACGGAGGAGACCTACACCGAGGACCAGGGGGACATGTTCAAGTGGCATGAGGTGGACATGAGCCTCACCACCCGGTACCTCAGGGTCACGGTGGAGGACCGGGAGGCCGCCTTCAACGAGATCGCCTTCTTCTCGGAGGGGGAGCTGCTGCCCGTCACGGTGCTGGAGGTGTTCGGAGACAACCAGAGCACCCTGAACCTGGTGGACGAGCAGGATACGGTGCCCGAAGCGCCCAGCTACTTCAACGGCATGATCTTCGACGAGATCTACCACGGCCGCACCGCCTACGAGAACATCCACAACATGTCCGTCTATGAATGGACCCACCCGCCCCTGGGCAAGCTCATCATCGCCCTGGGCATCCTGATCTTCGGCATGAAGCCCTTTGGCTGGCGGATCATGGGGGCCCTGTTCGGGGTGGCCATGGTGCCCCTCATGTACGTGTTCGCCAAGCGCATCCTCAAGCGCACGGACTTCGCCTTCGTGACGGCGGGCCTCTGGGCCTTCGACTGCATGCACTTCACCCAGACCCGCATCGCCACCATCGACGTGTACGGGGTGTTCTTCATCCTGCTCATGTTTTTCTTCATGTACGAGTACGTGCGGCGGGACTATTTCACCGCCCCCCGGCGGGAGAAGCTGAAGTACCTGGCCCTCTCGGGCGTGGCCTTCGGCTTGGGCTGCAGCAGCAAGTGGATCGGCTGTTACGCGGGGGCGGGCCTGGCGGTGGTGCTGTTCTATCATCTGTTGTGCGCCCTTTTCGAGGCCTACAAGGGCCATGACGAGGGGGCGAAAGGGAAGCGGGCCTATTTCTGGAAGGAGCTGTGGATCACGGCCCTCTGGTGCTGCCTCTGGTTCCTTTTGGTGCCCGGGGCCATCTATTTCGCTTCCTATTTCCCCTACTACCGGTATGAGGCCTCCCTCCGGGAGAGCTACGGCCTGGGGGACATGTGGCGGACGCTGCTCAAGAACCAAAAGGACATGTACAGCTACCACAGCAAGCTCACCGCCACCCACATGTGCCAGAGCACCTGGTACCAGTGGCCCTTCACCTTCAAGAGCGTCTGGTTCTACGTGTCTGGGGACGGGGAGCGGATCTCCAACATCGCCAGCACCGGCAACCCCGCCGTCTGGTGGATCAGCGCCGTGGGCGCTGTGTGCCTGTTCCTTGAATGGGTGCTGGGGAAGGTGAAAAAGAATCCGGTCCATCCCATCCTCTTCGTGGGCGTGGCGGCCAACTACGGCCCCTGGGTGCTGGTGACCCGGTGCGTGTTCCTCTACCACTTCTTCGCCACGGTGCCCTTTTTGCTGCTGTCCACGGTGTATCTCCTCTTCCTGGCGGAGCGGGAGAATCGAAAGATCCACTGGCTCAAATGGGCCTGGCTCGCCCTGGCGGTGATCTATTTCATCCTCTTATATCCCGCCATCTCCGGCCTCCCCACGGGCTACGGCTACGCCGGGTTCCTGGAGAACGTGCTGCCGGCATCCATCCTATACTACGGTTGGGTCTGACAAGGAAGTTCCTATGCTATCCCAGGCGAACAGCTTCGGCCTATCGGGGCTGAAGGGCTTCCCCGTGAAGGTGGAGGCGGATATCTCCGGCGGGCTGCCGGCCTATGAGACGGTGGGCCTGCCCGACACCGCCGTGCGGGAATCCCGGGAGCGGGTCCGGGCGGCGCTGAAGAACGCCGGCTTCGACTATCCCGCGGATCGGCGGATCACCGTGAGCCTGGCTCCGGCGGACCTGCGCAAGGAGGGCAGCGTCTACGATCTGCCCATCGCCCTTGCGATCCTCTCCGCCAGCGGGCAGTTGAAGCAGGCGCCCCTGGTCCGGGCGGTGTACCTGGGGGAGCTGGCCCTCAACGGCCAGGTCCGGGGGGTGAACGGGGTGCTCCCCATGGTCATCAGCGCCCGACAGGCGGGGGAGAGCGTGTTTTTTGTGCCCCGGGAGAACGCCAAAGAGGCGGCCTGCGTGGAGGGGGTCCGGGTGTTCCCCGTGGACGACCTTTCGCAGCTGGTCCGTTTCTTGCGGGGCGAGGGGGATATGACGCCCCTGCCCAAGGTGGAGTTTTCCCCGGAGGAGGGGGAGTCCCCCTGGGACTTCGCCGATATCCGGGGCCAGGCCGCGGCCAAGCGGGCCGCTCAGATCGCCGCGGCGGGCGGGCATAACCTGCTCCTCTGCGGCACCCCCGGTTCCGGCAAGACCATGCTGGCCCGGGCCATCCCCTCCATATTGCCGCCCATGACCCCGGCCGAGTGCATGGAGGTGACCAAGATCCATTCCGTCATGGGCCATCGGGGTTTGGTGACGGTGCGGCCCTTCCGGTCCCCCCATCACGGGGCGTCCGCGGCGGCCATCACCGGCGGCGGGGCCAACGCCCTGCCCGGGGAGATCAGCCTGGCCCACATGGGGGTCCTGTTTTTGGACGAGTTCCCGGAGTTCCACCGGGACGTTTTGGAGAGCCTGCGCCAGCCCCTGGAGGACGGGATCGTCACCGTGTCCCGGACTAGGATGAGCTGCACCTATCCCGCCTCCTTCATGCTGGTGGCGGCCATGAACCCCTGTCCCTGCGGGAACCGGGGGTCCAGGACCCGACAGTGCACCTGCACCCCCAGCCAGATACACCGGTACGCCCGGCGCATCTCGGGGCCGCTCCTCGATCGGATCGACCTGTTCATCGAGATGAACGACGTGCCCTTCGAGGATCTGGCGGGGAAGGAGAAGGGAGAGCCCTCCGCCAGCATCCGAAAGCGGGTGGTGGCTGCCCGGGCGCGGCAGCGGCTCCGCTTCGGCGAGGACAGCACCAAGACCAACGCCCGCATGAGCGTCCAGGAGATCGAAGCCTTCTGCCCCCTGAACAGCCGCTGTCAGGCCCTTATGGAGCAGGCGTTTTTGCGCATGGACCTGTCCGCCCGGGCCTATCAGCGGATCCGGAAGGTGGCCAGGACCATCGCGGATCTGGACGGGTCAGAGCAGATTCAGGAGAAGCATTTGACCGAGGCCGTCCGCTACCGGCGTCTGTCTATTTTGGGGGAGAATGAGCTATGATCGATCCAAGCATGCGGCCGGAGCTGTGGCTCCATTACGGCGTAGGCCCCAACCCTCGTCAGTTTTCGGCGGTGCGGGAGGAATACTATTATCTGGAGGAGGCCATGGAGGACGTGGCCCGGGGCCGGGACAGCCGGCTCACCATGATCTCCGGGGAGGCCCGCAGCCGCCTGAAGGAGGCGCTGGGGGACGGGTTCATGGACCGGTACGTCCGCTGGATGGACAAAAACGGGGTGAACGTGGTCACCGCCACCAGCTATGAGTATCCGGCCTTGCTCAAGGAGATCCCGGACCCTCCGCCGGTGCTCTTCTACCGGGGGACGCTGAATATGGACATGCAGCTGCCGCTGGCCATCGTGGGCACCCGCCGCTGCACGGAGTACGGCAAGGAGGTGGCCAAAAAGTTCGGCCGTGAGCTGGTGAAGGCCGGGGCCACGGTGGTCTCGGGCCTGGCCACGGGGATCGACGGCTACGCCGCCTTGGGCGCCCTCTCCGTGGAGGGGGCCCAGGACCCCACCGTGGCGGTGCTGGGCTGCGGCATCGACGTCATTTACCCCCAGGGAAACGAAAAGCTCTACGGAGCCATCGCCGAGCGGGGATGCCTCATGACGGAGTTTTTGCCCAAGACGCCGCCCCTGCCTCGGAACTTCCCCCAGCGGAACCGGATCATCAGCGGGCTCTCCTTGGGCGTGCTGGTGGTGGAGGCCGGTGAGCGGAGCGGGTCCCAGGTGACGGCGCGGCTGGCTTTGGAGCAAGGCCGGGAGGTGTTCGCCATCCCGGGTCGGATCACGGACCCCATGAGCGTGGGCACCAACGCCATGATTCGCCGGGGGGAGGCGAGGGCCGTCACCTCCGTGTCGGATATCCTGGAGGAGTTCGGCGAGGGCGGCGCCGGGGACGAGGTCCGCTCGGTGCGGTTCAATGAGCTTTCGCCCCTGGAACAGCGGGTGGTGAAGGCCCTGTCCGAGGGAGAGAAAAACGAGGACGAGCTGCTGGAACGGTGCGGCGGCGGGGTGGACGAACTCATTTCCACCTTGACAGGACTGACGTTTTCGGGAATAATAAAGCAACTGCCGGGGAGCGTGTACGCGCTGGACGCCCTGGAGACGAATATCGTGTACTAAAGAAGGTAAGGATCATGGCCGAATCATTGGTGATCGTGGAGTCGCCCGCCAAGGCGAAGACCATTGAAAAGTTTTTAGGGAGCAAGTATAAGGTGGTGGCCAGCCAGGGCCACATCCGGGACTTGCCCAAGTCCCAGCTGGGGGTGGACGTGGAAAAGGGCTTCGAGCCCAAGTACATCGCTCTCCGGGGACGCAAGGAGGTTTTGGAGACCATCCGCAAGGAGGCGAAGAAGGCCGACAAGGTGTATCTCGCCACCGACCCTGATCGGGAGGGGGAGGCCATCAGCTGGCACCTGGCGGAGGTTTTGAAGCTGGACGAGAAGAGCAAGTGCCGGATCGAGTTCAACGAGATCACCGCCGCCGCCGTGAAGGGGTCCTTCAAGAAGGCGCGGCCCATCAACATGGACCTGGTGGACGCCCAGCAGGCGCGCCGGGTCTTGGATCGGCTGGTGGGGTATAAGATCAGCCCCATCCTCTGGGCGAAGGTCCGCAAGGGGCTCTCCGCCGGGCGGGTCCAGTCCGTGGCCACCCGGATCATCTGCGACCGGGAGGAGGAGATCAACGAGTTCGTGGCCAAGGAGTATTGGACCATCACCGCTGAGCTTCAGGGGAAGAAGGCCTTCGAGTCCAAGTTTTTGGCCTGGGGGGACGTGAAGGAGCTGCACACCAAGGCGGAGACGGATAGGGTCCTCGAAAGGATCGATGGGAAGCCCTTCGCCGCCGTGGACGTGAAGACCGGCGAAAAGAAGCGGCACGCGGCGCCGCCCTTCACCACGTCCAGCCTCCAGCAGGAGGCGTCCCGGAAGCTGAACTTCACCGCCAAGCGGACCATGCAGGTGGCCCAGCAGCTTTACGAGGGCGTGGACATCGGCAAGAAGGGGCCCGTGGGCCTCATCTCCTATATCCGCACCGACTCCGTCCGCATCAGCAAGGAGGCCCAGGCGGCGGCGCTGTCCTTCATCGAGGCGAAGTACGGGGCCGCGTATACGCCGGAGCAGCCCAACGTGTACCGGGGAAGGAGCAACGCCCAGGACGCCCACGAGGCCATTCGGCCCACGGATCTCAAGAACGATCCGAAGGAGCTCAAGGCCAGCCTGTCCCTGGATCAGTATAAGCTTTACAAGCTCATCTACGAGCGGTTTTTGTCCAGCCAGATGAGCGAGGCGGTGCTGGAGACCACCACCGCCACCTTCGACGTGAACGGGGTCAGCTTCCGGTCCACCGGCGTCAGGACCCTGTTCCCCGGGTTCACGGTCATCTACACCGAGGGCCGGGACGAGCAGGGGGAGAAGGAGGTGCAGCTGCCGCCCATCCATGTGGGGGACAGCTTCGAAGCTAAGTCCATCCTGCCCGAGCAGAAGTTCACCCAGCCACCCGCCCGGTACACCGAGGCGACGCTGGTGAAGACCCTGGAGGAGAAGGGCATCGGACGCCCCTCCACCTACGCGCCCACCATCACCACCATCGTGGATCGGGGGTACGTGCTGCGGGAGAAAAAGACGCTCCAGCCCACGGAGCTGGGGTTCGTGGTGACCCGGCTCATGAAGGAGAATTTCAAGGGCATCGTGGACGTTGCCTTCACCGCCGGCATGGAGGAGAAGCTGGACGAGGTGGAGGAGGGGACCGTTCCCTGGCAGCAGGTCGTCGCCGATTTCTACGGGCCCTTCGAGAAGGAGCTGGAGGCGGCGGGGGCGAACATCGACAAGGTGAAGCTGCCCGACCCCGTGTCCGACGTGCCCTGCGACAAGTGCGGGGCCATGATGGTCATCAAGACGGGCCGGTTCGGCAAATTTTTGGCCTGCCCGAACTTCCCCGCCTGCCGGAACACGAAGCCGCTGGTGGAGAAGCTGGACGTGCAATGCCCCAAGTGCGGCGGGGATATCATCAAGCGCCGGACCAAGAAGGGGAAGACCTTCTTCGGCTGCGCCAATTACCCGGCCTGCGATTTCGTGAGCTGGGATAAGCCGGTGCCGGGGAAGTGCCCCCAGTGCGGCGGTATCCTGGTCCAGCGCATGGGGCAGAACGGTCCCTTCATCGCCTGTGGGGACCGGGCCTGCGGGTATATCCAGCGGGGGAAGAAGGAGAAGGAGTAAGCTGCTTTTGTGTTCCTTTTTTCTCTTCGGTGAAGAGAAAAAAGGAACCGAAAAAAGAGAAGCACATGGGGATATACAGGATTAGACGACTAAGCATCGCTTCCCCAGTAAAGTTCTTTTGTACCGCTTTTCTTTCAAGAAAAGCGGTCCGCTTCCAATAAAATCCTCTTAAGAAAGGACCCAAACCAAATGGCTAACGTCACCGTGGTGGGCGCCGGGCTGGCCGGCGCGGAGGCAGCCTGGCAGCTCTGCCGCCGGGGCCATGCCGTCACGCTGCGGGAGATGAAGCCGGAGAAGCGGTCCCCCGCCCATCAGCGGGACACCTTCGGGGAGCTGGTCTGTTCCAACTCCCTGCGCTCCGACCGGCTGGAGAACGCCGTGGGCCTATTGAAGGAGGAGCTGCGGGGGCTGGACTCCCTGATCCTCGCCTGCGCTGACGCCACCCGGGTCCCCGCCGGCGGCGCCCTGGCCGTGGACCGGGAGGGGTTCACGAACCTGGTGACGGAGCGCCTTTTGTCCCTGCCCAACCTTACCTACGTCCCCGGCGAGGTGACGGACATCCCCGACGCCCCCTGCGTCATCGCCACGGGCCCTTTGACCTCTGGCCCCCTCTATGAGCGGATATCCGCCCTGGTGGGGCAGCCCCTCCATTTCTACGACGCGGCGGCGCCCATCGTCACGAAGGAGAGCCTGGACTTCACGAAGGTCTTCGCCGCCTCCCGCTACGGCCGGGGCGAGGACTATCTCAACTGCCCCATGACGAAGGACGAGTACTTCGCCTTCTACCGCGCCCTCGTCGAGGCCGAGACGGCGGAGCTCCATGCCTTCGAGACCACCCGGGTCTTCGAGGGCTGCATGCCCGTGGAGGTCATGGCTAAGCGCGGCGAGATGACATTGGCCTACGGCCCCCTAAAGCCCGTGGGCCTGGAGGTGGACGGAAAGATGCCCTTTGCCGTGGTCCAGCTTCGGCAGGACGACAGGGACGGCCGCCTCTACAACATCGTGGGCTTCCAGACCAACCTGAAGTTTGCCGAGCAGAAGCGGGTCTTCGGCCTGATTCCCGGCCTGGAGCACGCGGAATTCGTCCGCTACGGGGTCATGCATAGAAACAGCTTCCTGCCCTCGCCGGGCCTTTTGAACTGGGACTACTCCCTGAAAGCGAACCCCCTGATCTGCTTCGCCGGCCAGATGACCGGCGTGGAGGGGTACGTGGAGAGCGCGTCCAGCGGCCTTCTCGCCGCTCTGGCCCTTCATGAAAAGCTTTTGGGCAAGCCCCCCGTGGACTTTACGGACCAAACCGCCATCGGCGCCCTGGGCCATTACGTGGCCGAGTACGTTGGCCGCGACTTCCAGCCCATGAACGTGACCTTCGGCATCATGGCCCCCGCCGGCCAGCGGTTCAGGGGCAAACAGCAGAAGAACCTGTTCCTCTCCGAACGAGCTTTGGCCACCGTCCGGGAGAAGCAGGCGCTCCTGTCCCCGGCCATATAAAATATCATCGGGCGCCCAAGCGCGCCCCTATCATAGGAAAGAAAGACATGAGAAAGAAACAAACCAAACTGAAGCTCATCCCCCTGGGGGGACTGGGCGAAATCGGAAAGAACATGACGCTCCTGGAATACGGGGAGGATATCGTGGTCATCGACTGCGGCCTGGCCTTCCCGGACGACGATATGCCGGGCATCGACGTGGTGATCCCCGACATGACCTATCTGGAGGAGAACCGGGAGAAGCTGAAGGGCTTCGTCATCACCCACGGCCACGAGGACCACATCGGCGCCGTGCCCTACGCCCTGCAGAAGTTCGCCGTGCCCGTCTACGGCACGGATCTGACCGTGGCCCTCATGGACCACAAGCTGAAGGAGATGCACGTTTCGGGGGACCTTCACGTAGTGAAGCCCGGGGACACGGTGGAGCTGGGCTGCTTCAAGGTGGAGTTCATCAAGACCAGCCATTCCATCCCCGGCGCGGTGGCCTTGGCCGTCACCACGCCCCTGGGGGTGATTCTCCACACCGGCGATTTCAAGATCGACCTCACGCCCCTGGACGGCCAGCCCATCGACATCAACCGCCTGGCCTACTACGGCAGCAAGGGGGTCCTGTGCCTCCTCTCCGATTCCACCAACGCGGAGCGGGTGGGCTACACCCAGTCTGAGCGGGAGATCGGCAAGACCTTTGAACACTACTTCGAGGTGGCCAAGGGCCGGGTGATCGTGGCCTCCTTCGCCAGCAACGTCTATCGGCTCCAGCAGGTGGCGGACGTGGCCATCGAGCACGGCCGGGTCATCTGCTTCGCCGGCAAAAGCATGGAGCAGATCGTGGCCTACTCCCAGGAGCTGGGGTATATGACCATCCCCCAGGATCGGATCGTGAAGGTGGACGACCTCCACAAGTACAACGACGACAAGGTCTGCATCATCACCACCGGCAGCCAGGGCGAGCCCATGAGCGGCCTATACCGCATGGCCAACGCCTCCCACAAGATCAACATCGGCTACGGCGACACGGTCATCATCTCCGCCTCCGCCATCCCCGGCAACGAGACCGCCGTGGGCCGGGTCATCGACGGCCTCTTCGAGAAGGGCGCCTATGTGGTCTACGACCAGATGGCGGACGTGCACGTGTCCGGCCACGCCCGGCGGGAGGAGCTGAAGATGATGCTCCATATCGTGAAACCCAAGTATTTCATCCCCGTCCACGGGGAGTTCCGCCATCTCATGACCCACGCCCGGCTGGCTTTGGACATGGGGGTGCCGGAGGAAAACATCTTTTTGCTGGAAAACGGCAGCACGGTGTCCTTCACCCGCAAGGCCGCCGCCCGGGCCGGGGAGGTCCCCGCCGGGGCCGTCATGGTGGACGGCAGCGCCAGCATCGAGGACGCGGTCATCCGTGACCGTCGGGAGCTCTCCAGCCAGGGTCTGGTGGTGGCGGTGATCTCCCTCGACCGGGAGACCGGGAAGCAGACCGCTCCCGTGGAGATGATCTCCCGGGGCTTCGTGTACATGAAGGAATCCGACGAGCTCATGGGCGAGGCGGCGGAAGCCATCGCTTCTGAGGTCCAGCGGTTCGAAACCGAGGGCAAGGCGAACTACGGCGATATCAAGGCCGCGGTGAAGACCAGGCTCCGCACCTTCTTCAAGAGCCGCACCAAGCGCACGCCCATGATCCTGCCCATCGTCATCGAGGGGGAGCGCCATGATTGAAGCCCTGGCCCGGGAGCTGGCAAAAGAGATCCGGTGCAGCCGGGAATACGAAGCCTATGCCGCCGCCCGGGAACGGGCCATGGCGGACGAACAGACCGCGGGGCTTTTGCGCCGCTTCCACGCCCTGCAGATGAAGGTGCAGGCCCGGCGCATCGCCGGGGGCGAGGGCGGGGCGGAGGAAGAGGAACTCAAGAAGCTGGCCGAGCTCTTGCAGTTCTCCCCGGACGCGGCGGACTATCTGCTGGCGGAGTACGCCCTCAACAAGCTTTTGTCGGACACCTACGACCTCATCGGCCGGGGCGTAGGCGTGGATCTTTCGGACTGGGGGGAGCGTGTGAAGGACTGAACCCTTCGCACCTTGAACATTTTGCCGTAAAGGATTGGGGATCGATATGACACAATGGAAGGACCCGGTCACGGTGCTCCGGGAAAAGATTTGGCGGATACTGCGGCCCGTGGCGGCGGTGCTTTTGAGCATCGTCGTGGTGGCCCTCGTCATGACCGGCGCCGTCCGGTACGTGCTGAGCCACTTCGTCTATCCGGTGGACCCGGACGACAACACCCCCATCCAGGTGGAGATACCCTCCGGTTCCTCCGCCTCCCGGATCGCGTCCATCCTCTACCGCGCCCGGGGCGAGGAGGAGCCGGGGCTCATCGTGAGCACCGCCTCCTTCAAGGTCTACGTGGACTTCACCGGCCGGGCCAATTCCCTGCGGGCCGGGACCTACGTGCTCTCTAGGAACATGACCATCCCGGAGATCGTGAACATCCTCTGCGCCGGGAACGAAGCGAGACGGGTCACCCGCTTCACCATCCCCGAGGGATATACGGCGGCAGAGATCGCCCAGGCCCTCTTCGAGGCGGGCATGCTGGAGGACCAGGAGCAGTTCCTCGCCCTCTGTAAGGATGGGACCATGCTCTCCGGCGGGTATCTCGATCCGCTGCTCAACGCCTCCGATCGGCGCTACGCCCTGGAGGGGTATCTGTTCCCCGACACCTACGAGGTCTATGAGGACGCGGCCGCCGCCGATATCTTGAAGAAGATGCTGAACCGGTTCGCCGTGGTCTTCACCGAGGAGGACGCCAACCGGGCCAGGGAGCTGAACCTGACCACGGACCAGGTGATGACCCTGGCCTCCATGATCGAGAAGGAGGCCGGCGCCGCCGAGGACTTCCCCCGGGTGTCGGCGGTGTTCCACAACCGGCTCAAGCAGGGGATGGCTCTGGAATCCTGCGCCACGCTGTCCTACGCCCTGGGGGTGAAGAAGTACACCTTCACGGAGGAGGAGCTTTCCACCGTTTCCCCCTACAACACCTACCGGAACAAGGGGCTGCCCGTGGGGCCCATCTGCAACCCGGGCCGGGCGGCCATCGAGGCGGCCCTCTATCCCTCGGAGGAGTACATGAGCGCCGGGTTCCTCTTCTTCTGCAACATGAACCCCAAGCAGACCAACCGCCTTATCTTCAGCCGGACCTACGAGGAGCACCGGCAGAACGTGGTGAAGTACTCCCCCTTCTGGGAGTAAAGCCGTTCCCAAAAATGCGCGAGGCAGGGTGATCCCTGCCTCTTTTTTATGCTCGGGTCCGTTCCACCCACGATGCCCAGCGGGGATCGGCCGCCATTTGGGATTTGACCTCGTCCCGGTCCGGCACGTCCCACCAGGGCCACAGCTCCGGCAGCTCTCTGCGGAGGGTGCCCTCCTTCGGCTCAGTCGGGACCGGTATCCGGACCTGGCGGAGCAGGGGAGAGGCATAGGGGCTATCGCCAAGGGCGAAAAGACGATCCGCGCGTTGGGCATGGTCCAGGGCTCGGTCAAGGGCCGCGAAGGCCTCGTCATGAGCCCCGCTCTGCCACAGATAGTAGGCGCGGAGCATATGAAGGCAGGCCAAAAACCCGTGGTTCAGCCCATAATCCCCTTCCGTGCACACCAGGCGAAACAGATCCGCTCCGTTTTGCAGCAGGTCCGCCGCCGCCCGGGGCGGAATGGTTCGATCGTTCAGCAGGATCTGGACCATCAGCTCCCCGCTGGTGCGCACCGTCTCCAGCAGCGCCTCCCCGCAGGCGGCCACCGCCTCCCGGCCGTCGAAGGCGTTGATCCGCAAAAAGGGGGCGGACCCGTAGAGACCGGGGGCGTCATCCGCCAGGGCCAGGGCCTTTTCCCTCTCGCCCAGGTTCCTGTAGAGCTGGCTCAGCTCCCTCACCGCCTGCCGCCGGAGCTTCCCGTCGGTGAGGGCGGGCAGCAGCTTTTCATAGAGCTTGACGGCCTCCTGCCACTCGGGATAGGTCCGGTGCCGCCGGACGTCGTAGACGCCGTACCCCTCCGCGTCGGTCAAGTGGAGCTCCCCGTGACGCACGTATCCGGCGGTGTAGAGGGCGGAGGCAAGGGCCAGCGTCAGTTTTTCGTTACCGGGGAACTCGATGAGCCCCTCCCGGGCCAGGGCGATGCACTGGTCCATGCTCACGTCCACCCCGTTGTTCTCCCAAATCATCCCCCGGATGCGCTCCGTGAGGGCGTCCACCTTCCTGGACCGCTCGTTGTCGTAGCCGAAGAGCTCGTCGATGGACACGCCGAAAACGTTGGCGATGGAGGGGATCATGCCCATATCGGGGTAACAGAGCCCCTTCTCCCAGCGGGAGACCGCCTGGGGGGTCACGCCCAGCTCGTTGGCCAGGGCCTCCTGGGTCCGCCCGTCCCGACGGCGGAACTCCTTGATTCTATCTCCTAACTGGATCATACCTGTCTCCTTTTTTCTTCGTTCACCGGTGTGCCTTCAGTGTAGCGGAAACGGGATCGGAATTCAATAATCAATTTATTGTTTGAAAATCAATGATCTGTTTATTTCTCCGGCGGTCGCTGCGGACTCCTGGCATGGCCTACGGGATCGGCGCATAGGCTGAAGGACAGGGGGTGGGGCTATGCTGCTGTTTTTGCTGGAGTTTCTCAAGGGGCTGTTCTTCGCCGGGTATCTGAAGGGGACCTCCTTCCCCAAGCCCCTCTCGGCGGCGGAGGAGAAGGCGGCGGTGGAATCCTGCCGGGCCGGGGACATGGACGCCCGAGACAAACTCATCCTCCACAACCTGCGGCTCTGCGCCCACATCGCGGGGAAGTACGCCGCCCGGGGGAAGCTGTCCCGGCGGCGGGAGCTGGACGACCTTATCTCCATCGGCACCGTGGGCCTCATCAAGGCCGTGGACACCTTCTCCCCGGACAAGGGGGCCCTGTCCGGTTACGCCGCCCGGTGCATCGAAAACGAGATCCGCATGAGCCTGAGGACGGAGAAGAAGCAGGTGGGGGAGGTGTCCATGGAGGAGCCTCTGGGCCGGGATCGGGAGGGGAACGAGGTGAGCGTGCTGGATCTGGTGGGCACGGACGGGGAGGAGATCTTCGAGGAGGTCCGCCGCCGTCTCGATGGGGATCGGCTCCGGGCGCTGATGGACCGGTCCTTGGGCAGGCGGGAGAAGCAGGTGCTCCTGTGGCGTTACGGTCTGGACGGCGAGCCGCCCCTGACCCAGCAGCAGGTGGCGGAACGGCTGAGGATCTCCCGGTCCTATATCTCCCGGATCGAGAAAAAGGGCCTCATCCAGCTGCGCCTGGCCCTGTTGGCGGCGGGGGAGGGGCCGGCCCTCGACCCCGGAAAAAAACACTTGTGATATGGAAAACGCCATGCTATAATATTATGACTTATTGTGTAAGACTATGGAGGGAGGAAAGCATTCACAGTATGAAAGAACGTGTGGAAAAGCTGCGCACCCTGCTGGACAAGAGCGGGCTGGACGGCGCCCTCGTCACCGGGCTCACCGCCATCCGCTACTACTCCGGCTTTACCAGCGACGAAGCGGCCCTGGTGATCACGGGGAAGAGCGCGTCGCTGCTGACGGATTTTCGGTATACCATTCAGGCCCGGGAGCAGAGCCCGGACTTCGAGGTGGTGGAGGTGGGCCGGGGGGCCCTGCTCCCCACGGTGGACAAGCTCCTGAAGGCCGACGGCTGCAGGCGGGTCGCCTTTGAGAACCAGACCATGACCGTGTCCGTCTTCGAGAAATACAAGGCCCTGGACTATGAGTTCGTCCCCTTCTCCGAGGAGATGAACAAGCCCCGCCTCATCAAGACGGCGGACGAGATCGCGGATCTGCAGCGGGCCCAGAACATGGCGGACGAGGGCTTCAAGACCCTTTTGACCCGCATCGGCAGCGGCATGACCGAGAAGGAAGTGGCGGCGGAGCTGGACTACATCAACGCCAAGCTGGGGAGCGAGTGCCCCTCCTTCGACACCATCGTGGGCTCCGGCCCCAACGGCGCCATGTGCCACGCCATCCCCGGGGATCGGCGGCTCCAGAAGGGCGATCTGGTGGTTTTGGACTTTGGCTGCGTCTACAACGGCTACCACAGCGACATGACCCGCACCTTCGCCGTGGGTGAGGTGGACGACTTCTCCAAGAAGATCTACGACATCGTCCGCACCGCCCAGCAGAAGGCTCTCGACGCCTTGAAGGCGGGCATCACCGGCAAGGAGCTGGACGCCCTCGCCCGGGACTACATCGCCTCCAAGGGCTACGGCGAGACCTTCGGCCACAGCCTGGGCCACGGCTTCGGCCTCATGATCCACGAGGCCCCCAACGCCTCCACCGCCAGCGAGTGGACCTTCGAGCCGGGCATGACCATCACCGTGGAGCCGGGCATCTACATCGAAGGCAGGCTGGGCGTACGCATCGAGGATTGCTGCGTCGTCACCGAAACGGGCAAGATCGACCTGGTCAGCTCCACCAAAGAGCTTCTCAGCGTTGAGTAACGATAGAACCAAACCAATTATACAGGGAGGAAAAGAAAACTATGGTAATGGCAGGTGATTTTCGTAAGGGCACTACGGTGGAGATCGACGGCAACGTTTGGTCCGTCGTGGACTTCCAGCATGTGAAGCCCGGCAAGGGCGCGGCCTTCGTCCGCACCCGGCTCAAGAACGCGATGACCGGCGCGGTGCTGGAGCGCACCTTCAGCCCCACGGACAAGTATCCCGAGGCCCGCATCGAAACCAAGGAGATGCAGTATTCTTACTCCGACGGCGATCTCTATTACTTCATGGACAGCGAGACCTTTGATCTCATTCCCCTGAACCATGAGCAGGTGGAGGACGCCATCGACTTCATCAAGGAGAACGACACCGTCACGGTCCGCTCCTACAAGGGCGCTCCCTTCGCCGTGCAGGCCCCCAACTTCGTAGTCCTGGAGGTCACCGAGACCGAGCCCGGCTTCAAGGGCGACACCGCCACCGGCACCACCAAGCCCGCCGTGCTGGAGACCGGCTACCACATCGCCGTGCCCCTGTTCGTGAACCAGGGCGACAAGATCCGTGTGGACACCCGCACCGGCGAATACATGGAGCGCATCTAAGGCATAGTATACCAAAAGGATCAAGGAGGAAGAGCATATGAGCAGGATCTCAGAAAAAGTTGCGTATCTGGACGGCCTCATGGAGGGGCTGGAGATCGAGGACGCCAAGCAGAAGAAGTTGTTCAACGCCATCATCGACGCCCTGGACACCATCGCCGAGGAGCTGAGCGATCACGATGACGCCATCGAGGAGATCAACGATTCCATCGACGAGATCTACGACGACATGGACGACTACGATGAGATCCTCTACGGCGAGGACGATGAGGATGAGGACGACGAGGACGTGGACGACGACTTCTTCGAGGTCGTTTGCCCCAGCTGCGGCGAGACCATCTACTTCGACGAGGATATGCTGGACAATCCGGACGGGCTCATCTGCCCCAACTGCAACGAGCCCATCGAGATCAACATCGCCGACAAACTGGACGACGAGGAGTGATCCCTATCTACCATAAAAGGCCGTTGGGCGCCCGATCGGCATCCCAACGGTCTTTTTTATATCCCTTGGCTTCTCTTTTCGGTTCCTTTTCTCCTCTTCCCGAAGAGAAAAGGAAAAAATCATTTCTCTATATGTCCACGCTCCGCCAGCCACATGGCGAACCCCTCCATGCCGTCCCGGTCCGTGGGGGTCAAAAACGGGATGGCGAGCCGCTCCATGAACCAGCTGAGGATGAGTCCCCCCTGCAGGATCACGTCGTGGCGACGGACCAGCAGGGGCATTTGGGCCCGCCGTTCGTCGCCCAAAGCGGAGAGCCGCACGAGCAGGGCGTTTAGCAGCTCCGGGGTGAGCCGCAGCTGGGCAAGTCCGGCCCCGTCAAAGCTCTTTTGCCCCAGCAGCAGCGCCCCCAGGGTGGTGATGGTGCCGCCCACGCCCCGGAAGGGTCCGCTCGTCGGCTCCGGCAGGGCGACGCGTCCACTGAGCCAGCTGTAGACGGTATCCCGCATCCGAGAAAGATCATCCTCCGGGCAGACGTCCCGGGCCCGGACGCAGCCCGTGGGGAAGCTGACGGCCCAGCGGTCCGTGACCACCTGGGCGCTGCCGCCGCCGATGTCCAGCAGCGTCCCCGCCTGATGGCCCATGGCCCCCCGATACGCCAGCCGTCCCTCCTCCTCGCCGGAGAGCAGGAAGAATTTGACCTCGGGGCAGGCCGCCGCAAGGTCGTCCAAAAGCTCCTGACGATTCTTGGCGTCCCGGACGGCGCTGGTGGCATAGGCGTAGACCGGCGCGCCCTCCGCCGCCGCCCGGTCGCAGAACCGGCGGCAGGCGACCACCGTATCCGCCATGGCCTTGGCGGACAGGCGGCCCGTTTCGTCCAGGCCCTTGCCGAGCCTCGTGGTGCAGGTGAGCTTCCGGCCCCCGGGCACAAAAAAAGCCCCGTCCCCGCCTCTATCCAGAATGGCGAAGCGGACGGAGTTGCTGCCGATATCCAGTATGCCGAGGGGCGATCTCATTGGCCGCCTCCCGCCAGGGACTCGTCGTCGTCCAGGATGATGGTGTCGTCGGTATAGTGCCAGCCGTAGCGGACGGAGCCCTGCTGGAGCTTATACTCGTCCGTCTGCATGTACTCCAAATTCGCCTGCTCCCGCTCATACTCGATCTTGATGGCGTTGAGCTCGCTTTGGGTCTGTTCCAGCAGCAGCTGGGCGTTCTCGATGTTGGTGTGCTGGGGGATGATGACGCCGGCCAAAATAACCCCGTCTATCGCCAGGAGCAGGAGAAAGTGTATGGGTTTGAAAAAAACCGTTTTTTTACGGGCGCGCTTCTTCACGAACAGCAGTATAGCAGAATTTCAGCGAGAGGGAAACTGTTTTTTGCGTATCTTTTGGAGGATTTCTGTGAAAAGCGGTCGGAAGGCCCAGCGGACCAGCCCCATGGCCCCGAAGAAGAGGAGGACGGCGTAGAGCCGCATCTCCCCGTGGCCGGCCGACAAAAGCCCCGCGATCAGGCAAACCTGGATGGGCATAAGCGCCAAAAGATCCCACAGGGCACCGCCGCCGGAGCCGGGGCGAAAAAGCCGGAGCAGCTCATAGCTAAGCCCCGCGCACAGGCCGAAGAAGACCATGACCGCCGCCTGATGGGGCTGGCGGAACACGTCATAGATCATCCTCGGAACCGGGCGAAGAGCCCCCGTCGGGCCGTTGGCCGGTCGTACTCCAGGGACTGGATGCGCCCGTCCACGATCACCTGCCCGCTGTCCGGGTCCAGGCGGGTCAGCTTCAGCTCCTCGCCGGCCAGGATCAGCAGCCCTGCCTCCGTCAGGATGGCGGCCTCCTCCTCGTGGAAGCTCTCCACGTCCACCACCCCCGTGATCCGGGCGCGGCGCTGCCCCTCGATGACGATCTGGTGGGCGTCGGGCACGTATTCCGCCAGCGATCCGCTCTTATCCATAGATCCACCTCCTGCCATAAGCCTATGAGGCCCCGTTGAACCCTATGCGGCGAAGGGGGACGAAGAGGGGCGCATTTGCACCGATATTGGAAAATGCCTTGACAAAAGGCGGCCCCAGGCCATACAATACACCCATACAGGATAGCTCCTTATCCTTCCTTACGTCCCCACCCATACAGATACATATATTTCTTTGGAGGAAGCGAATGGTTCCAGAAAACCTGCTGGAAAAGAACCTGGGCGAGCTGCGCGCTTTGGCGCAGGCTAAGGGTGTTAAAAACATAGGTAAGTATCGAAAAAACGAGCTGATCGAGATGCTCTCGGGTCAGAGCGAGCCCCCCGCGCCCAAGAAGCGGGGCCGCCCCGCCAAGGCGGCGAAGAAGGCCCCTGCCGAGGCGGAAAAGACATCCGGATCGGCGGAGAGGGCGGAGGAGAAGGCCCCCGAGAAGCCGGCGAGGAAAGCTCCGGCTCAGCGGAAGAAGCCCCAGTCCAAGGGAAAAGCCGCTTCTGGAGAGCAGCCCCCGGCCCAGGAACCCCCTAAGGCGGAGCCTGCCCCTCTGCCGGAAGCGTCCAAGGCGGAGGAACCGGCTGTTCAGGAGCCTGCGAAGGCCGAGAACCGGGAGGGTACGGCGGAGAAGGGCGAACCGCGCCGCCGGAACGACCGGCCCCAGAACACCCGCTATCAGAAGGGCTACACCCGCCACTTCGGCAACTACAATAACGGCGAGCGCCGCTATCAGAACCAAAACGGCCAGGAGCAGAAGACCTATCGGTCCGCCGCTCCCGCCGAGCACCCGACTCCCGCCGGCGAGGAGGAGAAGCCCTATTACAATCAGGAGTACGGCACCGCCAACCCCGCCGTGCCCCGGATGCTGGAGACGGAGAACTGCCCCCCAACGGAGGGTGTGCTGGAGGTGCTGCCCGACGGCTACGGGTTCCTCCGCATGGACAACTACTACTCCGGCCCCAAGGACATCTATCTCTCCATCACCCAGATCCGCCGCTTCAGTCTGAAGACCGGCGACTACGTGGAGGGCCGGGCCCGGCCCCATCGGGAGGGGGACAAGTTCGACGCCCTCATGTACATCGACCGGGTCAACGGCCTCGTACCGGACGAGAACGCCCGGCGCAAGTCCTTCGAGGAGCTGGTGCCCATCTTCCCCGATGAGCGGTACACCCTGGAGACCGAGGGGGAGGGTAACAGCCTCTCCGCCCGGCTCATCGACCTGATCGCCCCCATCGGCAAGGGCCAGCGGGCCATGATCGTGTCCCAGCCCAAGGCGGGCAAGACCACGCTGTTGAAGCAGATCGCCGCCGGTATCTCCGCCAACTACCCGGACACCCACCTCATGGTCCTGCTCATCGACGAGCGGCCCGAGGAGGTGACGGAGATGAAGCGGTGCATCCAGGGCGAGGTGATCTATTCCACCTTCGACGAGCTGCCCGAGCACCACACCCGCATTGCCGAGATGGTCCAGGAGCGGGCCATGCGCCTGGTGGAGCAGGGCAGGGACGTGGTGATCCTCCTCGACAGCCTGACCCGGCTCACCCGGGCCTATAACCTGGTAATTCCGCCCACGGGCCGGACCCTGTCCGGCGGCATGGATCCGGGCGCCCTCCACAAGCCCAAGCGGTTCTTCGGCGCGGCCCGGAACATCGAGGGCGGCGGCAGCCTCACCGTCATCGCCACGGCCCTGGTGGAGACCGGCAGCCGCATGGACGACATCGTCTACGAGGAGTTCAAGGGCACCGGCAACATGGAGATCCACTTGGATCGGAAGCTGGCGGAAAAGCGGGTCTTCCCGGCCATCGACATCTACAAGTCCGGCACCCGACGGGAGGAGCTTTTGCTCAGCAAGGAGGAACTGGAGGGGGTCTACATGCTCCGCAAGTTCCTGGCCGGCGGCGGCACCACGGAGGTCACCGAGCAGGTGGTGCCCATGATGGCCAAGACCGCCACCAACGAGGAGTTCCTCTCCAAGCTGAAGGATTGGATCAAGATCTACGAGCGCCAGGGCTACACCCTCTCCAGCCGCTGATCCAGGGGAAAAAGTGCCCAAAAATTTCCTGAAAAAAGTGCTTGCATTTTCGGTTCGCCATGGTATAATGGCAAACGGTAATGCATTACACGACAAAGGAGTGATAATACATGAAGAAAGATATCCAACCGTCTTACGGCGAGGCCGTCGTGCGCTGCGCCTGCGGTGAGACCTTCGTTACCGGCTCCACCAAGGGTGAGCTCAAGGTCGAAATCTGCAGCAAGTGCCATCCGTTCTTCACGGGCCGGCAGAAGCTGGTGGACAGCGGCGGACGGGTCGATCGCTTCAAGAAGCGGTACGGCATGTAAGTTCCTCCCTGAACCACTCCACAATCACAACAAAAGAAATAATCTCCCGCTTGCGGGAGATTTTCTTTTTGTTTGCCGTATTCCTTGCAAATCGGGCTTCGGTTCGTTATACTTAAGCCATGAAGAAGATATTGTTGATCGCCACCGGGGGGACCATCGCCTCCGGGAATACGGACGCAGGGCTCACCCCCACCGTCAGCGGGGAGGAGCTTTTGAGGGCTGTGCCGGGCTTGAAGAACATCTGCGAGCCCCACGCCATCCAGGTGCTGAACCTGGACAGTACGGATATGACCCCCGCCGACTGGCTGGTGATCTCCGGGGCCATCGAGCGATACTACGAGGAGTACGACGGCTTCGTGGTGGCCCACGGCACCGACACCATGGCCTATACGGCGGCGGCGCTCAGCTACCTGGTCCGTCGTTCGCCCAAGCCCATCGTGCTCACCGGGGCCCAGAAGCCCATCCATTCCGAGAACACGGATTCCCAGGTGAACCTGCTGGACGCCTTCGCCTATGCCTGCTCGCCCGGGAGCTGCGGGGTGGTGATCGTGTTCAACGGCTCCGTCATCCTGGGCACTCGGGCCCGGAAGGTGCGCTCCAAGAGCTTTTCCGCCTTTTCCAGCATCAACTACCCGGAGCTGGCCTCCGTGCGGGAGGGGCGGGTGCTGCGGTATATCTACCTCAACTATCAAAAGCCCCCCGTGTTCAGTCACAGGCTCAACGACAGCGTGGGCCTGGTGAAGCTGATCCCCGGCATGGGGCCCGAGGTCCTGTCCTATATGCTCCGCCGCAAGGACGCCCTGGTGGTGGAGAGCTTCGGCGTGGGCGGCGTGCCCAGCGAGGGGTCCCGGTTCTTCGACGCCATACGCCGGGGCGTGAAGGCGGGGAAGACCGTGGTCATGACCACCCAGGTCCCCAACGAGGGGAGCGATCTCACCGTGTATCGGGTGGGGCATAAGCTGAAGACGGACTTGCCCGTGCTGGAGGCCTACGACATGACCACCGAAGCCGTGGTGGCGAAGCTCATGTGGATTTTGGCCCAGACCCGGGACCATGACGAGATCAGCCGCCTCTTCTACGGCAGCATCTCCCACGACATGCTCTATACCGAGGAGCTGCCCCATGAAGGGTAGGGTCCTCGTTTTCCTGCTGGCGGTGCTTCTGTTGACGGGCTGTGTGCGGCGGCCCGTGTCCTTTACTGTGGATGAAGCGGGGGACTATACCGGCTTTGAAACGGTGGAGGAGGGGTATACCCGTCGGGCGGCGAAGCTGTTCGGCTGGGTGGTCCTGGAGGACCTGGCGGTCACGGAGAACGTCAGGGTCTGGCAGCGGTTTTTGAAACGGGCCGGCGCCGGGAAATCGGCCGGGGTGCGCCTGGCGGAGTTCTTCGGGGAGGAGATGGCCTTGCTGGACTTGTTCTTTAGCGAGGGGCAGTACCGGGTGTTCTTCTCCGACGGGTTCGACATGCGGGACGAGCCGTTCCCCTTTCTGTTGACGCTGGCCGGGAAGACCAACGGGCATCCGGGATACGCCGTGGTCCTGTCCGGGGACGACGGGCTGACCTACGAGCAGGTCATGCATAAATTCGTTTCCTCCCAGCTGGAGGAGCCGGACATCCCCGCCCACCGGGTGCTGTTCCTGGGGATAGGCGAGCCGAATTGGTGAGGATTTTTCTTTTGCCGCTTTTTCTTTTCGGTGAAAAGAAAAAGCGGCGTAAAAAGAAAAGCTCAAGGGGTCAATAGATTGTGCCCCTTGAGCTTTTTTGTATTCTTGAAGTTCTTTGGGACCACCTTTCTTTCAAGAAAGGTGGTCCGTTTTCAATAGGTTCCTCTCAAAAATCAAACAGATTCAGTCCCGTGGCATCGTCCAAGCGTCGGCTCACCTCTCCCGGCAGGGTGCGCAGGATCATCTCGCAGGTGCCGCCGATGGTTAGGGAGTTCACATGCCCGCCGTGAGCCAGCATGTTTTCGTCAGTCAGGGTCACGTGAAGATGCAGATACACTTGTCCGCCCTTGCTGGTGACGGTGCCCAGCAGAGAGGTCATCTCCATGGGTTCGTGGAAAGCCTGCTTGCGGTAGACCTTGTTGACCACGTCGTAGAGCCCCACCACGGCTCGGTCCACGGCGCCGATGGCTTCTACGTACCCCAGCCGAATATCCTCTCTCTGGCATAGGTCCGTTAGACAGGACATGATTTCCTCGCCCCGATCCATGCGGATCACGTAGGTGTCGTTGAAACGGCGGTATTCCATAGGACGCTCCTTTCTTTACAGTTCCGGAATGATGGTGAAGGTCAGCTTGCAGCTGCCCAGGGTGGGGGAGGTGAGGGTGAGCACGCCCTCGCCGGTCTCGCCCGTGGTCCGCACATAGGTGCCGAAGGCGCCGCCCTCCAGCGATACGGCCCGGGGCCCCACCACCTGGATGGGCCCTTCCGTGGTGAGCAGGACGGGGTCGAAGGCCGTGGGGATCCGGTTCCCCCGCTCGTCCTTGCATTCGAGATGGATGAGGGTCATGTCATATTCGCTCCCCTCGGTGAGGAGCGCTCGCTCCGCCCGGGCCACCAGGCAGGGCCTCGTATAGGCGCCCTTCTCCACGTACTCGGCGGCCTCGCCCTGGCGGATGGCGGTGAACCGCCACAGGCCCGATTCCTGGCCCCAGCCGCCCATGTACCGGTTGAACAGGTCGATCCCCTGCTCCATGGTGAACCCATGCCGGAACTTCAGATCCGCCAACGTCATCTTGATGGAAAGCGGCAGCTTATCCATGCCGTACTTTTGGGCGGCGAACAGGCACTTCTTCACCTTGGCCGCCACCTCGTCGGAGAACCCCTCCTCCGTCTTCAACAGCTCGCCCACGAAATCGTCGATATGCACCGGCGGGTGGGGGAGTCCGGGATAGTCGGCCCGGTCCGGCTCGAAGTCCGCGATGAACTTGCCGCCCTTAGAAAGCCGCACCTTTTCCGCGTTGGTGAACACGTAGGCGTCGTCCAGCAGGCTCCCGGCCCGCTCGCCCTTGTTCATGTCCGTGGCCACCATGAGCACCGGGTCCTGGTCCTGCTGGCTCGCGTAGACCCAGCCCGCCAGCTTGTTGTTGCGGAACCCGTCCGCCACGCCGTGGTAGCAGATGGCGTCCCCGGTGCCGAAGTCCGGGTGGGTGTTGTAATCCGCCATGCACCAGGCGATGCAGCCGGAGACGCCCTCCCGAACGGCCCCGTCGCTCTGGACCCGGGCGTGGCGCAGGGCGTGGGTGAGCCGATGCTGCTCGTCGTCCTGGTTCTTGGTGGGGAACATATGCCCGTTGCATTCGGAGACCAGATAACCCTTATTTAGCTCCTTGGTCACGTTCCCCTTCTCCAGGAGCCCGTAGCCCGTGCCGTCCTTGGTGAAATCGTTGTAGGCGTACACGTCCTCCAAAAGGTGGCTCTGCTGCAGGTACCGGACGCCGCTGGTCTGGCGGGTGTCGTCCAGACGGCGGCACAGGGCGTTGGTCTCGGCATACAGCTGGTCGTTGTCCTGGCTTTCGTTGATCCGCACCCCCCACAGCACGATGCTGGGGTGGTGCCGGTACTGGAGCACCATCTGCCGCACGTTCTCCAGGGCCCGCTGTTTCCATTCCTCGTCCCCGATGTGCTGCCAGCCGGGGATCTCCGTGAACACCAGCAGCCCTATCTCGTCGCAGCGGTCGATGAAGTGCTGGCTCTGGGGGTAGTGGCTGGTGCGGACCATGTTGAGGCCCAAACCGAACTTCAGGTAGTTGGCCTCGTCCCGCTGCATGCCCGCCGGGGCCGCGTAGCCGATGTAGGGATAGCTCTGATGCCGGTTCAGGCCCCTGAGATGTACCAGCTTCCCGTTGAGATAGAACCCGTCCGCCTGGAATTCCGCGTCCCGGAAGCCGATCTTCATGGTCCGTCGATCCGTTTCCTGCCCCTCATGGAAGAGGGATACGGTCATCTCGTAGAGCCGAGGCCGATCCAGATCCCAAGGGACGGCGTCCTCCGCTTTGAAGGAAAACTCGGTTTCAGTCTGTGCTTCCGATGCAAGGTCCACGCCCAACTCCGGCACGGTGAGTCGAAGGGTATCGCCTGCTTCCGGCGCCCAGCTCAAATCCACATATACGTCAGCCGTGCCGTCGGCATGGGCTTTAGGGAACACGCTGGCGATATGGCAGGGCTCGGTGATCTCCAGCCGCGCCTCCCGGTATAGGCCTCCGTAGCACAGATAGTCGATCAAAAAGCCGAAGGGAGGCTGGTTCAGGCTCTCCCGGGTGTCCAGCCGCACAGACAGCCGGTTCTCCTCGCCGTATCTGAGACCCGTCAGCAAAAAGCTCTGGGCCACGTACCCACAGTGGGCGTCCCATTCGGGAGCCACCGGCTCGCCGTTCAAAAATACCTCGGGATAATGGGCCGCCCCGTCCAGGATGAGCCGCACCTCCTTGCCTTCCCAAGAGGAATCGGCGAAGACGGTCCGGGTATAGCCGCAGACGGTCTCGTACATCTCCTTCTGGGCGCACTTCCAGGGCAGGAGCTTGGCCGTGTGGGGGAGCCGCACCGGTTCGCCGGGGACCTCCCCCCGGAGGAACGCGTCGGTGCAGGTGAAGGCAAACTGCCAATCGTTGTTCAGGGGGATGTTACTGCGCATCGATGGTCACCTCGTTCACGGGGCCGTCCTCCCGGGACGCCTTCTGGAGATTTTTCAGCGTAAGGATAAAGACCAGGGCCACGAACCCGATGAAGATGACGGTGAAGGGCCAGGTCTGCATGAAGGCACAGAAATCGTAGAACCCGTGGATCAGGATGGGCACGGGCAGGCACGCCGCCGCCACGGAGCCGAAGGAGGCGGGCTTATAGAGGCTGTTCACCTTCTGCTGCCCGTAGGCGATGCCCATGTACACCCCGCAGGCGGCGTGGAGGGGCAAAGCGAGCAGCGCCCTGGTGATCGCCACACCGATGCCGCCCTGGAACACGTACAGGATGTTCTCCAAAATGGCGAAGCCCATGGACACGAACACGGCGTAGACCACCCCGTCGAACCGATAGTTGAAGTCGGGGGTGCGGAAGGTAAATTTATAGAGGAAGAAAAACTTGAAGGACTCCTCCACCAGTGCCGCCACCACGAATCCGGCGAAGAGGTTGTAAAACACCGTGCCCTCCTCAAATACGTTCACCAGCACCCCGGTGAGCAGGCTCTCCACCAAAGCAGCGGGGACGCCGCTGATGGCCCCCCAAAGAAGGAGCTTGCGAAGCAGGGAGAAGGGCTCCTTCTCGATGGTGTCCATCCGGTAGACCCGGGAAAGCAGATATATGGCCGGCAGCACCGCGGCGGCGAGCAGGATGATCATTGGATCAGGCCTCCTAACATCAGTTTCAAATCATTGTATCACATCCCGCCCCCGTTTCCTATATCCTTTTGAAAAAAAGCGGGCATAGGCCGGAAAAAAGGGTGGACGGACCCCTGAAAATATGATAGGATGCTTCCGCCGACAAACCCTGGGGAGCGGCGCAAAAAATAAGAGAAAATCGAAAGATTTTCATTGACAAACGATCCTCCCTGTGGTAACCTATGCAAGGTGCCCCCATGAGGGGGCTTGTTTTTGATGGAATACCAACGAGAAGGAGAAATACCATGCGCGTTAAGATCACGTTGGCCTGCACCGAGTGCAAGCAGAGGAATTACAATACCTTTAAGAACAAGAAGAACGATCCCGATCGTTTGGAGTTCAACAAGTATTGCCGGTTCTGCCGCAAGCAGACCCTCCATCGGGAAGCGAAGTAAAGAGGTCTCCCATGGCAAACGAAGTGGAAAAGAAAGCCAATGCGGCTGCTAAGCCCGCGAAGAAGAGCAAGCTGAACCTGAAGCAGTATCTCAAGGAGATGATGGGCGAGGTCAAGAAGCTGACCTGGATGTCCTTCGGCGATCTCGTGAAGCATACCGCCATGGTGTTCGTGGTCGTGCTGGCCATGTCCGCCATGATCTGGCTTCTGGACCTTGGCTTTTCCGCAGGCGTGAAGGGCCTTGCCGCGCTGACCGGCGCCGGCACCACCTCCACCAGCCAGACGGCGGAGTAAGCTCATGAGCCAGCAGGAAGCCAAATGGTATGTGGTCCACACCTATTCCGGATACGAGAATAAGGTGAAAGAGGACCTGGAAAAGTCTGTGGAGAACGCTGGCCTGGCGGATATCATCCTGGAGGTCAAGTATCCCACGGAGGAGACCATCGAGATCCTGCCCACCGGCAAGCGCAAGACCACGACCCGCAAGGTCTTCCCCGGCTACGTCATGGTGAAGATGCTGGTGGACGTGGTGGAGAAGGAGCGCCCGGCGGAGCGGGGCGGCGGCATCAGCCGGGAGCTGGTCATGAACCCCCGGGCCTGGTACGTCATCCGCAACACCCGCGGCGTCACCGGCTTCGTGGGCCCCGGCAGCAAGCCCGTGCCCCTTTCCGACGAAGAGGTCACGGCCATGGGCGTGGAGCGCATCCCCATCATCCTCAACATCGAGGTGGGGGAGAACGTGCGCGTGGTCTCCGGCCCCCTGGAAAACTTCATCGGCCGGGTGGAGAAGCTGGACCCCGAGCGTCAGAAGGTCAAGCTCACCGTGTCTATGTTCGGCCGGGACACCCCTGTGGAGCTGGATTTCATCCAGGTCCAAAAACTTTGATCCAACGGGCATTTGCTCTTTTGGATAGGCGGGCAGTACCCGCCTAAGGTGGGAGGGGAGGCACCCCGCACCACCGACTAACTAAAATCTTTAGATAGGAGAAACAGCAATGGCAAAGAAGATCACCGGTTATGTCAAACTGCAGATCAATGCCGGCAAGGCCACTCCGGCCCCCCCGGTCGGCCCCGCCCTCGGTTCCCAGGGTGTGAACATCATGGGCTTCTGCAAGGAATTCAACGAGCGTACGAAGAACCAGGTCGGTCTGGTCATCCCCGTGGTCATCACGGTGTATGCGGACCGTTCCTTCACCTTCATCACCAAGACCCCTCCCGCCGCGGTCCTCATCAAGAAGGCTTGCAATCTGGAGCATGCCTCCGGCGTCCCCAACAAGCAGAAGGTCGCCAGCATGACCAAGGCTCAGGTCAAGGAGATCGCCGAGATGAAGATGCCCGACCTGAACGCCGCTTCCCTGGAAGCCGCTATGAGCATGGTCGAGGGCACCGCCCGTTCCATGGGCGTCACCATCGTGGACTAAGAGGAGGGCAAGGATATGAAGCACGGAAAGAAGTACGTTGAAAGCGCTGCCCTCATCGATCGTCTCAAGCAGTACGATCCCATGGAGAGCATGGAGCTGGTCTGCAAGACCGCCAAGGCCAAGTTCGATGAGACCGTGGAAGTCTCCGTCCGTTTGGGCGTCGACTCCCGTCACGCTGACCAGCAGGTCCGCGGTGCGGTGGTCCTGCCCCACGGCACCGGCAAGACCGTCCGCGTGTTGGTTTTCGCCAAGGGCGACAAGGCCCATGAGGCCGAGGAAGCCGGCGCGGACTACATCGGCGACGAGGCCACCGTGGCCAAGATCCAGAAGGAGAACTGGTTCGAGTTCGACGTGTGCGTGGCTACCCCCGACATGATGGGTGTGGTCGGCCGCATCGGCCGTGTCCTGGGCCCCAAGGGCTTGATGCCCAACCCCAAGTCCGGTACCGTCACCATGGATGTGGCCAAGGCCATCAAGGACATCAAAGCCGGTAAGGTGGAGTATCGTGTGGACAAGACCAACATCTGCCACTGCCCCATCGGCAAGGTTTCCTTCGGCCCCGAGAAGCTGACCGAGAATCTGACCACCCTCATGGAGGCGATCATCAAGGCCAAGCCCGCCGCCGCCAAGGGCACCTACATCCGCAGCCTGGTGGCTTCCACCACCATGGGCCCCGGCGTCAAGGTCAACGCCCAAAAGTTCTAATTCAAACCAAAAGCAAAGCAGCGCGGGAGCGATCCCGCGCTTTATTGTTGTATGCAGATGGCCCGGAGAGAGCTCAGAGGAACCTGGTCACGTCGCTTAGGGCCTTGCGGGGACGGAGGGAGGGCTCCTGGGCCCGGTAGCCCAGGGCGATAACGGAGAAGACCGCCTCCGTGTCCGGGATGCCCGCGGCGGCCCGAAGGGCGGCCTCGTCCCGAATGCCCATGATCAGGGTGTCCAGCCCCAGCTCCCGGGCCTTCAAAACGAGGTAGGCGTTCTGGAGCCCCAGGTCATAGGCGCCCCACTGGTTGCCCAGCTCGTTGTCGGGCTGGCCGGCGGTGAAGCCGGAAACGTCCTTCACGTAGGCGGTGACGATGAGGGCGGCGTGGTCGCTGCTGCGCTGGTTGAAGGAGGGGAGGCAGGCGCGGATCTTCGCCTGGGCTTCCGGGGTGGCGGCCACGTAGTAGCGGCCCGTCTGGGAGTTCTTCCAGGTGGGGGCCAGCTGGGCTGCCTGGAGGATCTGTTCGATGAGGGCCGGGTCCACGGGCTTATCTTCATAGGCGCGGACGCTTCTTCTCTGCAGGGCAAGGTCGCTGAATTCCATGGTTTTTGCTCCTTTACATGTGGTGCATCCAGTATATACTATTTGATCCGTGGTTGCAAGGGCAGCTCGACTGGGCAGGACACCCACTCGGGCGATGACTTATTCCGAAAAATGTCGCTTTTCACCCGTTGCATTTTATATATAAATGCGTTATACTGACGGTAGAATACAAAGGAGGCAAATGATCTATGGGTAAATTTGTGATGAAGACCAATGAAAAGGGCTCCCGCTTCGTGCTCAAGGCCGGCAACGGGGAGATCATCGGCATCAGCGAGACCTATTCCTCCGAATCCGCCTGCAAGAACGGCATCGAAAGCATCCGCAAGAACGCCGTGGCCGCCGGGCTGGAGGACCAGACGGTGGAGGGCGCCAGCTGCAAGAACCCAAAGTTTGAGGTCTACAAGGACAAGGCGGGCGAGTTCCGCTTCCGTCTCAAGGCCGCCAACGGCGAGATCATTCTCACCGGCGAGAGCTACAAGGCCAAGGCCGGCTGCCTCAAGGGCATCGAGAGCATCCGCAAGAATGCCGCCGAGTCCCCGGTGGTAGAGGAGTAATCCGAGGGTACAAGCGAAAAGGAACGGGCAACCGTTCCTTTTTTTGTTCCTTTTTTCTCTTCGGTGAAGAGGAAAAAAGGAACCGAAAAAAGAGAAGCTTAAGGGGGATAAGGGAATATCGACCGAGCGTTGCCCATCAGTGAAGTTCTTTTGGGCGCCTTTTCTTTCGAGAAAAAGGCGCGAAGATCAAATCCCTTCCTGCTTATGTCGTTCCTTCTTCCGATCGTCGCCCAGGTGGAGGAGGGGGGAGATGCGTTTATAGAGGAGCATGGTGAGAAGCGATACCACCACGCCTTTCAAAAGGTTGAAGGGTACCACGGCGAAGAGGACCAAGGTGGGGACGCTGGTGATGGCCTTGTTCACCTTGGTGCCCATGGCGACGATGGCATCCAGAGGCATCCCGAACAGGACGCTGAACTTGGGCAGCAGGTACAGGGCGTTGAAGGCGCTGCCGAAGACGGTCATGACCAGCGTGCCCAGAACGAGGCCCCAAATGGCCCGCTTCCGGCTGGGGCGGCTGTGGTAGAGGACGCTGGCCGGGAGCACGAAGGAACAGCCCACGGCGAAGTTGGCGAAGTCTCCCACGAAGGCGGTGCTGGTGCCCTTCAGGATCAGCTTCAATATCACCTTCAACAGCTCGCTCACCACGCCCGCCACAGGACCGAGATAAAAGGTGCAGATCAGCACCGGCAGCTCCGACAGATCCAGTTTATAGAACCCAGGCGCGAAGAAAAGGGGGATCTCCACCAGCATCAGCACCCCGGCGATGGCGGAGAGCAGGGCCGTGTAGGTGATATAGTGGGTGTCGGACAACTTCTTCCGATTCTTCACCAGCAGCTTTTCAAAGCCCAGGGCCAGCAGGAACAGCCCCGCGAAGATGGCGAGACAGACCAAAATGAACGATAGATTTTCCATGGGGACCTCCCGACAAAAAAACTCCTGAAGCCGTGCAGCCTCAGGAATCCGTGGAGCGTCATGATCTAAAATCACAGCGCGAACGTCTTTTCCCATCCGGACTGTACCGTCGGTCCCGGAATCGCACCGGGTCGGCCTCCAAAGGAGGTTCATGGACTTTCACCATCGGTCAGGAATTGCACCCTGCCCCAAAGACTGTCTATTCGCTTCGTGAGGCAGTATAGCACAGGATGGATAGAGGTGTCAATTTTTTCTTTTGCCGCTTTTTTCTCTTCGGTGAAGAGAAAAAAGCGGCGCAAAAAAGAGAAGCTTATCTAACATAACGGGAAGTATCACGCAAGCAATACTCCCCAAATAGAGTTCTTTTTGGTCCTTTTTCTTACCAAGAAAAAGGATCAGGCTTTCAATATAATCCTCTTCATCAGGGGCCATATTCGTCAAAACTGCAAAATAGTTGTAATATCCGGCGGCCCCTCGTTGACGGACCGCCATATCTTCATGATAATAAGGGCGAGATCGATCAAATACAGCAAAAGGAAACCTCGAGGTGCAGAACATGGACACAAGATAAAAGGAGAATAGGATCATGAAGATATTCACTATACAGAAAGCTGTTCGGCAGTTCCTGGGTCACGGTACAGCTTTGACGCTGGTGCTGATTATGGCCCTCGCCTGCTTCACCACGGCATGCCATCCCATCATCGCCGAAACCGCCGCTGCGGAGGATACAGCGAAGGAACCGGAAGCGCCGCTTCTGTCCTTCAACGGGTACGCTAAGGGCGTCCTGGACGGGGACAGGATCGTCGTGACGGACGCCAGGGGCGCGAAGCACGAGTTCACCTGGGTGGACGAGGGCATCCGCAAGACCGTGGACGGGGCGGAGGAGCTTTCCGAGCCCATCCCTCAGGGGGATTACGTCACCCCGGCGGAGGCGGCCCTCCACGCGGCGGAGACCGCCGTGACGATCTGGGGCGATGCGGTCCCCGCCTGCGAGATCCATGTCAACATGTACACCGGCGACGGTCTGGAGCTGGTCTACTACGGCATCGGCTTCGGCGGGACGCCATTTGAAAACGTCGATCACATCTACGGCTTCGCTGACGCTGTGACCGGCACGGTGCTGCATCTCGATTACAACTATTGGGGTCAGCGAGAGAAGCAATACGGCAATGAAGTCCTCAACGAGAAGGTCCGCACCTGGAAATGGGACGATGCGAGATATGAGGGAGCCCACACCTCCGACAAGGCTCTTGCCACGGCCATGGAGCTTATCCGCACCTGCTTCCCCACGGGGGAAATCGTGCCGAAGGACCCCAACACCTGGGACGCCGGTTCCCACACCGACGGGGAGCAGATCGTCTGGGACGGGGGCTATGGAGCCCTGGTGGACGCCTATATCCGCATGGACAAGGACCCCTGCTACTACGTGCAGGTGGCCGTGCCCCTGGAGGCGGAGGCCAAGCCCTGCATCAGCATCTTCGGCTGCTACCCCTTGGGCTGGGACTATTGCTGCAACCAGATCAACGATCCCGCGGTCCTGCGGGAGGAGCTGGCGGATAGGGAGGCCATACAAAATCAGGTCAAATACAATTCCGGTCCAAAGGAGCGGTCCTACCCCGTCTTTGATGAGAAAGCCCTGAACGGTCGCGCGGACTACGCCGTAAGCCAGATCGGCATGAAGTTCTATCTGAGCGCCGACAGCTATGATAAGGAATTTGTCGAGGAGCAGGGACGGGAACGGGCGATCTCCATGGGGTTCATAGATATCTCCCTGGGTACGGCGGACCCCTGGTCTGTAGAGTGGCTAGACCTTGGCACCTCGGAGGACGTAATTCGCTGCGCCCTGCCCGGCCAGACCCTGGAATTCTCCGGCAGCGGCCTGTGGGCGGTATATATCGGGGACGGCCAGTGCGTCTATGCGAAGGCTGAACCGGACGAGGCGGTGGGCGTCATCACCCAGGTGTCTGTGGCGGATATGATGCAGGGTAACCACTGCCATCTGCAGATCAACGATTACATGGCAGTATCGCCGGCGGTGGAAAAGCTGCTTGACCCCAACGATAACTAAATCACCTGCCTGCTGACCTGGTAAATCACAGTAAACGCACCCCGGGGTCGCCGAGGTGCGCTTCGTTTCATCAGTTAAGTTCTTTTTGGCCACCTTTTTCTTATCTAAGAAAAAGGTGCAAAGCTTTCAATAAATACCTTACAGCTGCGCGCTCTCCAGAGGACTTTCGCCCATGATGTCGCGGGTCAGATGTCCCTCGGTGACGGCGGCGCTGGCCAGGACCATCTTGCCCGCTTCCACGGAATGGGTGAGCCACACGCTGCCGCCGATGACGCAATCGCTCCCGATGCGGGTCTGCCCGCCAAGGATGGTGGCCCCGGCGTAGATGACCACCCTGTCCCCGATGTCCGGGTGCCGCTTGATGCCCTTCACCGGGTTCCCGTCGGGCCCCAGCTCGAAGCTCTTGGCACCCAAGGTCACGTGCTGGTACAGCTTCACGTGCTCCCCGATGGTGGTGGTCTCGCCGATGACCACGCCGGTGCCGTGGTCGATGAAGAAGGAGTCCCCGATGGCGGCCCCCGGGTGGATGTCGATGCCCGTGGTCCTGTGGGCGTACTCCGTCATCATCCGGGGCAGCAGCGGCACCTTTTCAAGGTACAGCACGTGGGCCAGCCGATAGGCGGCGATGGCGGGGAAGGCGGGGTAGCAGAGGATGATCTCATAGACGCTGGCGGCGGCCGGGTCCCCCTCGTAGGCGGCGACCAGGTCCGTCATGAGCTGGCGATGGACCTCCGGCAGGGCGGAGAACAGGGCGTCCACCACCGCCTCTTCGTCTCGGTCCGGGGGCAGTACCCGCTGAAGGCACCCCGTCAGCAGTTCCGCCGCCTCCAGCAGCGCGCTTTCCCGGGACAGGGAAGCCGCGGCATAGGCGGGGAACATGGCGGAAATGAGCCGGTCCGTGAACTGTTCTGTGTGCTGCCGGATGCCGCGCAGGCTCCGGTCCTCCTCGGCAAGCCCGTTTTCGGACAGGGTCCGGGCGGCGGCGACGACGCGCTCCATCATGGTTTCACTCATATTATTCTCCAAACAAAGGGGTGGACAGATACCGATCGCCGGTATCGGGAAGCAGGGCTACGATGGTCTTGCCCGCATTTTCAGGCCGCTTGGCCAGCTCGATGGCGGCCCACAGGGCGGCCCCGGAGGAGATGCCAACCAGCACGCCCTCAGAGCGGCCGATGAGCTTGCCGGTGGCGAAGGCGTCCTCGTTTGTTACGGGAATGACCTCATCGTAGATCTTGGTATCCAGCACTTCCGGCACGAAGCCAGCGCCGATGCCCTGGATCATATGGGCCCCCGCGTGGCCCTGGGAGAGGACGGGGGAGGAGGCGGGCTCCACGGCCACGATCTTCACCCCGGGGTTCTGCTCCTTCAGATACTCCCCCACGCCGGTCACGGTGCCGCCGGTGCCCACGCCCGCCACAAAGATGTCCACTTTGCCGTCGGTGTCCGCCCAGATTTCCGGACCGGTAGTGGCGTAGTGGATAGCGGGGTTGGCGGGGTTCACGAACTGGCCGGGAATGAAGGCGCCTGGGATCTCCTTCGCCAGTTCGTTGGCTTTGACGATGGCCCCCTTCATGCCCTTGGACCCCTCGGAGAGCACCAGCTCCGCCCCGTAGGCCTTCATGAGCTGGCGGCGCTCCACGCTCATGGTCTCCGGCATGACGATGATGATCCGATACCCCCTGGCGGCGGCCACGGAGGCAAGGCCGATGCCCGTGTTGCCGGAGGTGGGCTCGATGATGACGGAGCCGGGCTTTAAGAGGCCCTTTGCCTCCGCGTCGTCGATCATGGCCTTGGCCACCCGGTCCTTCACGGACCCGGCGGGGTTGAAGTATTCCAGTTTCACCAGGATGGTGGCCTTGAGGCCCTCCTGGGCTTCGATGTTTTTGACCTCCAAAAGGGGCGTGCTGCCGATGAGCTGATCGGCGGAAGTATAGATGCGAGACATGGTTTTTTCCTCCTATGTAAGATATGAAAACCGAACGCGGGATGACAAACAAAAACGGAGAGCCCCATCAGGGCCCTCCGGCAAACACGGCTCCGGGAACTCTACATGGGTACAGCAAGGCGGCCGTAAAGCACGGTACAACAACAGATGCAGTTACAGGTCGCCTTTCTCATGTGAGCTCTCCGTTCGTTTTCCTATCGGTTTAGTATGTTTATACTATACTTTGCTTCTGCTGTCAAGGAAACAAAGCAAAATAATATATAATTATTTCTGGTCGGAGACGACTGCCCGGATGGTGAAGCGGCTGCCGCCGGCCTCGATGGCCTTGACCAGGGCATACCCGCCGTCCAGGGGCAGCGTCACCTTCGTCCCGTCTCCGTCCGTCTCCGTGACGGCGTTGGCCAGGTCGTATCCGAGGCCCAGTCGGGAGGCCATGTCCCCGAGCCCCAGCAGAGGCGCGTCCTGGGGATAGAGGACGGCGGACGCCATGAGGGGCTGGCCCGTTCGGCTGTCCAGATACATAGTCAGGGAGAAGGCGTCCCCGGTGGTCAGATCCAGCCAGGCCTGGACGCACCAGAGAGCGTAGCGGCTGCCGTCGGCGGTGAGATAGTCCCGCAGGGAGGCGGAGGTCCGGGGCTGCGGATCCCCGTTGCCGATGGCGGCCTGGAGCTCCGGGTCCTGCCCGGCGGCGCCCATCATGTCCGTGAACAGCCGGTTCCAGGCGGAGAGGACGATGGCGTCGGCCTCCGATTCCGTCAGCTCGTCGGGCATGGACTGGCGCTGGGGCCCCTCGGTCTGCCCCGCGTTGAACAGGTCGATCCGGGTGGAAAGGGAGAGGGGCGCGCCCACGGCGGTGCCGCTTTCCAGGGTGAAGGGCTCGTAGGCCGGCCGATCGTAGAGCCGCCGCTCCTCCGCTTTCAACAAAAGGCTGCTCACCAGCACGCACAGAAAGGCCGCCGCCGCCGTGCCAACGCAGAGAATCACGTAACAGAGGGTGGTCTTATCCTTGCGGGTCAATTTCCTCATGGCTGGCCTCCTTTCCGCGCTTGTCCTTGGGGAGGGGCAGGTCGAACCAGACGCTGGTGCCTTCGCCCACCTTGCTTTCGAAGTGGAGCTCGCTGCCGTGGAGCTGGGCGATCTTGTTTCCAATGGCGAGGCCGAGACCCGCCCCGTGCTGGGCTCGGGCCCGGGACTTGTCCACCATGAAGAAGGCCTCTGTGATCCGGTTCAGCTCCTCCTCGGGGATGCCGATGCCGTGGTCCCGGACGGTGATCCGATACCGGCTGTCCTGCTTGCGGCCCGTGAGTTCGATGACCTTTCCCGGCTCCGAGGCCTTGCGGGCGTTGTCGATCAGATTGGTGATGAGGGTGAGGAGCAGGTCCTTTTCGTACAGGATCTGATATTGCTCGATGCTGGTCTGAAGGATGAGCCCGTGCTGCTCCAGCATGGGGGTCACCACGGCGATCACGTGGCCCAGCACCCGGCGGGCATAGCCCCGGGTGAGCTCGAATTCGTTCTTATCGAGGACCACCAGGTCCATGAGCTTCAGGCTCAGGGCCTCCAGCCGCTTCCCCTCGGAGAAAATGAAGTTCGATGCCATGAAAGCGTCCTCCTCGTCCAGCTCCGCCGAGCGCAGCATGTCCGCATAGCCGATGATGGAGGTCATGGGGGTCTTGAGCTCGTGGGAGAAGTTGGCCACGAAATCCTTTTGCTGCTTGGCATAGCCCTCCAGGGTGCTCACCTTCTGCTCAATGGATTCCGCCATGGCATTGAAGCTGATCGCTAGATCGCCGATCTCGTCCAGGGACTTCACGCCCGCTCGGACGTTGTATTGCCCCGCCTCGATCTGCTGGGTGGCTCGGGCCAACGTCCGGACGGGGCCGGACACGAAATAGGAGATGAGGAGCATGGCCCCGATGCACACCGCCACGGTGATGAGGTGCAAGGATACGAACACCGCCACCTCTCCCCGACGGGCGGCGAAGAGATCGTCTGCGGGGAACCGGACCGATAAAAAGTACCGGTCCATGCCGATTGGCACGCAGCCCGCCGTGTCCAAGAGGGAGCTGTCACCGGAGCGAATGAGGGAATAGACGAACCGTCGCTCCGTCAACTCCTGGTAGGCGAGCCTGTCCTGAAAGCCATCCGCCGTGGCCACCAGGAGCCGCCGCCCCGCGTCGTAGAGGGCGCAGCTGACCCCGGACAGGTTTGCCGAGCGGGTGGATCGGTCCAGCACCTCCTGGAGCATACGTGGGGTGGTGCTCTGGTAATAGACGTTTAACACGGAGATCTCCGCCTCCAGGGAAGAGGCCATAGCCGAGTAGGCCGCCTCCGCTTCCCGGACCCGGAAGGACAGGGCGGCGGAAAAACTCCGAGCGATGAGGGCGTGGCCGAAGGCAGCAAACAGCACCGCCACGATGAGGACGGTGCATACGCTGATCTTTAAGGCAAATCTCACTGGCTTACCCTCCTATGGCCGGGCCGTCACTTTTCAGGCGGCGCCGCGGGGTGGAGCTCCTCTTCGTCCAGCTCCAGCCGGTAGCCGATCTTGTGGACGGTCTTGATCCGATCGGCCCAGTTGAGCTTGCGCCGCAGGCGCTGCACGTGGGAGTCCAGCGTCCGGCTTTCGCCGATGTAGTCCGTCTCCCAGATCCTTTCGAAAAGGGTCTCCCGGAACAGGGCTGTGTTGGGGTTCTGGCAGAAGATGAGCAGCAGGTCGAACTCCTTCCGGGTCATGTCCACCCGTTTCCCGTTCTGGAACACCTCCCGGGACTCCGGATCGATGGTCACGTCCAAAATCTGGATGAGGCCCTTGCTCTTGTTGTAGCGGCGGAGGACCACCTCGATCCGGGCCAGCAGCTCCACGATCTCGAAGGGCTTCACGATATAGTCCTCGGCTCCCAGCTTCAGCCCCTTCACCCGGTCCATCACGTCGGCCTTGGCCGTGAGGAAGATCACTGGGATGCCCAGGGGCTTGATGAAGGAGAGAAGGTCGTAGCCGTCGAACTTGGGCAGCATGATGTCCAGCAGCACCAGATCGAAGACGTTTCCCTCCAGCAGGTCCGCCGCCTGCTGCCCGTCGTAGGCGCAGGTCACGCTGTAGCCCTGCCGGGCCAGGTTCATGCGGATCAAATTGGTGATAGGCGGCTCGTCGTCCACCACAAGGATTTTGATCATGATCTCACCTCATCTTCTCAGTATGGGGGGAGTATACCATCCAAATTCGGACAAAATGTAAAATCTTATGGGCGAATTGAAGATTTTTTACAACTTTTTTTGTGTTTTCTTCAGAAAGTGGCGCTTCTTCCGCTTCTGGGCATCCTGGGGGAGGGGCAACTCCCGCTTGGGGAAGAGGGTAATGACCCCGTCGTTTTCGAGGCCGTTCAGCACCGCCACCAAAATGGGCAGCCCCAGCATGCCCACGCCGCCGAAGACTCTTAAGCCCACGAACATGCACATGAGGGTCAGCAAAGGATGGAGTCCGACATGGTCCCCCACGATCCTGGGCTCGATGATCTGACGGACAATGGTGATGATCACATACATCACCAGCAGCCCCACGCCCCGCTTCACATCCCCGGTGACCAGGGACGATACCGCCCAGGGGAGCATGATGGTGCCGCTGCCCACCACGGGAAAGATGTCGAAGACGGCGATGGCCATGGCGATGAGGATGGAGTAGTCCACCCCCAGGATGGTGAGGCCGATGGCCTGCTCCACGAAAGTGATGCACATGATAAGCAAGTAGGAACGCGCCAGCCGCCCAAGGGTGGTGCTGAGGTAGGTAGCGCCGGCAATGATCTTTTCATAGATTTCCGACTTGATTCGACGGGCCACCGCCCAGCGCAGCAAACCAAAGTCCATGGAAATGAAGTAGGTGGCGATCACCATGAACAGTACGTTCAAAAATCCGGAGGGAACGCCCGACATGATCCCCGTGACCACCCGAGTGGAGATCTCCGCCACCTTGGACCGGAGGGACAGCAGCAAGCTGTTTTCCATCCCTTCCAGCACCGAGATCACGTTGGGGTCCAGCCGTCGGGTCCAGCGAGAGGCCCATTCCGTCAACGCTTCCACCGAGGGGATGATGACCGTGTTGAACTGAGACACGGCGTCCCTGGCGAAGGTGAACAGCTCCGAGCCCATCAGCAGCGTCAGCACCGCCAGCAGCAGATAGAACAGCGTCACCAGCACCGCCGCCACCAGTCGCCGGCCGATCTTCAGGTGTTTTGAGAGATAGTCGGTGGGCTTGCGCAACAGCAGGGAAAAGAGATACGCCAGCAAAAAGGGCATCAGCAGGGGCATCACATATTTGAACCCCAAAAAGACGAGCCCCAGGATCACCGCCACGTAGGCGAACTTTATGAGAAACTGTGTCATTCGATCCTTCGTCATACACCATCAGTATAGCAGTATTGTATCCAATCGTCAAAGAAAAGACGATAAAGATTTTGGAAAAAATGTTGACAAGTTAGCAGCGGCGAACTATAATACGGTAATGGTTAGCAGAATCTAACTGTTTTGCGATGGCTGCATCGCGGAAAGGAGGCGCCTATGATGCCGTTGCTGCTGGCAGAGCCGGGGGAGAAGAATCTGATCCGGCATATCGGTGGCACACCCGAAATCAAGCGCCATTTGAAGGATCTGGGGTTTGTGGTCGGCGCCAGCGTGACGATCATCTCCCGCATGGGGGGCAACGTGATCGTGAACGTGAAAGAGAGCCGGTTGGCCATCGATGAGAAGATGGCGCAAAAAATCATGGTGTAACTAAGCAAAAGGAGGAGAATCATGAAAACATTGCGAGATGTGACTGTGGGCAATACCGTCAAGGTGGTCCAGCTCCGTGGGGAAGGTGCCGTGAAGCGCCGCATCATGGACATGGGCATCACCCGGGGCACGGAGGTGTTTGTGCGCAAGCTGGCCCCTTTGGGGGACCCTATCGAGGTGAACGTGCGGGGCTATGAGCTATCGCTTCGCAAGGCTGACGCCGAGATGATCGAAGTGGAATAATTTTTTTACGAAAGAAGTTAGCTTTCGCTAACAAAAGCAAGGGAGGAGTTACTTGTATGGATATTCGCATCGCCCTGGCGGGCAACCCCAACAGCGGGAAAACGACGCTGTTCAATAAGCTGACCGGCTCCAACCAGTTCGTGGGTAACTGGCCTGGCGTCACCGTGGAAAAAAAGGAAGGCAAGCTCATCGTGGACAAGGAGGTCGTGTTGACCGACCTGCCCGGCATCTATTCCCTTTCGCCCTACACGCTGGAGGAAGTGGTCGCCCGTAACTATTTGATCGAGGAGCGCCCCAACGCCATCCTGAACATCGTGGATGGCACCAACCTGGAGCGGAACCTGTATCTCACCACCCAGCTGGTGGAGCTGGGCATCCCCGTGGTCATCGCCATCAACATGATGGATGTGGTCCGGAAGAACGGGGATAAGATCAACATTCAGGAGCTGTCCAGACAGCTGGGCTGCAAGATCGTGGAGATCTCCGCCCTCAAGGGCACCGGCGTGAAGGAGGCTGCCGCCGCCGCCGTGGAAGCGGCTCAAAACGGCAAGACCATTCCTCAGCACACCTTCTCCGGCCCCGTGGAGCACGCCCTGGCTCACATTGAGGAGGCCGCGGTCCATGGCCTGCCCGAGGAGCAGCAGCGCTGGTACGCCATCAAGGTCTTCGAGCGGGACGACAAGGTTCTGGAGCAGCTGAAGATCTCCAAGGAGACCTTGGATCACATCGAGAAGGACATCCAGGCCGCCGAGAAGGAGCTGGACGACGACGCGGAGAGCATCATCACCAACGAGCGCTATCTGTACATCGCCGAGATCCTGAAGTCCTCCTACAAGAAGCATAAGGCCGGGCAGCTGTCCACCTCCGATAAGATCGACAAGGTGGTCACCAACCGCTGGTTGGGCCTGCCCATCTTCGCCCTGGTCATGGCCCTGGTCTACTGGATCGCCATGGTAGGCGTGGGCGCCTCCGCCACCGACTGGGCCAACGACGGCCTCTTCGGGGACGGCTACCACCTCTTCGGCATCGGCACCTCCGCCTATGAGGAGGAGGCCGAAGCCTATGGCGACGCCATGAACGCCATCAGCGCCTTCTATGAGCTGGATACCGAGGCGGAAAACTTCGATGCCGACGCAGCCCTTGCCGAGCTCAAGACCGTCACCGGCGAAGGCACCGCCACCGTCACCGTGGAGGACGAGGAGACCCTGGCCACCGAGGACATGACCGTCTATTTTGACAAGGTGCCTGAGGACGCCGGCGACGACGTCATCGGCATGAGCTTCCAGGACGCCGTAGCCTACGTGGAGGAGAAGGGCTTCGAGGAGCCGGATCCCGCGGAGTACGGCGTGTGGGTGCCCGGCGTACCCGCTTTGGTAGATAAGCTTCTCTGCGACGAGGAGGGCGAGCCCCGGGTGGCCGATTGGCTCTATGGCCTCATCCAGGACGGCATCGTGGCCGGCGTGGGCGCCGTGCTGGGCTTCGTGCCCCAGATGCTGGTGCTCTTCCTCATGCTGGCCTTCCTGGAGGCCTGCGGCTACATGGCCCGTATCGCCTTCGTGCTGGACCGTATCTTCCGCCGCTTCGGCCTCTCCGGCAAGAGCTTCATCCCCATGCTCATCGGCACGGGCTGCGGCATCCCCGGCGTCATGGCCTCCCGTACCATTGAAAACGAGCGGGATCGGCGTATGACCATCATGACCACCACCTTCATCCCCTGCGGCGCCAAGGTGCCCTTTATCGCCATGATCGCCGGCGCCATCTTCGGCGGCTCTCCCTTGGTATCCGTGTCGGCCTACTTCATCGGCATGGCGGCCATCGTCATCTCCGGCATCATGCTGAAGAAGACCAGGATGTTCGCCGGCGATCCGGCTCCCTTTGTCATGGAGCTGCCGGCCTACCACTGGCCCACCCTGGGCAACGTGCTTCGGTCCATGTGGGAGCGGGGCTGGTCCTTCATCAAGAAGGCCGGAACCATCATCCTGCTTTCCACCATCGCGGTCTGGTTCCTTTCCCGCTTCGGCGTGGTGGACGGCGCCTTCCGTATGCTGGAGGAGGATGAGATCGGCATGAGCCTGCTGGGCCGCGTGGGCAGCGCCATCGCCTGGATCTTCGCGCCTCTGGGCTGGGGCGAGTGGCGGGCCGTGGTGGCCTCCGTCACCGGCCTCGTGGCCAAGGAAAACATCGTGGGCACCATGGGCGTGCTCTATGGCGGCGGCGAGGGCACCGTCTATCAGGCCCTGGCCAATGCCTTCACCGGCATCACCGGCTACAGCTTCCTGGTGTTCAACCTGCTGTGCGCTCCCTGCTTCGCCGCCATCGGCGCCATCAAGCGGGAGATGAACAGCCGGAAGTGGACCTGGTTCGCCATCGGCTATCAGTGCCTGTTCGCCTATGCCGTGGCCCTCATGATCAACCAGTTCGGCGGCCTCTTCACCGGAAACATGAACGTGATCGGTCTCATCGCGGCCCTGATCGTCCTTTGCGGCATGGTCTACATGCTCTTCTTCCGGAAGTATCAGGAAGCCACCAAGCTTGAAAAGACCGTCAAGATCTAACCTCAAACCATTTAGGAAAGGAGTTGAAAAACCGTGCTTTGGCTGCAAGAAAACGGGCTTACCGTCGCTATCTCCCTGGTGCTGCTGGTGATCGCGTTTCTCATCGTGCGTAGCCAGATCAAACAAAAGCGGGCGGGGCGGACCTCCTGCGGCGCCGGCTGTGCCGAGTGCCCCATGCACGGAAGTTGCCACTCCTCAAGCAAGCAATAACCTACCCTGTGTGTTCCCTCCAAAACGGTCTGTGGGCGTTCCTGCCTGCGGGCCGTTTCCCTTTGTTTCGGGGATGGAGAGATGACTTGTGAAAAAGGTGAAACATTTGTCGATTCACGGCTTGCGTAAAGACAGGGGGTGTGTATAATAAAATTATGTATTTTCTGCACGATTCCTTGGACATAACCTACCGCCGTCCCCAGGGCGCCGTCACCGTGGGCCAGGAGTTGGAGCTCTCCGCCCGGGCGGACGACTTCCATGGGGAGGTTTTTTTGCTGCTCCAGGATCGCATGGGGGAGCGGCTGCTGCCCCTGTGGCCGGAGGGGGAGAAGCTGACCGTTCGTTTCCGGGCCATGGAGGAGCCGGGTCTCATGTTCTACGGTTTCCTGCTGCGCCAGGGCGGACGGGACTATTACTATTGCGGCAGCTCCGGCAAGGGGGAGCTGCGGGAGGATCGGGGGGCCCTCTGGCAGATCACCGTCTACGCGGCGGAGTACGACACCCCCGCCTGGTTCCGTCAGGCGGTGGCCTATCAGATCTTCCCGGACCGGTTCTGCCGGAGCGAGCATGCCCCCATGACCACCGGGGCGGCCTATCATCAGCGCATGGGGCGAAAGGTCTATCTGCACCGGGATTGGGCGGAGGAGCCCCTCTACGCTCCTCACGGCGGCAGCCGGAACTACGCGCCGGACGACTATTACGGCGGCGATCTCAACGGCATCCGGGAGAAGCTCCCCTATCTCGAGGAGCTTGGCATCACCTGCATCTATCTCAACCCCATCTTCGAGGCGGACAGCAACCACCGCTACAACACGGCGGACTACAGGCGCATCGACCCTCTCCTGGGCACGGAGGAGGATTTCAAAGCCCTCTGTGCCGAAGCAAAGGAGCGGGGCATCCGCATCGTTTTGGACGGGGTCTTCTCCCACACCGGGGCGGACAGCCGCTACTTCGACAAACGGAACCGCTATGGCAACGGAGCCTACCATCATACCGATTCCCCCTACTTCTCCTGGTATCGGTTCTCCCGTTGGCCGGATAGATATGAGTGCTGGTGGGGGTTCGACACCCTGCCCAACGTGGAGGAGAAGGAGCCCAGCTACGGAGAGTTCATTACCGGGCCAGAGGGGGTCCTTCATAAGTGGCTTCAGGCCGGAGCCTCCGGCTGGCGGTTGGACGTGGCCGACGAGCTGCCCGACTGCTTCATTCGGGACGTGCGGAGCCGGGTGAAAGCGGAGGATACGGAGAACGTGCTCATCGGCGAGGTCTGGGAGGACTGCTCCAACAAGCAGGGCCCCGAAGGCCGCCGCGGCTACGTGGACGGGTACGAGCTGGATTCCGCCATGAACTACCCTTTGCGCACGGGCATTTTGCGCTTTTTGAAGGGGGAGGAGGACGCCTTTTCCCTGGAGAAGCGAATTTGGTCCCTCTTTGAAAACTATCCCCGGCCCTTCCGGGAAGCCTGCTTGAACCTGCTCTCCTCCCACGACGAGACCCGGGCCATCACCTATTTGGCTGGGGGACCGGATCGGTTTACCGCCAACCGGGCGGAGCAGGCCGCTTTTCGTCCCGACGGTCCCACCCTGGCCCGAGCCAAGCGCCTCTTCATGGCGGCCACCGCCCTGCAGATGTTGCTTCCCGGAGTCCCCTGCATCTATTATGGGGACGAAGTGGGCCTCGCCGGCGGGGGGGATCCCTTCAACCGGCGGCCCTATCCCTGGGGAAGGGAGGACCTGGTCATGCGGGATACTGTCCGCACCCTCATCGGCCTTCGGCGGGGGAGCGAAGCGGTGGGCTATGGCCATCTGCGCATGGGAGCCCTCTCCGGCAGCTGCTTTGCTTTGGTCCGGTATCTGGGGGAGGAGTGCGTGGTGCTGCTGGTGAACCCCAGCGACAAACCGGTTTCCGCTTCCGTCTACCCGGCCCTCCTCTACAAGGGGGCGGACGGAGAGATCGACGTGCCTTTGGCCGGGCAGTACACGGAGCTCTTCACCGGGGAACCCCTCAGGGTGCGCAGCGTGTTCAGCGTCCTGGTCCCCCCGGAAGGATATTGCATCTATCGGAAGGAAATTTAGACTATGAGACCCAAGCTACATCTGGATGAACTGAACAAGGCCCTGCTTATCACCTGCGGCGTGTGCTATCTTTTGAGCTTTGTGCTGAACCGGTACGCCGCCGCCAGCACCCTGTTCCGGCTCCTGTTCGCGGCGGCCGCCATCTTTCTGGGCATCCGCCTCTTTGCCGGAAACGCTGGCAAGCGGGAGGATGAAAACCGGAAGTTTCTCACGGCCCTCACGGCTGTAAAGGAGTTCGTCCACAAACCCTTCCGGGGCGGCGCCCAGCGGCCCGCTTCCACCGCCTCTTCCGGCGGCCTGTTGGAGAAGTGGAAGAACCAATGGCGGGAGTATCGGACCTATCGATATCTCATCTGCCCCCAGTGCGGCCAGCGGCTTCGGGTCCCCCGGGGCAAGGGGAAGATCCGGGTCACCTGCACCAAGTGCCGCAATCAGTTCATTGCCAAAAGCTGAAAAGTCGGGTATACTATCAACGATCATAAAAAGGAGAACAAAAGAAAATGAAGCAAGTTACCAAAGATATGAACATCCGGGAGATGGTCCTGATGGACGAGGGCATCGCCGAGATCCTCATGGGTGCGGGCATGCACTGCCTGGGCTGCATGATGTCCCACTTTGAGAACCTGGAGCAGGCATGCGCCGTCCACGGCATCGATGCCGACGCCCTGGTAAACCAGATCAATGAGTATCTGGAGGCCAAGGGGGAGTAAGCCTCCCACGTGATTCAAGGGAACAGACGCTTCGCCACATAGGCAGAGCGTCCTTTTTTTGAAAAAAGATATGTATTTCCGTTGCTTTTATCGTTGACGCGGGCAAGAAAAAGGAATATACTTAAAAAAACAGAAGTATATTTTCCGTTCAGAGAGGCAAGCGTATGTTAACTGAATCACTGTCACGGGTCATGCTGCGTATGCGGCTGGGGTTCCTGCGGAAGATGTTCATCACGGTCCGGGAGGAGAGCCAGGATCTGACGCCCATGGAGATATTCTGTCTCGAATGTATCGAGACCATGGAGCGGCCCACCATCTCCCAGTTCGCCCGCTTTACCGGCATCTCCCAAAGCAACGCCACCTATCGGGTGAACTGCCTCATTCGCAAGGGCTATGTGAACCGGGTCCCTTCCCAGCGGGATCGGCGGGAGTTTCATCTGGAGCTTACGGACAAGTTTAAAGGCTGTGGCCCGGTCTTCGAGCAGAGCTGCCGGGTGCTCGCCAAGCGCATTGCCCTCCATATGACCCCGGAGGAGACAAGGAAGCTTACCGCCATTTTGGACGATTCCCTGGACAAGTGGAACACCCTCATGGAGAAGGACGATCTTTTGAAGGGGTAGGGCGCCGCCCCATCTACAAGGTGCCGAAAAACAAGGAGATTCTATGACTATTCACGCGGCCGTATCCGAATTCACCAGCTTTCAGAGCATCGAGGTCTGGAACTTCATCATCATGCTTTCCATCCTGTCCGGAGCCCTGCTTCTGGCGGGCGCCCTTCGGCGGATGATCCCTCTGCTTCGAAAGTCCCTGCTGCCCGGCGCGGTGCTGGCGGGCTTTCTGCTGCTCATCGGGGACGGCATCTACCGGTCCATCACCGGTGTCAGCTTCTTCCGCAGCGGCAACAACCTCATCACCCTGGAGGCCATGACCTATCACGGGCTCGGCTTGGGCGTGGTGGCCATGAGCCTCAAGCAGAGCCAGCGGGCCAAGTCCAAAGGCCGGAACCGGGAGGTGTTCCAGTCCGGCGCCATCACCGTCTGCGGCTACCTTATCCAGGGCGTGGTGGGCCTGCTCATCACCCTCGGCTTCTTCTACCTGCTCAAGGGCAAGGTTTTCGCCTCCAGCGGCATCTTGCTGCCCCTGGGCTATGGCCAGGGCCCTGGCCAGGCCTTCAACTGGGGCCTTACCTTCGAGAACAGCTACGGATTCGTCAACGGCTCCAGCTTCGGCCTCACCGTGGCGGCCATGGGCTTCGTGTCCGCCAGCGTGGGCGGCGTGCTGTATATGAACGTGATGCAGAAGAAGGGTAAGCTCAAGATGCACGAGAACGCCGACGAGGCGGAGGATCTGACCGCTGAATCCATCACCGGCAAGGGCGAGATCGCCCTCAGCGAGAGCATGGACAAGTTCACCGTTCAGGCTGCCCTCATCCTGGTCACCTACATCCTGGCCTACGGCATCATGCGGGGCATCGACGGGGCCTTCGGCTCCATCCCCTTCTATGTAAAGACGCTGCAGTCCACCATCTGGGGCTTCAACTTCCTGTTCGGCCTGCTGGCCTGCGTCATCGTGAAAGCCCTTTTGAAGGCTTTCTCTAAGGCCGGCTGGATGCAGCGGGAGTATCGAAACACCTTCCTGCTCAATCGGATCTCCGGCTGGATGTTCGACATCATGGTGGTGGCGTCCATCGCATCCATCGATTTGACGGCCTTCGCCCATCCGGAGTTCATCGTGCCGCTGCTGCTCATCTGCGCGGCGGGTGCGTTGGTCACTTTCCTGTTCGTTCGCTTCGCCAGCCAGAAGCTCTTTCCCGCCTATGCCCACGAGCAGTTCCTCTGCTTCTACGGCATGCTGACGGGAACCGTGAGCACGGGTCTCATCCTTTGCCGGGAGATCGACCCCCTCTTCGAGACCCCGGCCGCGGAGAATCTGATCTTCCAAAACCTCTATGCCGTGCTCCTTGGGGCGCCCTTCCTCCTGGTCCTGGGCCTCATCGCCCAGAATCAGCCCGCCACCACCTGGCTGGTCCTGGGCATCCTGGCCGCCTACTTCCTGGTCCTCTGCGGGGTGCTGTTTGGAAAGCTGATCTTCGGGAAACGAAAATAAAATGCGCCAAGGCGGGCACGCAGCCCGCCTTTTCCATGCGCAACAGCGGGTTGCTTGCCCAGCGCTGATGCCGATGGTATACTGTAAGCAACGAAAACGGGAGGGGAGAAAGAACTATGGAAGCCTATGAAATATTGAAGACCCTGCGGGAAAAGCACGGCTTGACCCAGGAGCAGGTGGCCGAGAAGGTGCTGGTGACGAGGCAGGCGGTGAGCCGCTGGGAAAACGGGGAGACCCAGCCCAACACGGAGACCCTCAAGCTCCTGTCCCGGCTCTTCGACGTGTCCATCAACACCCTGCTGGGGTCGCCCCGGACCCTTATCTGTCAGTGCTGCGGCATGCCCCTTACGGAGGACAGCATGATCAGTCGGGAACCGGACGGCGGTTTCAACGAGGACTACTGCACCTGGTGCTACGCCGGTGGCACCTTCGTCTACACCTCCAAGGATATGCTGCTGGACTTTTTGTTGGCCCATTCCCCCAACCCGGACGGCCAGAGCGAGCCTCAGCGCAGGGCCATGTACGACGGGTACCTTTCTCAGCTTAAGCGCTGGAGATAGTTTTTCTGCCGCTTTTCTCTTCAGTGAATAGGGAAAAAACGGCGCAAAAAGAGAAGCGCAGAGATAACAATAGGGGCGTATCGCGTAAGCAATACTCCCCAAATAAAGTTCTTTGGCACCACCTTTCTTTCAAGAAGGTGGTCCGTTTTTATAAAACCTTATAATCCCAGATCTTCCTTCACGATCAGCACATGGAAGGCTTTCACCGGCCGGGTGGGAGCCTCCAGGATGAAGGTCACGTTGCACATCCGGGCGGCGGTGCGGCAATCGAAGCACTTGTCCGTCTTAGCGCAGGGGGTGTCCAGACCCAGCCGCCGGGCGTTCTGCGGGCAGGTGTCCCGCTTGATGCGCTCGATGGCCTCGTCCAGGGAGCCTACGATCTTGTTCTTGCCCAGGATGACCACCACCTCGTGGGGGCCGTAGATAAGGCCCGCGGCCCGGTTCCCCGTGCCGTCGATGTTCACCAGCCTGCCGTCGGTAGTGAGGGCATTGCTGGAGCACATGTACACGTCCGCCGTGAGGGCCTTGTCCCGGGCGGCCTGCTTGGCTTCCTTGGCCGCCAGCCAGTGCCAGTGGACCTCGTTCCCTTGTTCCTGCAGGGTCTTGGCCAGCCCCATGTCCCGAACGGTGGCGCTGCCGCCGATGCCCACGCTCCTCGTTCCGATGATGGCGAGGGCGGCCGCCTTGGCCTCCTCCGCGGTGTCAAAGACCTGCGGCAAAAACCGGCGGGAGGAGAGGGCGTTAGAGAGTGCGTTGTAGTCGATTTCTGCCATGGTTGGAGTCTCCTTTTTTATTTGTTATAGGTGAAGAAGCCCTTGCCGGACTTCACGCCCAGCAAGCCGCCTCGCACCATTTTCCTGAGTAGGGGATGGGGCCGGTACTTGGAATCACCGGTCTCGCTTTGGAGCACCTCCATGATGGCCAGCACCACGTCGAGGCCGATCATGTCTCCCAGCGCCAGGGGCCCGATGGGGTGGTTGGCTCCCAGCTTCATGGCCACGTCGATATCCTCGGCACTGGCCACACCCTCGGCGTAGACGCCCACGGCTTCATTGATCATGGGGATCAGGATCCGGTTCACCACGAACCCGGCGGCCTCGTTCACCTCCACGGGGGTTTTGCCCAGCTCCGTGGCGATGGTCTTCACCTGCTCCACCAGAGTCCGGGGGGTGTTGATGCCGGCGATGACCTCCACCAGCTTCATCACCGGGGCAGGGTTGAAGAAGTGCATGCCGATGAGGGGCCGATCCAGCTTCGCCCCGATCTCCGTGATGGAGAGGGAGGAGGTGTTGGAGGCGAAGATGCACTCAGGCTTTGCGATGGCCATGAGCTCCTGGAAGGTCTGCTTCTTCACGTCCATGCTCTCGAAGGCGGCCTCCACGATGAGGTCGCAGTCGGTGCAGATGTCCTTGGTGCCGGTGGTGATCCGATCCAAAATGGCCTGGGCCGCCTCAGCGGTCATCTTGCCCTTCTGGACCCGCTTGGTGAGCTGGTTCTCGATGCGGCCCTTGCCCCGGGCGGCGAACTCCGCCGTGATGTCGCAGAGACGGACCTCGAACCCCTCGCACTGGGCGAAGGCCTGGGCGATGCCGGACCCCATGGTACCGGCGCCGATGATGCCAACGATCATAGTTACCTCCTATTGACTATTGATTGAGAAACTCGATGTTCTTCTGCTTGTTCAAAAAGGCCTGCATGCCCCGCTTCTGATCCTCCGAGGCGAAGCAGCCGGAGAACTCCCGGACCTCCGTGACGATAGCTTCGTCCATGGCCTGGTCCACGCCTTCGTTCATGGCGGCTTTGCAGGCCCGCACGGCGATGGGGGCGTTCCGGACGATCCTGGCGGCCAGCTTCTTCGCCGCGGGCAGCAGCTCCTCCGCCGGATACACGCCGTTGACCAACCCCATCTCCAGGGCCTCAGTCGCCTTCACGGTCCGGGCGGAGAAGATGAGCTCCTTGGCCTTGCCCATGCCGATGAGGCGCATGAGCCGCTGGGTGCCGCCGAAACCCGGGGTGATGCCTAAGGCCACCTCCGGCTGGCCGAAGACGGCGTTTTCGCTGCACAGCCGGATATCGCAGGCCATACTAAGCTCGCAGCCGCCCCCCAGGGCGTAGCCGTTCACCGCGGCGATGGTGGGGAGGGGGAAGCTCTCGATCCGGCGAAACACCGCGTTCCCCCGGCGGGAGAACGCCGCGGCCGCCTCGGGGTCCATGTCCGCCATGGCGGCGATGTCCGCCCCGGCGGCAAAGGCCCTGTCCCCTGCGCCGGTGATGACGAGGCAGCGTACGGTTTCAAGGTCCACCCCGTCCAGCGCTTTATCAAGATCCTCCAAAACCTGGGCGTTCAATGCGTTCAGCGCCTCGGGCCGGTTCAGGGTCATAAGCAGGATGGACCCCTCCTGCTGGGAAGTCACATAGGACATAGAAACCTCCTTAGTCCCGTTCGACGATGGTGGCGCAGCCCATGCCCCCGCCGATGCACAGCGTGGCCAGGCCCCGCTTGGCGTCGCGCTTCTGCATCTCGTGGAGCAGGGTCACCAAAATGCGGCAGCCCGACGCGCCCACGGGATGCCCCAGGGCGATGGCGCCGCCGTTCACGTTCAGCTTTTCCGGGTCGAACTTCAATTCCCGGGCCACGGCCACGGACTGGGCGGCAAAGGCCTCGTTGGCCTCCACAAGGTCGAAGTCCTCCACGGTGAGGCCCGCCTTGGCCATGGCCTTTTTGCTGGCGGCCACAGGTCCCACGCCCATGATGGCCGGATCCACGCCGGCGAGAGCCCCCGTGACGAACCGGGCCATGGGCTTTACGCCCAACGCCTTCGCCTTCTCCTCGCTGAGCAGGACCACCGCGGCGGCCCCGTCGTTGATGCCGGAGGCGTTGCCTGCGGTGACCACGCCGTCGGGCTTAAAGGCGGGCTTCAGCTTCGAAAGGATCTCCACGGTGGTGGTGGGCCGGGGCCCCTCGTCCGTGTCCACGGTGACGGTCTGCTTCTTTTGCTTCACGGTCACAGGCACGATCTCGTCCTTGAACCGGCCGGTCTCCATGGCCCGGGCGCACTTCTGCTGGGAGCAGGCGGAAAACTCGTCCAGCTCCTGCCGGCTGATGCCCCAGCGCTCCGCCACGTTCTCGGCGGTGATGCCCATGTGGTAGTTGTTGAAGGCGTCCCAAAGGGCGTCGTTCACCATGGTGTCCACCAACGTCCCGTTGTTCATCCGGTAGCCGAACCGGGCCTTGGGCAGGGCGAAGGGGGCGTTGCTCATGCTCTCCGTGCCGCCGGCAACAACGATATCCGCGTCGCCGGAGGCGATGAGGGCCGCGCCCATGTTCACCGCCGCAAGGCCGGAGCCGCAGACCACGTTCACGGTCAAAGCCGGGGTCTCCACGGGTACGCCCGCCTTTACGGCGCACTGCCGGGCCACGTTTTGCCCCAGGGCCGCCTGAATGACGCAGCCCATGTAGACCATGTCCACCTGATCGGCGGGCACCTTCGCCCGCTTGAGGGCCTCTGAAATGACCAGGGAGCCCAGCTCCACGGCGGACACGGAGCTCAGCGCCCCGCCCATGGTGCCGATGGGGGTCCGGCACGCGCCGGCAAGAACCACGTTTCGCATATGCATAGGATTCCTTTCCATATAAATCTAATCCTATCATACACCATTTCGAGCCGGAGGGAAAGGGGAGAGCGTAGAAATGGGGACAAAAAAAGGAGAAACCTTTCGGTTCCTCCTGTTTTTTGCCTTTTTGCTCAATACTTGCGCTTGCGGGCGGCTTCGGCCTTCTTCTTGCGCTTCACACTGGGCTTCTCGTAGTGCTCACGACGACGGACCTCGGCGAGGACGCCACTGCGGGCGCACTTGCGCTTCCAACGCTTGAGAGCGCTTTCCAGGGATTCGTTTTCTCCGACTCTGACTTCCATTTTTCTCCCTCCCCTCCTGAGCCAACATAGGTGCAAAAATCACCAGCACACCGTGAGATTATACCCGATGAGATTCGGTTCGTCAACCCCCTTTTTGGGACAAAAACGATCGGATACGCTTTTGACATCCTTTTCCAAATACGCTATACTGGACCCATCATAAGGGAGAGGAACCGCTTTTTATGGCAAAGCTGTATTTTCGATATGGGGCCATGGGCTCCAGCAAGACCGCCAACGCCCTCATGGTGCGCTATAACTACCTGGAGCGGGGCAAGAGCGTGCTGCTCATGAAGCCCTCCACCGATACCCGGGACGGCGTCCATCGCATCCTGTCCCGCTGCGGCCTGGAGGCGGAGTGCACCTTGGTGGAGGACATGGACCTGGAGGCGGTGAAGGCGGGGCGATACGACTGCATCATCGTGGATGAAGCTCAGTTCCTCACCAAGGAGCAGGTGGAGACCTTCGCCTACATCTGCGACATGTATGACGTGCCCGTGATCTGTTACGGCCTCAAGACCGACTTCCAGGGCAACTTCTTCGAGGGAAGCCACTGGCTCCTTGCCAGAGCGGACGCTATCGAAGAGGTGAAGACCATCTGCTGGTGCGGCAGGAAGGCCACCCAAAACGCCCGCCTGGACGGCAAGGGCAGCATCACCAAGGTGGGGGAGCAGGTGGTCCTGGGGGCCAACGATACCTACATCGGCCTGTGCCGGAAGCATTGGCGGCTGGGGGACCCGGGGCCGGGCCTTCGAGCGGAGGATTTGGCACGAAACGGAAAAAAGGAAAACTGAAGAGGAACATCCGGACGGGCGCTTTCGGTACCATAGCCTTCCTGTTGGCGGGCGGGTGCCTGTGCGCCCTGTTTTTGCTCATCTATCCCAGCGGCGAGATGTGCCGCCTGTTCGAATACGCCCTTGTCCTCATGTGCTTCTCCTTCGCCTGCGGCCACAGGAGTGAAACGTTGGACGGGCTCCTTGCTCTAGGCGCCCTGCTGTTTACGGCGGGGGCGGATTTCTTTTTGGTGGCCCTGAAGGAGGAACAGTGGCTCCCGGGCATGGCCCTCTTTTGCGTGGCCCAAGGTCTGTGGGCGGTGCGGCTGTGGCTCCGGGAGGAGGGGAAGCGGCGGCTCGTCCATCTGTTTGTTTGGGCGGGAACGTGCGCGACGCTCCTGGTGGTGGCGGTGATCCTCGCCCGGGGCGCGGATGCGCTGCTGCTGTTGGGGGCGGTGTACGCCTCCTTCCTGCTGACCACGGTATTCTTTAGCTGGCTCAGCCCCCGGTACCTTCTGTTCACCCTGGGCATGACTCTGTTTTTGGGCTGCGATCTCTTCGTGGCGGTGAACAACGCCGCCCTCTATCTGGACTTGGGCACCCATCCGCTGCTGAAAACCCTGTACGACATCCCCTTCAATATGATGTGGGCATTCTACGGCCCCAGCCAGATGCTGCTTGCCCTCTCCAGCGCCGGGGGAAGGCGCTGATTTTTGCAGGCGGAATCTTGCGCTTTGACCGGAAAAACAGTATACTATATAACAAAACAGAGAAAAGGGAGCGTTTGAATCATGGAAAACAATCGGCCTCAGGGTCACGGCAAAAAAGTCGGCTCCGGCTCCGCCCATGTGGACAAGGGGGAAAAGGTATCCTCCCGTCCCGTAGGCACCGGCAGCGGCCGCACGGGCAGCTTCGATCAGCGCCCCGGGGACAACAGGGCGGGGGGCGATCGGTCCAACGCCGGAAAGCTGGGCCTTTTGGCCCTGCTGATGATCCTGCCTAAGAAGTATCGGCGGCTCGCCTTGCTCGTCATCGCCGTGGTGGCGGTGTTGGGCGTGCTCAAAGGCGGCTGCGACAACCTCCTTCCCGGTAACGACGTGTCCTATTACCCGGACACGAACCAGGTCTCCCAGGCCACGGAGGTCCCGTATTATGCTACCCAGGCGCCGGTGGTCACCCAGGCTCCCGTCGTCACCCAGGCCCCCGTGTATACGGAGGCGCCGGTGGCGACGGCCGCTCCCGTGGTGGGCGAGGCCAGGAACAAGCGGGTCGTCCCTCTGGGCAACGGACAGGACACCGTCACCGTCATGATCTACATGTGCGGCACGGATCTGGAGTCCAAGTACGGCATGGGCACCAGCGACCTCGGTGAAATGGTGAAGGCCACCATCTCCGACAGGGTGAACGTGATCGTGGAAACCGGCGGCTGCCGGGCCTGGAAGAACAACATCGTCTCCAGCTCCGTGAACCAGATCTATCAGGTCCAGACCGGGGGCCTGAGGCGCCTGGAAGACAACTTCGGCACCGCCGCCATGACGGACCCGGACAATCTGGCCACCTTCATCCGCTACTGCACCAAGAACTTCCCGGCCAACCGAAACATCCTCATCTTCTGGGATCACGGCGGCGGCTCCCTCTCCGGCTACGGCTACGACGAGAAACAGGGGAGCGGCTTTGGCACCTCGTCAGACACCATGACCCTGCCGGAGATCAACGCGGCCCTTAAGAAGGGCGGCTGCACCTTCGATTGGATCGGCTTCGACGCCTGCCTCATGGCTACGTTGGAGACCGCCCTGGTCTGCAACGACTATGCGGATTACATGATCGCCTCGGAGGAATCCGAGCCCGGCACCGGCTGGTACTACACCGACTGGCTCACCCAGCTGTCGAAGAACACCTCCGCCTCTACGGAGAGCATCGGCAAGACCATCGTGGACACCTTCATCGCCGCCAGCCAGCGGGCGCAATCGAACGCTCAGGTGACCTTGAGCGTGCTGGACCTCGCTAAGATGCAGGGCACCGTGCCTGCGGCCCTTCGTAACTTCTCCACCGCCACCACCTCCCTCATCAAGGGGGACGGGTATCGAAAGGTGGCGGAGGCCCGGGCCAACGTCCGTCAGTTCGCCCGCCAGAGCCGGATCAACCAGGTGGACATGATCGACCTGTGCGATCGGATCAGCACCGCGGAGTCGAAGACGTTGGCCAGCGCGCTGAAGGGGTGCGTGGCCTACAACAAGACCACCATCTCCCGGGCCTACGGCGTGTCCATCTATTTCCCCTATGAGTCTTTGAACGGCGTCAAGAGCGCCGTGAACACCTACAACAGCCTGGGCATCGACGCCGAGTATGCTAAGTGCATCCAGAGCTTCGCCAGCCTGGAGCAGGGCGGCCAGTTCGCCTCCTCCGCGTCCCAGCAGCCCTACGGCTCCTACTCCTCCGGCGGGGATCTGTTGAGCACCCTATTGGGCGGCCTCATGGACGGCGGCGCCTACGGCAGCTCCGGCGGCAGTTCCTACGGCAGCTCGCCCTACGGGTCCTCCTCGCCGCTGGGGTCGTTGCTGGGCCAGTACACCACGGGCTCCGGTTCTGGCAGCTATTCCGCCGGCAACAGCGTGGACGCCTCCACCATCATGGACCTGTTGTCCGCTTTCTCCGGCCGGTCCATGCCGGCGGCCCTCGACTGGCTGGATACCGATCTCGTGGCCAGCAAGGCGGCGGACATCGCCCAGAATCATTTGGACCCCGCCCGGATCACCGTCACCGATAAGAACGGGACGCCGACCCTGGTTCTCACCGACGAGGAGTGGGCCCTGATAGAGACTGCGGCCATGAACCTTTTCGTGGACGACGGCCAAGGCTTTATCGACCTGGGATATGACAACTATCTGACCTTCGATCAAGACAACGATCTGGTCCTGGGCTTCGACGGCACCTGGCTGTGCCTGGACGGCAATCCTGCGGCCTTCTATATGACGGAAGCGGGGGAGGAGGGCACCTTCGGCCGCATCCCCGCCCGGATTACCTGGGTGTCGGAGGGGGAGACGATGGAGGCCATGGTGAACATCCGGATCTTCATCGACCTGGACGGCAACGCCCTCGTTCTGGGGGCCGATCCTCTGTATGCCGATGAGACCGAGACCCAGGCCAAGGGCAGCATCCCTCTGGAGGCGGGCGATATCGTCCAGCTCCTCTGCGACTACTATGCCTACGACGGGTCTTACCAGGGCAGCTATACCCTGGGCCAGGCTTTCACCCTGGGCAGCTCCATCGCCGTGGACTACCGTGCCATCAGCAACGACGATATCTCCGTTAGCTACCGGCTCACCGACATCTATGGCAACGTCTACTGGACGCCGGCCTACATCTACTAAGTTCGATCATAGAGGAGCGCTCCCTGAGGGAGCGCTCTTTTGGGGAGGAGACCCATATGGAATATAAATGTATCAAATGCGGTCGCCGGGAAAGCGTCACCACCCGTAAGCCCAAATGTGATTGCGGCGGTCTTTGGACGCTGGACTATACGCCGCCGAAGTTCGATTTGGAGAAGGTGGACAGGCAGGAGTGGAGCCTGTTCCGCTATCGGGCTTTCATGGCCCTGGACGGGGACGCCTGGCGGGACATCACCCTGGGGGAGGGCATGACGCCCATCGTGCGATTGAACGAAAACGTGCTCCTGAAGATGGACTATTTCATGCCCACCCTGTCCTTTAAGGATCGTGGCGCGGCGGTGCTGGTGGCCCACGCCAAGGCCATCGGCGTGGACAAGGTGGTCCAGGATTCCAGCGGCAATGCGGGCAACGCCGTGGCTGCCTACTGCGCCCGGGCAGGCATCGGCTGCGAGATCTTCGTGCCAGAGGGCACCAGCCCCAAGAAGATCGACATGATCCGGGCCCATGGGGCCGTCTGCACCGTGGTGCCCGGCAGCCGGGACCACTGCGCCGACGTGTGCCGGGCCAAGGTGACGGAGGAGGGGGTCTACTATGCCAACCACGTGTATAACCCCTTCTTCTATGAGGGTACCAAAACCTATATCTATGAGGTCTTTGAACAGCTGGGCCGCATCCCCAGGCATTTGGTCATTCCTGTGGGCAACGGCACCCTGTTCCTGGGGGCTATGAAGGCCCTGGAGGAGCTGGAAGCCTCCGGCTGCATCGAGACCTTCCCCCAGATCATCGCCCTGCAGAGTGAAAAGTGTGATCCCCTCCTGCAGGCGGCGGAGCAGGGGCTGGACCGTCCCGCACCCGTCAACCCCACGCCCACCCTGGCGGAGGGCATTGCCATCGGTCAGCCCATGCGGGGGGCGGAGATCCTGGCTTATGCAAAGAAGCATGCCGTCCGCTTCGTCCATGCCCCGGAGGAAAGGATCTTGGAAGCCAGGGCCGATCTCGCCAAAAGGGGCATCTATATCGAGCACACCACCGCCGCCAACTACGCGGCCTACCGACGCTATTGTGAGCTCTATGGCCCCACTCCCGACACCCTCATCACCATGTGCGGCGCGGGCCTGAAATCGGACCACTGAAACGGCCGTGCTGAAGCTGATAAAACGGTGCCTTGAATACGTGCAGGGATATCGGGAATACTGCAGGGAACTGTATGAAAACGGCGAACCGTATTTTCGGCCCACCCCTCCCGACGCCATCGACGAGACCTGGTTCGAACGCACGAAGCCCTGGTATGACAAAAAGGAACAGGGCCTGCTGCCCGGGGTGGCCCGGAGCTGTCACTACTGGGCGGTGGACGGCGATCGGTTCATCGGCGAGTTCCAGTGCCGGACGGACTTTACTGAAAAGGTCCTGTTTGATATCGGCAGCGTAGGATACGCCGTCCGACCGTCGGAGTGGGGGAAAGGATACGGCACAATGATCCTGCGGCAGGGCCTTGAAATCGCAAAGTCCCTGGGCATGGAGAGGGTGCTGCTCACCGTGAATGAGGAGAACCGGCCTTCCATCCGCGTCATCGAAAAGTTGGGCGGCGTCCTGGCGGATACCGTCGACGCCTATAACGAAACGGAGGGGCGCCACCGCCTCAGACGATACTGGATAATGCTGTAAAGCAGATCAAAAAAATGGAAGCTGTATGAGACAGCTTCCTTTTTTTATGTTCTCGACCTGATCTGCGAACTTGCCGCGCAATTATTCCGGGATTGCCATCGTCCGCAGCACTTCCATCATAAAAGGCCGGGCTTCCGCCTCATCCTCAGTGACCCACATGAGCATGCCATAGTAACCATATCCCTCATGGACAAAAGCTACGTTATACATGTTTACACCGGTCTTCTCCTCGGCTACCCAAGCTTCCACACCGTCCAGACCATCCAAATTGACGGCATAAGGTTCCCCGGCAGCGTTTTGTCCCTTGACTTGTAGGAACCAATCTAACAGGGCGCGGGAATCTTCTGCGTCAACGGGATAGGTGTAGAACAGCTGGATCAACTGTTCTCCTTCATTGAGGACCAGCATAAACGCGGTCCCGGGAAGCAAATATTCCTTATAGGGCACGATTTCCCAATGCTCGTTCAGTTGGATCTGCAGGCCGTGTTCCACGCTGACGAACGAGCCGCCGGGCAGCTGCGTCTGCTGCACTTCCAGCAGGTTGCGTTCCCGCTCCGGCTCGGCTTGGAAAGAACGCATGATCGTGAGCAGGGCTTCGTCATCAGCGGTTTCTGCACTGCACTGGATGCACATATTGTATCCGAACAGATCGTCAAAGGCCTCAAACCATAGCGTATGGATTGCGTCGCCCCGCATGATCTGCCACTGCAGCCGGATACCGTTCTCCAGCGTTTCCTCTGCGATCTCGGTCTCGCTGTAATTGCTCATGTCGCTTCCGGACAGAGCAAACAGCATAGAAATCAGGCTGTCCAGTTTCTTCTGGGCGGTGGATCCATATTCGCCCATCGGAGCAAAGTTAGCGTAGATTATCTGCTGCGATCCGTCAGTTTCATACCGGAAGTCCGACAGAACGTTGCCGCTGTTCGGGCCTGCGGTGACGCCCTCGGGAAGTTCCACAGAGAACAACCCGAAGGCCATGTACAGCCTATGGCTTTCGTTCACTGCATGAGCTATCCCTGAATGGACCAGGCACAGAATCATGGCGAAAAACAAAACCATGCGCTTCATAAGCGATCGGCTCCTTCCTTACAAATGCTCGCTTTTTGATCGTTACCGTTTCAGAGTGATTTCGCTCTCCGGTTGACTGCCCAGGGTCTCGCCCTCCAGATGGACCAGCTTTTCCGTCAGGAGCTTGGAGAAGCCGGACACGATGGCGGAGGAGTAGACCAATCGCTCCACATCCTCGCTCAGGGCCTCGGGGCTGTGAAGCACGGTATCGCCGGCGGCCCGGGCCAGCTTGATGAAGGCCAGGCACATCTCATGATGGGTCTGCACATACCCCTCGTAGATGCGGCGCACCTCCGTCTCCGGCAGGCCCAGGGGCAGCATCTTCTGGATATAGGGGATGTTCACGCTCTGCTTCAGGGAGCAGACCATGATGAGGTAGGCCATGTGGACCCGGGTATACTTCTTCTTCACCGGCGGCGGCATGATCTTCAGCCGCACATAGTTGTTGATGATGCTGGGGGTGATGGCGGCGTTGCCGTGCTCATCCTCCGGCAAAAAGTTCAGATACCGCTGCAGCAGAATAACCACCTGATCCATATACAGGTCCATGTCCGGCAGCTCGTCCCATTGGGGCAGGCGAAAGCTGTTGAGATAGTTCTCCCACCGGCGCAGCTTGGTGCCGATGAGCTTCACGTCGTAGGCCATGTCATTCACGTCTCCTAATATGTTGTATTAAGTATACTCCCTTGTTGGGGATTTTGCAAGGCTGTGTCTGCAATTTGACCATCGTGACAATTTTGTGAACCCCTTGACATGGTAAAATTGACGCTGTAATATAATATTAGATATTAGATAAAGGAGCGATTTGCCATGGGATTTCATATTTGGACGGATACTTCGGCCAACCTTCCGGCTGCCCTGTGCAAGAAGCTGGGCATCGGCGTGCTGCCCTTTCATTTCATGCGAAACGGGGGCAAGGCGGAATGCTGTCTGGAAACGGAGACCTTCCCGTACGATGCTTTCTATGAGGAATTGAAGGCCGGCGGCACGGCCACCACCTCTATGATCAACCCTGAGGCCTATCGGCAGGTCTTTGAAAAGGAGGCAAAAGCCGGGAACGACGTGCTCTATATCGGCATGTCCTCCGGCATCAGCGGCGCTTACGGTGCGTCGGTCCTGGCGGCCCGGGAGGTTGGGGAGGCGTTCCCCGATCGGAAGATCGTGGCCTTCGACACCAAGGGCGCCTCGTTGGGGGAGGGGCTGCTGGTGCTGGCGGCTCAAAAGCTACAAAAAGCTGGGGAGGACCTGAGCAAGATTTTGCGGGAGCTGGACCGGCTCCGGACCCATATGATGCAGATCTTCACCGTGGACGATCTCATGTATCTCAGGCGGGGCGGCCGCATCTCCCGCATGAAGGCGGTCATCGCCTCCGTGCTGAATATCAAGCCGGTGCTTCGGGGGGACGAGGAGGGCCGCATCGTGGTCACGGGGAAGTCCGTGGGCCGCAAAGCCGCCATCCGGGCCTTGGCCGACGATCTGGTGGAGAATATCGACGCAAAGGATGCCTGCGGGGTGGGCATCGCCCAGGCGGGCTGCGGCAAGGACGCGGAGACCCTCATCCGCCGCATCCGGGAAAAGCTGCCCAACCTGCCCATCCTCACGGTGCCCTATGAGCCCGTCACCGGCAGCCACGTGGGTCCCGGCGCCCTGGCCCTCTTCTACATCAGCCGCAGCCCGCGAGCGGTGTAGCAGAGCATAAAAAAAGAGCGATCAACATAAAAAAGAGCAGCCGATTTGGCTGCTCCGTTTGTCGCTTGCATCAGCTCACTTTCAGCACGATGGCGTATTGGGGATATTCCGTCTCCGTGTCGTTGGCATTCCATCCGTTGACGCCCGGTCGGCTCCAAACGACTTCGCCATAGTCGGGGTTCAGCGTTCCCAGCGGCTTATCGTTGGTATCGTAAGGATCGACCACTGTAAAGGTGTGCAGCTTCGGAATGAACGAGATCTCCTGAATGGATTTGAGCATGTCGTAGGGCACTTCGTCCAGGCTCCTGGCACTGAACAGCACAGAGCCGTCCTCCTGAACGGTGCAATTATAGGAGTTGAGATACCAGTCCCCAGCTGCGCCATTGATCAGCGTCTTGAACCCCAGGGACTGGGCCAGGGCGTCCCGCTGTTCCTGTGTCCATGCTTCGGGTATGAGGACGCGGACCTTGATTTCGTGGATGCCCAGAGCGTCCATTTGGATGTCCTCCACGGCCATCGTCAGTCCTTCCGTGGAAGCGCGCTGCTTCGAGAAGGCGATGCGGTCGTCAGCATACCGGTCGTCGGGTCGTCCAAAGTCGATGTCCACCCGGCTGAGGGTCACCGTCTCCGGACCCCAAACAGCGCTGGCTGCTGTTTCAAAATGGCTTGCCTGAAGGTCCTGATAGGCCTTCATGTTGACCGTGATGGTGCCCAGCTGGGCGTAGAAGAGCTCCGTGGCGGGGACGAAATTGCCATCGCCCCGGTCCTCCTCGCAGACCAAGACCTTATAGAAGACCTTGGCATTTAGGTTGCCGTTTTCATCGGCGTAGTCGGTCAAGCCGTCCAGGCCATAGATGGAAGCCACCGCCGTAAGGCCGTTCTGCCCCAGATAGGCCAGGTTCAGCTCGTCGATCTTCTTCTGGTCCTCCTCGGTCCGGGTTTCTTTCATCAGCCCCTGGGCGACCAGGGAATCGATATAGGGATCGATGACGCTGGACAGGTCCACCATGCCCTGGAATCGTTTGCCGTCCGGCATCTCGTAGATGATGTGGCCGTCGGGGCGCTCATACAGCGTCCGCTGTCCGGTCAGATACTCCTTGTCGGGGCCGTTCTCGTATAGCCCCCAGACGGCGTAGGGGTCCACCTTCACGCCGGCCTGATGGCCGCCGGTCCACATCTCCAGCAGATACAGCCCGGACAGCCCGTTCAGGCGGATCGTCTGGTAGACCTCCTTCCCGTCGAACATGGCGTCGCCCAGCTTGACGTCGCTGTTCTCATAGAAGAATTTCGAGAGCTTCAGAGCCTCCTCGCTGTTGACGGCCTTGGAATCGGTCCGGTCGATGGGGATGAGCTTGAACCCGTCGGTGGTCTCCGGGGAGGTGATCAGCGATTCGATCTCGGGTATCTCCGTCCGCTGGTCCGCGTCCGTGGTCAGATAGTCCTGGGGGGTGGACACCCCGAACCAGGAGAGCACCTCCGCCCGGGCGGAGGGGATGAGAAACACCGTGCCCACCAGCACCACGAAGGCTGCTGCCGCGAAGGAGACCGCTTTTCTCCACGCAAATCCTCTGGGTGTCGCGTATTTTGTCCTCGCCTTGATGTAGGCATCGTTAATGGCGTGATCATAGATCATCTTTTTGAAAAAGTCATGTTCTTTCATGATTAGCTCCTTTCCTGTTCCTTGCATTCCAGCATGGCGCGAATTTTGCCGCGGGTGCGATACAGCCGTTGACGGACCGCTTCCTCGGTGATGCCCAGGGATTCAGCGATCTCTTTTTGGGAGCGGTCACAGCCATAGAAGAGCAGAAATATCCTGCGGTTCAAATCGGGCTCACGTCCCAGCAGCCGCCAGACCTCATCCGCCCGCTCCTCCCGGAGCAATCGCTCGTCGATGGGCTCATCTTCCGACATGAGATCGAAATCCTCCGGCAGCGGCTGCTCGGTTTCCTTCCTCTTCGCGGCGGTGCGGTAATACCCGGCAAGCACCTTTTTCGCCACCGAGAAAAGGTACCGCCGCGGGTCGAGGATGGGCAGGACGCTGCGGGCGAGGCGGGCGTAAAATCGTCGGTACACCTCCTGAAAGAGGTCCTCCGCCTCCGGCGCGGCGTTGGTCCGCAGCATCAGATAGCGCAGCAGATCGTCACGCGTCTCGCTGTAGATCTGGTCAAATCGTTCGTTTTGTTCCATATCGTTGCTTCCTTTTCAAAACCGGTTTCACCTTTGAAGAGGCCCAGGAAGGGAAAAACATAACGGATAAAATAAAAAGGAGCCGCCGGGGGGCAGCTCCTTGCGGGGTCATGTTTTACGGGTTGGTGGGGGTGATGGCGGTGGTGTCGGTGGCGCCGCTGTCGGCTGCCCGCTTGGCGCAGAAGCTGCACAGCTCGCCCCGGTTGTTCTCCCAGGCTTCCTGCAGGGAGGTCTTGTGCAGGTTTTCCTCAGCGGTGTTGGTCAGGGCCTGGCAGTCGCCGTAAAGGTGATACTTCTTGCCGTAGGTGGTCCAGAAGCAGCCGTCCGGATCCTGAGCGTCAATGTTGAACTCCTGGGTAACCTTGTCTACCTCGTCCTGGGTCACGGGATGATAGTCGGCGGAGACGCCGCCCACCAGCAGCGTGATGACGGCCAGGGCCGCGATGGCGATCTTCTTCGTTTTGGCGTCCAGCTTGTCGTTTTTCAAAATCAGCACAAGGCCGATGACGAAGAAGATGAGGAAGGCCATGATGAGGCCCAGCTGATTCCAGATGAACTGGGCGATCTTGTTGTGGGACTTGACGGGGTGGATGTGGTTGGCCTTCTTCCACAGCAGGGCGGCGCCGATGCACAGGGCCACAGCCACCACGATGTCGATGATCATGGGCGTATAGTTTTTGAGGACCAGCATCCGCATGGCGCCGAAGGGCAGCTCCAGATCCCCGATCTGAGGCAGATACATGGCCACGATGGCGAGAGCCCACATGACGAACGCGAGCACCCGCAGCAGGACCGTGTTCTTCTTTTTGCCGGTCTCTTGCTCCTCCATTTGGGCCAGGGCCGCCTTCAGGGCGGCGGCGGAGGGCTTTTTCGCTTCCGCAGGCTCAGCTTTCTTGGCCGGTGCCTTTTTGGCGGGCTCCTTTTTTTCTTCCGCTTTGGCGGTCTTAGCTTTCTTTTCCTCTTCCAAAGTCGAATTCCCCCTTATGAAAATGCACCATATATTCTATGGATGCATGCAGTATACCACAAGGGATGGTGTGTTGCAATGTGTTATGAAACAAAATCTGCTATTTTTTCGCATCCTACATTGATATTTCTTCGTAAATGTGGTATTTTTATGCTATCTTGGAAAGGAGATTCTCAAAGATGGATTCCATTCTCAATTTATTGGATGATTCTACCCTGCAAAGCATCGCGAATTCCGCCGGCCAGGGCGTTACGAAACAGCAGGTGGAGGACGTGCTCAACTCCGTCCTGCCCACCATCGAGAAGGACACCGCTTCCGGCGCCATCGTGAGCCGGGCCGCGGCGGCCCAACAGGAGACCGTCACCCGGGGCGGCACCCGGGCGGGCGGCATGGACCTGTTGGGTATGCTCCTGGGCGGGAACGCCGCTGCGGCCACCCAAAGCGCGGCCAACAGCGCCAATGTGTCCAGCGGCAAGGCCAGCAGCATTTTAAAAATCGCCGCGCCGATCCTGCTGTATCTGCTGCTCAGCAAAACCGGCAGCTCCAGCCAGCAGAGCGGCGGCGGTCTTTTGGGGTCGCTCCTGGGCGGCGGTTCCAGCCAAAGCTCCGGCGGCGGTCTGCTGGGTTCCCTGCTGGGCGGCGGCTCCGGCCAGAGCTCCGGCGGCGGGCTCCTTGGTTCCCTGCTGGGCGGCGGACAGTCCACGCAGCAGCAGTCCAGCGGCGGCGATTCCCTGCTGGGCATGCTTCTGGGCGGCGGCAGCGACGCGGATGCCAACGCAGGCAGCAGTCTGCTGGGCTCTCTGCTGGGGGATAGCACCTCCGGTCAGTCGGCACAGTCGTCCGCCGGCGGCGGCTCCCTGCTGGGGAGTCTGTTGGGCGGCGGTTCCGGCCAGAGCTCCGGCGGTGGTTCCCTGCTCGGCTCCCTCCTGGGCGGCTCCAGCCAAAGCAATACGGCCGCTTCCAACGGCGGCGGCAGCCTTCTTGGGTCCCTGGTGAACCTGCTGGGGGACGATACCCCCGCCCAGACCCAGGCCGCCACCTCCACAGGCAAGAAAAAGAAGACCACTACGGCAAAGAAACCGGCCGCTTCGGCCAAGACCTCCACGGCGAAGAAGCCCGCCGCTTCGGCCAAAGCTTCCACCGCCAAGCGGCCTGCATCTTCCGCGAAGAAGCCCGCCTCCGGCAAGAAGACCGGCAAATAAGGGAGGGCGCATCCCATGGCAGGCCCGGGTGGGCACTTCGGCCCCAGAGGCTTCTTCACCGAGGAAGAAAAGCAAAATATGCCCCGGGTCACCGGGGCTTTGATCCGTCGCATCCTGGGGTATCTCAAGCCCTACTGGATCCAGTTCGCTCTGGTCTTTGTTACCATCCTGCTGTCTTCCGTGGTGGGGCTGTTGCCCTCCATCATCACGGGGCGGATCGTGGACGAGGCCCTGATCGGGCGGAATATGCAGCTGCTCATCCAGCTGCTGTTGATGGCTCTCGCTACCCTGGCCGTGTCCCAGGTGGTCAACGTGCTCTCCGGCTATATCTCCGCATGGATCAGTCGCCGCATCATCTTCGACATGAAGAACCAGATGTATGACCATCTGCAGCACATGCCCCACGCCTTCTTCACCTCGGAGAAGCAGGGGGATATCATCACCCGCATGAACAGCGACATCGGCGGCGTTTCCTCCGTGATCTCCGGGACTTTGACCAGCATCGTGAGCAACGTGGCCACCGTGGTCACCACCCTGGTGGCCCTGTTCTCCATGAGCTGGAAGCTGGCTTGCGTGGGCATTTTGGTGATCCCGCTGCTGATCCTCCCCACCCGGAGCGTGGGCCGGACCCGCTGGAAGCTGCTCACCGACAGCCAGGCCAAGAACGATGAGATGAACCAGCTTATCAACGAGACCCTGTCCGTCTCGGGCTCCCTCCTGGTGAAGCTCTTCACCCGGGAAAAGCGGGAATACGAGCGGTTCGTGGCCGTCAACGAGGAGGTCACACAGCTCGCCTTGAAGGAGGAGCGCAGCGGCCGCTGGTTCCGGGTGGTCATGGGCATGTTCACCCAGATCGGCCCCTTGCTCATCTACTTCGCCGGCGGCATCTTCATCATCAACAACCTGGACACCGCCCTTACCGTCGGTACCGTCACCGCCACCGTGGCTCTCATCAACCGGCTCTATCGGCCCGTGGAAAGCCTGCTCAACGTGCAGGTGGATTTCACCCGGTCGTTAGCCCTCTTCTCCCGCATCTTCGATTATTTCGACCGGGAGATCGCCATCGCCACCCCGGAAAAGACCCTGACGCCCGCTTTTGAGGGGGCGGACATCCGCTTCTACCACGTGCGCTTCGGCTACGAGCCGGAGAAGGAGATATTGAAGGACATCGACTTCACCGTGCCCGCTAGCAAGATGTACGCCATCGTAGGCCCCTCGGGCAGCGGGAAATCCACCATCATCAACTTGATCCCCCGGCTCTACGACGTATGGGGCGGGGCGGTGACCATCGGCCGCATCGACGTGCGGGATATGGATCTGACCTATCTTAGGAGCCAGATCGGCATGGTGACCCAGGACACCTATCTGTTCAACGGCACCATCCGGGAGAATCTGCTCTACGCCAAGGAGAACGCTACCCAGGAGGAACTGGAGGCCGCCTGCCAGGCGGCCAGCATCCACGACTTTATTCAGGCACAGCCTGACGGGTACGAGACCGTGGTGGGCAACCGGGGCCTGAAGCTCTCCGGCGGCGAGAAGCAGCGGCTCTCCATCGCCCGGGTGATCCTGAAGGACCCCAAGATCCTTATTTTGGACGAGGCCACGTCAGCCCTGGACTCCATCTCCGAAAACGCCATCCAGGAAGCTCTGGAAACCCTGATGAAGGGCCGGACCAGCATCGTCATCGCCCATCGTCTCTCCACCATCCTGGCGGCGGATGAGATTTTGGTCCTTTCAAACGGCGTCATCCAGGAACGGGGCACCCACGACGATCTGCTGGCCCGAGGCGGTGTTTACAAGGAGCTGTACGAGACCCAGTTCAAGCTCATCCTGGACCGTGAGATGGGGAAGCAGAAGGAAACCAACCAGGATTGAAACAGATTAACGTGCAAAAAAGCCCATCGCGCCTGCGAAGGGCTTTTGTTTTTTTTTGAAATACTCAAAGGCCGAACACCAGATCGTCCCCATCCCGTTCGTCCAGCTGTCTAAAGCCCAAAGCACGGTACAAGGCCTGGGCCTTTTCGTTGTTTGTCTCCGTGGACAGCTTGATGGGTTCGTCGGGAAAAGCGGTCTTCAAAAGCCTAACGGCCAGCTGGGCCGCCGCTTTGCCGTACCCGCAGCCCTGCTCCCGATGGTCGATATAGAAGCTCCAACTTACGGCAGAGCCTTCTCCCAGCCAGCGCAGGAAGTGGATAAACCCAATGGGACGGCCTTCCTGGGTGCAGACGAGGCAGGGGAGATTGTCGTCGGGATTCAGATACGCCCGGCCAATGGAGAATCCGGCGGGGTTCACCAATTCCTGCTGTTCCTTGGTGAGCTGACAATCGAAAATGGCGTAGGCAAGGTCCGCCTCAGCCCGGATGGGGCGAAGGCGGACCAGGTCGTTTTGGAATGCATCGGCAGGGAGCCCGGACAATTCCTCTGAAAAAGTGCGGCTCATTGGGCGGCCCTCTCCAAAATGCGGGCGAAGGTTTCAAGACCCGCCCTGTCCGCTTCGGTAAACCGGTGGAGGAGAGGGGAGTCGATGTCCAGCACGCCGAAGATCTGCCCATCCCGGCGCAGGGGGATCACGATCTCCGACCGGGAGGCGGAATCGCAGGCGATATGGCCCGGGAAGGCGTGGACGTCCGGTACCAGCCGCGTTTCGTTCGTCCGCGCCGCCGCTCCGCAGACGCCCTTGGTGAGGGGGATCTCGATGCAGGCGGGCTTGCCCATGAAGGGCCCCAGGACCAGCTTTTCCCCCTCCATGAGATAGACACCGGCCCAGTTGATGCCCCCTAAGGTTTCCCAGAGCAGGGCCGCGGCATTGGACAGGTTCGCCAGGGGGTGGGGGACACCCTCCACCAGGGAGGCAAGCTGGGCGTTCAGGGCGCCGTAGTCCACCGGCTCCGGCTGCAGCAGGCCCAGTTTTTCCATGGCTCGGGCGATGATGTGGGCGTGGTCGAAGGCCAGGCCACCCGTATCCCGGATGGTGAAGGCGTACCCACCATCCCGGATCAGCTGCGCTTCGAACCGCTCCGGCCCGTCGAAACTGAGGGTGAGCATCCCGTCCGCCCAATGGCTGTCCACGGTGAACCAGACCGTCTCCCGGGCGTCGTCCCCGGCTTGAGGTTCCGGGCCGTCTTCGGGCAGCACCGCGGCAAATCCCTCCGACATGGTCCAGGCCCGCTTGTCCCGCCCCGGCGTGGAAAAGAAGCCCACGGGGATGAGGGAGAGGCCCGTCAAATGCGTTTCCTCCCCAAGCTCCCGGACCGCGGCCTCATCCACGGTCTCCCCGGGCTCACAAAATCCTCCCGGCAGGGCCCATTTGCCCAGGAAGGGGTGGCCGCCCCGGCGGATGAGCAACAGCTTCCAGCCGGCCTCGTCCTCCCGGAACACGGCCATGTCCGCCGTCACCGAGGGCTTGGGCCAGTCCCCGGGCCGGTAGGCGGCCAGGTATTCCTCTTCGGTCAATCCGTCCTTATCCAAAAGCTCCATTTACGCCTCCTGCTTGTTCAGCCGGGGCAGCACCTCGGTCTGAAAGAAACGCTCTGTGGTCTCGGGGGACAGGGAGAAGTACTCTCCGTCCACCGTCACGCTGACTCCTGTGCGGCACTTGCCCATGCAGAAGGTGCCGGCAAGGTCGATCTCGTCCTTCAATCCGTTCTCCGCGATCAGCTTTTGAAGCTGTTCCGCCACGGGCCGGGTCCCCTTCAGGTGGCAGGAGTCCCCCAGGCAAATCGTGATCTGCATGTTTTTCTCCTTAGGGCATGTATTGGTTCAGTTTGTTCAGATAGAACCCTCGCTCGCTGGGCCGGCACAGGACCAGCAGGGCCACTGTGGCCAGCGCCATCCAGGCCACCACGTCCGCCCGCCGGGCTCCGGACTTGCTGAGATACAGGGCCAGATACCGTTCCGCCATGCCCTCGTTGAACTGGCGCAGGAGCTGCAGATAGGTCCGGGCCACGTCCTCGTGCTCGTTCCCTTCGGTCACGTGGGTCCAATCCAGCACGCTGTAGCCCCCCTGGGGGAGGAGCACCAGGTTGGAGGGGATGAAATCCCCGTGAAGGGTGGCGCTCCCATCGGGGAGGGTGAACAGGTTTTCCAAAAGGAGCTCCCGCTGTTCCTCAGGGATGGGGGCCCGGGCGATGCGCTGAGCCAGCTTGTGCTTCTGTCGATTCAGCTGCTTGGCCTTCAGAGCGAAGATGTCCCGCTGCACGTCGGTGAAGAGGTCCAATAAACGCTCCCGCTCCGCCGGTTTCTCCTGCATGAGCCGCTGGAGGGTGGTCCCCTCGGCGTACTCCCGCCGGATGGCCCACTTCCCGTCCAGCTTCAAGATCTCCATGATCTTGGGCACGGGGAAGCCGGTCTCCTCGATCCGGGCCTGGTTCAGCGCTTCGTTGAAGATGTCCGCCGTGGAGTAGGAAGGGTCAAAGACCTTCAGTACCGTGTTCCCGTCCCGATACACGATCTTGTCCGTCCGTATGGCGATGATCCGATCCGCGTCGATGCTCATACTACTCCTTTGACCCCAGCTCTCGCTTCACGGTCACCAGCTCGTCGATGAAGGCCTTGTCCAGGGACGTGAGGGCATAGCTCTTTTTGAATATGAGCATGTCTCGATACTTGCGGTCGTTCTCCGGGCAGGTCCGCTGCACCAGGCCGAACTGGTCCAGCATCCGCTGGGGGACGGGAGAGGCCCACATGAAGGTATTGGGGTTCAGGGACAAAAGGTCCATCTGGCTCCCCCGTTCGAACACATAGATATGTTTGTTCACCCGGTCGTCCAGCTTGTTCTTCTGCCCCATGCTCAGCGGCAGCGTGGGGGCGAAGGGATCTGCATGGGCGATCTCGGTGAACGGGGGAAGATCGTCCAGCGCCACCGTGGTCTTGGCGGCCAGGGGGCTTTTGACGGAGGTGAGCAGCACGTAGCTGAACTCGTACAGCAGCTCGCAGGAGAGCCCCTTCTCCTTCAGCAGCCCCTTGAAGCTGGCGTCGTGGGCGGAGGGGTAGCGGAGGATGCCCAGCCGGTAGTCCGCGTCCGCCACGTTGGAGATGACCCGGGAGGGGCTGGTCTCGTTGTAGAAGATCTCCTGGCTGGCAGGGGATTCCAAATGCTGAACGAAGGACGTGAAGGCGCAGGCGATGTAGCAGGCGTGGGGCCCGCAGACGGAGAACTTTCGGGGTTCTCCGCCGCCGTGCTGGTACATGTGCTCGATCTCGTCCACCTGGGAAAGGATCATCCGGGCATAGCTCAAAAACTCTTCTCCCTGAGGGGTGGGGAAGATGCCCTTGCTGGTACGGCGAAAGATGGGGATGCCCAGGGTGCTCTCCAGCTCCTTCACCGCTCGGCTCAGGTTGGGCTGGGCCGTGTAGAGCCGTTCGGCGGCCTTGGTCATGGAATTCGTCTCGGCGATTTCCACCGCGTATTTGAGATGCAGCAGGTTCATGGTTGTACCCGTCCCTTTATATCATGGTTGATATGGCATTGTACCACGGGGCCGTTCGAAAAACAATGCCGGTAGATAAAAAAGAACTGCCGCAGGGTACCGCGGCAGTCCGTTGAGGGGGAAATGGAGTTGATTACTTGTGGAGCTTGCGCATGAGCCAGATGAGGAGGCAGGAGCCACCGACGCCGATCAGGATGCTGGAGATCCAGCTGGTGGGTTCCACGCCGATGAGGCTGCCCAACCATCCGCCCAGGGCACCGCCTACGAGACCCAGCACGATGTTCCGGATCAGGCCGCCCCGGCTGTTCATGATCTTTCCAGCCTGCCAGCCCACCAGGGCGCCGATCAACAGAGAAACCAGAACATGCAGCATTGCTTTGTACCTCCTTGTTTTTGCTGGGAGCATTGTAATCCCCCCGGGGTCCCTTGTCAATCGGTGCACAAAAATGTCACATCCCCGACCCAGTGCGGAAATAATTGGGCCGGCTGCGCACCGGTTGACAAGGCGGCGCCCGACAGATTACACTGTATCCTATCATAGAAAGGACGGAAAGAACATGCTTTGGAACGCGAAAAACGGTCGGGTGCCCCTGCGGGAAGGGGTCATGCACTACGTGTCCTTCGGCAGCGGAGAAAAGAAGCTCGTCATCCTGCCGGGGCTGTCCGACGGCCTCGCCACAGTGGAGGGGAAGGCCCTGGTACTGGCCGGGCCGTATGCGTCGTTTCTCCGGGATTTCACCGTCTATATGTTCAGCCGGAAGGAACCGCTGCCCAAGGGTCATTCCATCCGCCGCATGGCAGAGGATCAGGCGGAGGCGCTGGCTGCCCTTGGTCTAAAGCGGGTCAACGTTCTGGGGGTGTCGGAGGGGGGCATGATCGCCCAATGTTTGGCCATGGACCGTCCCGAGCTGGTGGAAAAGCTGGTGCTGGCCGTCACGGCGCCCCGGGCGAACGATACCGTGAAAAGCTGCGTTCCCGACTGGATCGATATGGCTCGGCGGGGCGACCACAAGGCTTTGATGATCGATACGGCGGAGAAAAGCTATTCTCCGGAACGGCTGAAAAAGTATCGGAAGCTCTATCCGCTGCTGGGCCGCGTGGGCAAGCCCAAGTCCTACGATCGGTTCCTGGTCAACGCAAACGCTATCCTTGCTTTCGACGCCGCTGACGGGCTCTCCCGCATCGCCTGTCCGACCCTGATCCTGGGCGGGGAACGGGACCGGATTGTAGGCCCGGAGGCGGCCCGCGAGCTGGCGGCGGCCATTCCAAACAGTCAGCTGCACGTCTATCCGGGCCTTGGCCACGCCGCCTACGAGGAGGCCAAGGACTTCAACCGGCGGGTGTTCGATTTTATACGATAAAAAAGCAGAGGAACGGGTTTTCCCCGTTCCTCGTTCTTTTGGCCGATCCGGTTACGGCCTCCGGCGTCGGGCGTTGCGGCAGGAGCAGGAGCTGCGGCCGTTGTAGATGCCCTGGATGATCTCCAGGCACTCGCCGAACCGCTGGAAGTGGACCACCTCCCGTTCCCGGAGGAAGTAAAGGGGCTCCAGGATCTGCTCGTTGCCCGTCATGTTCATCAGGTGCTCATAGGTGGCCCGGGCTTTCTGCTCCGCGCCCATGTCTTCGGTGATGTCCGCGATGGGGTCGCCGGTGCACTGGATGTAGGCGGTGGTGAAAGGCACGCCGTTGGGGTCCACGGGGAACACGCCGTGGTCGTGCATGGTGTAATACCCGGCCAGGCCCGCCTGATCCAGCTCCGCGCAGGTGGCGCCCTGCATGCATTGGCGGATCATGGTGCCGATCATCTCGTAGTGGGCCAGCTCCTCCGTACCTATATCGGTAATAACTTTTGCACCTTTTACACCGCCATCTCAAAATGAGTTTGCTTTCTTGCTGTCCACCTTCGACCTCAAAGTCTTTAGACGCATGGCTAGAATTGCTGTTTTTGCAGAATAGAAGCGAAGCAAGAGCATATCGGAGTTCGGTTCAGAGTGGAGACTAATCACCCGTAAAGGCTTTCAGATATGCTTTTTCCTCCGAGCCGAGTGCGTCGATCCGTGTCGTTTCCAGCCATTTGCTGATGTCGGAGATCTGTATCTTCCTGTGTTTATCTACCTCTGAGGTGCGATAATCAGTATGGATCTCTCCTCCGAGGTAGTAGATCTCGTATGTGCAGGGATCACTGCTCAGATTGTAGGAGTCTGCAAGGATCAGGATATCCTGCCCGCCATACTCCGCCAGGCTGCGCACGAATTTCTCGGTCGAATCCGGTGGAAAGCCACAGTTGATCAGGCAATCCAGGTTTCTCTCCGTGACCAGTGCGCCGTTCTCAAAAACAGACAGGCTATTCAGAAAGCCCATTCCGACAAAGGACAGCAGTGAAGCCGGCTGACCGTTTCCGGCGTTGACCTTGACGGTGCCCAGAATGCGTTCCCATGCGTCATATTCCTTGAATTTCAGATAGATCAGACTCGAATACTGCATAGTTGCTCCTTTCACAAACCGGGATTGCTTTATGAAGATCAGAGGCTTCTTTTCTATCTATTACTATAGCATACAGTAATAAAGCTGTCATTTCAAGACAAACGGAGCACATGGATTCACTGCCTGGTCTACTGTCGAGTACACCTTGCGGCACCGATTACAGTTGCTGTCAAACTTCCACAACTTGCTTTATGCTTTTTCTTGCGTTACTGAAACAGAAATTGTATACTTATAATATCTCCCAAAAACAGTAACATCCTCAAAACCAACTATGGATGGGAGCAGACAGTTCTCAGCGTGACTACTATTGCTTTCTATCCTCAGCATGGGGGCGTCATGCAACATTCGCTTTCGAGTTGTTAGATGAAAACTTCCGAAGGATTCGTGGAGCAGAGCACAAGCTGAAGGTGGCACGGTATCGTTTGGAATATCCCATAGAATTGTCTGATCATGCCAGGAAGAGATACGAAGGAGTTTATAAAGAATAATCAGCAAGAAGGGAGAGAGTAACGATGTCTCAATATGTTTCGAGAATTCATATCAAGGTGACTACACCGAGTGTCTGGGCTAAGTTTGAAGACGAAGACGATGCAGGTTTCGATCTTGCCGAACTATCAAGTATGGATCAAACTTCGTTTTCAATCTCTGGTGACTGGTCATGCGTGGAGGATGAACTGACAGGGATCGTGTGAGCTCTTTCCAAGGTAGTAGGCAAAGATGGGATAATAATATCTGACACAACCAATATAAATGTTGACCCATATGATTATTGTGTTTATTATCTCGGGGGAATGATCCATACCGAATGGTTTACTATCTGGGGAGGACAAAAGAAATGTGAAATGTTCTCCGAAACAAATATTGACGATATAGCTAGCTGGTTAAGCTACGGTGGATTCAAAGCTACACCTGAAGAGGAAGAGACCTTGCTTACACTTGGTATAGCACAAGTCTCCGGACAGTTTATATCCTTTTCAAAAGATTTGAAGATACCAGACAAAGTATACCTTCGAGAAACCAGTTTTGCAGGCAGAAGTCAAGCAATAGAACGATCTGCTGTGGGAGAGGAAGTGTTCTTTGTTCATGCAAAAGATCCCTATGACGCACTACGACTGGAAGTGATAAACAAGTTGGGTTCACTTGGGTATCTGCCCTCAGAGGTCAGTGACGAAATAGCGCCTTTGCTTCTATGCGGAAGACTTGCGTATACTGCAAAGATTTCAGAACTGACCCCAGTATCAAAACGGAATAAGCATGCAAAAAGTTCGATCGTTGGAATCAACATAGAAACTGCCTGTTCCAGTAAACCAGTCGAAATCAAAACAGCTGTTCCAGATACAGACCATCAGTCATAGGACGGCTGATAGGAATAGAACAACTCAGTAGGATTAAAGGATATACTTTATGCGTATCATTCACGTTGCGGATTTACATTTTGGAAAAGCTATTCACGGCGTATCATTGTTGGAAAATGGGGATCAGGGGTATTGGGTCGATCAATTTTTGGCGCTTATGGACGAGATACACCCCAAGGCGGTGGTGATTGCTGGGGATGTCTATGATCGAAGCGCGCCGTCCGGTGATGCGGTGGAGTTATTGAGCCGCATGCTGACGGGCCTGTCAGAGAAGGGCATCTCCGTGATGATGGTGGCGGGGAACCACGATTCCGTCCAGCGGCTTTCCTTTGCGAGCCTTTTGCTGGCTCGGCAGGGACTGCATATCTCCGGTCCGCTGTTCGATTCGGATCAGTTGGCCCGTGTGACGCTGAGCGATGAATATGGACCTGTGACCTTCTGGCTGATGCCCTATGTGTTTCCGGCGCTGATCAGCCAAACTCTCGGGGATGAAAGCTTGCGAGATTACGACGCGGCGGTCCGGGCGTTGCTGGCGCGGCAGGAAATAGACTTCTCCCAGCGCAACGTGCTCATCGCCCATCAGAACGTGACAGCCAATGGTACGGAAGCTGAGCGGGGCGGTTCGGAATCCATGATCGGCGGCATCGGGCAGATCGATTATCATTGCTTTGACGGCTTTGACTATGTGGCTCTCGGCCATATCCATGCTGCCTACGCCGTGGGGAGGGATACCGTTCGCTATGCAGGGTCCCCTATGTGCTATCACTTCAACGAGGTTCGTCAGTCCGTAAAAGGGCCCGTATTGATCGAGCTGGGAGCCAAAGGTGAACCGGTCGGGATAGAGGTGCTGACCATCCCGCCGCTCCATCCCATGCGGGAGCTTCGCGGCACATATAAGGAGCTGCGGGATGCGGAGCTTGCTGCGCCTCGATACAACGAATATCTGCGCCTGGTGCTGACGGATCGTCGGCTCAGCCCTGAAAACACCGCGTTCTTTGAAGACCTGTTCCGTTCTCGCGGCAGCATACTCATGGACCGCTGTTCGGAGCACGATCCCTTCCAGGAGAACGTATCCGCTCCGGCGGCAGGTGCTTTGGAACAAAAAAGCGTACGTGAGCTGTTTGACGATTTCTACGCAGAGCGCAGCGGCGGTGATTCACCCGACGAGAAGGATGTAGAGCTGTTGACCTGGGCAGAAGAGGTCACGCACCATGCGGACGCTCATGGATCACCAACGGAGGCGGAGATCGAGAAAATCCTCGCGTTTGCTTTGAAGCAGGAGGCAGAAGAATGAGACCGCTGTATTTGGAGATGACGGCATTCGGCTCTTATGCCAACAAGACGGTGCTTTCCTTTGAAGAAATGAAGCATGGGCTATACCTGGTCACCGGGGAAACCGGCGCCGGGAAAACAACCATTTTCGACGCGATCATGTTCGCGCTCTTTGGCGTCGCCAGCGGCTCCGATCGAAAGGGGGACATGCTGCACAGCGACTATGCGCCTAAGTCGGACGATACGGTAGTCAAGCTGCGCTTTTCCCAGAACGGAAAGGAGTATACCGTAGAGAGAAGCATCCACTTTAGTAAAAAGAGGGGCACCGCCGATCAATATGGCGACGGAAAAATCAATGCTCAGCTCATCGAACCCGATGTAGCGCCCGTAGAGGGAAGCGAAAAGGTCACCAGGCGTTGTGAGCAGCTGCTGGGGCTGAATGCGGATCAGTTTGGGCGGATCATCATGCTGGCGCAGGGTGAATTTAAGAAGTTTCTGAAAGCGAACAGCGATGAAAAGAATGACATCCTTGGGAAACTGTTCGATAACTCAGTATACGTGTATTATCAAAAACTGCTGATCGGCGCCCGGGACAAGCTAAGCGAACGCCGCAGTGCGAAGACCCGTGAACTGCGGAGCCTAATGGAGATCACCTTCCAATACCCCCCTGACCTGCCTGAAGAGAGGCGCGTATCATTCCTGCCCGATCATCCTGCCCTGATCGATAATCTGCAGCGGCTGATCGAGGAGGAGACGGCGACCCTGGACGAAATAGGGGCGCAGCGTGATGGGATCATCCACAAGCTGGAGGAGGTCAATAGACGGCTGGGCGAGGCAAAGTCCGTGAACGACCTCATTAAGCAGCTGGGGGAGGAGCGGATCAAGCTTACTGGCATGGAGGCCCGCGACGAGGAGATGAAGCAGCGGCAGGTGCGGCTTGAACGCACGGAGGTGGCGCTGCATACGGCCAGGCCCGCCATTGAGAAGGCGGAGGAGACAGTGAATACGGCCAAGACCAATTCCGAAGAGATACAGGAACTGAACGAACAGCGGGGCGAAACAGAGAAGAAGGTCGCGGAGGCGGCAGCGGCGGTCGAGGCGGACAAGGAAGTCATACGTGAAAAACTGGAGCTGCAGGATCGAGCCAGATCCATACGGAATCAGCTGCCCCGCTATGACGAGCTCAGGGAGCAGAGGCAGAAGAAGGAACAGGCTGAGAAGGACCTGACCAAAACGCAGCAGGAGCGGAAAGCCGAGGAAGAGAGCTTAGACGAGCTGAACAAGAAATCAACCGCTTTGCGTGAGAGACTGGATGGCCTTGCCAATGTGGATGTGGAGCACGCCAACTGCATGAGCGCCACGGAAAAGGCTGCGAAACGTCTGGACGATCTGGACGGAAAAACGGGGCTTCGCAGCGATATGGATTCCATCCGAACGCTGCAAGTCAGGGTGGGCCAGGAAAGGAAAAAACTCCTCGATCTGACGGAAGTCGCCGGAGAAGCCGCCGCCCATGCGGACGCGCTGTATCAGAAGTTCATCGCTGCGCAGGCAGCCGTGCTGGCAAACGAGCTGCGGCAGACCTTGGCGGAGCATGCGGAGGCCACTTGCCCCGTTTGCGGAACGCACCTTCATCGAGATCATCTTTCGTATCTGGCGGAGCTGCCCGATGAAACACCAGGCAAAGAGGATGTGGATGCCGCGCGGGCGTCGGCGTCGGAAGCGGAGCGCGCACGGAACGAGCAGGCCACTGCCATAAAGACAATGGAGGCGACCATAGGCGCCAGGAAGCAGGCGGCGGCGAGTCGTGCCTGCGCTCTCCTGCCAGAATGGGATACATGGGAGAAGTTCAGTGCTCCGGGCATTTTGGAGGCAGCCATAGAGGAGACCCGTGAGAATGTCCATAGATGCAGCGAGGAACTGGATACCGCGATAAGCAGAAAGGCAGAGCGCGACAGAATCAAGGGAGAAATGCCTGAGATCGACCAGGCACAGAAGAGGACCCGGGAGCGTATCGAAGAGCTTCAAGAAAAAGAGCGGACGGAGCAAGGCAATCTGCAGGCTGCGGAGACTGCCATCGGGGTGCTCCTGACGCAGCTTCCGGATGAGGATGAAGAACGAGCCAGGAAGGATATGGAGCAGACGGAAGCGCGCGTACGCGATATTGAGCAGCGAATCCAGGATCACCAGACCGCGCTGACAAAAGCAAACAGCGAGCGAGATACGGTCAAAGGTCGCTTGTCGGAAAAGGAAGAGGCAGCGAAGACGCTTGCTGTCTCTCAGGAAGAAGCACAGCACGAGCTTGACCGGGTACTGAAGGAGACCGGTTTTATCAGTCCCGAGGATGTGCGTGCGAGTCTCACGCATATCCAGGGCGACGGGGAAAGCTGGATACGGGAGGAGAGGATGGAGCTGTCCAAATTCGACAGCGACAAACAGCAGTCCCGCAAGCTGATCGAGACGCTGCAGCAGCAAACGGCGGAAAAACAGATCGTCGATCTCGATGCACTTGAAGCTGTGCGGCATGAGCTCAATGAGCAGAATACAGCGGCCAACGCAGCTTTCACAAAGCAGGACGGCCTCCTGAAGAACCATCGATCCGTGTTGGAAAGGGCGAGCGTCATCAAAAAGGAACTGGCAGACAGTGACCGCGCCTGGGAGCGCCTGGACAAGCTGGCCTCTTTGGCGGAAGGCGTCAGCAGCGAGAGCGGGAAGCTCAGCTTCGATCGCTATGTGATGGGCACAATGTTCCGGGAGATCCTGGAGATGGCCAACCACCGCATGGAACTCATGAGCGGTGGCCGGTATGAGCTGGTGCACAAGATCGCCGCAGACCGTCGCAACGCAAAGGCGGGTCTTGACATAGCGGTCCTGGATAATACGACGGGACTGCAGCGAGACTCCGATTCCCTGTCCGGGGGTGAAGCTTTCTTTACCTCCCTGGCGCTAGCCCTTGGCCTATCCGATGTGATGCAAAATCACGCGGGCGGCAAGCAAATGGACGCGCTATTTATTGACGAGGGATTCGGTTCCCTGAGCGACGATGTGCTGGATCGGGCCCTGACCGTGCTCAATCAACTGACGGAAGGCAACCGCCTGGTGGGCATCATCTCCCATGTGGACAAGCTGGACGAGAGTATCCCCCAGAAGATCCGCGTCAGGCACGGTGAAAAGGGGAGCTCGCTCAAGCTGGAGTTGGCATAAGACTTTAGAATTTCAACATAGTAGAGGAGGATCGATCTATGGGAAAACCGAATTTCTTTTGCGGGATCGAGGGGCTGCAGTGGCTGCTGCAAAACGAACCCAAATCCACGATGGATGATATCGACCTGACGGTTGATCTCATCGAGGCGCCGTACCTGTTCATTTACACTTCGGACGCGGATGCCTGGAACCTGAAGGTCATGGGCCGGGGCGAGATATACGACCATGAGAAAGGCAGCGGCATCGAGCGGGGGAACATCCGCGTGGACAAAAAGACTGGCCAGGGCACCGGTCAGACCTCCGATCCTCTGCTGCGGGACAACATGGGCGCTTTCTTTGAGGCCTGCCGTCGACTGTCCCGGCATATACGAGATGAGAACCTACAGCCCCTGTACGCCGGCCTGGACCCGGAGCAGGCGGGGGTGATGCTGGAGGTCAGCGGCGGCAAGCTTACAGCCCACAAGGTGGCAGGTAAGGACCGCCCGGAGATGATGTGTACCACCCTGTTCGGCGGGACGATCATGTGCCGCCCGTATATGGAGGATTTCTGGGATCGCTCCGAGACCGATATGATGTCTCTGGAGGAAAAGATCGAAAAGGCTGAGGGCGGGGACAAGTTCGCCATGGCGAAGCTGGCCCAGGCCTATCTTGACGGTGACGACGAGGTGGAGCAGGACCCCGCCAAGGCCGCCTACTGGTTCCGCAAGGAGGCGGAGCTGGATGATTCCGAAGGTGCCTTCAACCTGGGCTTGCTGTACGCCAAAGGCTTCGGCGTGGAGCGGGACTTTGAAAAAGCCGCAGAGTGGATGGAGAAGGCCGTGGCCTGGGGCGACCCGGACGGCAAAGGCCCTGCGGCGCTGTACCGCGGAATGGCGGAGAACCAGCGCAAGGCCGAAGCCGGGGACGCCGCGGCCATGGCTTCCCTGGCGGAGGGCTATATGGGCCTGGGCGGTTCCCTGGACCAGGCCGGCGCGGGGGAAGACTACAAGCTGTGCCTCCAATGGGCTAAAAAGGCCGTGGACGCGGGCTGCGCCGCCGGTTACTGGCCCCTGGCCCTGGCCTACGAGCACGGTCGCGGTGTGGAGCAGGACGACGCAAAGGCCGTGGACCTGTACCGCAAGGGCGCGGAGGGCGGCAACGCCCCCTGCCAGCACTCCTACGGCTGCCGCCTTATGCAAGGGCAGGGCGTCGGCAAGGACAAGAGACAGGCTTTTGAGCTGTTCACACAGTCCGCAGAGCAGGGCTATGGCCTGGCCATGCGGGATCTGGGGCGCTGCTATCAGTTTGCCGAGGGCTGCATGGGCAACATGAAGACGGCTGTCGAGTGGTATGAGAAGGCCCTGCAGGTCATCGACGACCCGGACCTGGCCCGCAAGGCGGCTTTCTTCCGGCAGATCGGCGAGAACAACCCGGATTGGGACCTGGACTATCCCCCTGCGGATGACGACTTCGAGGAGTACGATCCCGAAGAAGCGCAGAGACAGCGCGCCGAGGAGTGGCAACAGAAGTATGCCCAGTACGCGGAGAAGGATCCCCACATCGTCATCAACGGCAGCAAATTCGTGTTCACCGGTATTCTGGTCGAAGATTGGGAATCAGTATTGGAGAAGCTGACGGTCATGGGCGGCGTAGAGCGCGGCGCGGTCTCCGGCAAAACCGATTACCTGGTGGTGGACCCCCGGGGCTTCGGCGAATCCAAGGTCAAGGCGGCCCTGGAGCAGCGCACAAAGGGCAAGCCGGTCAAGATCGTTCTGGTGGACGACTTCCTGAAAGCCTTGGGCTGGGACGCCTGAGCTGTCGCAAAACCGCCGCAGCTGGGTCGAGCCTGCCCGTCACGGGGCTTTACAGGATTGACTTACGTAATATGTGCATCGATATTTTTGAGTAAAGATAAGGACGCTATCCCCTTAGAAAAACTAAAAGGACGAGGAATTCTATGGCATACGGGTATTATAATTCTGTTGATATTACGGTGAAAACAGACACGGGAAAAAAATACTCATTTCACGCTGAACCCTTTGATCAGAAGTCAGGCGGAACCGGAACGATCTCTCTAAGAAAAGAAAAGCTCAAGACAATAATAGATACGACATCGATTAACGAGTTTTCCAAGAAACTTCTGGATTTTTTGGGTATGGACACCGAACTGGAAAGGGTGCTTGGCGAAATTGAGTCGCTCAGCAAATCAACGATAACAGAGGAATACTGTTTGGTAAAAGGACATCCTGATAGATCAAAAGACGATGCTAAGCCTAAAACAATAGAAATGTTCGGGGCTTTGCCGCTGTTGAACAAGATAAAAGTACTGGACGGAGCGGAGCGGTTAGGGACCGTGTTCAAGAACTTTCAGGCATTCAAAACAGCTTTAGAGAATGATTGTTCATCAACTGACTTGATTGAGACGGTAGAACTCAGGGAGCTTGATAATGCCTGGGGTTATATCGCATCAGAACGCTTTTCTAATTTTATGGGGGAGCTTGGCTTTGAATATGAAGACTGGGAACCATTCGAAGAAGACGAAGATGAGGAGGCTCTCCAGGCGCTGGAGAACAAGCTGAATAGCCTTTATGAAAAGAATCTTTTCCATGAATGCTCACATGAGGCTATTGTTGATAGCTGTATGGCAATTTGCGATGGACGAGATGGGCCGTTCGCATTTTGTGGACAAAGAATCTTTGCTCTAGATATGAAGAGCGGCGAAGTCAAAAAGACATGGGATATCATGAGCTGTGAGGCGTGAGCTGTTGCGGTTTCCTAACACCTCCGCTTCAACAATATGTTGCAAGAGGGCGACAATAGGAGTATACTGAAAACAGAATAACATGAAGGAGGGCAGCAGAACGGCACCGGCGTTCCGATTGCCCTTTTCGTGTCAGACAGGAATGCGAAACAGCGATGCATAATCACAAGGAGGATCAAAATGTCATACGGAACTGTGAAATCTGTTGGGATAACTATTACCACTGTGAGTGGAAAAAGCTTCCATGTGCAGCTGGATCCTTTTGATCCTATGTCAGGAGGGTCTGGTGAATTATTATTTCTCGATACTGGGCTAAATTCGTATTTTAAAGTCAAGTCTGTCGCTGACCTTTGTGAGAAACTTCCCTCTTGCTGCATGGGGCTGCAATATTCACGCAGAGCTGCAAATGCTATGAAGAAGTATTGTGAGAAGATAATGAAGAGTATTCAGCAACTTGACGATATAGATACGCTCGAGTTTCAAAGGATCGTATATTCATGGGGGTATGAAGCTGTAGAGAACGCTGATGATCTGCTCAAAAAGCTCGGATATGAGTGGAACAAGGATGAATCCGAAGAGAATGCGGCGAAGAGGCTGAATGAGCTTTTTCTTCCAGGAAAGAAGGACCAATCATTCATATCGGCGGCAGTGCAACGGGATGGTATTGAGGAAATCAATACGATCACTTATGAAGAAGTCAAGTGTTTGCATTTACAGACTAAATCAATTGTCGCTGGGTACCGGGTCAAAGAATGCTTCTTGAATGTCCATTAGCTATTATTCTGTCGTAAAACCGCCGCATCTGCGGCGGTTTTGATTGTCATGGGCCGGATTGGGATTGACTTTCGATATATATGCAAGTATCATTTGAGATACAGTCGTGAGAGTAAGAAAAACGAGGAGATACGGTGATTGATACGCATGCTTTTTTTTGATTTGTGCGATGATCGTTGCCACATCGCCATACATGCTTCTGCCGGCTCCTATGCCGAGCAGTACGCGAAAGAGAACAATATCCCCTTCGTGGCGGAATAAGAAAGGAGAACCTCATGGAGTGTCCCAGATGCGGAACGAAAACGGATAGCTGGCCCTGCCCCAACTGCGGTTTTCCGGTGATACAGCACCGGCGGAGGAAGGACATGGCGGCCATACTGTGCCTTATCAAACGGCATGGATGAGCAGAACGAAAAACGTTCCCGGCTGGCGCGGGATGTGCTGCGGCTGAGCTGGAATCAGATATTGGTGAACCTGCGCTTTCTGGACGCGGCGCTGAGCCGGCTGACGCCTGTGGAGACGGACGCGGTGTCCTTCGCCACGGACGGGCAGTATCCTGGCGTACGACCCGCGGCACGTGCTGCTGGGCTACAAGGCCGACCGGGCTGCGCCCGTGCGGGACTATCTGCACGCGGTGCTCCACTGCGTCTATCGGCACATGTTCGTCCATTCCCTGGTGGATCAGGCGGCGTGGGACCTGGCCTGCGACATCGCGGTGGAGCATTCCATCACCCAGCTGGGGCTCCGGGCTGCCGAGGCGGCGCGGGAGGCTCGGCAGGGGGGCGGTGTATCAGCAGCTGCAAAAAGACGTGGGCCTACTGACGGCGGAGAAGGTCTATCGGTATCTCCTTGACCATCCGCTGCACCCCATACGCCTCATACAGTGGCAGGAACTCTTTCGCCGGGACGACCACGCCCCCTGGTACATGACCGACGAGGAGAAGGCCGCCATCGGCATGGGCGGCGGCTCCGGCGGCGAGGACGACAGCGAGGGGAACGGGGACGGCAGCGTCACCGTGACGGTCTACGGCTCGGAGGCGGACTGGAGGGAGATCTCCGAACGGATGCAGATCGACATGGCGGCCTTCTCCAAGGGCCAGGGCAAGGACCCCGGCGCCCTGCTGCAGAATCTCCGCGAGGTGAACCGGGAGCGGTACGACTACGCCGCCTTCCTCAAGAAGTTCGCCGTCCGGGGCGAGGCCATGAAGATCAACGACGACGAGTTCGACTACATCTTCTACACCTACGGCCTGCAGCTCTACGAGAACATGCCCCTCATCGAGCCCCTGGAGTACAAGGAGGTCAAGCGCATCCGGGAGTTCGTCATCGCCATCGACACCTCCGGCTCCGTGACGGGGGAGACCGTCCAGCGGTTCGTGCAGAAGACCTACAACATCCTCAAAAGCACCGAGAGCTTTTTCTCGAAGATCAACCTGCACATCATCCAGTGCGACGCCGCCGTCCAGGAGGACGCGAAGATCACCTCTCAGGAGGAATTCGACGAATACCTCAAGACCATGCAGCTCCGGGGCCTGGGCGGCACGAACTTCCGCCCGGTCTTCGCCTATGTGGACAAGCTCATAGAGCAGCACGAGTTTCAAAACCTGAAGGGCCTCATCTACTTTACCGACGGCTGGGGCACCTTCCCCACCCAAATGCCCCCCTACAACACGGCCTTCGTCTTCCTGCAGGAGGAATACAACAACCTCGCCGTCCCCCCCTGGGCGATCAAACTGATATTGAAGAAGGAAGAAATATAGATGTTATCGAATCAAAAAGCGGAAGAATTAACAAAAGTTGCTTTGATAACGAGCATTTTTCCGCGAAAACAGAAGCCATACCATTTTGAAAAGGAGAACCAACCATGAGCAACGCAAGCGATTTCATCATTGAAAACGGTGTCCTAAAGAAGTACGTGGGCCCCGGCGGGGATGTGGCCATCCCGGAGGGGGTGACGAGCATTGGAAAAGAAGCGTTCCGAGGCTGCGATGCCATCACAAGCATAACTATCCCCAATGGCGTTACGAGTATTGGGGCAGGAGCTTTTGAATTATGCAAAAACTTGGCAAAAGTGACGATCCCAAGAAGCGTAAAGAGTATTGGATCGGCTGCATTTTTTGGTTGTGATGCGCTTACGGGTCTGACGATTTCGGATTTGGCCGCATGGTGCGATATTGTTTTTTCACAGCAACAGAATCCTTTTCGTGGCGCAAGTAAACACAGTCTGTACTTGAATGATATGCCTGTTCAGGACATGGATATTCCGAGAGGTGTTACAACGATTAAAGATTATGCCTTCTTTGGTTGTAGCAGCCTGATCCGTGTGTCGTTTCCGGATAGCGTTACGACGATCGGTGCTGAGGCTTTTGGCAACTGCGACAATTTGATGTATGTGACAATCCCGGAGAGCGTAACGAGTGTTGGCGGATGTGCATTCATTAATTGCTCCAAAGCAGAATTCGCCATTTCAGATGAGGCAGCAAATCGCCCGGAGAATTTTAAAATCGAGAAGGGCACACTAAAAAAGTATTACGGACCTGGTGGGCATGTGGTGATTCCGCAGGGAGTGACCAACATCGGGAAGGCGGCATTTTATAAATGCAGCAGCTTGACGGCTATAACGATTCCGGAAGGTGTGATCGGCATTGGATATGGTGCGTTTGATAAATGCAGTGCATTAACGAGCGTAACGATTCCGGAAGGCGCAAAAAGCATTGGCGGATATGCATTCAACGGCTGCACCAAGCTGACAGAAGTTAAGATCCCCCAGAGCTTGAAAAGCATTGGTGAAAGGGCTTTCTCTGGCTGTCGATGTCTCGCTGTTGTCAACATACCGGATAGTACAACGGAGGTCGATCCGGACTTCCTGGATGCCGATGGCGTGACGGGAATTGTCATTTCAAATCCATCACGGCTTCCTGCTTCCCTTCGAGCTAAAGCTGCTGTCGGTTTCTCGAGGAATCATCTTAACGGTGAAGAATCTGGATTCAAAGAAAACTGCAAATATATTAAATCTAACGCTGCAAAGCTGGTAGATGTTGCGATAACGTATCCTGATCTGCTTGCGTTGATGTGTCAAGAACGATTGATTGCGCCAAAGGATATACAGATCTATATGGAAGCCGTACAGAAAGCCGGAAAAGCTGACCTGATCGCAATGATACTTGATTATTGCGATAACAAGATCAATGCCAAACAAAAAGAAGGTGTCGAGAAACGGAAAGAAAAAGAACAGGCAACGGTCACTGATCGGATGTTAGCTCGCCAGGGAAAGCAAGGAATTGAAGGTCTTAACATCGCAGTGACCGGCAATTTGGAGACCTTTGGAAACCGTAATGAACTGAAAGCCTTTATTCTCGAAAACGGAGGGAAATTGGCGTCTTCGCTGACGGCGAAGGTGGACTATCTGATCATGAATTATCCGGAGACTGACAGTGCTAAGAAACAGGCTGCACAGGAACTGGGCATCGAAGTCATTACCGAGCGCAAGTTTAACGATCTTGCAGGCCGACTGTTTACCATTGAAGGAACAAAGCTGATTAAGTATTGTGGAAGCAGCGAAAAAGTAACGGTCCCCGATGGTGTGACAAGCATTGGCTTCTTTGCATTCCAAGGATGCAGCGGCTTGACAAGTCTGTCGATCTCAGACAATGTGACGAGCATTGACACCTTTGCGTTAAGTGACCTTCCCAATCTTACCATCCATGCCCCCGCCGGCTCCTATGCCGAGCAGTACGCGAAAGAGAACAACATCCCCTTTGTGGCGGAATAAGTAGAAAAGGAGAATGTTTTATGAGCATGATCATCAGTACAGAGACTACCGTTACCATTGCCAGCAAACCCATCGCAGCAGCCTTTGATCAATATAAGGACATCCTGCTGCAAAGCTATGAGGAATCGTCCTTCCCTTGCACGTTGAGGGTGCAGGGGGATACCGTTAGGCTGACGGTCCCGACCGCCGATCAGGAAAGCTGCTGCCCGCATTCATTGAAGGATGTCATGTACGATCTGATCGCTCTTTGCAGCGGAGATGAGGCCATTGCAGCAGCGTTGGATGACGGAGAAGATCCGGTTGATTTAACGGAGGAATTCGGGGAGATCATATCCTTTGTTTCCGTTCTCTCTGCTCATTCCGACGAATGGATTGATTCCATTGATTCCATTCACTGGGAAACGGTGACAGAGAATTGTGAGGACAACACAAAATCGACCGAATTGTTTACCTATGACAGGACGAGCGGGGAGAAATATTCCTGCAAGGAATCCAAGATCAAATCTCAAAAGAAGGCGAAACGTATTGATTATTCCCTGTTATATGAAAGACTTGTCTGCGATTTTTGTGACCGGGAATGCGAGGAGGACGAGGTCGTGCGGAAAAGATCCCCGGACGGCTCGATATGTACGGTTTGCGAGACTTGCTGCCAGGAATATGATCTTTCCGATTGGGAAACCGTTGGCGATGAATAATGTTTACAACGCAGGAAAAGCGCTTGCTTGGCAGGCGCTTTTCTTGCTAATGCATTGATTATCAAATCAAAATCAGTAATAATTATAAAATCTGCTTCGATATCATCCGCGCGATGGAAGAATCCTTCCGAAAAAAAGCTCAAAAGAATGGGAAGCCATTTTCAATGAAGCAGATATTGTCGCCGGAACAATGAGCCATTTTGCGGATGTTGAGAATGATCCTCAAGCATGGATCAATGGATATGTCAAGAAAATCACATTCCCGAATGGTGAGACAGGCACCATGCCTTGTCCGCCCATACATATGGCCTCCCTGGAGGATGAAGACTATGTTGTGGCACCGTCAATAGGCGCTCATACGTCCTTTGTGCTTCAAGATTATGGATATACTGATGAAGAAATCCACAGCCTAATGGATTCTGGAGCTGTGAAATAATTCAGCATAGATTGTCAGCAACTGATTGGTAGTATCTCAAATTCTGTGTAAACGCCTCACGGGCGTAGAACAAGGCTAAAGTGTTGTTGCGGGTGGTGGGTTGCAGCCCACCACCCTTGTTTCAAAATTAGCAGAAAAACATATGCCTGTCAAGGGTGCCGACAGGCA
>JAFWMS010000002.1 GCA_017545535.1 Clostridia bacterium | reverse complement strand
GGTTGAGACGGCCAAGGCGTTCCCCTGCGAGGAGGACTTCGACCTGGAGAAGAGCCATAACCGGCGGCTGCAAAACTTTAGGCGGGAATGGTATCATAGGCGGACGAAACATCCTGATGTCTACTATGGGGTCATCGTTGAGAACACGAACTTTTCTCATCATGACAAGTTGATGAGCCTGGCGGCGGAAGACGACACGGAGGAGGAAGTCGTTGCCAGTCAGCATGGCAAAGCATTTTATAACACCCTGTCGCCTCTGGATCAAAAGATCATTTATCTGCGGGGCAAGGGCTGGACGCTGGAACATATCGCAGAGCAGGTGGGCTTTGCCACTCACAGCGCCGTCCTGAAGCGGATCCGTCGGATCTGCAAGGCCTACGAGCTGTGGTCCGGGGAGGACCTGGGCTTTCGCCGGAAGCCGGAGAAAAAGCCGTACTTCGACTATGACGCCATCCGGCGGCAGAAGCATGTGGTATGATCCCCTTAAAACGGGCATACTTTTAAGGAAATATTCCCTCAACGGCTTGACGATTCCCTTAAAAACAGCTAAGATATAAGGGAATAAAGGGTGAGGTAAGGGCATGAGAGCGTTCAATTACAGCAAATACCGGGAGCAAAAATGGGATTCGGAGGTCCTGGGCCTGGTGGCGGCCATCTACAAGGAGGCTGGTAAGCAGGAGATGTACCTGAAGCAGCGGCCGGAGGAGCTGGAAAAGCTGGTGGAGATCGCCAAGATCCAGAGCACGGAATCATCCAACGCCATTGAGGGCATCGTGACCACAGACACACGTATTCGGCAGCTGGTCGCCGAAAAAACCACGCCCAGGAACCGCAGCGAGCAGGAGATCGCCGGGTATCGGGACGTGCTTTCCGTCATCCATGAGAGCTTCGATGCGATCCCAATCACCCGAAACTACATCCTTCAGCTCCACAAGATCCTGTACAGCCACACGAACAACCCCATGGCCGGGCAGACCAAGAACGTGCAGAACTACATCAGCGCCACCTGGCCGGACGGACACACGGAGATCCTGTTCACGCCCCTCTCGCCCTTCGAAACCCCGCCTGCGCTGGATCAGATCTGCGTGGAATACGATCGCGTGATCGGGAATCTGGAGCTGGAACCGCTGATCGCCATTCCGGTGTTCATCCATGATTTCCTGTGCATCCACCCTTTCAACGACGGGAACGGCCGCATGAGTCGCCTGCTGACCACGCTGCTCCTTTACCGCAGCGGATTCTATGTAGGCAGATACATTTCGCTGGAGGCCAAGATCGCCAAAAACAAGGACCTGTACTATGAGGCCCTTGGCGCTTCCCAGCACGGCTGGCACGAGGGCTGCGACGATCCGGTGCCCTTTATCAAATATCTGCTGGGCATGATCCTGGCCGCATACAGAGACTTCGCGGATCGCTTCGCCCTGGTCGAGCAAAAGCTCCCCGCTCTGGAGACGGTTCGGCTGGCGGTACAACAGAAGATCGGCCGCTTCACCAAGCAGGATATCCGGGAGTTGTGCCCGGCGCTGAGCCTGAGCTCCGTGGAAGGGGCCCTGCGCAAAATGGTGGCGGATGGCGAAATCAAGCGGGAGGGCGCCGGAAAGAATACTCAATATATACGAGTGTAAGATCTTAATCGAGCAATGAGCAGGGTTGCCGGCCCTGCTCATGTTTTTTGTTTTTCCCATCACGAAAGCTATGTGCTGGAGACGTGCCGCAAAAATATATAATATTATTTGGAACAAATTGGCGTTCCAAATGGCTTTTTATTATGTAAAGGTTTTTTTATAGGGAAAATTCTGGCCATGATGGCCAGAATTATTGCTCTGAAAAACCATCCCAAGTTGGGATGGATTTTGAAAGACCGATCGACTTTGTCACAAGTTGCGACAAAGTGAGTCAGAAAAGTCTGGCCAAGTTGGCCAGACTTTTCTACAACAACTTCTGCTAAAGTTGGGTGGAAGTGAGCGAGATAATTATTCCCAACTTGGGAATAATTTTAAGACAGCCACTTCCCGACAACTTGTCGGGAAGTTGGCGATGACTGTTTTGAAAATGCGTCCCAAGTTGGGACACATTTCGCGAATGTCGTTGTCCCGGAGCAGGGATAGAATTTCCCGACAAGTTGTCGGGATTTATTACGAGGAAGGACGCGGGCAAAAGTTGGGCCAAGTTGGCCCAACTTTTCTATAACAACTTCCGCCCAAGTTGGGCGGAAGTGAGCGAGATAATTCGTTCCATAATAGGACTAATTTCTTGGGCGGCAACTTCGTCCCAACTTGGGACGAAGTTGAAAAGTCTCGCCAAGTTGGCGAGTCTTTTGATGTAGGCGGAGCTGTTGACTTGTGGCCAAGTTGGCCACAAGTTGAAAAATGGTGCTCAAATTGATCACCATTTTAGGTGGCCGAAAGATAATTCAGTTCAATTTGAACTGAATTAACTTGTGCTTTAGTTGATCACAAGTTAAGCCGGCGTAACTTCAGGACAACTTGTCCGGAAGTTAATTGTGGCCAAGTTGGCCACAATTTCCGATGGTTCATTTATAGTCAACTTCTGGCCATCATGGCCGGAAGTAAAATTGTGTCCAAGCTGGACACCATTTTCAAGTAAACACGAGTTATCAAAAAGGTTCCCAAGTTGGGGACTTTTTCTGTAATTAACTTCTGGTCAACTTGACCAGAAGTTAATTGTGACCATGATGGTCACCGTTTTTGCGTCAGGAACTTCGGCCCAAGTTGGGCAGAAGTGAAAAACTGGGCCATGATGGTCCACGTTGTCACTCCCGGAACTTCGGACCATGTTGGTCCGAAGTTGGAAATTCGCTCCATGATGGCACGAATTATCTGACCGGAGTCGAAAGCAAAAATGTGCGCCAAGTTGGCGCACATTTTAGAGAAGCCCATCGTAATAAAGTTGCGCCAAGTTGGCGCTCTTTTTATAGAAGCCCGTTGCTGAAAATGTGGGACAACTTGTCCCACATTTCTAAGGAGAAGGCTAACAACAGAAAATAAGGACAAGTTGTCCTAAATTATTGGACGAATGCAGATCAACTTCCCGCCAAGTTGGCGGGAAGTTCAAATCAGTAGCCGTGAGCTAACTTCGTGCCAACTTGGCGCGAAGTTACGGAAAGGAGGTGAGGCCAAGGGCTGATCGTATCGCACCGCTGCGGCGGGAAAGGGACAAAAAGGAAGGAAAGGAGGTTCAGAAGATGAGGATTCGTCATTCTTCCAGTACACACGTTGGCTGGACACAAAAGTTGAGAGTAAGTCCGTAGGGACCGAGTGGGGACGGGCGCAGGGCTGTAGCCCGCGGGTATCGTACAGCGGCTATGGCCGCAAAGTTGGTTTCCGGAGGGGCTGCGCCTAACAGGAGACGGACATCCCGAGGGATACGCAGTATCCTGGGATGTCCTTGCAAGCATAGCATTTGGCGTTCCAAATGCGCTTGCCGGGGCACCCGGACCCATATGCCGCGCCGAGGCGCGGGGAAAGGGATCATGGAATTTAGAACAAGGAACATTCACGTTGGGACCCGGCTCAATGAAGCCGAGCATAAGAAATTGATGGAGCTGTGCCGCCGCACAGGCCTGGGCTCAACCCGGCTGCTGCGAAAGCTGATCACGGACACGGAGCTGAAAGCCAAGCCCACCCCGGAGCTCCGGGAGGTGCTGCGGGCCGTGGACCGGATCGGCAACAATCTGAACCAGCTGGCCCACCGGGCCAACGCCATCGGCCTCATCGACCGGGCCGAGTGGGACCGGGTGAAAGCCCTCCACCGGGAGCTGCGGGAGGAGGTGGAACGATGGCGGTGACGAAGATACTGGCCAAGGATGCCCGCCTCGACAAGCTGATTCGGTATGTGGTGAACCCCAAGAAGACGGGTGAACAGGTGTTCGTTTCATCCATTGGCTGCCAGCCGGAAACGGCGGCCCGGACCTGGATGGACACCAAGCGTCGGTTCGGGCGGACGGAGGGCGTCCAGGCCTATCACCTGATCCAGAGCTTTCGGCCCGGGGAGATCACCCCGGAGCTGGCTCATGAGATCGGGAACCGGTTCGCGGAACGGTATCTGGACGGGTTCGAGGTGATCGTGGGCACCCATGTGGACAAAGCTCATGTCCACAACCACATCATTTTCAATTCCGTCTCGGACCGGGACGGGCACAAGTACCACTCCTCACCCAATTCCTACTTCAAGGAAATCCGGGGCCTGTCGGACAGGCTCTGCCGGGAGTACGGCCTGTCGGTTATCGACGAGCCAAACAAACGCGCTCTGACCTATGTGGAATGGCGGATGCAGAAGCTGGGCATCCGGACCCAGCGGCAGCTGGTGGACCGGGACGTGGCGGAATGCCTGTCCCTGGCCATGGACGTGGGGCAGTTCTACGCTCTCATGGAGGATCGGGGCTACACCATCCAGCACCGGAGCCGCTACCCTACCTTCGTCCCCTATGGAGACGAGCATGGCCATCGGGCCCGGGTGAAGGGCAAAGCCATGACGGAGGACGACCTCATCGCCTACATCGACAAGGCCATGACGGACCCCACCTTCGAGGTGATCATGCCCCGGCAGCAGCGGGTCCGCTTTCCCCGTGGAAAGGTCACGGGTTTCCGGGCCTGTGTCCTGGCCTGGACATACATATTGGGGTTGGTGAACGACGGGGTGCAGATGCAGCATGTGGTGCCGCCCAAGGAGCTGAAGCGATTCGAGCAGCTGAAGAAGGCGGCGGCCTACCTGACCAATAACAAGATCGACACCCTGGAGCAGCTGGAGGCCCGCATGGCCGATCTCACCCGACAGATCGACTGGCAGACCAAGCACCGGATCATCCTGAACGGGCAAAAGAAGCGGCAGCGGCCCCTCTACGACGCCCTGCAGACCGTGGCCATGTTCGAGGGCCGGGACGAAGCCGGCTGTCCTCTCTCCCCGGAGGAGCAGGACAAATTACAAAAAGCACAGCAGATTCTTTCAAAAACCCCCATCGACATCCTCAAACTTGAGCGGGAAAGGCTGTATGCTGATCTCGTGGAGGTAAATCGGGCGCTCCGCAGTCTGAAAACCGAAGTGCGTCTATGTGAGCAGATCAAGGCGGACAGCACTCGCATCCAATCGAACCTCCGCCCCTTCCTGACCGAGGATAGGGAGCTCATCGAAGAGTTCTCGCATTATGACCGGGAACGGTAAACGACAAAACTTGCATCGCACCACATGCGTGGGAAGGGGACCAATTTGGACAAAATAGTAATCAAAGGAGACACCCAAATGATCTGCATCATTGAGATCAACCGACACGATTGCACCCATCACGGCCTTGAGGAAGGAGGACCGCCCAGCCCGCATGAACATGACCCGAAGGATCAAAAACACCATCTATCAAGTTAAAGTTACCGTCGTGGACAGCGACGGATCGAATATGGAGGATCGGATCATCCACATGATCCAAAATCAACCAGTTGCATTGGCCGGGGAAGGTGGTATACTGGACGTACCGCAACCGTCCTGTCGGCAGCCTGAAAGGATGAACACATGAGCGTCAGGCAGACAGAACAAGAACAGATTACAGCCCTATACGAGCGCCTGTCCCGGGACGACGAGCAGCTGGGGGACAGCAATTCCATCGTGATGCAAAAGCGCATGTTGGAGGACTATGCCGCGCAGCATGGTTTCTCGAACTGCGCCCACTACACCGACGACGGCTACACCGGCGGCAACTTTGAGCGCCCGGATTGGAAGCGGCTGGTGGCGGACATCGAAAGTGGGAAGGTGGCGGCGGTGCTGGTGAAGGACATGAGCCGGGTGGGCCGGGACTATCTGCAGACCGGCTTCTACACGGAGGTGTTCTTTCCCCAGCACGGGGTCCGGTTCATCGCCATCACCAACGGCGTGGACAGCGCGGATCGGCAGAGCGGCGAGTTCGCCCCCTTCCTCAACATCATGAACGAGTGGTATTTGAGGGACGCCAGCCGCAAGCAGAAGCAGTCCTACCTGGCCCGGAGCCGGGCGAACATCCCCTTTTCCAACAAGGTGCTCTACGGGTACAAAAAGGACTCGGAGCAGAAGCACCACCTGCTGATCGACGAGGAATCCGCCGCCGTGGTGCGGGAGGTCTTCGCCCTTGCCCTGAAGGGCTACGGCCCCGCCGTCATCGCTAACAAGCTTAGGGAGCGGAAGATAGAGCGCCCCTCCTACTATATGCACACCCACGGCCTGGAACTCTACGCCACGGACCTGGATCGCCCCTACGACTGGGCCCCCCGGACGGTGGCGAAGATGCTCTCCCGGCCGGAGTACCTGGGCCACACCGTGAACCATCGGACCGACAAGGAGACCTATAAGAGCCCCAAGGTCTACTGCGACCCCAGCCAGTGGCAGATCATCGAGAATACTCACGAGCCCATCATAGATCAAAGCACCTTCGACGCCGTGCAGCAGATCCGCAAGACCGTCCGCCGCACGGACACCACCGGCGAGCCCAACGTGTTCACGGGGCTGGTGTTCTGCGCGGACTGCGGCAGCAAAATGTACAACCACCGGGGCATGGCCAAGAACCAATGGCACACCTTCACCCCCGACCCCGTGACAGGGCTGCTGCCCGCGGACTCCTACCAGTGCAGGACCTACACCATGTCCTCCCGGCGGGAAACCAAGACCTGCTTCTCCCACTACATCACCACCCAGGCCCTTCGCTCCCTGACGTTGGACGCTATTCGCACCGCCGCCACCTTCGCCATCCGGAACCGGACGGAGTTTTTGCACCGGGTCCGGGAGGCCTCCGCCCTGCGCCAGACCGCCGACGCCAAGGCCGTCCGCCAGCGCATCCGCAAGGCCCAGAAGCGGATCGACGAGCTGGACCGGCTTTCCGTGAAGCTCTACGAGGACTACGCCCTGAACCGCCTGCCCCTCGCCCGTTATGAGCAGATCGCCGCCCGGTACGAAGCGGAGCAGGCGGACCTACAGAAGGCCCTGGCGGACGACCAAGGGCAGCTCGCCGCCTTCGACAAGGACACGGACCGGGCGGAGCAGTTCCTGTTCCTGGCCAAAAGGTACACGGATTTCTCGGTGCTGACCAACGAAATGATCCTGGAATTCGTGGACAGGATCCTGGTCCACGGCCCCCGGCGGGTGGGCGGCATGAAGATCCAGCCCGTGGAGATCATGCTCAAGCACATCGGCAAGGTGGATCTGCCCGAGGAGGAGCCGCCCGTCCCCCTCACCGAGGAGGAGCTGGCCGCCGAGAAGCGCCGCCGCCGGCAGGAGTACGACCGCCGCTATTACTACGAGAAGCGCAAGCCCAAAATGGCCGCCGCCAAGGCCGCCCAACCCCCCGAGCCGAACGACGACCCGCCCGCCCCGGAGCTATAAACACAAGCGCCCCGCAGGGAGACCTGCGGGGCGTGTTTTCTATTTCAATATCATTTATTGATTTTCAAGTTTTTGCTTTAAGTCTTTTTCAAAGGATTTCACTTCATTTAGCCATTGGTCAAGTTGCTTGAATACATCTTCTTTCTCCATTTTCGTAGCATTAAGCGGTTTTGTCATGAAAGGTACGCGATACTCCCATTCATCCGTATTAGCTTTGGAGGGATTATGCTTTGATGGATAGACCTTCTGGATCGCATCACAGATGGCACGATAGTCGCTTGTAATATTCTTAGAATTTATCGCCATCTGCATCAGTATTTTTCCGGAAGACATAGTGTTTATTTCATAGAAATAATGCGAATCCGTGTTCCAAGCGCTCGGAACATCCTTTAGATTAGGCAAAATCTCAGTCATAGCAGCAGTGGTAAAACGAGTATAATGGAGACTGCAATTTCCAACGTCAAACGCTATGCCTTCTTTCTGATTAGCCCATTCTCTGGTCCATGCTCCGATTTCCAAAGGCTTTTTCATTTCTGGAGAAAGAAGATAAGGCAACATCACGTCACAAATCTTCCGGCTCCATTTAGCGTGGAATTCAGCTATCTTCGGCCAATCCTGCTCGTTTCCTATGCTCACACCATATAGGTGGTGGATCATCCAAGATGCAACATTCCCATTAGCACGATCCCAGGATAATTGTACACCAAGTGCTTTTTCGATATCGTCCTTATGAGAGAATAAAGTATCGAAAGCAGCTTTATTCTTTTTAACATCACTATTCCCAAGATAAAAATCTATTCGTGCTACATCATAATTCGCTACGCAATCAACCCTAAAACCACTTAGTCCAAAGTATCCACTAATATATCCTGTTCCTCGTGGATTGCAGTTTGAAAAAGTTCCCCTATAATAGTTTTCCTTCTTTATAACTGGCAGTGCGTAGGCCCAATAACGTTTTCGCAATTCTATAGTGTTAGTAGATTGAAACAAACTCCCGGAAGAAATAGTTCCATCATGAATTGCCGGCATGATACTTTTCCAAAGCTGTTTTGCGTTTTCCCATAACCAGTCTGCTCTGGAACTGATGTTGCTCTCACTCCAAGTGTTTTCAGAGAGTACATTTTCCATAGTTATCAATCCAGCGGCACATTGATCCAAACCCGGATTGTCTTTCTTTCCGGCCTTCTTTGTCTGCCAATCTGCATCGCTGATTGACGTGTTCAATGACTGCGTAATGATGGCGAAATTGCCGAGCGTTTGAAGCTTTTGATCTCTGACTCGAGCCAAATCCTCAGAGGCGCAGGGCGCCCAATGATTCCTCCATTTTCTTGGCATAAGGTGCTCCAAACTGTATTGCCTAAAGCCTAAAAGGGCGACGGCGCTCTTGGGAGACCGTATGCCGGATTCGATATAGTAGATAACACCCTTTGCCTGAAGGTTGCTCAGCTTACTCGTCCTGAACCCATCCAACAGCTCTTCATCGGACGGCACATAGGTGGTCCCATCGCCCATCTTCTTTAACGCTGAAAGCAGAGCTTCCGACGTGTTTATCTTGTTAAGTATCAGCGAAACGAACAGATTGTTGTAGTTTTTAGTCGTTGCCCGTATGACCATCCGCCGCATGATGTAAGCTTCGAGGATTTCCAGCATCTTGTTGTGTTCTGCCGAATCTTCCACGTTACAGGCCAGATAGAGGATGTACGGAATCAGCGTGGCGTTCTTCAACCCGAAAATGATGACATTGATTCGCTCAATGCCGGGATGCTTAGGCATCTGACGATCGACACAAGCAGGATCGAATATCTCCCGGAATTTGTTCGCGTATTGTTGCATCGGTCCGAGCATTACCTGCTTGTCACCGTTGCAGTAAACCTTGATAAAGTCTTGGTAGGACTTAGCCAGATGCTCCAACCGGGAGTATGCTATCTTGTCCTCGGTGGACACTTTGTACTTGGAATCTTGTACAAACAACTGAAAATAAGAATCAAAGAACACATCGATCAGTGTTCTTGTCATGCGGCCCATTTCAAATTCTTGGTTCCAATAAGCGCGCGTATCGTTGTCCTTTTCGAACACTTCCACCCAAGACTTTTCATACAGCGCCACATCCTGCCAAGAATAGAAGTAATTCTTCAACAGCTCGGCGGTAGTGAGCCTAACCCCTAAGGAGTTTATCGTATCAAAAATCTGCTGTTCGTCTTCATTTATATCCAAGTCGATCCTGACGAACTGTGCATTCATAATGATTTCCATAATGTTCAACTTCGAAGCATCCACATGATCTAAAAAGTAGTTGAAAGCTTCAATTATTCTTGACCCAGGCTCTGGATTCTCGATTTTTGCAGTTGTTGTCGTAGAAATAGCCTTTTCAAACGCATCCCTATCGTTCTTCCCATGACGCAATGCAATCTCTTGCCCCATAATCCTAAACTGAAAATCAAAAAAGGTCATCTGATTCTGCTTAAGGCATAGCGCTTTCAGAAAGAGGAGAAAAGTAGTAAGCCGTTGTTGTCCATCAACAATAGTGTGGTGCTGTGCAACTTTGTCTCCGGGTTTTGGTTGACCAGCGTCCTTAAGAATAATAGCTCCCAGGAAATGAGTTTTATGGGTTAAGACGATAAACTCCATATCTTCAATAAACTTTGCCCACAGTTCATCATTCCAAACGTAAGGCCTTTGAAAAAATGGAACTTCGATCAATGTTGCACCATTAAAAATGTTCGTGATAAGTGCTTTTTGTGCGTTCATTTTCTTCTCCTATATTCTGAAAAACTACATGTCTCTCTTTGCTAAATTATAGCAGTTTAAAAGCGTTATGTATAGGATAATTGGTAATTTTCTATTTCAGGGAAAAGAATATGGGGAAACCTTGATATATCGCCTGTTGGTAAGAACACAAGCCTAAAATGCCCGCCCCAAAGACTGCCCAACCCGCCGAGGCGGACGACAACCCGCCCGATACGGAACCCTAAACGCTAACGCCCCGCAGGGGATTTCCCTGCGGGGCTTATCATGGTTTTGGGTGGAATCTTTACTTTTTTGGCAAAAACTGATGAAAAATCTTTACTTTTCTCGGAGATAAGCACCCAGAAAGTAAAGATGGCAAATCAGGCCTTCGATGCTTACTCTCTACTCCGCCGAATTCTCCACGATCCAGGCGAGGAGCTCCTCGCAGCTCATGGTTCCGGACGCCACGGCGAGGCCCACCCGGGCCACTTCCTCGTTGGAGGGGTGGATATGGATGCCGTTGACCTGAAGAAAGCTCAGCATCACATACATGCCGATGCGCTTGTTCCCGTCCACAAAGGCATGGTTGGAGATCAGGGTGTACCCCAGGCGCGCCCCCTTCTCCTGCTTGGTGGGATAGAGCTCCTGCCCATCAAAGGTCTGGTAAATATTCTCCAGGGCGGAATCCAGCAGGCCGAAATCCCGCACTCCGGCGTCGCCGCCCGTTTCCTCCGTGATCAGCTGGTGCAGCAACAGCACCTTTTCTCTGGAAAACTTAATCATTTGGCAAGCTCCAAAAAGGCCGGTTTGTATTCCTTCAGGATCTGCCGGGCCACGATGTCGATCTTTTCATCGTCTGTAAGCTCCCGATCCGGGGACGATCCCGCCTGTTCCAGATCGATCAGCCGATACTTGGGCCGGTTGTTCTTGAATATGATGGCCTCCCCATACTGATCCGCCTTCTTCGCCACGCGGGAAAAGTTTTGATTCGCCTCCGTCATGGTGGCAATGGTGTTGGTATCTATGTTCATATCGTACCTCCGAAAACAGTATACGCAAATTATAGGATAAAATCAACCTATAATTTTTGTTTTTTTGAGTGTAGAGGTCAAAAGAATCGCTCTTGCTCCCCATTGACAAGGGTCGAAACAGGGGGTATCCTCATGGATAACGACGAATCAAGGGAGAAAACGATATGAAAAGCGGAAAGATGAAACGGAGGATCGCGACACTGGTCCTGATTCTGCTGCTGGCGGTGGGACAAGCCGGCTGCTCCATGCTCAAAAGCGGCATCCACGACCTGCACGGCAGCATCTTCGGAAACGAATACAACATTGACATCTTCGACAACATGGGCATCCGCACTCTCAGGACCCACGGGGAGAAGATCGACATCGACAACAACGTGGTGGAGGAGACGTCCTATTCCTCGGATTCCAACGGCTGGCTCACCACCAAGACGCTGAGCTCCGTCATCACCATAACTATCGACGGGAAGCAGCTCATTTCCTGCGGCGACACCTGCATCTTCTACGACACGCGGCTTTCCCCGGAGTATGAATTCTATCTGGACGACATCGACAGCTCCTCGTCGGGGATCATGGATTCGGTGCTGATCGCCGGCAAGGTGAACAGCATCAAAAACGCCTTCGGCAAGCCCATGGTGGTGGTCATCAAGTCCCAGATGGGCGCGCCCATCTACGCTTTCTCCGGGAACAAGGTCTATTGGGAGGTCCAGGAGGATCTGCCCAAGTTCACCAAGCTCATGATCGACGGCAAGGCCCTCTATATCCACCGGGCCAACTTCCAGATCATCGACAAGGGATTGCTGGACTAAAGCAGCGCAAATACGATTGCAGAAAAGGATACGCCGCTCACAGGGCGTATCCTTTTTGCTTTAGTTTTTTACCAGACTGAAGGGCTTTGCCCGCTACAGGGCGTACCCTTTCTTGCGCACGTGGCCGAGATAGACAAGGTCCACGACGGTGCTCATGCCCCAGGTGATAGGGTAGATCCAGCAGGCCAGCAGGATGTTGTGGTAGATCTGCCCGATGGTCATCAGCACCAGCACCCGGACGGCGCACCAGCAGATCAGCATGACCAGCATGGGCACCATGGGCTTGCCCAGGCCCCGGAACACGGCGGCGGACACGTGGGAAAAGCCCAGCAGGCAGAAGAACAAGGAGCAGACCCGGCCCCGGAGCACCCCGTAGGCGATGACGTTGGGGTCCTGGTTGAAGGCGGCCACCAGCTGGGGCGCGAAGAGGAACATGATGATCCCCACGACCTCCACAGCCGCCACGGAGCAGAGCAGGCCGAAGCGGATGCCCTCCTTCACCCTGTCCAGCTTCTGGGCGCCGATGTTCTGGGAGATGAAGGTGGCCATGGCCATGGAGAAAGCCGTGACCGGCAAGAAGGCGAAGCCCTCCACCTTAGCATAGGCGCCGATGCCCGCCATGGCAGCGGCGGAGAAGGAGTTGATATAGGACTGAATGAGCACGTTGGAAAAGTCGATCACCGTGTTCTGCACCGCTGTGGGCAGGCCGAACAGCACGATCTCCCGGAGCCGCCGCCAGTGGAACCCGATCTTGCGGAACGAGATGCGGATGTCCCCGGACTGGCGCAGCAGGCGGATCATGACCAGCAGCGCGGCGATCCCCTGGGACACGATGGTGGCGAGAGCCGCCCCGTCCACGCCCATGTGAAAGACGCCGATCAGGGTGATGTCCAGGACCACGTTGATGGCGGAGCTGGTGATGAGGTAATAGAGGGGATGGGTGGAGTCGCCGCTGGCCTGCAGGATGCCCACGAAGATGTTGTACATGACCAGGCCTGTGCAGCCTGCGAAATAGATCTTCAGATACAGGGCCGCGTCGGCGAACACGTCCTCCGGCGTACCCATGGCACGCAGGATCACCGGCGAGAACAGGACCCCCAGCGCCGTGAAGAGCACGCTGAAGAACAGCCCCATGGCCACGGCCGTGTGGACGGTCTGGGAGGTCTTCTCCGAATCCTCCGCGCCGATATACCGGGCGATCACGATGCCCGCGCCCATGGAGAACCCGGTGAAGGTGCCCACGGCCAAATAGACGATGGAGCCCGTGCTGGTCACGGCGGCCAGGGCGTTGCGCCCCACCAGGTTCCCCACGATCAGCGCGTCGGCGGTGTTGTACAGCTGCTGGAACAGATACCCGATGAACACCGGGATCGCGTAGCGCAGGACCCGTTGGTGGATGGGCCCCTCCGTCATCAGATACTGTTTGGTTTTGTGGTCGGTACTCTGCATGTCGCCGCTCTCTCGGGATGGATTTGCTGACAAAAGTATATCACCTCCCCGGGAAAAATCAATGGCGCGGCGGCTATATTCCGGCTGACATAGCACCGCCCCGCAGTCATCCCCTGCGGGGCGGTGGAAATAAATACAATTATTAAGTCATCAATCTTCGTCCAAATCGCCACCATGGCAGAAATTGGCAAGCTCCCAATCAGAGTGGAATTTCCTGCTTGGTTTGCGGAATTTCTCTTCATGAACATCGCGTTCTTGGATCAAGGAATCTGTATAGCCCCGGTCATTGCCCCATCCGCGGCTCATCGGAAGATTGGAGCGTTCCCCATGCAATGGGGTTTCAATCATCCAACCAAAGGCATGCTGGTATTTAACACCCGCAGTGAAACCGCAACTCTGGAGCTGAAAAACGAAACCGCAAAAGGCGCTATTCTGCACCAGCATCAACGACCGGCGCTGCCTGATTCCGGCCTCCTGCTACTTTGAGTGGCATAAGACAGACAAGAACAAAAAAGATAAATACGCTTTCTATGCTGAGAATCGAGAACCTTTGTACTTGGCAGGTCTGTACATTAAGACATCCGATCAGCAGCGACTGCCCTGCTTCTCTATACTGTCACAGGATGCTGCATCCAACATCCGGGAGATTCATCCGCGCATGCCGGTTATTGTGCCTTACAGTAGGGCAGAGGAATGGCTATCTCCAGATACGGATATCTCTAGTATAATACCGGATTTACAGACGAGCGTTGTGCCAATACTTGCATAGTATTGTCTAAAGATCGATATGTAAATGATAGAGTGATATTTTAACTATTATCATCCGTCACTGACTCATCGGTATTATCCACTATTTGCATATGGAACAATTCATCCTTAATTAATTCGTTTAGAACAGCTTCTCTTGCAGCATAGTATTGATGGATCCACCCTGCGTTCAGTTCTTTTTTTCTTTTACCAGTTAACATATCATCCTGCATCGCTTGGATTGTGCTGAATGAAACCCCTGCCAAAGGTACATATATATAGTTCGTTTTTGATAGTTCCTTCACAAATGAATCGATATATTCTTGATCGTCATGTAGCAATAGGAGCGAAGCTGTATTACAGTGTTTGATGCCAGCCCAGTTGGCTAATTTACGAAAAAAGAGATCATCACATAGATACATCGCAGACTCTCTGCTTGATAGTATCAAAGCATCTAATTGAATAACGTTCAATTTGAATGCTGATAATAAGTCTTCACCTCTTAATGACTCTTGAATGTAATAATCTATTCGTTCTTGATCTATTATTTCATAAGTTTCGCAATCGTCGCAGAAACGTACTATCCGTTCCCATATTTCGGGGATAGTGGGGTCTTGGTCAGACAATATGGTTTTATCTCCATCGAAATAGAGCGTTTTGGCGTCCATTGCTTGATCATTAAGTGCCTTTTCAAATAAATCATGAAAAAAAGGAAGATAACTCTTTGGAATAATAATGTTCTGCTTAATTACATCCAGAACATCAAGTCTATTTAATATGCTAAGTAGCACAAGAGTTGAAAGTGTAATGACATACTTCAAACCTTCTCCACTATCAAACCTGTAAACAACTTCACCAGAATAAAAAGCTTCATCAGGTTGAAATAATAAATACTTTGATGTACCAAGATAGCGATCATAATCCATAAATCCAACAACTTCAATTGGCAGGCCAAGATTGGTACTATCTTCAAAATGATACATCTTCAGGTTCGTATTTGCTTGTTCAGACCTGTCGCTAAGCTTTCGGAGCTGTTCTATTGCTTCCTTTGGGTTTTCAGGCAACGTGGAAATAATCACCCCAGAAAAATACTCTTGGTTTGCCTGCAATTTGCTAAACACAAAAGCCCTGCAGAATTTTTTCCTGGGGATGATTCTTTTTACTTGAAATGTTCCGTTTTTTAGCTTTATAACTTGATTCAGTCCAGCACTTTTGATTTTGAGATAATCTGTATCTGTTGAGTTTATATGGCAGACACCCATGCTTCTATTTCCGTCTTGCGAGAATTCTTTTTCTGAATCCAGGCATACGTCCATTTTTGCTTCTTGGGTAGTTGAAGAAGATGCTTCGAGGGTAACAATCACATTTCCCTTTGAAGAACGAATGGGCACGACTTCATCCTCCTGTAACCACCTCATTTTGAAACTATCAAGTTGAAAGAAACTATTGTAGATACTGAAGTCATCTTTTCCGTTTAAATAGTAAATAGCTTTATATGCGTATAAATCAGCTTCTTGTTCCTTTCCTATCATCAATAAACCTGCTGCAACAGTAATGCATTGGTCAGGTTCTTCAGAATCCTTCAAAATGTCAATATATGGGTGATAATCAGTTTCATTACTATCTTTACGTAATACCAGAATACTAATTATGTTTTTAGCGGTTGTTTCGTCTTGAGTAAGTTCAAACAATTCTTTTGAATACTGTAATGCGCTAATATAACTTTGTCTGGCATTGACACACGCTATTTTGATTCGCAAAAACAATTCTCTGTTTATCCCTGCATTAAGGAATCTGTCAGTAATTGTTTCAATTGACTTGGCTATAGTAGTTGGTTCAAGAATCGGGTTGATAAAAACATTCGGTTTTTCACATGCTGCTGCTAAAGACCGGTATATTCCTACTATTGTCGATTCATTCAGGTTATTAACATCATCAATCGTTTTAAGTACTTGTTCCATCAATTCAATTTCAATGTTTTGAGCTAACCAAATAATCAGTTCAATACGTTGACGAAAAGGTAAACAAGATATTCTTTCTGTTGTCATAAGCTCATGTAATTGTGGCATTATCAACGAAGAAATAATCTCGCGATCTTCCACATACACGATGAATGAAACAATACTCAAAAAATCGCTGGAATGCCCTTCAAGCCACTTCTTTGCTAGACTTCGAGCCATCTGTACGTCTGTTTTATGAAGAGCAAGCAAAGAAAGTGCATATATCCTTTCTGTTTTTGCAACATCATGTAATAGATAGAATTTCTGATAGGCTGTTTCGGTTTGCCCGATCATGATTAGGCAGAACAGGTATCTATACGCAATGGTTTCGTCATCTTTCCATTCCATCGTTTCATATAGTTCTAGCGCTTTATCTATGTTCCCATTAAGTTCAACGGATAATGCATAGTAGAATCGAACGATATCATTAAGGCGTACACTCTCAGAAAAAGAGTCATATGTTGAAATGGCCTTTTCCAAATACTCTTTTTTTGATAACCCAAGATAACAATACGACTCCAAGGTCAGCAAGGCTATCAAAAGATCAGATGCTTGATATTGCTTAATGCATTTATAGGCATCTAAAGAAGAGACCAGTTCGGCAAGCATATCGGCATTTGCATTCATTCCTGTTCTGAACAAACTGTTTATAACTTGAATATCCGCAAACTTAGAATACATTTCATGCGCTGGACACTTAGTTTTTTCAAACAAACCATGTAATACGGCACTTGCTTCTTCATAACGCTGCAGATTGAAGAGTGAGAGGCCATAGTAAAGCTCCATCTGTTCCCATGCACTCCCCAGAGTAAGCGATTGATCATGAAGAGATATTATCGTGTTCCAATGCTTTGTGACAAACAATTGGTCTATTACGAGAATTCTAATTTCATCCGAGTATTTATTGAACTCCTCAAATGAAATAGCATATGTATTTTCATAAAATGCTTTCAACCATTCAATTTCTGCATTATGCATCAAATCAGTGTTCGTATTTTGAATGGGTTTTCTTTCATGTATATTCAGAATGTTCTGATAAAACAGTAAGGTGTCACTTCCCTCAACTCCGCATAAATCATGAGAAAATAGTTTTTCTAATTCCTGTTTTAATTGATCCAGTTCCATATTAAGAACAAAACCTCGGCAAACATCAAGCTTCTCTTGAATAAGACCAACTAAAAGAGCAGGATCTTGCGGAGGCATTTTCCCAGCATCTAGGCTGTTTTTCAGCGAATACACTATTTGATCAATCGTGAAACTAGATTGATTATCATGAGAACAATCGGGGATATCTCTTGGCCGAAAATAATAATTATATATTTCAGGATACTTGGAAACAAGATCAAGAATCATTTCGTTGGTTATTGGGTGTAGTTCTATTCCCGCCTCTGCAAGCAGATTTTTAACTGATTTGTATCCATCACATGAGATCTTAAGGGAATTATTACAAAACAAATACACTAAATCAAGTTTACCTTTATAATGCTTAACTATCTGTTTTGCAGAATCCAGAATGTCCTTATAATTCGTGTTTTTTTCAAAGTACTTAGATTGAAAACTAATCCATCTTCTTTGCGCATCATCTTTTGCTTCAGGTTCCAAAACCGGCAATACCTCAATTCCCGGATTAATCCCATCTGAAACTAACGTTTGATTTCCCGCCAAATAAGAATTAAAAAGCTTTCGTGTCATATCTTCAAAGGCTTTTGTCTTATTCGCATTGCATACTTCAAAGACTGGCCATGTTATATCGGGGAATGGTTTTGACATAGTTTCTCCTTTGTCAGTCTAATAGTCAAAGATGAAGGATGATGAACATAGTATATCAGGAACAGGCGCAACAGTCCATACAGTTAATCTTCTAGAAGAAAAAACAAACAGTAAAACATACTTGGAAGTCGCTCTGTGAAAGGATATGTGAGGGTTTGAATTTGACTGCACTTTTGACTGCACTTGACTGCATTTTGACTGCACAATGCGTGAGCAAACTGATGCAGAGTTCGCAGAATTCTCATGGTGAACAAACGTTATTTTTACCTAATTCAGTGGTTTTTTTGAAAAAACCTAGACGCTGTCTGGCTTTATCAGCTACCTTCGAATACAGTACTCCTAAGCGGAAGGCCGTGGGTTCGAATCCCGCCGGGGAGGCCAAAAAAGTCCCTAAATTAGGGACTTTTTTCTGTTTCCTGTTTCACAAAAACAGGGCTACAAAGAGTTTTGACTGCACTTTTGACTGCATTTTTTGAAAGAGTACCCATTATTTCAGCTGTAACGATTGTATTTTTGAGGCAATGATTATACGGCATCAAAGGCACACACTCATTTTTCATAATAAACATTTGTCCCTAAATATCTGACTTTTTTAACGCATGCTTCATGTGCTCCTAAGAATGTAATGTATGGTTCGACAGGAGTGCATACTATTCAACTACTCAAATGGGGAGCTTTCTTTTTGTCCATTGCTAAAGCACTTTTTCCCAATGGCATAGCCAGTGGTTGTCCTCCAAAACGAAGGTGCTGTTTCTTCCATGCTATCCTCTTACAAAAGAACTGAGCTTGTGCGCCAGTTCCTTTGTAGAATCGTACAGCGCGTCGTAGACTGCCTGATATTGCTCATACGCCGCGTGCGCTTTCGGATCGGGCGCGTAAGTTCTGCCGGCGCGGACATAGCGCGTCAGCGCGGCATAGTTCTCAAAGCCCGGAAAAGAGACGCCCAGCGCCGCCATCAGCGCATCGCCGTAGCAGGCGCCGACCGTCACCTGCGGCGTTGAGATCTCCTTGCCGAGAATGTCGGCGATAATCTGCATCCAAATCGGATTCTGCGCGCCGCCGCCAACGGCGATGATCCGGTCGATGCGCGCCTCGGGATGGGATTCCATGATTCGAATCTGCTGATTGACGGAAAAGCCGACCGCCTCCAGTGCGCTGCGGTAGAGATGCGCGCGCGTATGCTGCAGCGTCAGCCCGAAGAGCACGCCGCGGGCGTCGGGGTCGTTGATCGGCGTCCGCTCCCCGGCAAAGTAGGGCAGCGTGATCAGCCCCTCGCTGCCGGGCGGGATCTCCGCAACGCCCTCCAACATGCGCTGATAGGCGTTTTCTCCGCCCGAGCGCTCGGCGGCAAGGGCGTCCGGAAACAGCTCGTCGCGGAACCATTTGGTCAGGCTGCCCGCCGTGTTGGTTCCGGCCGAGATATCGCATAAGCCGGGGACGATGAACTCCTCGCGCCAGAGCCGCTCGTCGTCGATCAGGCTGTCTGTGCCGAGGATCATGTAGACTGACGAGCCCAGCTGCAGCATCATTTTCCCGCTCTCCACGACGCCGCAGCTGATCGCCTCGGCGCCCGAATCGTCCGTTCCGGTGATGACCGGCGTCCCCTCGGCAAGCCCCGTCTCGGCGGCGGCCTCGGCCGTCACGGTGCCTGCGACCTCCGCCGCCTCGAGGATTTCGGCAAGCTGGTCCGGTCGGCAGATCGGCGCGCAGTACTCCGGAACCGGCTTGCGTGTCTGCGGATCATACAGCGGATTGAAGCTGGCCAGGCCGAGAAAACGGTCCACGACATAGCGGCCTGTCAGCTTGGCGGTAATGTAGCTCGATCCCGTGAGAAACTTGTGCGTCCTGGCGTAGACCTCCGGCTCCCTGCGCTTGATCCACAGGATCTTCGGCATCACGTCGCTGGAGCAGAGCGGACGGCCGTACCATTTCAGGATCTGCTCCTCCCCGTAGAGCGCGGTCAGTTCAGCCATCTCATCCGTGGCCCGCGCGTCGATGCCGTAGAGGATTGCTTTGCGAAGCGGGCGGCAATGTTCGTCCACCGGAACGCAATCTGCGCCGAGCGCGCTGATCCCGACAGCCTTGACGTCCTTCGCGTCCACGCCGCTCTTGCGCAGCAGTTCCCGACTGATCGTACAGAAATCACCCCACCAGTCGCGCTCGGCGTCATGCTCGTAGTAACCGGGCTGGGGATTTTCCATGCTGTGCTCCGTGCTGTGCAGGGCGAGAATCTCGCCCTGCTCGCCGATGAGAGCGCCCTTGCTGGAATTGGTGCCGGTATCGATGCCGACAAAATAAGCTTTTCCCATCGCGCCGACCTCACAGCGTCTCACGGAAACGATAAACCACTGCCATGAACTCCCGCACGCGCTCAAGATCGACACGGACATTTTCATGGCGGCTGTTTTCCAGCTTACCGTTTTCCTTGAAGTAGGTCCCCACGACGGCCGCGTCCCCTGCCTGCAGCTTACGGACGATGGTGTCCGGCTGGCAGCCGGTGTTGCACAGGACAACGACCCCGGGATTTGCGGCCTTGACCGACGCGATCAGCTCCTCGTCCACATCCATGCCCGCCGCGTTGGCCGAGATACACAGCCCGTCCGGGGCGGCCTTGGACATCGTAGACGCCGCGATATCCGCCAGCGGCCGCGTATCCAGATTGCGATCGGATTCGGGATTGATGAAGTACAGCATTTTCAGATCGTCGAGCGGCAGGGCGGCCTTGCGGCGCAGCAGGGCGGAGAAGTCATTGTTGTACAGACCTCCGTCTCCTACATAGACGCCGGAGAAGGTTCCCCGCACATAGCTCGCTCCCACCGCAGCGGCAAGCTCGAGACAGGCTGCGCCGTCGGAGATGGCGTCCACGCCGAAGGGGACGCGGATCTCACTGCGCAGCGCACCGATGATATAGGCCATCGCGGCGGGCGTGACCATGTCCATTTTGCGCTGATAGGGAAAGCTGAACTCGTTAGAGAAGATGATCCCGTCCACGCCCCCGTCCTGCAGGGCGTGCAGATCCGCGCGGGCGTGCTCCACGATCTCGCCGAGCGGAGTGCCCCTGCGAAAACGCGGATCTCCCGGGAGCGCGTCGAGATGCAGCATTGCAAGGATGGGTTTTTTGACGCCGAAGAGTTCTTCAGTCCAGAGCATGATGATAATCTTCCTTTCTATGTTGTACTACAGATTGTTGGAGGCAATGGGAAGCCCGCGTTTCCAGCGTCTGCCGCAAAAGCGGCTGAACAGCAGGAAAAACCGCGTCAGGTTGTCCGCGACCATGCAGCACCAGACGGCCTCCAGGCCGAGACCGAGTCGGAACACGCACAGCGCTGTCAGACACAGCCTCACACCCCACATGGAAAAGAGCGAGAACAGCAGCGGCGCACGCGCGTCACCCACCCCACTGAAGACACCCTCGAGAATAATGACCACGGCAAAAAACGGTTCGGACACCGAGACAATGCGAAGCACCCTCGCGCCAAGCGCGATCACGTCCTCATCCGGCGTGAAGATGCGCATGAAAAACGCGGGAAACAAAAACAGGAAAAGGCTCAGCGCGCTCATCAGAATAACCGCCAGCAGAAGAAGCGAGGCGGAATAGTCCGTCAGCCTCTTTTCATCTCCCGCGCCGTAATGAAAGCCCGCCAGCGTGGAGGCAGCCGTCTGCATGCCGTAGCCCGGCACATAAAATGCCTGCTCGGCGGTAATCGCAATCGAATGCGCAGCCACAGCCACCATGCCAAGCCGGGCGATCAGCGCCGTAAAAACCACCTGTCCGAACATGGAGATCATACGCTCGGCCGCCAGCGGCATGCCGATAGAAAGGCAGGCGCGCATGGCCGCACGGTCATAGACGGCCCGCGCGCTTCGGCATTCCTCAACACGCCAAGCGACAAGAAACATTCCGATACCGCCGAAGACGAAGGAAGAGGCGGTGGCGATCGCCGCGCCGGGAACGCCGAGGCCCGCGCCCCAAAGCCTCAGCCCTATGCCGAAAAAGGAAATCTCTCTTGTCGGCATGATCAGAAGCGTATTGAGCACGATGTTCATCAGGTTCATCCCCAGATGAATCCACATCGGCGTTTTGGTATCTCCCGCGGCACGCAGGACAGCGGAAAAGATGATCCCGGAAACGCGGAAGAGCATGGGCGCGCAGATGATACCGAAATACAGCGCCGCGTCCCGCCGGATCGCCGTCTCCGCCCCGAGCCAGTCCGGGAGATGGGGACTGATCGACAGCGTCAGCACCGTCATCACGACGCCGAGTATCCACACGAGCAGCTTGGCCTGCCCTGCGGCTTTTATCATCCTCTCCCGGTCTCCTGCGCCTCTGGCCTGAGAGATACAGGCCAGAATGCCGGTCGAAACCGCCCAGAGCGGCGCGTTAACAAGCCAGGTGGTCGTGGCGCTCAGTCCCACGGCTGCAGAGGCGGCTGCTCCCAGCTGGCCGACCTGCGCGGTATCCACATACTGAACGACCGTCTGCAGCGCGGTCTCTGTTATGGTGGGCCAGGCCAGACGCAGAATGTGTCTCTGCATCCCCCGGTCGCGCAGCAAAAAAAAGGGGGAACGTGCCATGCATCCTCCTAAAGCGTTTTTCTACTCTTCCGGCAGGAAGTCGCGAAGCACCTCGCAGCTGCGGCGGATCGACTCGTGCGGATCCTCCCAGTAGATCGAGTCGTTGATCTCGAGATCGAGACCGTTGGCAAAGTCGTGCTTCTCCAGGATCCGCACGTACTCCTCCAGCTTCTCACGGCCGAAATCCCCGTCGCCGAGGATCAGGTGATGGCTGTCGGAATAGTGCACCCATTCCAGCTTCTCTCCAAAACGCTGGCAATAGTCCTCCAGCCGCTCCCCGGCCACCTCCATCGCGACAAGATCGACGCAGACGCGAAGCGCAGGCGAATCCACATCCCGCAGCATCCGCGACATGTCCTCGAGCGTGATGACGAGATTGCTCTCATAGGGCTGGAGCTGTTCGAGCACGAGCAGCACGCCGCGCGCCTCAGCCTCGTCAGCAAGTGCGCGGAAGCTCTCGACCGTGCGTTTCCAGCCCTCTTCGCGCGGCAGATCGCGCAGGTGGCAGCCTGTGTTCAGGAAGACGCGGTTTGTGCCGAAGCCAAGCGCGTCGTCCATGGCGGCCTTCATAAAGTCGACCGTGCGCCCTCGCAGCCGCGTGTCCGGCGCAGAATAGCTGAAGGGATAGCCAAGCGTTTCCGGCGTGTAAATGACGACCCGCATCCCCCGATCCTCGATCTGATGCCGCAGCTCTTTAACGCGGCTGCCGGCCTCGGCCGCGGAGGAGCAGTCGAGTCGGCAGTAGTGCGGCGCTCCGCCCCAGAGATCGACCCGGCGAAGACCGCAGCGCTCCATGGAATCCAGATAGTAGTCAAAGCTGTGCTGAACATACTGCACACTCATTACGGCCACGTCCTGCATGGTAATACGGCTCATAAAACCTCTCCTTCAGCTCATCGCATTGTATACTTCTTCTCCGTCAAGCAGTGTCAGCACAACGCGCAACGTGCGCGCCGCGGACGGCGGCACTGCGAAAAGATCACCCGAGAGGACCGTTATATCCGCTTTTTTTCCCGCCTCAAGCGTACCGAGTTTGTCTTCACAAAAAAGGTTGTAGGCCCCGCCGCGCGTCCATGCCGTCAGGAGTTCGGCGGCGGTAAGCGTGTTCTGTCCGTTGAAGGGCTCGCCGCCCTCCGGGAAGAAGCCGCCCACGGCGTGATAGACGGATTCCGGGATGTCATCGATCAGCAGCGGGAGATCGGTGCCGCAGCTCAGGAGAACGCCGCTGTCGGCCATCTTGCGCCGGTTCCAGTAAAAGCGGCCGCGCTCTTCGCCGATCTTTTCGCGGATCATGGCCAGCTTGCTCTCCCGCTCAGCGATGGACTGGATCTGCGGATAGATCTCCGCAATCGCGCCGAGCGCTCCCATGCGCTCAAGATCCTCCGGGTCGCTGAACTCGAGATCCGTGATGCTGTGACGGTTGATCAGCCGCCCATTTTCGTCGCGGCGGCAGCACTCATAGAGATCCAGTACCTTTGCGATCGCCGCGTCTCCCTGCGCGTGGAGGGAAAAACGGAAGCCGTTCTCGTCCGCCGTACGCAGTTCCCCGGCGATAGCGTCCCAGTCGATGGAGATCGCGCAGAGGCAGTCCGTACCGCAGTATGCTTGTTTGAGAGCGCCCTCCATCTGGCTGATCGAACCGTCGGTCATGCGGTTATAGCCTGAAAAACGCAGATAGTCGCTGTGAAAGCGAGCGCTCATCTCTTTGCCGAAAGCGAGGTCGAGCGGCCTGTCGAAAGGCTGGCTCATAAAGCTGACTCGCAGCGTCAGCTCGCCCTTTTTCTCCAGCTCTTCCAGCAGCGCGGGAAAGCCGTGGAAGTCGTCAAAGCCCATTTCCTTGACGGAGGTGACACCGCGGCTGTTGAGCAGGCGCATGTAGTCGCGAAACAGCGGCAGGATCCGCTCGCGGTCGCGCAGCATGGCGTCCTGCTGCGCGCTGTTTTCGGCATCCAAACCGAGCTTCTGCGCAGCATAGCCGGTAAAAAAACAATGCACGTCGAAAAAGCCGGGACAGATCGTGCCGTCGCCGCAGTCGAGAATGCGGCAGTTGTCCCCAATCAGCGCGCTCTCCGGTTCCCCGTGCCCGACGGCGAGGATATGACCGCCGCCCAGCGCAACGTAGCCGGCAAAGGGCGGCTCACCGGCTGCGGTAAAAACACAGGATGATTTCAAAATCAATTCCGCTTTCATGACGTCCTCCTTTGATGTTTGTCGTGAAAAAGTGCAAAAGCCGCACCGTTTTCTAAATAAGCAGCGCGGCTTCCGGCTTTGCATCACAAGAAGAGAGAATAGAAAATGAGCTTCCGGAGCGCCTGCGCACAGCGTTTCCGGATATCTGTGTTAAGCCTATCATTTTGGTCCAAAATTGTCAATAGCTTGAATATTTTTCGTCTACTTGCTCGGAATTGCACCATCAAAACTGTCGTTCCTGCTGAAAGTGGTATAAGATTCAGGCATTTTCTCCCTTCGGATCGGGATAAAACAATCAAACAGAACGAAAAATTGTTCCCCGAACTCGGTTTTTCCTCTTGACGAACAGCCCGATCCTTTTTATAATAGGACGAAAGTGGTACAATAAACACAGTGACTCATCTGTCAAGGAGGCGGTTGCAATGAAGGCTGCCATGATCGGAGACAACTGCATCGACGTCTATCGTTTCATCGACGGAAAGGCGCTCAATCGGCGCTACCCGACCGGCAATGTGGTGGACACCGGCGTCAATCTGCGCAAGCTCGGCGTACCAACCGCGATCATCAGCACCACTGGCAGCGACGACAATGGCCGCTGGATGGTCGAGACCCTGGAAAAGGAAGGCCTTGATCTGTCTCACCTTAAGATAGGCGACGGGGCGACAGCCATCACCTATATGGATATGAACGGCACCGACCGTGTACACGGCGAATATGTGGAGGGCGTACTCGAGCACATCGTATTCGATGAGGAGGACGTCGCCTTTGCCGCGGCGCACGATCTTGTGCACACGGCGCTCTGGGGCAAGGCCGACGGTGTGCTCGGCGCGATTAAGACGCACAATCCGGCGGTTCTCATCAGCTTTGATTACTGCGACCGCCTGAGTGATCCCATCATCGAGAAGACGCTGCCCTGGGTTGACGTTGGTTTCTTCTCCTGTCATGACGAGTCCGACGCCTTTGTGAAGCAGTTTCTGCAGGACAAGGTGCAGCGCGGCATGAAGCTCGCCGTGGCCACCTTCGGTGAAAAGGGCAGTCTCGCCTGGGACGGAAAGGTCTGGACCGCTTGCGGGATCTATCCTGCGGGCAAAGTCGTGAACACCGTCGGCGCGGGAGACAGCTATATCGCTGGCTTCCTCTCCGGTCTGCTCAGGAACGAGCCGATCGACGAATGCATGCGCATCGGCTCGCGTGTGGCGGCGCAGGTCGTATCCGTATTTGAACCCTGGGTCACGGAAGAATCTTAACATATAAAAGGAGTAAGGCCATGAAGATCGGAATGTTCACCTCCGGCTACCAGCGCAATCCGCTGGAGCACTGCTTTCAGGATGCGAAGGAATACGGCTACGATTATATCGAACTCTGGGGTGGACGGCCCCATGCCTATGCCCATGACCTTAAGGCAGGCGAGATCACGCAGCTGCGGCGCCTGATCGACTGCTATGAAATGCCCATCGTGGGGTATACGCCCGAGCACAACGCTTATCCGTACAACTACATGATCGGCTCGGAAGCACAGCGCGAGGACGCCGTGGCCTATCTCAAGCTGTGTCTTGACATGGCCAAAGAAATGGGCGCCTCCTTTATGCTGACAAGCCCCGCCAATGGCGGCTATCTTGCCACCTATGACGAGCTGTGGCCGCGCCTGGAGAAAACCATCCGTGAGCTGGGCGACTACGCCGCAAAGTGCGAGGTCAAGCTCACGGTCGAGGCGCTGACTCCCTATGAGTCCAATTTCTTCACCCGCGCCAACGATTTAGTCGAGCTGTTTCGCCGTGTCGATAATCCCTGGATCGTAGGCATGTGCGACGTTGTCCCCCCCTTTGTGCAGCACGAGAGTATCATGGCCTATTTCGACAAGCTGGGTGCGAAGATGGATCATCTGCACATCATCGACGGCGAGCAGGGCACCGACAGCCACATTCTTCCCGGCGAGGGGAGCATGCCGCTGGGCGAACTCTTCTGTGAACTGAAGCGGATCGGCTACGAGGGCACTGCCACGCTGGAGCTGGTCACCGGTTACATCAACGAGCCGCGCTTTTATGCGCGCCGCGCCGTGAACAATGTCCGCGCCATGATGGCTGCCGCGGGGATCTGAGGCAAGGTATGACGATCGATATCCACGTTCACCCGGCTTTTTATGAGCCGATCAATGCTGACGCCGCGCGCGAGGAGCTGCGCCACTGCGAGCTGGACATCCACCGCAACGGTCTTGCGCCGCTGGAACATGTGTTCAACCAGATGCGCTGCGCCTCTCTCGACCGTCTCTGTCTGCTGGCTCAGGACTATTCAACTCAGATGGGCGAGACTCTGGTGAGCAACGAGGAAGTTGCGCAGCTCGTCTCCTTCGCGCCGGAGCGCTTCTGGGGCCTGGCCTCGGTCGACCCGCACGACGGCGATGCTCCGGGCAGGCTGGAAGACGCTTTTACGCGTCTGGGGCTCAAGGGCTTGAATCTCCATCCCGGGCGTTCCCGCTTCGACCCGGCCGATCCTGCGCTCGAGCCGCTCTGGGCTGTGTGTGAGCGGCATGACCGTCCCGTGCTGTTCCATGCGGGACTGTCCTGGGAAAAAGATACGCTTGCGGAATACGGTCATCCCCTCCGCTTCGAGGCTCTGGTGCAAAAGCATCCCCGTCTGAGGATCTGCCTGGGGCACTTCGGCTGGCCCTGGATTCGGGAGACGGCGATGCTGCTGCTGAAATATCCCAATGTTTACGCGGACACCGCCGCGCTCTACTTCGACAACGCGCGGGAGTTCTATACGCAGTGCTTCACCCGCGATATCCCGCTCACATGGATCGACCGGTCGCTTCGCCATCAGGTGATGTTCGGCTCGGACAATCCGCGCTTTGAGCAGATCCGCATGGCTGAAGCGCTGGGCACGCTGGGGTTGCGCGATAGTACGCTGGAACTGATCCGCGGGGAGAACGCCCTTGTTTTTCTCGGTGAAGGAGACGGTGCATGATGTTTGTCAGGACGCTGGTGCTCTGCACCAAAAGCTATAACGAAATGACTGTGCTCACGCCGCGCGTGGAGGAGATCGTCCTCGAGAGCGGAGTGCAGGAGGGCATGGTGACGGTTCTCACGCGCCACACGACGACCGGCGTGACCGTCAACGAAGCGTTGGAATGCCTTGAGAGCGACATCCAGACCGCGCTGGCGCTCTTCGCGCCGGAGGAGCGGCCCTACTGTCACGCACGCATGCTGCGCGACTACGGCTCGACGGCAGGCAACCCCACCGGGCATCTCAAAGCCATGCTGACCGGCAATCACTGCCATTTCCTGATCCGCGGCGGCGTGCTGGAAAGAGGCGGCGCGCAGGACGTATATTTTTGCGAATTCGACGGCCCCGCACGGCGGGAGATTCTGGTCATAGTGGAGGGGGGATGACAGGACCGTAAAGCAGCGCGAAAAGCGCTGGCCTTTCCTGCAAGAAAGCGCCTGCGCCTTTGACGGCGCCCGGCCAAAGCGGACGCCGCAGCCCCATCATTCTGTATCATAAGTGGAGGGGGGATGACAGGACCGTAAAGCAGCGCGAAAAGCGCTGGCCTTTCCTGCAAGAAAGCGCCTGCGCCTTTGACGGCGCCCGGCCAAAGCGGACGCCGCAGCCCCAGCATTCTGTATCATAAGAAGCAAAATTCAAAGGAGGATCATCATGTCTGAATCCAACAAAGAACTGGGCCGAAAGTTAGGTCTGGGCGCGGTCATTGCCCTCGGTGTAGGCACGACCGTCGGCTCCGGTATCTTCTCGTCCCTGTCCGAGGTCGCCAATGCGGCCGGAAGCTCCCTGTTCCTGTTCCTGGCTTTCATCATTGGCGGTCTGCTCCAGATCCCCGCCAACTTCTGCTATGCCGAGCTGGCCTCGGCCTTCCCGGAAGACGGCGGCCAGTATGTCTACTTCCGTGAGGCCGGTTCCCGCCCCCTGGCTTTCCTCTGCGGCTGGATCAGCTTCTGGGCCACGGACCCCCCGTCCATCTCCATCATGGCGCTGGCAATCGTGAACCACCTCGCCTACTTCATACCGATCCACGGCTTTGTGCTTCGCCTGATCGCCGTAGTCTTCGTTTTGATCTTCATGTTCGTCCATCTGCGCAGTGTGGAAAACGGCGGTGCGTTCCAGACCTTCATCACCGCACTGAAGATCCTGCCCTTTGCCCTGATCATCGGCATCGGTCTGTTCCATCTCAATGGCAGCCTGCTGCTCTCGGGTGAGCGGCTCTCCAGTGCCGCCACCGGCGGAGTTGCCGCGCTGATCGCCGGCATCGCCTCCACCACCTGGTCCTACGACGGCATGGGTGCCCCCTGCTACATGTCCGGTGAGATCCGCAATCCTCAGAAGAACATGCCCAAGGGCCTGATCCTGACCGCGGTCATCGTTCTCGCTCTCTACGGCGGGCTGACCTTTGTTGCTTCCGGCATCCTGAGCGTGGACGAGCTGGCCGCTTCCGACGCCCCGATCGCTCTGCTGGCTTCCAAGCTGCCCGGCATCGGCCACTTCGCCGGCACCGCCGTGGCGATCATGGCAATCATCGTCGTGATGGGTTCTCTGTCCAGCTGCATCATGTACCAGCCCCGCATCGAATATGCCATGGCGAAGGACAATCTTTTCTTCAAGTCCTTTGCCAAGGTCCACCCCAAATTTGAGACCCCCTATTTCTCCATCATCGTCCAGTGCGCCGTGGCGATCGTCCTGATCTTCGCCACAACGCTGAAAGATCTGTTGGGCTACTTCACCATGGTGGCCCTGCTGAAGAACGTTGCCACCTTCTGCACGATCTTCGTGCTGCGCAAGAAGGAAAACTACAAGCCCAGCTACAAGATGCCCGGCGGACTGATCATGCCCATCATCGCCAGCTTTATGACCCTGACGCTGATCTGGGGCGAGCTGACCTACGCCCCCATCCCGGCTATCCTCTGCGCTGTGATCGCTGTCGCCACCGGTCTGCCTGCTTTTTACTTCTGGGATCGCAAGAACAAGAAGGAGCAGCAGAGCGCCTGATCTGAGAAGATCAGAAGCAAATCAAGCAACAAGCAATACGCCCCGCCGCGGCAAGCCTTTTGCCGCGGTGGGGGGCAGAAGGAGGGAGAAGGATGAAAATGTCGCGTGTGCCCACTCCGGGCGAGTTCGCCGCGGAGTCACTGGAAGTCCTTCTCCTTTCCCTTCCCCCGCGCAGGAGGCTGCCAAGCGAGCGCCTTCTGTGCGAAAAATGGGGAGTCAGCCGCGGCACGCTGCGCACAGCGCTGCAGCGTCTTACCGCTGCGGGACGGCTCGTCGCTTTGGGCGGCTCGGGCTATACGGTGGCGCCGCCTCGTCCGGAATGGAACGCGGCGGGCAAAGAGAGTCTGTATGAAACGCTGCGCCGAAAAGCGCTGCGCCCGCACGGTGAGCTGCTGGACGTCTGGGAGCATTCGCCGAAGCTCCCCCTTCCGGAAAAGGAGGGCGGCGAGTGGCTTGACGTTCGGGCGTTGTGGTGCTCGGAACGGACGCCGATCGCACTGGAGAGCCGCGTCCTGCGGTACGCGCCAGGCGAAGAATGCGATGGACGCGGCGCCGCGCTGCTCTCCGCAATGGCCGCTCCCCACAGCGAAGCGGGGCCGCTTCGTATCGGCATCCTGCGTGCACGGAAGGAAGAGGCTGCGCTGCTCTCTGTTCCGGAGGGGAAAGCGCTGATCCAGGTCTGCGGCTTCGGGTATGAGGACGATGGATCTCTGAGGGAAAACCACCGCGTGATCCTGCGGCCAGACAGGATACGTCTGCTGCTTTGAGAGGTGAGAACATGAAACTTGCTGCGGTTGGAAGCAACTGCGTGGATTTTTATCAAAATGTGGAGGGCGGAAAAGCCTATCCGGGCGGCGGTCCGGTCAATATGGCCGTCTACACCGTGCGTCTGGGCGGCGAGGCCTCCTATATCGGCCCGGTCGGGAATGATGAATTTGGCGCGCTGATGCGCCGCGCCGTTGCCGAGAAGGGTGTGGACGTTTCGCACCTGTCCGTTCGCGAGGGAAAGACTGCCGTCACGCAGGTCAGTCTGATTGACGGAGAGCGCGTTTTCGGCGATTACGACGAGGGCGTGCTTTCCGATTACGTGCTCTCGGAGGACGATCTTTCCTTCATCTGCACGCACGATATGGTGATCTGCGATCTTTGGGGCAAGGTGGAGGGTCAGTTTTGCAAGCTCAAGCGCCGCGGGATGCAGACAGCCTTCGACTGCGCCACGCGCCCCGAGGATGAGGCAGCGCAGACGGCCATGCCTTTTACGGACGTACTGTTTTTCTCCAGCGACGGAGGGGATACCGGTGCGCTGCGCGAGCAAATGAGAGACTACCATGCGCGAGGACCGCGGCTGGTCGTCGCGATGCTGGGCGAGAAGGGCAGCCTCTGCTTTGACGGTGAGCGCTTCCACAGCTTCGGCATCGTCCCCTGTGAAAAGCTCGTCGACACGATGGGCGCGGGCGACAGCTATATCGCCGGGTTCCTTTTCGGCCTTGTTGAAGGACTGCCGCTGGAGGATTGTATGGCAAAGGGCGCGGCAAACGCTACCGTGACGCTGGGCTATTTCGGCGGATGGTAAAGCCGCCGCACAGAGATGAACGCTTATTCCAGTCCCTCCGTTGACGCCGAGCGTCTGCGCATGAGGACCTGCAGCCGGCAGCTTCGCCCGGCGGGCACGTATTACGCCGCTCGCTTTTCCGTCAGCGAGGAGGAGGAGCTTTTGTGCTTGCGCCGTCTTTACAGCCGAGGTGGGGATCCGCTGTTCCTTGAGGAACTGGTGCTGCCCGGACACGGCACCGAACGGAAGCGGGTGCCGCTGCCCGAACGCGGCTCGCTGTGGAAGCTGCCCCTCCCGGGCGTTCATACAGCACGCCAGAGTCTTGAGCTTGTCGAGCTTGAGCGGCGCGATCTGCGCATCCTGCGGCTCAGGGAGGAGCGCGCCGCCCTGTGTCTCGAGCGGGAGTATCTTGATAGCGAGGGACGTGTGATCGCGCTGCAGCGCGTTCTGATTCCCGAGGGCGGTGAAGAAGAGCTGATCGTCGAGCGCTGAAAGGAGCAAACATGGGAAGCTTTAGCGGCATCTTTTATTCAGAAGAGCTGAAAACCACCACGCGGATCAATCTGATCCTGCCGGATGCGTCCAACGACGTCACGCCGCTGCTCGGCGGGACGCCGAAGCTGCTCTTTCTGCTGCACGGCCTCGGAGGCAACTGCGACGAGTGGCTGCGCTTTTCAAAAATCGAATACTACGCGAAAAAATTCAATCTGATTGTCGTCATGCCCGAGGCACAGCGCAGCTTTTACTGCGACTATCCTGCCGCTCCGCGTTATTTCCACTATGTTGCCGACGAGCTGCCGCAGCTGTGCGAGCAATGGTTCGCGCTCAGGCGGCCGCGCGAGGACTGCATGATCGCGGGCGAGAGCATGGGCGGTTACGGTGCGCTCAAGATCGGTCTGCGCAGACCGGAGCGCTTCGGCACGATCGCCGCTCTTTCGGGCGTGCTGGACTTCCGCCGTTTTGTCGACGAGGCTCGCGCAGGGATGCTGCCGGAGATCGAGCCGGGCGAGTTTGACGCGCTCTACCCGACGGGCGAGCTGCCCGAGGAGGACGATCCGATCGCGCTGGTGCGGCGCGCCGCCGCACAGGCTGACCGGCCGCGGTTGATTCAGCTCTGCGGCACGGAGGACTTCCTTTACGAGCATAACCGGCGCTTCCGTCTCGCGGCGGAGGAGGCCGGATACGGACACTTCTATAGCGAGGGACCCGGCGAGCATGCCTGGCCATACTGGGACCGGGCTATTCAGACCACACTCCGTTTCTTCCTCGGACTGGAGACGGACGGAGAATTCTATTAAGGAGTCGTACTATGAGTTTTGAAGCGAAAAAATGGCAGGAGACAGAGGGTCCTTGCCTTCGCAATTTTGATGAAAAAGAAGCGATTGAAAGCGTGCAGGGCGCTCTGGCGCTCCGTCCCCAGATTGAGGCGGTCATCGACCGAATCTGGGAGGAAGGCTTTGACGGGATCTATTTTATCGGCATCGGCGGCACCTATGCTTCCGCCATGCAGGTGGAGGTCTATATGCGCGGCCGCTCTTCTCTGCCCATCTATGTTGAAAACGCCGCGGAGTTTCTCACCACCGGCAACCGCCGCTTTACCGAACGGTCCGTGGTCATTTATTCCTCGGTTTCCGGCGACACCAAGGAGATGGTGCGGCTCGTCGAGCGCGTCCGGGAAATCGGAGGCAAGATCTTCGCCTTTATCGACACGCCGGGTTCGACACTAACTGCGCCGGACAAGCAGGATTATTTGATCCTCTATCCTAAGAACGAGCAGCTGAAGTTCTATATGGTCGCAAACTATCTCATGTACAAAAACGGCGAGTTCGCCGCCTATGAGGAGTACAACTGCGAGATCGAGGCCCATCTCGCCCTCGCGCTGGCAGAGGTAGAAAAGGCTGCGGACGCCTGGGCATATGAGTACGCGAAAAAGACAGTCGCTTTCCACCGCGAGCGGCCCGATCTGCCGCACTACTTCATCGGCTCGGGCAACCAGTACGGAGCCACCTACTCCTACGCCATGTGCTACTGGGAAGAGCAGATGTGGATCCGCACCAAGTCTATCAGCTGTCAGGAGTTCTTCCACGGCATGCAGGAGATCATCGTCGCCGACACACCCGTCACGCTCTTCATCGGCGAGGACGAACAGCGCCCGCTTGCAGAACGCGTCGCGCGCTTTCTGCCTCGTGTCTGCGCCAACTACACAATCATCGACACGGCCGAGCTGGAGCTGGAGGGAATTCGAAAGGAGTTCCGCGGCAGCATCTCGCATCTCGTGATGCACGCGGTCAACAATCGCGTGGACGCCTATATGGAGCTGTTCCTGCGTCACCCGCTCTCGATCCGACGTTACTACAGGCAGTTCGATTATTGAGCCTCACAATCAAAAGAAGGCTGACGGAGCACCGTCAGCCTTCTTTTCTATCCAGTTTTGCCCTCAGCGTGCCGACCAGCGGGCAAATTCCGCGTCCGTTGCGAGGACGCTGTGTGTCTCGCTGACGGCGTGATAGCTGCCCTTGGTGTAGTCGATGCCGGAGCTTTTGTAATCGTAGGCGATCGCTGTACGCTGCTTCTCCACCCGCGGGTCCGGGTGCGGAACAGCAGAGAGCAAGCTCTGCGTATAGGGATGCAGCGGACGATCGAAGATGTCCTTCGTCGTCCCGGTCTCCACCAGATGCCCCAGATGCAGCACGCCGATGCGGTCAGAGATGTACTTGACCATGGACAGATCGTGCGCAATGAACAGATAGGCCGCGCCGAGCTCCTTTTGCAGGTCCTTCATCAGGTTGACCACCTGCGCCTGGATCGAGACGTCCAGTGCGGAGATCGGCTCATCTGCGATGACGAGCTTGGGCTCCATGATCAGCGCGCGGGCGATGCCGATGCGTTGGCGCTGGCCGCCGGAGAACTGGTGGGGATAGCGATTGGCGTGCTCCCGGTCCAGTCCAATGCGCTCCATAATGCGGTAGACTTTTTCCTGCCGCTCGTCAGCATTGACATAGAGGTGATGCACATCAAGGCCTTGAGCGATAATATCTCCCACCTTTTTGCGCGGATTGAGACAGGCCATGGGGTCCTGAAAGATCATCTGCATGCGGGTGCGCAGGTGCCGCGTCTCCGCCGCGCCAAGATGGCCGGAGATTTCCACGCCCTCGAAGAGAACGCGGCCCGCGGTCGGCGTGTAGAGACGAATGATTGAGCGGCCGATCGTGGATTTGCCAGAGCCGGATTCGCCGACGAGGCCGTAGGTCTCTCCCTCGTCAATATAGAACGAGACGCCGTCCACCGCCTTGACCGTGAATTTTTTGCTGACGCGGAAGTACTGCTTCAGGCCCTCCACTTCCAGAAGGTGTTCAGCCATCTGTTCTTTCCCCTCCCCTCATGCTTTCGATGCGACGGCGCAGCGAGTCGGGCATCGCCACCTTGGGCGCGCGCTCGTCCAGCAGCCAGCTTGCCGCATAATGTGTCTGGCTGATTTGAAACATTGGCGGCTCCGCCTTATAATCCGCTTCCAGCGCATAGGCGTTGCGTGGGGCGAACGGATCGCCCGCCGGCAGGTCTACCATGCTCGGCGGCGAGCCGGGGATCGTGTAAAGCCTCTCGCTGCTTTCATCGGAGATGTCCGGCATGCTGCTGAGCAGCCCCCAGGTATAGGGATGGCGCGGGTCGTAGAAGATGTCCTCCACCGTGCCTTTTTCCGCAATGCGCCCGGCATACATGACGGCCACATAGTCCGCCACCTTCGCCACGACGCCGAGATCATGTGTGATATAGATTACCGAAATGCCGGTTTTCCGCTGGATCTCCTGGATCAGTTCCAGGATCTTGGCCTGGATCGTAACGTCCAGTGCCGTCGTCGGCTCGTCGCATATCAGAATGTCCGGGCTGCAGGAGAGGGCAATGGCGATGACCACGCGCTGACGCATGCCTCCGGAGAGCTGGTGGGGATAGTTCCGCATCCGCTTTTCTGCCTCCGGGATGCCGACGAGCTCCAGCAGCTCGATCGCCCGGCGGCGGGCCAGCGCTCTGGACAGGTGCAGATGCTGGATCATCCCCTCCATCAGCTGCATGCCGATCGTCATCGTAGGATCGAGCGAGGTCATCGGGTCCTGAAAGACCATGGCAATATGCGTGCCGTTGATATGCCGGCGCATCTCGCGGCGGGACAGACGCAGAAGATCCCGCTCCGTCCATTCATCCTTCTCCCGGCAACGATAAAGGATTGTCCCGCCTTCAACAATCTGGTTGGAACTGACAATTCCCATGATCGCCTTGACGGTCACGCTTTTGCCGGAGCCGGACTCGCCCACGATGGCGAGCGTTTCCCCCTGATAAAGGTCCAGATCCACACCGCGCACGGCGCGCACCGTACCGCCGCTTGCCTGGAAGGAGATACGGAGATCCCGGATCGTCAATGTCTTTTCCATGCTCACATCTCCTTCATCTTGGGGTCAAAGGCGTCGCGCAGGCCGTCGGCCATCAGGTTGAAGCTCAGCATCAGCAGTGCCAGCACCGTGACCGGGAAGAGCACCAGGAAGGGATACATGGTCATGGACTTGAAGCCGTCGCTGATCAGCGAGCCGAGGCTTGCCAGAGGAGCGGGGATGCCCAGGCCGATGAATGCCAGAAAGGCCTCGGTGAAGATGGCGTTCGGGATCGTCATCATGCACATGACGATAATCTGGCCGAAGATGTTCGGCAGGATTTCCCGGAAAATGATCGAAAAGGTGCTTTCACCCAGGGTGCGGGAAGCGAGGACGAATTCCCGTTCCTTCAGCCGCAGGGTCTGGGCACGAGTCACGCGGCTCATGCCGATCCACTCAGTGATCATCAGAGCCACGGTGATGCTGGTCAGGCCCGGCTTCATCACCACGATCAGAAGCGTCACGATCACTGTCGTGGGGATCGTGGAGAGGATCTCAACGATTCGCTGGAGGAAGAAGTCAAGCTTTCCGCCATAATAGCCGGAGACCAGCCCGAAGCTCATACCGACAAAGGTGTCGATAAGGATGGCCACCAGCGCCACATACAGCGAAACGCGCGTACCGGTCCACGTCCGCGCAAACTGATCGCGGCCAAGGGCGTCGGTCCCGAAGATGTGCGTCACATCCTCGATTCCCTTCTGGGTATAGACGTTGCTGCGGATCGGCTCGCCGTTGACATACTGGGTATAGACGCCGGAAAAAACCGGAGCGGATTCCCAGCCCGCGATGTGCGGCGGCAGGTTGCGCTGGGACATGTCCTGCGTGCGGTAATTATAGCCGCTCAGCGCGGGACCGGCAAAGGCCATGAATACGATGAGCACGATCATTACAAGCCCGAACACCGCGCCGCGGTTCTTGACGAAGCGGCCCAGCGCGTCTTTCCAGAAGCTCTGTGCACTGTAAACCTTATCGATGCCGAGATCCCGGTTCTGTGCCGGTACGAAATCCTCTTTCTCTACGAGAGAGGCATACTCCTTTGCCGTCATCATGTTGAAGCATCCTCCTTTGCCAGACGGATGCGCGGGTCGATCACACCGTAAAGGATGTCCACAATCAGCATCACAGAGATGAACATGATGCTGTAAACGAACACCACCGCCAGCACGACGTTATAGTCGTTGAACTGGATCGCCGACACCAGCAGGCTGCCGATACCGGGGATCGCAAAAATCTGCTCCACCACCAGGCTTCCCGTCATCAGCTCGACCGTCAGGGGCGCGAGCACCGTGACGATCGGGATCAGCGCATTGCGAAGACCATGTACGCCGAGCAGCCGAAACGACGATATGCCCTTCGAGTCGGCCAGCAGCATGTAGTCCGAGCCCATGACCTCCACCATTTCGGTCCGGGCAAAGCGCGCGACGGTAGCCATGGAAAACATGCTTAGCGAGATCGTGGGCATCACGGTCGAGCGCGCGGCGTCCGCCGTGCTGTACAGCAGCGGCAGCCAGCCGAGGCGGAAGCCGATAAAATAACTCATGGCCATGGCAAACACATAGGAGGGAAAGGCAACGCCGATAACGGAGACCACCGTGGCGAAAGTATCCAGGAAGGAGTTGCGCTTCATCGCAGCCACAATCCCCATCAGCAGCCCGATGAGTGTGCCGAGCGCCACCGCCTGCACCCCGATGCGGATTGAAACCATAATGCGTGCGCGCAGCAGCGAGGCGATGGGCATATTTTTCTGGATGACATAGGAAACGCCGAAATCCCCGGAGAGCATGGCCTTGAGATAATTGACAAACTGAACGGGAAGGGGCTTGTCCAGGCCGTATTTGGCCTCGAGATTTGCCCGCTGCACCGCGGTGATCTTCTCGTCGTTGAAGGGGCTGCCCGGCATGCTGTGAAGCATGGTAAAGAGAACGGCGAGAATAATGAGGACAGTGACCACCGAGATCAGCACCCGTTTGAGGACGTACTTAAACATACTTTTTCCCCTTTACGAAGGGCGGCCGCGCAACCGATGAAGCGCGGCCGCCCTTTAACGGATTTGCTGTACGAATGCTGTATCAGAAGTTCACATCCACGTCTTTGTAGATCGTGCCCACACCGACGGGGAAGAAGGCCAGACCGGTGATGCCGGGCCGCACCATGGCGGCAGTACCCTTCTGGTAGACCGGAAGGATCACAGCGTGCTCCATCACGAGTGCCTCGGCCTGCTTGAGCGCCTCCCAGCGCTCCTCGTACCGGTTGGCAAGATCGCCGTTGGCGTCCGCGATCAGCTTGTCATATTCCTCATTGCTCCACTCGCCGTAATTGTAGGTCGAGCCGGTCGTCCACATGTCCAGATAGGTCATCGGGTCGGCGTAGTCCGGGCCCCAACGGGTCAGGCCGAGCTGATACTCACGGTTCTGCATCAGTTCGGTACGGCTCTTCTTCGGCTGAGATTTGAGGTTGATGTGTACGCCGGGCAGATTGTTCTCGATCTCGCTCTGCAGGAACTGGGCAATTAGCGGCGTGGAGTCGGAGTCGTCATAGAGAAGCTCGATCGTGACTTCGTCCACACCGAGCTCTTTCTTGGCTGCCTCCCAGTACTCCTGGGCCTTGGCCTTGTCGGTCTGCAGGTAGAGCGGTGAGGTCTCACGGAAGTCCTTGCCGTCCGGGCCGATGGCCAGCCGGTTCGGGATCGCGAAGTCGGCGGGCGTGGAGCCGTCCTGCAGGATCTCATAGCAGATCACGTCCTTGTCATAGCTCAGTGCGATGGCCATGCGCAGGTTTTCGTTCTCAAGGCCGCAGGAATACTTCTCGCTCTTCGGATTGAGGTTGGGGGAGAGATACCACAGATAGCCCTCTTCGATGCGGGTAAAGCCGTCCATGGTCTGGTACTTCACGATCTGGTCGCCGGAGAGGCGGACATAGTCCAGCGTGCCGTTTTCATAGGCAAGCATCGTCTGCTGCGGATCCTTGATGATCTGGAAATTGATTTCGTCCAGATTGACCTTGTCCGCGTCATAGTAGCTGGGGTTTTTCTTGAGCTGATAGGTGTTGCCGCCCACGTCCCAGGCAGACATGTAGAAGGGGCCGCAGCAGAGCAGCTTGTCGGCACCCAGCGCATACTCGCTGCCGAGCTCCGTGGCAAAGGCCTCGTTGATCGGACAGAAGCTGGGGAAGGTCATCAGGTTCAGGAAATAGGAAACAGGATGATCCAGCTCGACCTTCAGGGTCTTGCTGTCCACAGCGCTGACGCCGAGTTCCTCGATGGGCAGCTCGCCGCTGATAATGGGCGTTGCGTTCTTCACGGCCGCCACTTCCATCATGAAGCTGTATTCGGAGGCAGTCACGGGATCGACCAGACGGCGCCATGCGAAAACAAAGTCGTCCGCCGTGACGGGTACGCCGTTCATCCAGTTGGCGTCCTCACGAATGTGGAACACATACTCAGTAGATTCCTCGTTCGTCTCATAGGATGCGCACAGCGCGTTGACCGGCGTGCCGTCCGCAGCAGTGACGAAGAGCGGTTCGATGATCGCGGAGATAACCTCCAAGCAGTCGGCTTCCGTGGCGATCGTGGAATCCATGTCGAACAGCTCAGCCATACGGCCGACATTCAACACCTTGTAGTCGCCGTCCTCTGCGGTATCGGCAGACGCGACGTCTGCAGGGGCCGCGGGAACAGGAACCGTTTCCTGCGCGGCAGGAGCGCCGCAGCCCGCCAGCATCAGCAAAGCCAGCAAAAGCGGCAGGATCTTCTTCCAGGTTTTCATGGCGTTCTCTCCTTTTTTCACGGCTCCGTCAAAGCAGAACCATAGTATTCAGCGGTTTCTCACGCTAAATTGACTATAGCATCTTACATATAACTTGTCAATAACTTTGTACCACTTTGGCGGAATACAGGCGCGGCAATTGCAAGGCCTGTGAAGCAGCAAAATATGGCATATTTTCGCTCTTTCCGAGCACTTCGTTTGGCTCGCCCGAGGCAGAGCATTCGCCTTCGAAAAGCCCGGTCGGACACGAATTGTTAAATTGGTACAAAAAATAACAACAATTATATAAAACGCCGCACGGCGAGCCGAAGCCCGCCGTGCGGCGTTATGATCCTGCGATCGTGATTCAATTATCCTTCTCTTTGGTAATGGACGCTGAAGTTGCACTTATCGCCTCTGGTATAAGTGCGGGCGTATTCCACGATCCGGCCGTGCTGATCATAGCTCAGACCCTGGAACTTCATCACGGCAAAGGAACTGTCGATGTCCAGCAGACGCGCCTCCATGGGGTCAAGCTCCTCCAGTTCCAGCCGCTCCCACACGCGGGAGATGCGGATGCCGTAGAATTCATAGATCTGATACATGGAAAAAACATTGAGATCCACCTGCGGAAGGTTTTCCAGTACGGTCGTTGGGATATACAGCTCTTCGAGCGAGTAGGGTTCGCCGTCGCTGCAGAGAACGCGCTTGATATAGTACACGCTGTCGTGGGGATCGATTTTCAGCAGACTTGCATAATAGGGGCCGGCTTCTCGCGTTGCCTTGATGAGTATCTTGGCCGAGCTCTTGTGGCCGAGCTGCTCCATCGTCTGCTTGAAGCCGCCGATGGTCTCCAAATCGCGCTCGTCCTTCCTGCTCGTGACGTACACGCCCTTTCCCTGCACACTTTTCAGCAAACCCTCGTAGATCAGCGCGGAGATCGCGGAGCGTACGGAGAGGCGGTGAATCCCGTAGGTCTCCGCCAGAGCGTTCTCGGAGGGAATCGGTGTGCCGGGCGGATACTCGCCGCTCTCGATTTTGCTGCGGATAACTTCCCGCAGTTGAAGATAGAGCGGGGAGTGATAATTCACTTTTTTCTCGTTCAAAGCACTTTACACCGCCTTTCCATTCGCCGCCGCGGCATGCGCGTCACTCGGCAAGTCGGGTTTCCATCCGGCTGATTAGCATGACCCGGTCCGGTCGGATCATGACCCGGCAGTATTCCAGCATTGCTCCGTCCTGATCATAGGTCCGGCTCTCGATTCGAAAGATGGGCGTCTCATTGGGAAGCTCAAGCAATTCGGCTTCTTCTCCCACGCGCGTGGTGGAGATCCGCTCCTCGCCCTGCGTGGGAACCACGCCGTATTCCTGCTCAAAAACGCGATAGAGCGAGTCTCGTGCAAAATCGAAGCGGTCGATGTCCGGAAAGCGCTCGACCAGGAAATATGAGCTCTCGATCTGCAGGACCCTGCCGTCTGCAAAACGGAGGCGCGACAAATGCCACAACTGCGTGCCCAGCGTGACCCGGAAAAGGCGGGAAAGACGCTTGTCGCTCTCGATCTTTTCAAAGGCCAGCAGACGGCTCTCATGGGGCCGTCCCTGCAGTGTGGTCTCCTCTTCGAAGGATTTCAGACCCTGCAGTTTGCGGCGGTATTTGTCCCCGGAATAGTAGATCCCGGACCCGGGACGTACCTCCAACTCGCCGCTCTTGACCAGCCGGTTGATCGCCGAGCGCAGCGTACTGCGGTTGCACGACCACATCTCGCACGTTTCCCGCTCTGCGGGCAAGCGATCGCCCGCCTTCAATCTGTTTTGTCTCAGATAGGCACGAAGTGCTTCCAGAGCGGCCTCACGCGGTCGGACAACATACTCTTGCAACGCTGCACACCCTCTTTCCGCCTGTAAGTATTCAATAAAGTATAGCACGAAAAGCCATCCGAACGCAAGTAAAAGATCGGCCTAGCTAAAGCGCAAAGCGCAAAAAGAAAGCAAACACGAAGTGATTGAAATCGAGATTGTTGTTTGTGACGAGCCAGGCGCATAAAGCACAGAGCCTGCTACTCCGTGAGTGGAGAAGCAGGCCCTTTTTTCTTGCTCTCAATGCCACATGTTATTGGCTTTGCGTTGCTTGTTTGCGTGGTCAAGCAATACGGCACAACATGCCTCAAAAGCGGCTTTTTCATAAGAAGGATCGATTTTCTCTGCGCTTTCAAGAAAGTCTTTCAGTTTCTTGGCGCAATCAGCTATCTGATAAACCTGATTCTGATGATGCTGAAGTGCTTGCTGCTGTTGGATATAGTCCCAATTCCACATGTTGTTAAATGAGTTGTACATCTTGAGTTCTCCTAACAGCCCTCTTTCATATGCGCATAAGACAGCACAGTCTACGAAGGCTGATGACCGTTACTGAGCAGGAATGGAAGAACCTTGATCTTCCGGAATCATCTGAAAATGTCTCAGCGCCTCCTCAATGGCCTTCTCCTTCTCCGGCGGACATTTCGGCACACGGTTTCCCTCCGTCTTCGCCTTGTTATAGCACTCCCGCTCGATGATCCCATGCTTCGCCTTCACCTGGGCGATGTACAGAGTTGAGACATGCAGTCCTATGTGCTCAAGGACGTAATCCTTGATCTGCTGATAGGTGGCGTCGTTCAGCAGACAGGAGGTGTCCAGGCCTTCCAGAGAGAACTCGACACGGACGGGTTTGCTCGATATCTCACCCTTGGAAAGGCTGACAACCGTCTCCATTAAATGACTGCACTTTTGACTGCATTTTGACTGTACTTTGCATGAGCATGCTATCATAGAGTGATTTGAATGAGCATAGTATACAATGTCGATTTTGCCCTAAATTACTGGGTTTTTCAGGTTTTTCCATATGCCGTCTAACTTTATCAGCCATGCGTAGTCGCAGTTCTCCTAAGCGGAAGGCCGTTGGCTCGGATCCCGCCGGGGAGACCAAAGGAAAGCGCCACCCATCGGGTGGCGCTTTGCTTTACTTTCATTGGTAAGTACTTAGTCTTTTCTATTGCCACTTATGTCGAAATTCAGCCAAAGCGAGGATGATTTTTTGTAAAACTATACTTGACAAACCTTCTCTCAGCCCGGGGCGTTCGACGCGGTGAGCGACGGGCAGATCGACTTGGGGCCCAACGAAACGGCGCTTAGGGCGGCCCGGGACGCCATGAACGGGTACGACCCCACCTACGGGTGCCTGTACTACTACAACCCGGCGAACACCACCAACAAGTGGATGCTCTCCAAGCCCGTGGCGCTTAGGATCGGCAACCACGTGTTCTGCTATTGAAAAAGGTAAATGATATGAGAAAAGGATTGAGAAGACTAATTTGGGCGGCCCTGGCGGTGGGGCTTGTTGCAGCTTTGGTGAAGCTGGGCGAGAACCGGGAGGCCCTGGCGGCCCGGCAGGCGGCGGAGCGGACCCGGATCGAGAATCTGTACCGCCGGATCGACGACGATTTGAACGACGTGGACGTGTCGCTGTCGAAGCTTTCGGCGGCGTCCTCGCCGCGACAAAGCGTGCTGCTGCTGGGCGACGTGTGGCGGGCTACGGGCAGCGCGGGGGCGGCCATGGGGCTTTTGCCCCTCTCCCACGCGGACAGCTGCGACATGAGCCAGTTCGTCACCCGCTGTGGGGATTACGCCCACGCCCTCATGGGTCGAGTACTCCAGGGCCGGACGCTGACGGAGGAGGATAGAAAGCAGCTCGGCGACATGCGGGCCGCCTGCGCCCAGATCCGGCAGGTGGCCGGCGAGGCCATCCAAAGCGGGGACTACGTGGCGGCGGACAACGTGGACGCCGGCTGCTATGAGCAGAGCCAAAGCGAGGCGGCCATCAGCGAGTACCCCACGCTGATCTACGACGGGCCCTTCTCCGAGAGCGCGGAGAACCGGCCGCCCCAGGGGGAGATCGGGGAACGGATCACGGCCCAGCAGGCGGCGGAACGGGCCAGGCGGCTGTTCTCCGACGGGACCGTGGCGGACACGGTCTACGTGCCCGGGGCGCTGCCGGTCTACGAACTGAGCGTGCAGAGCCCCAGCCGGGGGCAGGTGTCCCTGTCGCTGACAGAGCAGGGCGGGGAGCTGCTCTCCTTTATGGGCGCGCCCACGGGGGACAAAAACGATCCGCCCAGCGACCAAGAGAGCCTGCAGCTGAAGGAAACCGCCCTGTCCTTTTTGCAGGAGCTGGGCATCGAGGACCCGGCGGCGGCCTACGCCCAGTACTACCAGGGGGCGGCGGTGCTGAACTTCGCGCCCCGGCAGGCGGGAGTGATCCTGTACAGCGACCTCGTGAAGGTGTATATGGACCGGGAGACCGGGGAGGTCATGGGCCTGGACGCCAGGAACTACCGGCTGAACCACCGGCAGCGGGCGCTGCCGCGGCCGAAGCTCACCGAGGAGCAGGCCGGGGCGTATGTGTCCGGGGAGCTGAAGGTAGAGCACACGGATCTTGCCCTCATCCCTCTGACCCAGCAGACGGAGGTCCTCTGCTACGAGTTCAAGGCCACGAAGGACGGCACCTTCTACATCGTCTACATCAACGCCCTCACCGGCGAGGAGGAGCAGATCTTTGAGGTGATCAACTCCGAGGAAGGGGATCTGGTGGTTTAATTCTGCTTTTGCCGCTTTTTCTCTTCGTGAAGAAGAAAAGCACAAAGAACATAAAGGGGAGATGCCACAAAAGCATTTCCCCTTTTCTGTGTTCTTTTTAGTGCCCTTTTTCTTACCAAGAAAAAGGGCAGAGGCTTTCCTTCCTTCCTCTTAAAAGCAGGCGATGTTGCTGTCCGTCCGGGACTCTGTGCCGCCCACCAGGACCCCGTTTGGGAGGCGGACGATCATCTGTCCCCGGCCGAAGCTGGGGGTGTTCAGGTCCAGCCGCACGTCGTGACCGAGGCGCCGGAGCGCACGGGCCAGATCCGGCGAGAACCGACTCTCCACGCTGACGGTCCCGTCCCGGAGCCACTGCCACCGAGGCGCGTCCAACGCCTGCTGGGGATCCAGATGGAAGTCGATATAGTTCATCATCACCTGCACGTGCCCCTGGGGCTGCATATAGCCCCCCATGACCCCGAAGGGCCCCACAGGCCGCCCGTCCTTCATGAGGAACCCGGGGATGATGGTGTGATAGGTCCGCTTCCCCGGCTCCAGCCGGTTCGCCGCCGCCGGGTCCAGGGAAAAGTCCGCGCCCCGGTTCTGCAGCGACACGCCGGTGCCCTCCACCACGATCCCGGAGCCGAAGCCGTTGTAGTTGGACTGGATGTAGGAGACCATGTTCCCCTCCCCGTCGGCGCAGCAGAGGTACACCGTCCCGCTCTTGGGCGGCAGCCGGTGGGTCCAGACCCGGGCCCGATCCTCCATCTCCCGGGCCCGCATGGCCCCGTAGGCGGGAGAAAGGAGGTCGTGGTAGTCGATCTCCATTTTGTCCGGGTCCGTCACGTACCGGAAGGCGTCCGCAAAGGCCATCTTCATGGCCTCCAGCTGCCGGTGGACCGTCTCCACGTCCTCCCGGTCCCCCATGGGGAACTCTTTGAGAATATTCAGCGCCATGAGGGCCGCGATCCCCTGTCCGTTAGGCGGGATCTCGCACACGTCGAAGCCCCGGTAGTTCACCGAAATGGGCTCCACCCACCGGGGATGGAAGGCGGCGTAGTCCTCGAAGCGGACGTACCCCCCGTCCCGGCGGCTCTGCCCGTCGATCCGGCGGGCGATCTCCCCCCGGTAAAAGGCCTCGGCGTCGGTCTCCCCGATACGCCGCAATGTGGCGGCGTGGTCCTTTAGATAGATCATCTCCCCCGCCACCGGCGCCCGGCCCTGGGGCGCGAAGGTATCGAACCAGGGCTTGTAGGCCGGGTCCGTCAGGGTCCTGGAGAACAGATCGTAGCTGACCTTCCACATGGCGGCCAGGTTCGGCGAGCAGGGATACCCCTCTTCTCCATACCGGATGGCGGGAGTCAGATCCTCCAAAAGGGAGAGCCGCCCGAACCGGCTGTTCAGCGCCGCCCAGGCAGCGGGCGCCCCGGAGACGGTGACGGGGGTCCAGCCCCGGACGGGCATCCTCCCGTTCACGGCCCGGCCGTCGGCGGTGACCCGCTCGATGGACAGCATCTGCGGCGCGGGGCCGCTGGCATTGAGGCCGAAAAGCTTTTGCTCCTGCTCGGACCAAACGAGAGCGAAGGCGTCGGAGCCGATGCCGTTGGCCGTGGGCTCCACCACGGTCAGGGCCGCCGCTGCCGCCACCGCCGCGTCCACGGCGTTCCCGCCCCGGCGCAGGGCCTCCAGCCCCGCCGCGGCTGCCTGGGGGCTGGAGCAGTTCACCATGCCGCCCCGGGCATAGAGGGGGAACCGCTGGGAGGGGTACCGCTGCTGCAGCGGATCGAAGGGAAAGGGATCAATCTTCATGGGGCGCCTCCTCCAACTCGCGAACATACCCGTCCAAAATGGCCGCCGCCCGCTCCACCACAAAGAGGCAGCGCACGTCGGGCCGCCGATACTTTTTCTTCAGCTCCGCGCACTCGATGCTGCCCAGATCCTCCCGGAACCGATCCGTGAGCCCGGCGCAGGCCTCCCGCAGGCCGGCCGTCTCGTGTGCCCTGTCCTGCACCAGCATCTTCGACAGGGCGGCCACGGCCCCCAGCAGGGCGCCGCAGTTCTCTCCGCAGCCCAGGCCGCCGCCAAAGCCGCTGACCAGCTTCACGTCCTCCGGGGCCACATGGAGGCCGTATTTCCCGTCGGCCCACAGCAGCACCGCTTCGGCACAGTTGTAGTTCCCGTCCAAAAAGATTTCACGTACGGTCATAGACGCCTCCTACCAGATAAAGGGCACCAGCCGCCAGCGCACCTTGTTTCGATAGGCCCCGTAGCCCGGCAGGTCCCGGAGGAGCACCTGCTCCTCGTTTTCGATCCGGCGGGCGATGAGGATCGGATAGGCCAGCATGACCAGCAGGGAAAGGATCGACCCCAGGATCAACGGCATGGACAGAAACAGGAGGAGCGTAGCTGCGTACATGGGGTGGCGAACGACGCCGTAGAGCCCCGTGTCCACCAGCTTCTGTCCCTGCTCCACCCGTATGGTCCGGGCCAGGTAGGCGTTCTCCTTCAGCACCAGGGCGTAGAGCCCATACCCCAGCAGAAAGAGGACAGCCCCCAGAACGCTGACCCACCGGGGGAAGCGCAGAAAGCCGAACCGGAAGCTGAGCCCCGCCAGCAGGAAGGACGCGAGAAACATGAGGCCGGACAGGAGGATCACCCGCTTTTGGGTCATCTCCCGCTCCCGGGCGTCCAGCCGCCGCCGGAGCCGGTCCGGGTCCTTGGCCATCAAAAGCAGCCCCGCCAGGAACATGGGCACGAACAGGACCCCCATCAGGAGCCACCCCTCATAAAACCGCAGGGTGCCCGCAGGCAGAAAGATCAGCAGCCCCACCCCCAGCACGCCCATAAGGAACTTGCCCATGGCCTGGGCGAACAATTTTTTCGTCATGGTCCCTCCCGGTTTCATATATTCTGCTTGTATTGTCGCATACTTGGACGCCCTTTGCAACGGTTGAGCCGCTTTTCCCCATGTTTTTCTTGCAGGAAAGCGGAATCTATATTACCATAGAGGCAACGGGAGGAGGACGGTATGAACATCTATCTTGCCTTTACGCTGTTCGCCCTGATCATATTGGGCTACTGGATCATTTCGGAGCTGTTCGCCATGCTCTTTCGCTTTACGGGCCTGCCCGAGGAGAAGGCCCGGTTTCAGGTGATCTCCCTGCTCACGGGCTGCGGCTTCACCACCCACGAAAGCGAGCTGCTGCTGACCACCCGGCCCCGGCGGCGGCTGACCCGGATCACCATGCTCTTCGGGTACGTGTTCAACATCACCATCGTGTCCGCGTTCATCAACGTGTTCTTCTCCCTGAAGATCTCGGAGCTGGCGGCGGATCTCATCAGCAGCCTGATCCCCGTGCTGGTGATCCTGTTCATCCTGGCCTTCATGCGGGTGCCCGCGGTTCGGGCCTGGGGGGACCGGCTCATCGAACAGCTGGCGGGGCGCATCGCCGGCCGGGACACGGCCAACAGCCTTTGGCCCATGGACTACATCGGTCAGGAGACCATCGCCCAGGTGTCCCTGAATGAGGTGCCGGAGGAGCTGCAGAACAAGCCCCTGTCGGAATCGGGGCTGAAAACGGAGCACAACATCATGGTCATGCTGGTGGAGCACCCGGGCCGCCAGGCGGAGCCCGCCAATGCCCGGACCGTGTTTCAGCCGGGGGACAAGCTCACCGTCTTTGGGAACTACGCCGTTATCGGCCAGGTCTTTCACGCCCGGGAACGGTTTACGGAACAATAAGTTTTTTCCCGAAACGCCCCCTTCCCGCGGGAGAGGGGGTTATTTTTTGGCGAAAAACGTGGTATTCTATCCCCATGAAACGAGTTTTTTGCATCCTGCTGGCCCTGGGGCTGCTGCTGGGCTGCCGGGGGGAGATCGTGGCCTTGGAGCCGGCGCCCACGCCTTGCCCCACGGCCCCTGCCGCCACGGTGGGGCCCACCCGAAATCTGGCGGTGACCGCCCGGACGCCGGGACCCACTGTGACGCCGCTGCCTTCCCCTACGCCGACGCCATCGCCCACGCCCACGCCGGAACCCACGCCCACGCCGGAGCCCACCTTGGACCCGAACCGGCCCATGGTGGCCCTGACCTTTGACGACGGGCCCACGGAATACACCGACCAGGTCCTGGACCTTTTGGAGCGATACGGGGCCAGGGGCACCTTTTTCGTCATCGGCAGCAGCCTCAGCGAAAAGACGAAGCCCATCCTGCAGCGGATGGCGGACATGGGCTGCGACATCGGCAGCCACGATCTCACCCACGCCGATCTGACCCGGTTCTCCGCCGCCGCCAACCGGAAGCGGATCGAAAAGATGCGGGCGCGGATCTCCGCCCAGATCGAGGGCGGGTACGAGATCCGTCTGCTGCGGCCCCCCTACGGGTACGTGAATAAGGCCCTGCGCCGGGCCTGCCAGGAGGGGCAGGTGGCCTGCGTCCGCTGGTCCGTGGACACCCGGGACTGGAGCAACAAGAACCCCGCGACCATCCTGAAGATCGTGAAAAAGGAAGCCAGGGACGGGGCCATCCTCCTCTTTCACGACCGGCTCCCCACCACGGTGACGGCTCTGGGATCCGTGATCCCCTACCTGAAGGAACAGGGGTTCGACCTGGTCACCGTGACGGAGCTCATCGAGAGCGGCGGACAGCCCCTGCAATACGGGGCGGACTATCGCAAAAAGCCGGGCCGGTGAGCCCGGTTTTTCGGGGAAAGCCGGGCCGGATTCCTTGACAGGGGGCGGTTTTTTCCGTACTATCTAAACAAACGGATCAAAGGGAGGATTTGCTATGGAAATGGTGGATTTTCGGGACATGCCCTACGCCCGGCCGGATTTTGAGGCCCTGAGGGCCGCCTACCGGGACACCGCGAAGAAGCTGAAGGAGGCCCAAAGCTACGCTGAGGCCCGCTCCGCCTTCTTCGCCCTGCAGGACGCGGAGGAGCGGCGGGCCACCATGGCCGTGCTCTGCTCCGTGCGCAACACCATCGACACCACGGACCCCTTCTACGACGGGGAGATGAAGTGGCTTCGCACCCAGAACGCCTCCCTGATCCCCCTGGGCAAGGCCTATCGGCAGGCGTTGGCGGAGAGCCCCTTCCGGCCGGAGTTCGAGGCGGAGTTCGGCAAACAGATGTTCCGGCTCATCGACGCGGGCCTCAAGACCAGCGACGAGCGGATCATCCCGGACCTGATCCGGGAGGGGGACCTGTGCCAGCAGTACCAGAAGGACAGCGCCCTGGCCGCCACGGAATTCCGGGGAGAACAATGCAACTTCTACGGCCTCCTCAAGCACATGGAGAGCCCGGATCGGCAGGAGCGGAAGGAGGCCTTCCACGCCTGGGCCGCCCTGTATGAGAAGATCAGCCAGCAGCTGGACGCCGAATACGACGAGCTGGTGCACCTTCGGGACAAGATGGCCCGCACCCTGGGCTTTTCGAGCTACACGGACCTGGCCTATCTGGACCGGCGCCGGTTCGACTACACGAAGGACGACGACGCCGCCTTCCGCCGGCAGATCAAGGAGATCGTCACCCCGGCGGTGGCCGCCATCCGGGAGCGGCAGCGGCAGATCCTGGGCCTGGACAGGCTCTGCTATTACGACGAGGCCCTCCTCTTCCCCGAGGGAAACGCGGACCCGGAGGGATCCATGGAGGAGCTGGTCGAAAAGGCCCTTGCCATGTACCGGGAGATGAGCCCCGAGACCGGGGCGTTCTTCGAGTTCATGGTGAAGTATCACCTGTTCGACCTGGAAACCCGGCCCGGCAAGCGCATGGGCGGCTACATGACCCGCTTCCCGGGCTACAAGGCGCCCTTCATCTTCAGCAACTTCAACGGCACCAGCGCGGACGTGGACGTGCTCACCCACGAGGCGGGCCACGCCTTCCAGGGGTATCTGGCCATGCGGTCCATCCCTGTGAGCATGCTCTCCGGCTCCACCTCGGAGATCAACGAGATCCATTCCATGACCATGGAGCACTTCGCCTACCCCTGGATGGAGGGCTTCTTCGGAAAGAACAGCGAAAAATATCTGACGGGCCACCTGATCGGCGCCCTCAGCGTGATCCCCTACATGTGCGTGGTGGACGAGTTCCAGCATAGGATGTACGAGAAGCCGGACATGAGCGCCCGGGAGCGGCGGCAGGTGTGGCGGGCCATCGAACGGGAGTACATGCCCTGGCGGGACTACGACGGGGAGCCCTTCCTGGAGGAGGGCGGGTTCTGGATGCAGAAGCAGCACATCTTCCTCTACCCGTTCTATTACATCGACTACGCCCTGGCCCAGATGTGCGCCTTCCAGTACTACGGCCGCATGAAGATGGACCGGGCGGCGGCCTGGGCGGACTATCTGCGGCTCTGCCGGGCCGGCGGCACCAAGGGGTACTTCGAGCTGTTGGAGGTGGGGAACCTTATGAACCCCTTCCGGGACGGGGCCGTGGCCGCCTCCCTGGGGCATGTGATCGAGGAGATACGGGAGAGGTACTGACGGGGCTTTTGTTCCTTCTTCTCTTCGACGAATTAAAAATAGAGAAGCAAGAAAAAAAAATAGGGACTGTGGAAAACCCACATTCCCTATTTTCTTTTGTTTTGGCCCATCCGCTTCCGTTTTTCAACGCAAAGGCGGGATTCCCTTTGCCGAAGCGAAGCGGGGGCGCGCTGCCTTATTCCGCCTTCGTTTTCGCCTGTTCCTTCGCCTGGGCCTCCTGATAGGCCTTCTGGCGCTTCAGGGCCCGGCGGCGCTCCCGCTTTTCCTTCCGCTTGGGGGCGCCCTTCACGATCAGCATGACGACGAGGACGAGGACGCCCAGGAACACGATCCAAACCAGGATCACCGGCAAATCGGACACGATGTTGATGCCGAACCGGGTCGCGCCCTCCTTCACGTCCTCCCAGTTCTCCCGGAACCGGCGGGCGATCTCCTGAGAAGCGGTCTCCTTCTCCACAGCGGTCTCCCGGGCCACTTCCTGAATGCTGAGGTGCACGGAGGAGTAGGCGATCTGGTCGTCGAAGGTGCGGAGAGTGGACTCATAGCTCTCGATCTCATAGAGCACGTCGGAGAGCCGGCTCTGGATGGTGATGATGTCATCCACCCGCTTGGCTTGCGCCAGCAGGTCCATCAGCGTCTGCTGCTCGGTCCGAAGGGCCTTCACGTGGCTTTCCAGGTCCACGTAGGTCAATGTCACGTCCCGGGTGTACAGGTTCTTATAGGTCACGTTTCCCAGATCGGACACCTGGTCGCAGAAGCTGTCCAGGCTCTCCGCCGGGATACGGGCGGTCACTTCCGCGGACCGCATCCGGTTCCTGTTGTAGCTGTTCCCGTTGACGCTGGAGGCTTCCACGTACCCGCCCACGGCGGCGATAGCCCGGTTCAGGCTGGTCAAAAACTCGTCGAACTCCCGGGTCTGGATGGACAGGTCCCCGTTTTTGATGATCTTCCGGCCCGCGGCGTTCCCGGTCAAATTCTCCGCCGCTCCATCGTCCTGGGCGCTGGTGGTGGACACCATGCCGGCGGCCTTGGCCGACTTGGCGTTGGAGCTGAGGGCGTACCCCTCGTCCATGACCGCCGCCTCCATGGGCATCTCCACGTCGTAGGCCGCCTCGGGCTCGGCGTAATATCCGTACTCCCGGGCGCTGTCGTAGCTCGCGGACTTTCTGCTGCCGCAGCCTGCAAACACCAACGCCATGCTCAAAACTAACAGGATCGCAACAAACGCTTTCATGCGCTTCATATTTTGTTTCCTCCCTTGTGGTGTCTTCACCAGTAACACCGGCTTCGGTCCTCTCAGGTTGCAGAGGCTTTCAGATTTTTCCCGCCAGCACCGGCCGCACGCCCACCACGTCGTCGTCCAGGAGCACCTGGACCGCCATGGTTCCCTTGGAGAATCGGTCCTCCAGCCGCAGCTGCTCCGTGTTCAGGTTCGTCTCCGGGCTCCGCCGCTGGACGATGACGATGTCATAGGGCTCCTTCACCGGCGCGGCCCAGACGAGCCGGGTGCCGTTGCTGCCCTTCTTGTTGAAGTCGAAGGTCTTGAGGCCCTTCCCGCCCCGGCCCTGGGGCTCGTACTCAAAGAGGAAGGACCGCTTGGAGAACCCCCGGTCCGTGACCAGGGCCAGCTCCCCTTCGTCGTCGGTTTGCCCGGCGTATAGGACCCTGTCCCCCTCGTCCAGCTTGATGCCCCGCACGCCCGAGGACACCCGGCCCATGGAGGGTACCTCCTGAGCCTCGAAGCGGATGCTCATGCCCTTTTCCGTCACCAGCAGCAGGCTCAGGCCGTTGGCCTTCTCCACACCGATCAGTTTATCTTTATCCTTCAGATTCAAGGCCGCGGTCCGCTTCACCCGCACGGCGTACTCCTGGCAGGCGGTCCGCTTCACGGCGCCCCCGGCGGTGTAGAAGAGGTAGTCCCCCTCTCCGTCCTCGCCGAAGACGGCCACGATCTGCTCGTTTTTCTCAAAGGCCAGGAGCGAAGTGAGGCTCACCGCCCGGGCCGTGGGCCGGGTCTCGGGGATGTCGCTGACGTTCAGGATCAGCATGTCCCCCCGGTCCGTGAACAGGCGGAGCTTCCCGTCGCCCATGATCTTCACCACCCGCCAGGGCTTGTCGGCGCTGATCTCGGCCAAGGTGAAGAGCCGGGAGGGCCACTTGCGCACCTTCAGATCCGCGCAGAAGGCCACGGCCATCTCCTCCGTTGCCGGGGCTCCCTCGTCTGGCAGCTCGATCCGGGTGTCCCCCTTCACGATCTGGGTCCGGCGGGGGATGGGGAACAGCTTCTTGATGTCCAAAAGCTCCTTCTTGATGAGGGCCATGAGCTTCCGATCGGAGGCCAGTATCCCTTCCAGCTCGGCGATCCGCCGCTGGACGTCATGATACTCCTTCTCGATGGCCACCAATTCCAAATTCGTAAGCCGCTGCAGGCGCAGATCCAGGATGGCCTGGGCCTGAACTTCGCTGAGGCCGTATTTCGCCATCAGCTTTTCCTTGGCCTCCTTGGGGGACTTGCTGCCCCGGATCAGCTTGATGACCGCGTCCACGTGGTCCACCGCCACCATGAGGCCCTCCAGGATGTGCTCCCGGCGGCGGGCCGTCTCCAGCTCGCACTTTGTACGCCGGGTGATCACATTCCGCTGATGGCCGATGAAGTATTTGAGGATGCTCTTAAGGTCCAGCTGCTGGGGCTTGCCCTCGGCGATGGCGGTCATGTTCACGCCGAAGGTGCACTGGAGATCCGAATACTTGAACAGGGCCTGGAGGATCTTCTCCGGGTCCGCATCCTTCTTCACCTCGATGACCGCCCGCATGCCCTGCCGGTCCGATTCGTCCCGGATGTCGGCGACACCGGAGAACATGGCCTTCTTCTCCTGGGTCACGGCCAAAATCTTTTGCAGGGCCGCCGCCTTGTTGATGCCGTAGGGGATCTCGGTGATGACGATGAGGGTCTTCCCGTTCTTCAGCTGTTCGAAGTGGGTCTTGGCCCGCATGGTCAGCTTCCCCCGGCCCGTTTCATAGGCCGTGGCCAGCTCCGTCGAGTCGATGAGGTAGCCCCCCGTGGGGAAGTCCGGCCCGGGCATGATCTCCATAAGCTTTTTGAGGCTCACCCGGGGATCGTCGATCATGGCCACCGCCGCGTCGATGGCCTCCCCCGGGTTGTGGGGCGGGATGTTGGTAGCGAGGCCCACGGCGATGCCCGTGGCCCCGTTGATGAGCAGGTTGGGGAACCGGCCGGGCAGCAGGTCCGGCTCCTTCAGGGTGTCGTCGAAGTTCAACGAATAGTCCACCGTATCGAGGTCGATGTCCCGAAGCAGCTGCATGGCGGCGTTGGTCATCCTGGCCTCGGTGTACCGCATGGCGGCGGCGGAGTCCCCGTCGATGGAGCCGAAGTTGCCGTGGCCGTCCACCAGGGGCAAACTCATGGCGAAGGGCTGGGCCATGTGGACCATGGCCTCGTAGACGGAGCTGTCGCCGTGGGGGTGGTATTTGCCCAAGCAGTCGCCCACGATGCGGGCGCTCTTTCGGTGGGGCTTGTCCGGGGACAGGCCCAGCTCCATCATGGTGTAGAGGATGCGCCGCTGGACGGGCTTCAAGCCGTCCTCCACCCGGGGCAGGGCCCGCTCCAAAATGACGTGCTCCGCGTAGGGGATCATGGAGTCGTGCATGACCTCGTCCATGCTGCGGTAGAGGATGATCTCCTCCTTCTTCGGTTCTTCAGGATTCTTTTTCATTGCCGTTCTCTCAGCTTCTCAAAAGCGGTCTTGTCCTTGTTGAAATCGGCGTAGGAGAAGATGTACTCCTTCCGGGACTGGACCTTGTCCCCCATGAGCACCGTCACCAGATGCTCCACGTCCGCCGCGTCCTCGATATGCACCCGGGTGAGCCGACGAGCCGACGGGTCCATGGTGGTCTCCCACAGCTGCTCCGGGTTCATTTCGCCCAGACCCTTGTACCGCTGGAGGGTGTAGTTCTTGCCCACGGACTTGAGCGCCTGCTTCAGCGCCGGATCGTCGTAGCAGTAGATGGGCTTCTCGTCCTTCTTTTGCACCCGATAGAGGGGGGCCATGCCGATATACACGTGGCCCTGGTTGATGAGCTCCCGCATGTACCGGTAGAAGAAGGTGAGGAGGATGGCCCGGATGTGGGCGCCGTCCTGGTCCGCATCCGCCAGGATGATGACCTTGTCGTATTTCAGGTTGGTGATGTCGAAGTCCTCGCCGATGCCCGTGCCGAGAGCCGTGATGATGGAGCGGAACTCCTCGTTTTGGAGGACCTGTTCGAGGCGCTTCTTCTCCACGTTCAACGGCTTGCCCCTGAGGGGCAATATGGCCTGGAACCGGCGGTCCCGGCCCTGTTTCGCCGACCCGCCGGCGGAATCGCCCTCCACGATGAACAGCTCGTTGATGGCGTAGTTCCGGCCGGTGCAGCTGCTGAGCTTGCCCACCAGGGGCGCGTTCTCCAGCTTGTTCTTCTCCCGGGCGTTCTCTTTGGCCTTCCGGGCGGCCTGGCGGGCTTTGCTGGCCTTGATGGCCTTGTCGGCGATGATGTTGCCGGTGGAAGCGTTCTTGATATCCTCCAGGAATCGGCTGAGCTCCTGGGTCACCACCGCCTCCACGGCGGGCCGGGCCTCGGTGTTGCCCAGCTTGGTCTTGGTCTGCCCCTCGAACTGGATGTTCCGCATCTTCACGGACAGGACCACCGTCAGCCCCTCCCGGAAATCCTCCCCGGCCAGGGACGGATCCTTGTCTTTGATGAGCCCGGTCCGACGGCAGTAGTCGTTCATGCACTTGGTGAAGGCCGCCTTGAAGCCGGTCTCGTGGGTGCCGCCCTCGGAGGTGGGAATGTTGTTCACGTAGGAGAACAGGTTCTCCGTGTAGCCGTCGTTATGCTGGATGGCCAGGTCCACCAGGATGTCGCCGCTCTTGCCGCCGATATGGATGGGCGTGTCGTAGAGGGGCGTGCTCTCGCTGTTCAGATACCGGACGAAATCGGAAAGCCCGCCCTCGAAGCAGAACTCGTCCCGGCGGTCCTTCTTCCCGGGCCGCTGATCCTCCAGCGTCAGCTTCACGCCCCGGTTCAAATACGCCAGCTCCCGCAACCGACGCATGATCACGTCGTAGTTCCATTCCACGGTCTCGAACACCCGATCATCGGGCAAAAAGGTGATGAGAGAGCCCTGCTTCCGGGTCCGGCCCGTCTCCGTGAGGGGGTACTTGGGCCGGCCGGAGACGATCTTCCCGTCGGGGCCCTCGGCGCTTTCGAACTCCTGCTTATAGGACCGGTTCTGGGTGAACACCTCCACGGTGACCCACCGGGACAGGGCGTTCACCACGGAGGCGCCCACGCCGTGGAGGCCGCCGGAGTAGCCGTAGGAGTCGTAGCCGAACTTGCCGCCGGCGTGGAGCTGGGTGAAGACCACCTCCACACCGGACACGCCCATCTTCTCGTGAATGCCCACGGGGATGCCCCGGCCGTTGTCGAAGACCGTGGCGGAACCGTCCTTATTCAAGGTCACGTTAATCTCGTTGGCATAGCCGTTGGCCGCCTCGTCGATGGCGTTGTCCACGATCTCCCACAGCAGATGGTGGAGCCCCTTGGGGCCCGTGGTGCCGATGTACATGCCGGGCCGCATACGCACCGCATCCAGGCCCTCCATGACCGTTATATTGGAAACACTGTAGTTGGATTCCATATCTTGTGCCTTTCCTCCCAAATCTTACAGGCCAGTATACCACACCTTGTGCCCGGCTCGCTGGGTTTTGCCTCTTTTTTTACTGATTGTTAATGTTTTTTGCGGCTTTTTCTCCTTGTGCAAAGAAGAAAAGTCGCCCAAAAAGAGAAACCAAAAAGGGGCATATCCTTCCCTGCGAAAGGTATGCCCCTCTTGCATTTTGTTTTTTCTGCCGCTGTTTCTCTTTCGTCTGAAGGGAAATGGCGGCAAAAATCAATTCCTCATTCTTCCCAAAGCCATCCGAACAGAACGTAATGCCGCACCCACTGCCACGTGGTGTAGCGGACCGTCACCTGACAGGTGGCGGATGCCCGCCCATCGGCGCTGAGGCAGGTGAGTGTGGCGATGCCCGGCTTCTCGGCCAGGACCGTCCCGTCGGGGCGGGCCGTGGCCACGGCCTCGTCGGAGCTGGTGAAGCTGACGGTACGATCCGTGGCGTCCTCCGGGAACACCTCCACGGCCAGGTGCCCGGTGCTCCCGCTGGTCAGAGACAGGGTTTCGCTGTCCAGCTGGATCCACTCCGCATGGGTGTAGGGGATCGGCGGCAGCGCCCGGGCCTCCACCACGGCCCCGCAGACGCTGCACAGCTGCTGCTCTTCGCCCTCTACGTCGATTTCAGGCTCCCGGCTCGTGACCCATTCCCCGGGCACGTGCCCCTTGGCGGGGATCTCCTCCGAATAGCTTTCGCCGCAGACCTCGCAGGTGAACACCCGCGCCCCAGCCTCAGTGCAGGTGGGCTCCAGAACGGTCTCTTGATACCGATGCCCGGCGGCAGGCAGCGATCGGGTGAAGCTGTCGCCGCAGCCCACGCAACGGAGGGTCTCCATCCCCTCCTCGGTGCAGGTGGCCGGCACGGTCTCCACCACCTGGTACTGGTGTTCAGGGGCGATGTACTCGTCCTTAAAGCTATAGCCGCAGCCGGTGCAGGTATAGACGGTGTACCCCCATTCCGTGCAGGTGGGTTCCACGATCTCGCTGGTGTATCGGGGAGCATCGCATTTCTCCGGCGACAGAGGCTCGGCTTTTTTTACCTCGGTCTTCTTGAAATTGCTGATAGTACAATCCACGACCCGGCAGTCTTTTCCGGGATTCTCGCCGACATATGGCGTGCAGTACGCCCGTCGGGAGCGGGTGATCTCAAAGAAGGTGATCTCGGCATCCACGGTGGTATTGGCGAGGCGGGAAAGAGGATCCGATCCATGTTGCAGCTTGTGCATACCGATGACCCCGCCGCTGTGAGCGTACCCGTACACCTCGGCAAAGCCCCGGACCCGAACGTCACAACGATCGATACTTCCGCAGCCGGAGGCGTAGACACCCCCTAAAAATTCCTCGCAGAGGACCTCTTGATTGACGTCGGTGAAAACGAGCTCTGCGTCCACCGCGCAATCGGTAAACTTGCTCATAAAGGAGAAGCCCACCAGTCCCCCCACGCCCGCGTTGATGGAGGTGAGGGTCAAACGGTTCCGGGTCTGGACGGTGCAGTTTTCGATGACGGCGTTTTGGGCGTACCCTGCCAGCGCCCCCAGGAAGCAGTGCTGATCCGTGTCCACAAAGACGGTGGCGTTGACGATGGTCAGATTCGATACCCGCGCCCCGTCCAGGATGGAGAAGAGCCCTCCGAAGACAGAGGTGTACCTTTTGCGGTTCCCGTCATAGGTCTCGGCAGTGTCCTCGCCCGTGGTCCTTATCCGCAGGTTGTAGAGCCCATGCCCTTTCCCGTCCAGCTCCCCAGAAAAGGGGATGGGCGTCCAGGGCGTCTCCGTCGCCGACATGTCGATATCGCAGGTGAGCTCGTACCGGCCTGAGGGGTTCTGGGCGATCTTGCGCATATCCCCCAGGGAGGAGATGGGCGTGGCGGGCGATTCCTCCGCCCGGACCAGGCAGGGGAGCAGCAGCATGAAGATGCAGATAAATAGGGCAATGATCTTTTTCATATCCAAAGTATACCATCCCTCCGCCAGGACTTCAACGGACCCGGCCTCGTTTTTCGCCGGTTTCGGCCCCTTTTGCCGGGACTATTTCCAGCCGTTCATCTCATCCATGATGGCGTACAGAGCCAGGTACTTTTCCGGCACCGTGGAGACGGTATCGCCCAGCTCCAGGATCGTGGCGCTGCCGTCGTCCGCGCCCCAGGGGGGCAGCCCCGGCCCGTTGGGGTCCCCGGCGGCGGCGAAGTTGGCCACGTAGCCGAGGATGGTCTCGGACAGGGCCCGGTCCTTCTCGTCGAAGAGCTTGGAGTCGGCGGGGATGTTCCCGTAGAAATAGGGCAGCTCCCCGCTGTGCCAGCAACTCAGACGGCCGTTGGTCTTGCTGAAGTAGTATTCCCAGGCCGGGATGCCGTTTTGGGCCGCCAGCCGGTTCAGGCAGTAATGAGGGTAGTTGAAGAACACCGCCCCGTAGATCTGGGCCCAGAAGCTGTCCGCCTCCCGGTCCGTTTTAGGGGCGTAGAGGGCGAGGACCTCATCCGCATAGTCCTTGAAATAGGCCCGGACCTTCCCCTCATAATTCTTCATGTTCGCGTGGCTGAACAGGATGAAGGGCCCGCTCTCCTCCGCGTTGTAGCCGTGGAGGACGGCCTCCTCGTTGTGGACACCCTTTTGATAGGATTCGTAGGGGGTCTCGGTGAGGGCGTAGCCGTCCAGGGTCATGTGATGCTGGGTGTAGGCCTCGTTCACGATCCGTTCCGCCGGCAGGGCCCGCAGCTCCTGGGGGGTGCTGACGCCGTAGCGGGCCTTCAGCTCCCGGCCGGAGGCGATGGCCTCCTCAAAGCCGCGGAAGGAGTGGGGCGGGGTCACGGAGGCCACCGTGGAGCTCTCCAAAATCACCCGGCGGAACAGCCCCTTCGCAAGGGGCGACGTGCACAGGGCGCTGACGCTGGCGGCGCCGGCGCTCTCCCCGGCCAACGTCACGTTATTTGGATCCCCCCCGAAGGCGGCCACGTTCCGCTGCACCCATTGGAGGGCCTTGATCTGGTCCAGCAGCCCGTAGTTCCCCGTGGTGCCGTGGGGGGATTCCGCGGCCAGGCCCTCGTCCGCCAGATACCCGAACACCCCCAGCCGGTAGCCCAGGTTCACCACCACCAGCCCCTCTTTGGCCAGGCCCGTCCCGGCGTAGTCCGCGTACCAGGGCTGGCCCGTCTGCAGGGTGCCTCCGTGGATGTACACCAGCACCGGCAGATCCCGCACCGCCCCGGCGGGCTTCCACAGGTTCACATAGAGCCCGTCCTCGCTGACGGGGGGCACATAGTTGTCATGAAGGGAGATCTTGTAGTCGTGATAGCCGATGATCCGGGCCAGGCTGTCGTAGATGGGCAGATGGGTGGGCTGCATGCACATGGGGGCGAAATGGTCCCCGGTGCGCACCCCCTCCCAGGGCAGGGGGTCCTGGGGCTCCCGCCACCGGAGCTCCCCCACCGGCGGCTGGGCGTAGGGGATGGCGCAGTAGAGCTCCACCGCCCCGTCCGCGATGACCACGCCCCGCACGTTTCCCTGCCGGGTGCGGACCGGCTCCGTGTACACCGGCGCCTTCCCCTCGTAGGCGGGGACGGCCCGGATGGGGGGCCAGGTCAAAAAGAGGATCAGGGTGAAGACGGCCACATAGCCCAGATACCCCAGGAGCTTCCCGTACCAGCGGGCCCCCTGGAGCACCCGGCAAAACAGGAGCACGAAGCCCACCGTGGCGGCCAGCAAAAGGCCGAAGCCCAACAGGGTGTTCCTGTTCAGTTCCAGCACGGCCGCCATCAGCAAAAACAGCAGCCCCGTGACGATCCCGAATCCGATCATGGGCACCTCACTTTTCGCCGTTCAGATAGGCCAAAATGTCGGCGGCGTTGGTGTCCGGCTTCACCTTGGGCATGACCTTCTCGATGACGCCCTTTTCGTCGATGATAAAGGTGGACCGGACCACGCCCATGGACACCTTGCCGTAGTTCTTCTTCTCCTGCCAGACGCCGTAGGCTTCGATGGCCTGCCGCTCCGGGTCGGAGAGGAGCAGGAAGGGGAGAGCGTATTTTTCCGCGAACTTCACGTGGGAGGCCACGGAATCCCGGCTGATGCCGATCACCGCCACATCCTTCGCCCGAAAGGCGTCGTAGGCGCCGGCGAAAGCGCAGGCCTGCCGGGTGCAGCCGGGGGTGTTGTCCTTGGGATAGAAATAAAGAACCACCTTCCGGCCCAAAAAGTCCGAAAGGCGGACCGTGTTTCCGTCCTTGTCTGTCAAAGCGAAATCCGGGGCCCGCATGCCTGCCGTCAACATGGCTGTTTCCTCCTCGTATACCAATAGTGATATCAGTATACCGGGTTTTCGCCGCTGTGGCAAGATGGAGGGGAGGACCGCTTCTTTTCTTAAACCAGCTGGCCGGGGAGCTTCAGCTTCACCTTGGGCGGGAAGAGGGCGTCGAAGGCTTCGAAGCCCTCGGGGTCCTTGTCCGCCGCGAAATAGCACTCCGGCGGCCCGTAGACGCCGGTGACGCCCGCCAGGTAGCCGGGGATCAGCTCGCGGCAGAGGAAGAAGGAGTCGTCGACCCCTTCGGGCAGGTCGTGATAGCGGAGACCGAAGTTTCGGGCGTAGGTGAAGCCGCTCTGGCCGTAGAAGAGGATGTTCCCCTCGAAGCACAAAGCGCCGCAGCCCAGCCGGGCCGCCTGCTCCAGGGAATAGTCCAGCAGGAGCTTTCCGTACCCCCGGCGCTTGAGGTCGTTGGCGATACAGATGGGCCCCATGGTCATGATGGGCACCCGTCGCCCGTCGTCGGCTTCGATATGGGCGCGCATGAACATGTTTTGGCCTATGAGCCGGCCGTCCCTTTCCATGATCAGGTCCAGTTCCGGCACGAAGGCCGGGTCCTTCCGCAGCCGATGGAGCACGAAATGCTCCTGGCAGCCGGGGCGGTACACATTCCAAAAGGACTCCCGCACCAGGTTCTCCACGGCGAAATGGTCTTCCGGACGCTCCCGGCGAATGATGATGTTCTCTTTCATTTCTCTTCTCCTAACAGGTTTTTTGCTGTGTTTTCCAAGGTTTCATCCAGCAGGGCGGTCACCGCTTCCTTGTCCGCGGCCCCGTCGTAGACGCTGTAGAGGAGGAACATGGGCCCGTAGAAGACCGCCGCCCGGCGCGCCGGGTCGGTGAGCCCCAGGCCCCGGAACAGGTCCGCCACATAGCCCATGGGTCCGGCGGCCAGATACTGCTGGTAGAGCCGACCCATCTCAGGGGTCGCATACTGCTCCAATGTCAGCATCCGGCGAAAGGGGGCGGCGAAGGGGTCCTCCGTCCAGTAGCGGAACATGTCCCGGCTGAAGGAAACGATATGGCTCACGGTGGCGGCTTCGTAGGCCGCTTTATCGGTTTCCGCGGTCCCCTCCGGCAGGTCGTGGGCCTGGGCCTGTTCCCCATCCCGCTGCGCCATGCGGGCGAGGATGGCGTCGAAGATGGCCTGCTTGCTCTCGTAATGCCGATACAAGGCTCCCTTGGTGATCCCCAGTGCCTCGGCGATGTCGCCGGTGGACACGGCTTCGTAGCCTTTTTGCGCGAACAGCTCCAGGGCGGTGGTCAATATCCGTTCCTTCGTGTCTCCCATGGTCGTCTCCTAAAAAATAAACGATCGTTTACCCATAATATAGTAAACGATCGTTTATTTGTCAAGCGCTTTTCGACCGAGGGTCCCCGTCTGGGTCCGGGACGATGGCAGCCAACGGAGTGGGGGAAAGCAGGAGGCTAATCCTTCCGCTTCACCGGCACCCAGATGGCGCTGTGATAGTCGACGTCCGTCATTTCCCCGTGCAGACAGTCGTACCATTCCACCGTGGCGTTGCCCGAGAGCTCGTAGTCCGGGTTTCCGGGCAGCCACTCCTGAAAGATGCGGGTGTTGACGCTTTGGAGGGTCTGGGGGTTGGGCCCCACGCAGTCGAACACGGCCCACTCATGCCGAGGGAACTCGTAGAGCACCATGCCCTCGGGCACGGGACCGCCGGTGTATTTGCCTGCGATCAGGTAGCGGAACCGACCGCCGTTCAGATCGTCGATGCAGACGCCGTACTCGCCGATGCAGTTGTCCATGAGGGCCTGCTCGTAGGGGTTGGCGGGCGGGTTCCCGGCGTAGACGTTGTTGGCGTACTTCTCACAGGTCTCGTTCCAAAACCTGGGTATCTGCTCGTAGGCTTCCTCATAGGTGAATTCCCTCTGAAAGCCGATGAGCTTGAAGGGGAACATGGGGGTGATCTTAGGTTCCATCTTGCTGCCTCCCTGGATCGAGATTTGGATGGTCAAGGGCAGGAACGCCCGGACGGCCGCCCCCTCCCGCACCTGGGTGGGCGTGGCGCCGTGGAAACGGCTGAACGCCTTCGCGAAGCTCTCAGGGGTCTCGTAGCCGTAGCGGAGGGCTATGTCGATGACCTTTTCCCCCGTCCCCTGCAGATCGAGAGCGGCTTGATAGAGGCGCCGGTTTCGCAGATACTCGCCGACACCCACACCGGTCACCAGGGAAAATCCCCGCTGCAGGAAGAAGGGGGAGAGGTGCGCCGAGCGCGCCACGTCGTCCAGGCTCACATCCTCCGTCAAATGCTCCTCCATATACGACACCGCCCCGCGGATCGAGGTGAGCCATTCCATGGGCCGTCTCCTTTCCTTTGACTGTTCTCAGTATACCAGGCCCCGGGATACCTGTCCTGTCAATCTCTGCTCAAATCTGTCCCGGGGAAGCCGAAGTCACACAGCGCATTTTCCGGCTCCTTCGCAAAATGCAGGGTCATAATGGCGTCCCGGTAGCCGATTCGGCGGTAGAAGTCGCTGACACCGCCGGTCATGATCCGGGCGCCCAGGGGCCGCAACAGCCGGTCATGTTGGGATAGGGCCGCAGCGGCCAACCCCTTGTGCCGATGCTCGGGGACGGTACACAGGGGCTCCAGATAGGCAAGCTTGTTCTTTTCCACCCACCACATACCCGCGAAGCAGACGTAGTCTCCATTCTCATCGGCAATAACCACGGTGCGCTCGTAGGTGGCGTGGGGGGAGGGGGCCGATGAGGCGCCCAGAACGCTCTGATATAGCTCGTGAGGGCCGGTGCCGGGGATCTCCCAACCGGTGAAAGGACCCCGGCCTTCGTTGAATCCCTCCCACATGCACCGAGCGGCTTTGAGGGGGTCCACCCGGCCCGGGTCCACGAAACGGTAGCCTGTCGGCAGGGGATGATCCAGTTTCCCCGTCCGAAAATCGAAGACCTTGTATTCCTCCCGATCCACGGCCCTGTACCCCCGCGCCTCCGCTGCCTGGATAAGGGAACGTTGACCGCTGTTCAAGATCAGCTCCCGGGGCTCACCGAAGGCGGGAAAGGCGGTCTCACCATAGTCGATCATCTCTCCGGCCAGGGCTTCGTACCCCGGACGGAGGACGAAGTGGAGCCGATTGGGATCGTCCTCATAGAACAGGAACCCCACGGGCTTGTCCCCGTCCAGCCAGAACCGATCGAGGCGCAGGTAGGTCTTGTCCTGCCAGGAGGAAGTGAGGGCGTATTCGAAAAAGGGAGCCGCCGGGCCGTTGCACTCGTCGGGAGTGAACACGTCCGTCATGAGCTCCCAGGCCAATTCCGCATCGGTCAGGAGCTGAAACTGTTTCGTCCGTATGGTCATGGATCACGCCTCCCCGTTCACGATGGCCGCGTACTGCGCCTCAGGGATCATGGGGGAGCAGATGGCGGAGAGGAGGTCGGGGTCGATCCTGCCCGTCTTTGCGTACTGCCGCCCTGCTTCCTTCACCTGCTGCAGCCGGGGGACGGTGACCACCGCCGCCTCGGGGGCGTTGAACATGGGGCTCTCGGGCACGGTGATAATGGTGTGATCGCAGGGGAAGAGGAGCTTAAATTGCGCCACCGCGGGCTCGAAGTTCTGCCGACTGTTGGGGAAGCCGCAGCCTGAGATCATCACGTATTTGAGGTGGGAATAGTCCGCCTGGCCCACGTGCTCGTACCGGTCGCCCACCTTCTCCATGGTCATCTTGGAAAGGGGCAGGATGCGGTCGATGATGGCCTTCAGGGGCGCGGGCATGCCGTAGCAGTAGAGGGGGAAGCTGAAGATCAGCAGGTCGCTTTTCAGTATCTCCTCCAAAATGCCCCGCATGTCGTCGTCGTGGATACAGGTGCCCCCGTTGTGCATGCAGCTGAAGCAGCCCGTGCAGTATTCCACGTGCTGCTCCACGGCGGTGACGATCTTCACCTGCTGTTCCCCCGCCGCCGCCATCCCCTCCAAAAAGGCCCGGGTGACGTGCATGGTGTCGCTCTTCTTCCCTTTGGGACTGCCGTTGAACACCAATATCTTCATGTTTCTCTCTCCTTTAGATACGTTTCAAATTCCGGCGTCCGGGACCAGTAGCGGACGCCCCAGTTCTCAAAGTTCCATTGGTCCATGTATTCGTTGCACTCGTAGTCGATATACCAGATCCGGCCGTCTTGCGCTACGAAGTTGGTGGGGAAGTAGTCGATGTTCAGCCCCGCCGCCCGGGCCCGGGCCGCCATAGCGCGCACCTGCTCCAGATAGGGCTCCACGGCCGCCCCGTCCCGGACCAGCTCGAAGACGGTAGGGCCGTCGACGTATTCCTTCACCAGCCGCTCCGCCGCCCGGTCCACGGCAAGCAGCTTTGGCACGGGGATCCCCGCCGCCCGGAGCCGGTCGTAGTCGTGGAGCTCCGCCGCCATCTTGTCCCCGAAGGTATAGTAGCTGCAGGGCTCGTGGTGGATCTGCTTCACCACCGCCTGCCGCCCGTCCCCGGCCTCAGCCAGGTAGGAATAGCCGCCCTTCCCATGGCCCAGGAGCCGGAGGACGGCATACGTCTCCCCGCCGACGGTCAGCCGATCTCCGCCTTTCACGCCCGGGTCTCCTCTTCATATTCCGCCAGAAACGCTTTCAGGAACCCGTGCCGCTTCTCGGCCAGCCGTCGGGCCTCGTCCGTGTTCAGCTCGTCCTTGAGGAGCAGCAGCTTCTCATGAAAATGGTCGATGGACGCCTCCAGCGATCGGCCGTGGGCCCCGCCGTAGGCGAAGGTCCGGGCGATGCCCACGGCGCCCAGGGCGTCCAGCCGATCCGCGTCCTGGACGATCCGGCCCTCGGGGGTCTCGGGCCGCCGGCCCCGGTTCCGGCTGAAGGAGACGGCGTTGATCACCCGACAGATCTCCTCGATCCGGGCCTCATCCACGCCCTGCGCCGCCAGGAAGCGGCGGGCGTTCTCATTGTTTTCCGTGGCAAAGAGCTTGTGATCGTCCACGTCGTGGAGCAGCGCCCCCAGGGCCACGATCTCCCGGTCGCAGGGGGGCTCCCTCCCGGCAATGTCCATGGCGTTTCGATACACCCGCAGGGTGTGGGCCGCGTCGTGGCCGCCGAAGTCGTTTTGAAACAGGTCCTGCACATAGGCGACGGCCGCCTGGATGAGGGCGCTGCCTTCCTCCTCCGGCTCCCCGGCCGCCTGTTCTTCCAGCTCCAGCCGCATATAGACCAGCTCCTGCCAGCCCGTCAGCCGGGAGCGGAATCCCCGGGGGTTCCGGCCGTATTCCCGAAAGCCCACGCTTTCATAGAGGGCCAGGGCCGCCTGGTTGTCCGCCACGGCCTCCAGCTCCAGTTGGGCGTATCCCGCCCGCCGGGCCAGGGCGATGCAGGCACGGGTCAACGCCCGGCCGATGCCCAGATGCCAGTACCGCTCGTCGACGCTGATGCCGAAGTCCGCCCGGTGCCGGACCTTCTCCTTTTTGCCCACGGGGCCGATGCCCGCCGCCCCCACGATCCTCCCTTCCACCTCCGCCAGCAGCTCGATCCCGTTGTCGCTCAACGTCCGCTCCCGAAGGAAGAGGGCCTCCTGCTCGGCGGTCATGGAGGCCTCGTCCGGGTAGGAGAGCAGAAAATCCGTCTGCCCGTGGGTCAGAAGATAGATGTCCAGCATGGCCTGGCCGTCGGCGAAGGTGCCGTTTCGCAGGACGCAGGTCCGCCCGTCCTTTAAGGTGATGCTCTCTTTGTATTCCATGTCGTTTCCTCTCTATATCAGCGCGTCCATCTCCCGCTGCAGCGTTTCCAAAAACAGCCCCGCCTGGGCCCCGTCCATCTGGGTGTGGTGGAACTGAAAGGACAGGGGCAAGTGGTATCGAAACAGCTTTTTCCGGTAACGGCCCCAGATCAAAAAGGGGTTGTTGAAGACGCCGCTGTTCATGCCCACGGCCCCGTCCAGCTCCGTTTCCGTGATGGCGGAGGTGCCGATGACCATGTGATCCGTCGACAGGTCCCGGTCCCGGCCCGTTTCCGCCGACTGGGCGGTGCAGGCCAGGTATTCTTCGGTAAAGGCGCGCAGATCCTCACTGAACCGGATATCGCAGGAGCTGACGCCCCCGGCCCGGTTCCTCACGATGGTGTTGACCGCCAGACTGTCGTACCGCAGCAGTTTTTGCCCCACAGGCAGCAGATAGAATTCATCTATCCCCGCGGCGGCCTTGCCGATGCACCAGTCCATCAGCATATTGAACTTCAGCCCCCGCTTTCGGCCGACCCTGACCAGGTTCGTCACGTCCAGAGTCTTCAGGAACGTGACCATGGGGTTGGGGGCCTGCATCCACAGGTCGTATGCCGCCCCTCGGCTGGTTTGTTTGGGATCCACCTCTTTTGCGGTCAATGCCCTCGCCTCTTTCCCCTTTTTTGCTGCCGTTTCAGCTCCAAACGGCGCTGCGCTTCGGCCTCCCGCTTCGTCCGCCCATGGTCGAAGGCTCACCGAGCCTGTTCCAGCCGGCGGCGGGCGTCGGCGTTGTTGACGACGATCATGGCCAGTTTGGGGCAGCTATCCATCTCCCCGCAGCCGCCGCAGGTCTCCACACCCTGCTGTAAAGCGCACTGGCGGATGGGGCAGAGGCTGTCGCAGTAGGGGGTCTTGACCCCGTCGATCCGGCAGCCCACACAGTGGATCATCTCGGGCGTTATCTCCACGCCGTTAAGCCGTGACCACTCTTCGGCCACCTTCCGGCGCAGGGCCTCGTCCCCGTTCACCGTGGCGAGGCGGGCTTCGCAGCTTTCGCAGTCCAACCCGCAGTAGGCGACATAGTCCGACACCCCTTTGAGCGGCATCCAGATGCCGCTCTCATAGTCCGCCGACCGGGGGTCCATATTCGAATAGACCTCCACTGTGGCGGTCCCGTCGGCATGGCGAAGCTTCCCCTCACCGGGGAACCATTCCTGCCACACCGCCGTGTTCAGGGCCTGCAGAGCTTCGGGGATGGGCCCCTTGGCCGTGAACATGGCCCATTCCCCCGCCGGGAAGGAGAAGAGCTCCAGCCCCGCCGGCACCGGACCGCCCTGATAGAGGCCCGCAATCCAGTAGGTGAAGCTGTCCTCGCCGTCCACGCAGAGGGCGTACCTGCCGATCCCGTTGTCCAAAATGGCCCGCTCCGCCTCGTTCTCCGGCGTCATGGTCTGCCACAGCCGGGCATACTTTTGAGCATACTCCTTCTTCCAAAAAGCCGGACATTTTTGATACCCCTCCTGAGGCGGTATCTCAGTGTGATAGCCGATGAAGGTCAATGCTTCTTTCCGCTCATAGCGCACGTTCATTCTGCTTTCTCCTTACGTTCTTTTCTCCGCCAGCATGGCCAGGAAGGTGGGGACGTTCAACTCGTGGAGCCGCCCCTCGCCGTTGGTGTCCTCGTAGAGGGCCAGGAGGGTAAAACCCGCCTCCAGCTGGCCGTTGATCTGCTCCTCCAGGGTGTGGGAAAACTGCATCCCCGCGTCCGCCGCCTCCAGCTGCCGCCGCTGGTCCTCGTTGGCCACCGGGTCGAAGGGGAGCCGGTTCACGATGACGGTTTCGGTCTCGTCCACGATGTAGTTCACATAGTGGTCCACCCCGGAGAGGAGCCGTCCGCCCGGCTTCATCACCCGTCGGCATTCCCGCCAGATGGGCTTCACCTCCCGCACGTAGCAGTTGGACACCGGGTGGAAGATAAGATCGAAGGTCCCGTCGGCAAAGGGCAGGGGCCGGGTCATGTCCCCGCGGATGATCTCGATGTCGTATCCCTCCCGCCGGGCCACCCGCCGTTCGCTCTCGAGCTGCTCCTCGGAATAGTCCAGCACCGTGCATTCTGCCCCCAGGGCGGCGAAGATGGGCATCTGCTGCCCGCCGCCGCTGGCGAGCCCCAGCACCTTCTTCCCCCGCAGGTCCCCGAACCAGCCGTGGGGCACCGGCTTCGTGGGCGTGAGGAGCACGTCCCACCGACCCGCTTCGGCGGCGAGATAGGTTTCATGGTCGATGGGCCGACCCCATTCCCAGCCCTCCCGGACCCAGCGGTCGATGGTTTGGGCGTTGATATCCTGATAGTCCATGGGTCCCCTCCCTGGATGTTTTTCCGGGTTCATCCCTTCTTCAGACTGTCCAGCTCCCGCCGGATGTCCTCGGCCACCCGGGCGGTATAAACGAGATATTCCTGGGGTCCATCTCTCTCGCCATCAGTGGCCTCGCTTCCTCTCCTTTTTCTGCTGCTGCTTGAGCTCGAAACGGCGCTGTTCTTCCGCCTCCCGCTTCGCCTTGGTGATCCGCTTGCGCTCCGTCTTCATCTGTTCCCGCTGAGCCTGGAGGGCCTGCTGGGACTTCGTGCCCACGCCGGTGGGCTGCATCTCCTTTGCCGCGGCCCGCTGCCGCCGCTTGGGGTTGTCGGCCTTTGCCCGGGCTTCGTGGAGCACGGGGTCGCTGAAACGGAGCTCGCCATAGTGCCGAAGCACATAGTCCAGCACGTCGGAGCCCTTTGGCTCGGCCCCGAAGGTCACCTTGCAGGCGCTTAACCGATCCCCTTCGATCCGCTCGAAGACCCCCACCCAGAAGGGCTCCTCAAAGAACACGGTCAGCCGACCGGAATGTTCGTCCATGGTGTGGTTCTCTATGCCTTGTACGTCGCGATAAAGTGCCGGCTGAAGGCTTCGATCCTTTGAATGGCTTCCTCCGTCTTTTCCGGCTCCCGGTCGCAGAGATGGATCAAGGCGGAGATGGGGGCGGTGTAGGCAAAGGCCAGCATGGCGGGGTCGTCCCGGCGAAGGAGGCCCTTGTCCATCATGCCCTGAAAGAGGGGTGTGAACATGTCCCTGAGGCCCGTGAGAAAGTGCTTGGTGGCCAGGTCTCGGGCCCGGTCGTCCCGAAACTGCTCGATGGACAGGAGCTTGCGGGTCTTGACCACCTTCTCGTCGTGGATCGTGAAATCCACCATCCCCATGGTCAGCGCCACCAGCCCTTCAGGGGAATCGGGCACGGGGAGCAGATGCTCCGGTGATCCGAAACGGGCGCCGTAGTAGGCGATCATCTGGTCCAGCAGGGCGTTCCAGATTTCCTTCTTGCTGCCGAAATGACGATACATGGCCGATTTGACCAGCCCCAGGGACGCCATCAGTTCCCGGATGTTGGTGCCGTCATAGCCGTTTTGGGAAAACTGATCCAGGGCCAACGCCAGAATCCGTTCCTTCGTATCATTCGCCATAGAAAACCTCCCTGAATAGTAAGTGACCGCCCGTTCTCATATATTATAGAGAACGAACGGTCACATGTCAAGTGTGCCGGAACGCGACCGGCCTCTGCTGCCGGTCCCTTATCCTTTGCGCAGGGTCTCCAGCTCCCGCTGGATGTCCTCGGCCACCTTGGTCCAGCGCTGCTCAGCGTTCTTCTGGGCCTCCTGGATGTTCTCCATCATGCCCTGGGCCGTTTCTTTGAAGTCGGTGAGCAGCTCCTGTCGGATCCGGCGGCGGCGCACCCGCTCCTCCATGCTCCGGGAGGCCAGGGCCACCAAATAGTCCGCCGGCAGCTTTCGCTTGGGGGGCAGCTGGCCGCTCCGTTTCAGATCCAGCAGGGCCCCGTATCGGTCGTAGGCTTCGTCCACCGCGCTCTGCCAGGAAAGGTAGATCTCCTCCATGGCGTGCTGTCCCACCTGATGGAGATGGGGCAGGTCGGTACAGACCTTCTTCAGCAGCGCCGCCAGGGCCTCCGGGGTCTCATCGATGAGGAAGCCGTTGCGCCCATCGGTGATGCCCTCCGCGGCGCAGGAGCCTTGGATCAGAACGCAGGAAAGGCCGCAGGCCGCCGCCTCCCGGACCACCAGACCGTTGGTGTCGAAGGTGGAGGGGAAGAGGAACAGGTCTGCCCTTGTGTTCCAGGCCCGGAGCGCGTCCCGATCGTAGATGGGCCCCACGAAGATGCATTTTTCGCCGATGCTCAGCGTCCGGGCTTTCTGCTCCATCTTCTCCTTGTCCGCGCCCTTGCCGATGAACACCATGCGGAAATCCTGGCCGCCGTCCATGACCAGCTTCAATGCGTCCAAAATGAGGGGCAGGCCCTTGTAGGTCATCATCCGGCCCACGAACAGCAGCACCGGCACCCCCGCAGGCAGATCGTACCCCGCGGTGGCCCGGTCCACCGCCTCCTGGGGCACCCGGCCCCGGGGGAAGTCTACCCCGTTGTTCATGACCCGCCAGTCGCCGGTATAGCCCAGGGACCGCAGATTCTCGCCCGCACCCCGGCTCACCGCCCAGACCTCGTCCGTGGCTTCGATGTTGGCGATCATGACCCGAATGGCTTCCTCCGCCGCCACGGGAAGCTTCACCGCCCGGTGGATGTCGATGTCGAACTTGGTGTGGTAGGTGAACACCACCGGCGCGTCCGTCTGTTCCCGCAGCAGCCGCCCCAGGATGGTGGAGGCCACGGGACAGTGGCTGTGGATGATCTCAGGCCTAAAATCGGCCAGCTCCTCCACCGCCTTGCCGGAGAAGGGGTTTCCCGCCCGGTAGCCGCTGGTCAGGGCGGTGGTGTCGAAGCTCTGGTAGGGGATGACCCGGTAGGGGTATCGGCCGTAGTCGGCGTCCGGATACTCCGGCGTGCCCACCACCACCTGGGCCCCGTGGTCCTTCCCCAGATGGTCGGCGTAGTTCAGCACCACGTTCACCACCCCGTCGATGGCCGGGGGAAAGGAGTCGTTCAACAGACAGACCTTCATGGTTTCACTTCCTTATCGAATCTCTGCCGGTACAGTATAGCACACCCGGGCCCAAAAAGCGAGACGGGAGGGGCTTGCCCTCCCGATTTAGGAACGTCTGGTTTTATGCCCCGTAGGTGCAATAGGCGCCCACGTCCAGGTCGATGACCTGGGTGAGGGAGCTGTTGCCCTCCAGGTCCGTATAGATGTACGCCAGGGCGTAATGGGGCCGGGCGTTGGGGACCACGGGGGTCACCTGGACCAGGAGGCAGCGGTTCAGGCCCGCCACCACCTGCTCGCCTACATAGGCCACGATGGCATAAGACGCGCCCACCTGATTTTGCAGGGCCGCCTCCAGCTTGGCCTCGTCCTCGTCGGTGAGGGCGGGGTCCTCCGCGTAGGTCCAGCCGCCGGTGAGCCCCGCCTCCACGGCGGCGGTGGTGCTGTTCTCCTGGGGCACGATGGGCAGGTCAGCCACGGTCAGCAGCTTCACGTTCCCCTGCAGGTCCTCATACAGGTAAGCCAGGGCGTAGGATGCAGGCGCTTCGGGCACCACGGCCGTCCCCTTCACCAGGAACACGTGGTTGGTCCCGGCCACCACCTGGGAGCCAAGGTAGGCCACGGGCACGTAGTCCACCCCCAGCAGGGCCGCCATGCCCTTGTCGAAGACGGCCTTGCGGGCCTCGGTCACGGCGCAGTCCGCCGCCAGGGTCCAGCCGCCCACGGCAGCGTCGGCCTGGGCTGCGTCCACCGGTTCCTCCACCGGCTTCTCGGCTTCCTTCCGGCAGGCAACGGCCGTCAGCATCAGCAACCCGGCCAGCAATACGATCAACATCTTTTTCATGGGTTTTTTCTCCTTGTTTCGTTTCTCTGCCCATAACACGGCGCATCCCTCCGAAAGGTTGCAGGGAAAAATCAAAAATCGAAAGATAGTTCTATCCCCACCACGCCCCACTTCTTCTGCTCCTCGGGAGGGTAATATTTGTCCATGTCCCGGGGGGAGGCGGTTTTGACTTCCTCGGGGGCATAGCCGCAGGCGACGAGGGGCAGGGCCGCGTACAGCTCGTCGAAGGAGGTGAAGAACCGCATCCCCGTCACCCATACAAAGAGCACGTCCGTTTCGTCAGCGGTGCTTTCGAAGCGGATCACGTCCCCGGCCTGGATGCGGCGGCGCTTCTCGTCGTAGAGCCGAAGCTCGATGGTCTTCTTCTCGTCCTCCATGCGGTCGTAGGCCTTCGGATCCAGGTGCATCCGGTGCATGGGCCGGCTCATCCACACGCCCACCTCCCGCGGTTCGGCTGGCTCTATGCTGACGACGTCGCTCAGGTAGAAGAGCCAGTGGTCGATCTCCACCGCCTCCTCGTCCCGGCCGAACTCGTGGAAGCAATAGTCCGCGGGGTCGTTGGCGGCCTCCCCCTCGAACACGTTGCCGTCCGCAAACGTGAGACGGACGAACTGATACCCGTTCAGCTTTCGGATCTCTTCCAGCGTCATGAACCTTTCCTCCGATTTACAAAGATGCTCCGACCCGATGGCCGGAGCATCGCTTGGTTTGCTTTGCGTTATTTGCCCAGGCTGTTCTGGACCGCCACGGCCACGGCCACGGTGGCGCCCACCATGGGGTTGTTGCCCATGCCCAGGAAGCCCATCATCTCCACGTGGGCGGGGACGGAGGAGGACCCGGCGAACTGGGCGTCGGAATGCATCCGGCCCATGGTGTCGGTCATGCCATAGGAGGCGGGGCCGGCGGCCATGTTGTCCGGATGGAGGGTGCGGCCCGTGCCGCCGCCGGAGGCCACGGAGAAGTATTTCTTGCCCTGCTCCACGCACTCCTTCTTATAGGTGCCGGCCACGGGGTGCTGGAACCGGGTGGGGTTGGTGGAGTTGCCGGTGATGGACACGTCCACGCCCTCGAAGTGCATGATGGCCACGCCCTCGCGAACGTCGTCGGCGCCGTAGCAGCGGACGTTAGCCCGCTCGCCCTCGGAGTAGCGGATCTCCCGGACGATCTTCAGCTCGTCGGTGTAGTAGTCGAACTGAGTCTGCACATAGGTGAAGCCGTTGATACGGGAGATGATCTGGGCGGCGTCCTTGCCGAGGCCGTTCAGGATGACCCGGAGGGGCTCCTTGCGGACCTTGTTGGCGTTACGGACGATGCCGATGGCGCCCTCGGCGGCGGCGAAGGATTCGTGGCCGGCCAGGAAGGCGAAGCACTTGGATTCGTCGCTCAGCAGCATGGCGGCCAGGTTGCCGTGGCCCAAGCCCACCTTCCGGTTCTCCGCCACGGACCCGTCGATGCAGAAGCTCTGCAGCCCGATGCCGATGTAGCGGGCGGCCTCCTCGGCGTTCTTGGCGCCGGCCTTCAGGGCGATGGCCGCGCCCACGCAATAGGCCCAGCACACGTTCTCGAAGCAGATGGGCTGGATGCCCTTGGCGATCTCATAGGGATCGAAACCGGCCTTTTGGCAGATCTCCCGGCACTCCTCCACGGAGCCGATACCATACTGGGAAATGACGCCGTTGATCTTGGCGATGCGGCGATCGTAATTCTCAAACAATGCCATAGCTATGAACCTCCCTTATTCCTTGCGGGGATCGATGTACTTGGCGGCGGCGTCCCACTGGCCGTAGTGGCCGGTGGCCTTCTTCAGGGCCTCGGCGGGCTCGATGCCGGCCTTGATGAAATCCATCATCTTGCCCAGGCTGATGAACTCGTAGCCGATGATCTCGCCCTCGGCGTTCAGGGCCATCCGGGAGCAATAGCCCTCGGTCATCTCCAGATACCGGGGCCCCTTTTCACGGGTGGCGAACATGGTGCCGATCTGAGACCGGAGCCCCTTGCCCAGATCCTCCAAAGAGGCGCCCACCAGCAGGCCGTTGTCGGAGAAGGCGCTCTGGGTTCGGCCGTAGACGATCTGCAAAAACAGCTCCCGCATGGCGGTGTTGATGGCGTCGCAGACCAGATCGGTATTCAGGGCCTCCAGAAGGGTCTTGCCGATCAGGATCTCCGAAGCCATGGCGGCGGAATGGGTCATGCCGGAGCAGCCGATGGTCTCCACCAGCGCTTCCTCAATGATGCCGTCCTTCACGTTCAACGTCAGCTTGCAGGCGCCCTGCTGAGGCGCGCACCAGCCGATGCCGTGGGTGAAGCCGGAGATATCCGAAATCTGTTTGGCCTGGACCCACTTGCCCTCCTCGGGGATGGGGGCCGGGCCATGGTATGCGCCCTTGGCGACGGGGCACATATGGGTGACTTCCGCGGTGTAGTTCATGTATTTTCCTCCTTCAAAAAGATGGTCGAACGGCGGTTCGTCAGGGGAGAAAGCCGCCTTCTCCACTATTTTGTATAGTAGCAGAAAACCCCGCCGATTGCAAGCGCCCATATGCTCCCGGCCGAAAGTCTTTTTGACGAACGGGGAAAGATAGCGTATACTTGTTTTGACTATGGAAAAAAGAGGCCGCCTATGAAGATCAAGAACAAACCCCTTTCCTATGCCCGGGTGATGGCGCTGCCCCGGGAAAAGCGCCGCAAGCCCCGTCGCCCCGGCCGGTTCTTTCGCTGTCTTCTCAAGACCCTCAGCGCCGGGGAGCTGAAGGACGTGGACTTTCGGCTGACCCGGCAGGGCATGGACCGCCTGGGGCCGGAAGAGCCCGCCCTGTTCCTCATGAACCACTCCTGCTTTCTGGATCTGAAGATCGCCTCCGCCATCCTCTATCCCCGGCCCTTCAACATCGTGTGTACCTCCGACGGCTTCGTGGGCAAAGCCTGGCTCATGGAGCGGCTGGGCTGCATCCCCACCCAAAAGTTCGTGTCCGACCCGGCCCTGGTCCGGGACATGGTCTATGCCCTGAAACAGCTCAGATCCTCGGTGCTCCTGTACCCGGAGGCCAGCTATTCCTTCGACGGCACGGCCACGCCCCTGCCCGACACCCTGGGCAAACTGCTCAAGCTCCTCAAGGTGCCGGTGGTCATGATCGAGACGAAGGGCGCCTTCCTCCACGACCCCCTCTATAACGGCCTGCAGCTTCGGAAGGTGCCGGTCCGGGCCGAAATGCGGTATCTGCTTTCCCCCCGGGACATCGAGGAAAAGCCCGTGGCGGAGCTGAACGAGATTTTTAGAGAACAGTTCGCCTTCGACGGCTTCCGCTATCAGCGGGAGAACGGAATCCGCATCACGGAGCCCTTCCGGGCGGACGGTCTCAACCGGGTCCTCTACAAGTGCCCCGTCTGCGGGGCTGAGGGCCGCATGGAGGGGAAGGGGGTCCGTCTGACCTGCGGCGCCTGCGGGAAGGTCTGGACGCTGAGCGAGCTGGGCGCCCTGGAAGCCGAGGACGGGGATCCCGTCTTCGACCATGTGCCGGACTGGTACGCCTGGGAGCGAGAAGAGGTTAAAAAGGAGATCGAGAACGGCGCTTACCGGCTGGACCTGCCCGTTCAGATCCGGATGCTGGTGGACACGAAATGCCTTTACACCGTGGGGACGGGCCGCCTCGTCCACGACGGGACCGGCTTCACCCTGACGGGCTGCGAAGGGCAGCTCGTCTATCATCAGTCCCCTCTGGCCTCCTACAGCCTCTACGCCGACTACTTCTGGTACGAGCTGGGGGACATGATCTGCATCGGCGACGGCAAGACCCTCTATTACTGCTTCCCTCTGGCGGGGGGAGACGTGGTGGCCAAGACCCGCCTCGCCGCGGAGGAGCTCTACAAACTTCGGATGGATCGGGGCTGAGGAAAGGACGGAAGGATGGAACGACGTTCGACCATGGTCCGGGACATGACCGAGGGACAGGTGGTGCCGCAGCTGCTGCGGTTCGCCTTTCCTCTGTTCGTGTCCAATGCCCTGCAGGCGGTCTACAACCTGGTGGATATGGTGGTGGTGGGCAACTACATCGGCAAGGCCGGCATGTCCGCCGTGTCCATTGGGGGCGATCTATTGCACCTGCTCACCTTCGTGGCCATGGGCTTTTGCTCCGCCGGCCAGGTCATCATCGCCAGGGCCGTGGGGGAGAGGCGGCCGGAGGACATCCGAAAGACCATCGGCACCATGTTCAGCTTCCTGCTGTCCGTGTCGGCTATGATCGCTTTCGTCTGCTTCCTGCTGCGGGAATCCCTGCTCACCTGGCTCAACACCCCCGCCGCCGCCCGGGCCTACGCCATGGACTATCTGGTGACCTGCGTCTGCGGCCTCGTCTTCATCTACGGCTACAACATCGTCAGCGCCATCCTCCGGGGCATGGGGGACAGCAAGCGACCCTTCCTGTTCATCGCTATCGCCGCCATCCTGAACATGGTGCTGGACGTGCTGTTCGTGAAGTATCTGCATATGGAGGTGTTCGGGGCGGCCCTGGCCACGGTCATCGGCCAGGGAGTCAGCTTCCTCGCCTCCCTGGTCTATCTCTACCGACGGCGCGTCAGCTTCGGCTTCGATTTCAAGCCCGCCAGCTTCCGCATGGACGGACCCACCTTCCGGCGGCTGTTGGCCCTGGGCATCCCCATGGCCATCCAGGCGGCGGCCATCAACCTGTCCAAGATCCTGCTCATGTCCTGGATCAACCGCTTCGACGTGACCTATTCGGCCCTTGCCGGCATCTTCAACAAGCTGAACACCATGTGCGGCGTCATCTCCCAGTCCTTCACCACCGCGGGCAGCACCATGGTGGGCCAGAATCTGGGGGCCCGGAAATACCGGCGGGTCAACACCATCCTGCTGGTCATCCTGGCCATCGGCATGGGCTTTGCCGCGGCGTTCACCGCCGTGATGCTTCTTTGCCCGGAGGGGATCTACGGCATGTTCACCCCGGACGTGGACGTGCTCTCGGTAGCGTCGGTGCTGACCTTGCCCATCATCCTCAACTTCTTCGGCGCCGCCACCCGGAGCGTGGCCTTCTCCCTCATCAACGGCTCCGGCAGGGCCAAGCTGAATTTGGCCGTGGCCATCATCGACGGCATGATCAGCCGGGTGGGCCTGGCGGCCCTGTTCGGCTTCGCCCTTGGTTGGGATTGCTTTGGCTTCTGGATGGGGGACGCCCTGGCCGGCTTCATGCCGCTGCTCATCGGCGGCATCTTCTACCTCTCCGGCCGCTGGCGGCTGGTTCCTAACGAACAAAGCCAAACCCGTCCGAGCGCTTGAAAGCGCCGACAAATCGCGGCATTCGTCAAAAGAAAACGGCGCCATCTGCGCCGTTTTTTGATCCAGTATACTCGTGAATAATCCAGTTTCCATAGGGGCGGCCGCTACTGCAGCCTTTGGATGATCCGCTCGATGGACTCCCGCTCCTCGCCGCTGACGATGCCCCACTCCTCCCGCATGAGCCGCAGGACCTCCCGATAGGCTTCGACGGCCCCGGCCTTGTCGCCCTGGATCTCCCGGATGTGGGCGATGCACATGGCGCCGTCGGTGAACTTGGGTGATTCCTGAAGGGCCAGGCCCTTTTTATACAGGGCCACGGCCTTGTCATATTCCTGCCGCTGGGTGTAGATGTCCCCCAGGACCAGAGCGAGACACCAGTCGTCCTCCAGAGCTTCCAGCTCGGCAAGCCGCGCATCCGCCTCGCCCTTCCCCTCGGCCAGGGCGATCTGATACCGGTACATGGGGGTGCGGAAGGTGTTGTCGACGGCTGCCAGTTTTTCAAGCCACCCTTTGGCCTCGGTGAGTCGGCGATCGTCGATCAGGTTGTCCAGCAGCCACATGATGACGGCCCGGTTCCCCGGGTTCCGGCCGCAGTAGTCGCTGAGCCAGGCGATGAGCGCGTGGTGGTTGCGCACGTTCCAGTCGGGGATGTAGCTGTTCCAGGCGTTGCACAGCTCGCTGACGGCGTCGGGATCCCCCTTTGTCTCCTCCACGGCCGCCTTGCCGTGCTCCACCGCCAGGAGCTTATACTGCTCCGCCTGGTTGTTGTAGAGCTTGGTGAGCATCAGCTCCGCCTGACCCTTCAGCTTCGGGTCCTCCCCGAAGGCGCGGAGCTGCTGTTCCAGCTGCCGCTGTTCCGCCTCGTCGAAAAGGCCCCGGGCATAGATGCGGTTTTCCATCCGCTCCATCTGCTGGGTGGGGCTCATGGCGAAGAGCTGGTCGATGCTGACGCCGAAGTACACGGCGATCTGGGGCAGCAGCTGCACGTCGGGGATGGTGTTGCCGCACTCCCACTTGCTGACGCTCTGGGCGCTCACGTTCAGGGCCGCCGCCAGGGCCTCCTGGGTGAGGCCCCGATCCTGCCGCAGCCGGCGAATTTCCTTTCCCATTTCCATTGGTTCGTCCTCCTTGCTTTCGTTGGCTTTAGCATACCAGACCCGGGCCCCAAAAACCAGCGCCTGTCGCGGGAGGGAACTCGCCTGACGGTTGGATGAAGCCTGCCGCAGCCGGAAGGGATCCCTTGCTTCGGGTCAGTCCGCCATATCCACGTCCGGTACGATCAGGATCTCGTAGTCCGGATACAGGCCGCTGATCTCCCCGTGCAGGGCTTCCAGCGCCTCCTTCCGATCCACGTCGAAGCTCATGACCACGTCAAAGCGGAGGGTCTTCTGTTCCGTATCGGCATAGAAGCCGTGCATCTGCAGCGCCCAGTCATAGGACAGGACCGTCTCCTGGATCCGATTGCGCATCCGGGCCGCTTCGTCGTCGGACGTGTTGAAGGAATAGACGCCGATGCCGGTCAGGATGACGCCGGTCCTGCGGAAAACGTTGTTTTGGATGCGCCGCGTGATGCGGTCCACCTGGTCCACCGTCAGGGTGTCCGGCAATTCCACGTGCACGGAGCCGTAGTTCTTGTTCGGCCCGTAATTGAACAGCGTCACGTCATACGCGCCGAGGACCGCTTCCTCCTCGCAGATGATGTCTTTAAGGTCCTTGGTGGTCTCCGCGTCCTCCCGCTTGCCGATGATGTCGTTCAGCGTTTCGATCATCATCTCGACGCCCGCCTTGATGATGAAGCCCGCGATCACCACGCCCACGTAGGCTTCCAGGGAGACGCCCCAAATCAAATAGACGACGGCCGAGGCCAGCACCGAAGCGGACAGGATCGCGTCGAACATGGCGTCGGAGCCGGAGGCGACGAGGGCGCCGGAGTTGACCCTTTTGCCCTGCTTTTTCACATACAGGCCCAGGATCAGCTTGGCGGCGATAGCCACGAAGAGGATGACGAGGGTGACCGCGCCGTAGTCCGCGGCTTCCGGATGGATGATCTTTTTGATCGATTCCACCAAGGACGTGATGCCCGCGTACAGCACGAGGGCGGCCACGATCATGGAGCTTAGATATTCGATCCTGCCATAGCCCAGAGGATGCTTTTTGTCCGGCTGCTTGGCGCCCAGTTTCGCGCCGATGATCGTGACCACCGACGAAAGGGCGTCGCTGAGGTTGTTGACCGCATCCAGGATGATCGCGATGGAGTTGGACATCAAGCCGACGAAGGCTTTGAAACCCACCAGCAGCACGTTCGTGACGATCCCGATGACGCTGGTACGGACGATGGTTTTTTCTCTGTCGGCGACTTCAATCGTAATATCCGTCATGATATCTCCTCAAAGGGCTGCTTCCACGGCTTTTCTGACTTCCCCCATGTCCACGGTCGGCTCGAAGCGGGCGACGACCTTGCCCTCGCGATCGATCAGAAACTTCGTGAAGTTCCACTTGATATACGCCTTATCGCCGAACGCTTTGTTGTTCATGTTGGCGAACTTCTCGAGCATCCCGTTTTTGATGCCCTTGCCGAAGCCCGCAAAGGGCTTTTCCGTCGCAAGGAACGCAAACAGCGGGTCGGCAGACTCGCCGTTGACGTCGATCTTCTTGAACTGGGGGAAGTCCGCGCCGAACTTCAGCGTGCAGAACTCGTGGATCTCGTCCTCGCTGCCGGGCGCCTGATTGGCAAACTGATTGCAGGGAAAATCGAGGATCTCAAAACCCTTGTCACGAAGCTCCTTATACATGGCTTCGAGGGGATCGTAGTGCGGGGTGAAGCCGCAGCCGGTGGCCGTGTTGACGATCAGCAGCACCTTGCCCTTGTATTCGGACAGACTGACGTCGGTCCCTTTTCTGTCCTTCACCGTGAAATCATAGATCGTTTTCATTTTTTACTTCCTTTCATTTTTTGATTGTCCAAGAGTTCATACAGCAGCCCATAAAGCGTCTGGGCCTTCTCCGGCGGCAGGGCAAGACAGCTCGCCACCTTCGCCGGCACATCCTTCGTTTGTTCCTGCAGGGCTTTGCCCGCCTCCGTCAGCGTGATCACGACCACCCGGTCGTCCCGTTCGCTTCTGGTCCGTTCAATATACCCCGCCTGCTGCATCTTCTTGAGCAGCGGAGAGATCGTCCCATTATCCAGCATCAGCGTTTCGCATAGCTCCCCGACGGTGATCCCGTCCCTTTCCCACAACGCCAGAAACGCGATATACTGGGTATAGGTCAGCCCCAGGGGCCGTAAATACGGCGTATACAGGTTCGTTACGTTTCGCGCGGCAGCGTACAGCGGAAAGCAAAGCTGGTTTTTGAGCTTCATGGTTTCATGATACCGATGATCCATACAGCGGCCTCTTCTTGTTTGATTCTATTATATTTTATCAAATATATTTGAAGCTGTCAAGAAAAAAACGCGGTTGGCTGAAGACGACCGCGCCATGCCTGCCGAAAGCAAAGAGGGCTATGCCCACGGCACAGCCCCTCCTTCGTTCTTTTTTCTCCAAAATCACAGATTCCTCCGCCCCTCCAGGGCCTTGGCCAACGTCACCTCGTCGGTGTACTCCAAGTTTCCGCCGATGGGGATGCCGTGGGCGATGCGGGAGGCGGTGACGCCCAGGGGCTTTAGGAGCCGGGCGATATAGGAGGCGGTGGCCTCCCCCTCCACGTCCGGGTTGGTGGCCAATATGACCTCCTTCACCTCACCGGTCTTGCAGCGCTCCAGCAGCTCGTTGATCTTGATGTCCTTGGGGCCGATGCCCTCCATGGGGGACAGGGCGCCGAAGAGCACGTGGTACCGGCCGTTGAACTCCCTCGTCTTCTCCATGGCGATCACGTCCTTGGGGTCGGAAACCACGCAGATCACGTCCGCCCGCCGCCGGGGGTCGGCGCAGATCTCGCAGAGCTCCCCGTCGGTGTAGGTGCCGCAGATGGGGCAGTTGTGGACCTTCTGCCGGGCGTCGGTGATGGCCTGGGCCAGCTCCTGAGCCTGCTCAGGGGGCACGCCCAAAATATGATAGGCCAGCCGGGCCGCCGTTTTGCGCCCGATGCCCGGGAGCCGGCCCAGCTGCACCGTCAGCCGTTCGATGGATTCGATGGCCATATCAGAAGCCCAGGTTCATGCCGCCGGTGAGCTTGCCCATCTCCTGCTCCACGGTGGAAGCGGCCTCCTTGAGGGCCCCGTTCACCGCGGAAAGGACCAGATCCTGGAGCATCTCCACATCGTCCGGGTCCACGCACTGGGGGTCGATCTCCACGGACAGGACCTCCCGGGCCCCGTTCACCGTGACCTTCACCATACCGCCGCCGGAGGAGGCGGTGAACTCCTGGGCGTTCAGCTCCGCCTGCTTTTTCTGCATGTTCTCCTGCATCCGTTGGGCCTGCTTCATGAGCTGCTGCATGTTGCCCATGCCGCCCATGGGGAATCCGCCGTGCTTTGCCATTTTGTCTATACCTCCAAACCGATCGTTTTTTATCTTATGTGATGGTCAGCTTGTCCTTGAACAGGCCCACCAGATCCGCCACGTCCCCGTCGCTTTCCCCCTCCCGCAGGAGCAGCCGGACCCCGGGTTTGAGCTTGTCCAACTCCCCCTGGAGCACCGCCACGCTTCGGGCGTTCAGCATCTTCATCTTCCCGGCGTAGGCCGGGGCGAAGGAGACGGTGAGCTGATCCTCCGTCAGGGCCGTGGCCTGGCCGAAGGCGGCGCTCTTATGGATGAGGGCGTTCACCTTCTGGACCTGGGAAAGGACCTGCTTCCACAGGGCGTCCGCCTCGTTGGCGGAGGCAGGCCCTTGGGGCGCTGCCGGAGCCGCCGCCGGCGCGGGGGCCGGGGGCCTCTCCTCTATCGGCTTCGGGGCCGGTTCGGGGACCGGCGCGGGAGCCGGGGCCGCTGGGGGCTCGTAGGCCTCCTCCGGCAGATACCCCTCCTCCGGGGGCGGCTCGGGGAGGTAGTCCTCCTCGTAGACCGGCTGGGCCGGGGCCGCCGCCGCAGGCGCCGCTGCAGGGGCCGCCGGGATGCCCTGTTCCGTCAAAACCTTCAGTTTTTCTTCCAATAAGGCGATCCGGGCCGCCAAAGCCTCCGTTCCCTGGTCCTCCACGGGCTGGGCGATCCGCACCAGCACCGTCTCCAGGAGCATCCGAGGCGAGGGGTAGTACCGCATGTCGTTCTGGACGCCCATGAGCTGCTCCATGGCGTAGAGGATGCGGGCGTTGGGGTGTTTGGCCGCCTGCTGCTGATACCGGGCCATCCGATCCTGGGTGCAGGAGAGCATGTCGGCGCAGTCCCCGCAGGCCTTGGCTAAGAGAAGCGAGCGCATATGCCCCGCCAGCTCCCCGGCAAAGACGGTCATGTCCCGGCCCTGCCGCACCACCTCGTCCAGGCCCATGAGGGCCCCCCGCCCGTCCCCGGTGAGGAGCTTCTCCGCCATGTCGAAGAGGAAGCTTTCGTCCATGATGCCCAGGATGCTCTCCACGTCCCCGGCGGTCACCCGCCCGTGACAGAAGGAGAGGCACTGGTCCAGAAGGGACAGGGCATCCCGCATGCCCCCGTCCGCCGCCCGGGCGATGATCCGAAGGCCGTCGGGCTCCGCCTGGGCTCCGTCCGCCTTCAAAATGTACTGCATGTAGCCCATGATCTCCGGCACGGTGAGCCGATGGAAGTCGAACCGCTGGCACCGGGAGATGATGGTGGCCGGGAGCTTTTGGGGCTCCGTGGTGGCCAGGATGAACACCACGTGCTCCGGCGGCTCCTCCAGGGTCTTGAGCAGGGCGTTGAAAGCGGACCCGGAGAGCATGTGGACCTCGTCGATGATGAACACCCGATACCTGAGCTGCAGGGGGGCGAACTGAGCCTGGGAGATCAGCTCCCGCACGTTCTCCACGCTGTTGTTGCTGGCCGCATCGATCTCGATGATGTCCGCGTTCTGGCCCGCCGCCGTCCGGCAGTTTTCGCACCCAAGGCAGGGCTCCCCCTCCTCCGGATGGAGGCAGTTGATGGCCTTGGCCAGGATCCGGGCCGTGGTGGTCTTGCCCGTGCCCCGGGAGCCGCAGAAGAGATAGGCGTGGGAGAGCTGCCCCTCCCGCACCTGGTTTTTGAGGATGGTGGTGATATGCTTCTGGCCCGCCATCTGCCCGAACCGCTCGGGCCGGTAGGTCCTGTACAGTGCCTGATACGCCATACGCGCCTCCTGTTGTTCCAGTATACCACAGCCGCGGCCCGTAGGAAAGGACTTTTTCCAAAGGTCGAAGGGGACAAGGGGACTTGCCCTTGACTCTCCCCCCGCCAGCCCCTATACTGAAAGCAGGATGGGGGGACGGCTCCCCCCAAGCACAGGGAGGTCCCCCATGAAAAAGCGCTTCGCAGGTATATTGGCCGTCGGCCTGATCCTTTTGTGGGCCGCCTGCGCCCCGGCTGCCCAGGCCCCCGCCGCGGAAGCCCCCGCCGGCGAGCCGGCCCCTCAGGCTGCGGAGGTCCCTCCGGCGGAGGAAAAGGCCATGCCCGAGTCCTTCCTCTGGGACGATTTTCAGGACAGGGACCCGGAGCGCTTGCCCGAAGTCGGCCCCAACGGCGCCTCCATCCGGGAGACCAGCTGGGAAAACGTGCGGGCCAAAAACGATGGCGGCGCCCTGAAGCTGGACATGCGGCCCCCCGCCTTCGACGGGAAGACCTATGAAAGCGAGGATGCCTATTACGCCCACGCCGACGAATGGATGGCCGATTGGGGCGAGACGGTGGATATGTGGTCCCTGGAGGGCATCGGCTGGTGCAGATACTTGACCATCCGGGTGAAGGGCGACATCGGCGGCGAGGAGCGCATGCTGATCTTGGATCTTCATCCCCAAAACGCCCGATTCTACGCCGTCCGGTTCAGCGATCTCGTGCTGAAGGACGGGGGCCATCCCACCATCACCCGGGAGTGGCAGGAGCTGACCATCGACCTTGCCGCATCCGGCCTCCCCGGCATGACCGACGCCCTCCATCTCAGGGCCTTCCTGCCCTGCATCCTCTGGTTGGAACGGATCGACTTTTCCGAGCCTCTCGCCCCCATGGACCCCGACGCCGTTTTGGCGGGCCTGGAGGCGGCAGAAACGGGCAAGCCCGGGGATCTGCCCATAGAGACCTATGTGAACTCCTTCTCCGCCTGCATGCTGAACACCTTAGGCTAACGCAGGCCGTCCCCGATAAAAGCGAGGCCGCTGCCCCATGGCAGCGGCCTTTGTTGATATGTGTGTTTTTGCGTGCGCCCGTCAATCGAAGTACCTGACCGCGGCCTCGAACATGCGGCTGTCGTAGGTGCCGGGCACGTTTCGGTAGAGGCCGGCGCCGATGCGCTCGCTGTGGCCCATCTTGCCGAAGACGCGGCCGTCCGGGGAGGTGATGCCCTCGATGGCGTAGAGGGAGCCGTTGAGGTTGAAGCGCACGTCCAGGGTGGCCCGGCCCTCAAGATCCACGTATTGGGTGGCGATCTGGCCGTTTTCCGCCAGCTTGCGGATGAGGGCCTCGTCGGCGATGAAGCGGCCCTCCCCGTGGGAGATGGGCACGTTCACCACGTCGCCCACGTCCATGAGGCTGAGCCAGGGGGACAGATTGGAGGCGATCCGGGTCCGCACGATCCGGGACTGGTGCCGGTGGATCAGGTTGTAGGTCAGAGTGGGGCAGCTTTCGTCCGTGTCCATGATCCGACCGAAGGGCACCAGGCCCAGCTTGATGAGGGCCTGGAAGCCGTTGCAGATGCCGCACATGAGGCCGTCCCGGTTGTCTAAAAGGTCCGTGACCCCGTCCTTGATGCGCTCATTGCGGAAGAAGGCGGTGATGAACTTGCCGCTGCCGTCGGGCTCGTCGCCGCCGGAGAAGCCGCCGGGAAGGAAGACCATCTGGGCGTTTTTCAGGGCCCGGCTGAACCGGTCCGTGGAGGCCACGATGCCCGCGGCGGACAGGTTGTTGAGGACCAGCACCACCGGCTCGCCCCCCGCGTCCCGAACGGCCTTGGCGCTGTCGTACTCGCAGTTGGTGCCGGGGAACACGGGGATCAGCACCCGGGGCTTGGCCACATGGACTTTGGCCTTGGGATGGGCGGCGGCCACGTAGCTGAAGTTCTCCACCGGGCCCTCCGGCGCGGGGATGTTGCAGGGGTAGACCCCCTCCAGCCGGTCCTCATAGATCCGCTGCAGGGCCGCCCCGTCCAAAGATTCCGCCCCGTAGGTGAAGGCGAAGGCCGCCCTGGTCTCGCCCAGGAGGAGGCCCTCCTCCAAAGGCTCCGTGAGCTCCAGCAGGAACCGGCCAGGCCGATCCTCCAGAAGCGTCCCCAGGGACACCTTGGGATCGAACCGGAAGCCCAGGCCGTTGCCGAAGGCCATCTTCATCACGGCAGCCGCCGCGCCGCCCCGCTCCGGGGTATAGGCGGCCAGGGCCTTGCCGGAGTGGAGCAAATCCGCCACCCGGTCGAAGAGGGCTAAAAGAGAATCCTTCTCCGGCAGGCCGTTCTCGTCGTACGCGGGGGCGAGCAGCACCACCGGATGGCCCGCGCCCTTGAACTCGTTGGACACGATGTGCCCCTCCGCCTCCGTGGTCACGGCGAAGGACACCAGGGTGGGCGGCACGTCCAGATTTTCGAAGGTGCCGCTCATGGAGTCCTTGCCGCCGATGGCCCCGATGCCCAGATCCATCTGGGCCCGGAAGGCTCCCAGCAGGGCCGCGAAGGGCATGCCCCACCGCTTGGGGTCCCGGCCGGGCTTGGCAAAATACTCCTGGAAGGTGAGGTACACGTCCTCGAAGCTGGCGCCGGTGGCGACGAGCTTGGAGACGGACTCCACCACCGCGCCGTAGGCCCCGTGGAAGGGGCTCTCGCCGGTGAGGACGGGGTCGTAGCCCCAGGCCATGAGGGAGCAGGTGGAGGTGTGCTTCTCCTCCATGGACACCTTCTGGACCATGGCTTGGACCGGGGTCATCTGGTGCTTGCCGCCGAAGGGCATGAGCACCGCCCCCGCGCCGATGGTGGAATCGAACCGCTCGGAGAGGCCCCTGCGGGAGCAGACGTTGAGGTCGCCGGCCAGCCGCATCATATTCTCCCCGAAGGAGCCCGTGACGGGCTTGGGCTCCAGGGCGGGCCGGGGCGCCTGGATCCGGATATGCTTGGGGGCGCCGTTGGAATTCAAAAAGTCTCGACCGATGTCCACGATCCGCTTTCCGTTCCAGGTCATGACCAGCCTTGGCTCCTCCGTGACCCGGGCCACAGGCGTGGCCTGGAGGTTCTCCTCCTGCGCCAGGCTCAAAAACCGGTCCACGTCCTCCCGGGTCACCACCACGGCCATCCGCTCCTGGGATTCGCTGATGGCCAGCTCCGTGCCGTCCAGACCCTCATACTTCTTGGGCACCGCGTTTAGATCGATGAGCAGCCCGTCGGCCAGCTCGCCGATGGCCACGGACACGCCCCCCGCGCCGAAGTCGTTGCACCGCTTGATCATCCGGCAGGCGGTGGGGTTCCGAAACAGCCGCTGGAGCTTCCGCTCCTCGGGCGCGTTCCCCTTCTGCACCTCCGCCCCGCAGGTCTCCACGGAGTGGGCGGTGTGGGCCTTGCTGGAGCCCGTGGCCCCGCCGATGCCGTCCCGGCCCGTGGAGCCGCCCAACAGGATGACCACGTCCCCGGGGATGGGCCGCTCCCGGCGCACGTTCTCAGCCGGCGCGGCGGCGATGACCGCCCCGATCTCCATGCGCTTGGCGGCGTAGCCCGGATGATAGATCTCGTCCACGATCCCCGTAGCGAGGCCGATCTGGTTCCCGTAGGAGGCGTAGCCCGCCGCCGCCGTGGTGACCAGCTTCCGCTGGGGGAGCTTGCCGGGGATGGTCTCGCTGACGGGCCGGGTGGGGTCCGCCCCGCCGGTGACCCGCATGGCCCCGTATACGTAGGCCCGGCCGGAGAGGGGGTCCCGGATGGCGCCGCCGATGCAGGTGGCCGCGCCGCCGAAGGGCTCGATCTCCGTGGGGTGGTTGTGGGTCTCGTTCTTGAAGAGCAGGAGCCAGGGCTCCTTCTTCCCGTCGGCGTCCACCTCCATCTTCACGGTGCAGGCGTTGATCTCCTCGGATTCGTCCAGCTTGTCGAGCTTCCCCTGGGCCTTCAGATGCTTAGCCGCCAGGGTGGCGATGTCCATGAGGCAGACGGGCTTGGTCCGGCCGAGGGCCCTGCGGGTATCAAGATAGCTCTCATAGGCCCGCTGCAAAAGCTCGTCCTCGAAGGTGACGTCATCGATCTCGGTCAAAAAGGTGGTGTGGCGGCAGTGATCGGACCAGTAGGTGTCGATCATGCGGATCTCGGTGATGGTGGGGTCCCGGCCCTCGTCGGCGAAGTACCGCTGGCAGAAGGCGATGTCGTCCACGTCCATGGCGAGGCCGTAGTCCCGGATGAAGGCGGAAAGGCCCGCCCCGTCCAGGGCCCGAAAGCCCGTCAGGGTCTTCACCTCGGTGGGGATGGCGTAGGCCGTCCGCAGGGTCTCGGGCTTCTCCAAGGACGATTCCCGGGCCTCCACCGGGTTGATGACGTATTTCTTGATCTCGGCGATCTCCCCCTCGGTCAGGGCCCCGTAGAGGACGTAGACCTTGGCGGAGCGGATCAAGGGCCGCTCCCCCTGGGAGATGAGCTGGATGCACTGGGCCGCGGAATCCGCCCGCTGGTCGAACTGGCCCGGCAGATACTCCACGGCGAACACCGTCCCGCCACCGAAGTCGGGGGTCTCGGTGGCCGTGTCCACCTGGGGCTCCGAGAACACGGTGCGCACCGCCTGGTCGAAGAGGGCCTTGGAGATGTCCTCCCCGTCGTATCGGTTCAACAGCCTGAGCCCGGTGAGGGAACCGATGCCTAAAAAGTCCGTCAGCTCCCGCTGCAGGGCCTCCGCCTCCTGGGCAAAGCCCGGCTTCTTTTCCACAAAGATCCGATATACCATATCACGCCTCCAACGCCCGCTTGCCGATGTCCCGGCGATAAAACTCGTTTTCAAAATGGACCTGCTCCACCCGCTCGTAGGCGAGGGACAGCGCCTCCCGCAGATCCTTGCCCCTGGCCACCACGCCCAGGACCCGGCCGCCGCTGGTGTAGAGCTTCCCGTCCTTCTCCTTGGCGCCGGCAAAGAGCAGATGGGGCCGGACCGCCTCGGTCATGGAGATCTCAAACCCCTTCTCGTAGGCAAGGGGATATCCCTGGGAAGCCAGGATCACGCAGGCCGCCGCCCCGTCAGCGAAGCGGACCTCCGCCTCGCTCAAACGCTCCTCGGTCACCGCCTGCATGACGGTGAACAGATCGCTTTCCAAAAGGGCCAGCACCACCTGGGTCTCCGGGTCCCCGAAGCGGCAGTTGTACTCGATCACCTTGGGGCCCTTCTCCGTCAGCATGAGGCCGAAGTAGAGGCACCCCTTGAAGGGCCGCCCCTCCGCCGCCATGCCCCGGATGGTGGGCAAAAAGATCTCCTCCATGCACTGCCGGGCCACGGCCTCCGTATAGAAGGGGTTGGGGGCCACGGTACCCATGCCGCCGGTGTTCAGCCCCTTGTCCCCGTCCAGGGCCCGCTTGTGGTCCATGGAGCTGACCATGGGCACCAGGGTCTTTCCGTCGGTGAAGGCGAGGACCGATACCTCCGGCCCGGTCAAAAACTCCTCGATGACCACGGTCTCCCCGCTGCGGCCGAACTTGCCCTCGCACATGGCCGCCCGGACCGCCGCTTCCGCGTCCTGCCGGGTCTCGGCGATGACCACGCCCTTGCCCAGGGCCAGGCCGTCCGCCTTGATGACGGTGGGCAGGGAGCAGTCCTTCACGTACTCGAGGGCCGCCTCTGGGTCGGTAAAGGTCCGGTAGGCCGCGGTGGGGATGTGGTGCCGGGCCATGAAATCCTTGGCAAAGGCCTTGCTCCCCTCCAGGATGGCGGCCGCCTTATTGGGGCCGAAGCAGGGCACCCCCTGCCCCTCCAGCAGGTCCACCGCCCCCAGGACCAGGGGATCGTCGGGGGTGACCACCGCGTAGTCGATGGCTTTCTCCCGAGCGAAGGCCGCGATGGCGGGCAAATCCGTGGCGCCGATGGGCACGCAGGTGGCCTCCCGGGCCATGCCCCCGTTGCCGGGCAGGACGTACAGCTCGTCGATCTCCCGATTCTCCCGCAATTTCTTCACGATGGCGTGCTCCCGCCCGCCGCCGCCGATGACCATGACTTTCATAGGTCGCTACCTCCTCAATGGTGGAACAGCCTGAGGCCCGTAAAGGCCATGACCATGCCGTGTTTGTCGCAACAGTCGATGACCGCGTCGTCCCGGATGGAGCCGCCGGGCTCCGCCACGTATTTTACGCCGGAGCGGAAGGCCCGCTCGATGTTGTCGGAGAAGGGGAAGAAGGCGTCGGAACCCAGGGCCACGTTGGAAACGGTGTCCAGACAGGCCCGCTGCTCCTCCTTCGTAAACGGCTCCGGCTGCCGGGTGAAGTACCGCTGCCAGACCCCGTCCGCGGTCACATCCTCCTCATTTTGGTTGATATAGCCGTCCACGGCGTTGTCCCGGTCCGGCCTGCCCAGTCCCGGCTTGAAGGGAAGGTCCAGGACCTTGTCCGCCTGGCGCAAAAACCAGGTGTCCGCCTTGGTCCCGGCGAGGCGGGTGCAGTGGATGCGGGACTGCTGCCCCGCGCCCACGCCGATAGCCTGGCCGTCCACGGCGTAACAGACGGAGTTGGACTGGGTGTATTTCAGGGTGACGAGGGACACGATCAGGTCCCGCGCCCCGCTCTCGGGCAGGTCCTTGTTGGCGGTGACCAGGTTGGAAAGCAGGCTCCTGTCGATCCTGCAGTCGTTGCGCCCCTGCTCGAAGGTGACGCCGAAGACCTGCTTCTTCTCCCGGGCCGCGGGCACGTAGTCCGGGTCGATCTCAACCACGTTGTATTTCCCGCCCCGCTTGGTCCGCAAGATCTCCAAGGCCTCCGGTTCGTAGCCCGGGGCGATGACCCCGTCGCTGACCTCCCGCTTGATGAGGCGGGCGGTGGTCACGTCGCACACGTCGCTCAGGGCCACCCAGTCGCCGAAGGAGCAGAGCCTATCCGTGCCCCGGGCCCGGGCGTAGGCGCAAGCCAGGGGGGAATCGTCCAGCCCCGGCACGTCCTCCACGAAGCAGGCCCGTTTCAGCCTGTCGTCAAGGGGCAGACCCAGGGCGCTGCCGCTGGGGGACACGTGCTTGAAGGAGGCCGCCGCGGGCAGGCCCAGGGCCCCCTTCAGCTCCCTCACCAGCTGCCAGGCGTTGAGGGCGTCCAAAAAGTTGATATAGCCGGGGCGGCCCCACAGGACCTGCACCGGCAGGGCCCCGCCGTCCGCCATATAGATGCGGGCGGGCTTCTGGTTGGGGTTGCAGCCGTATTTGAGTTCGAACTCGTTCATGGGGCCTCCTTAGTTCTTGTTGATGAGGGTCTCGCTGACGGCCCCGGTCGACACGTCGGTGTACCGCACGTAGAGGGAGATGCGGTTGTTCTCGTCCAGGGCGGCCCAGAGAGCCTCGGAAAATTCGTCGATGTCGTCCAGCATCCTCACCCGCTTGGGCTCCCCCTGGAAGGTGGGCAGCGGGTCGCCGTCGGTGACGTAGGTGTGGAGAAAATGGCCAAGGCCCGCCTTCGCCGGGTAGCTGAAGGTGTACCGGCTGCAGCCGCTCCCGGCTTCGTCGATGCTCTTCAATATGCTCATCTCATAGGAAAAATCCCCGTTTTCAAAGGTCAGCAGGCCGCTGATCCGGGGGGTGAAGTTGGGGCCGTCGGGCTCGAAGCAGCGGGAAGAGAGGGCTTCGGAAAAGCTCTTGCCCGCCTGCAGCCCCTCATAGACGGTGTCCGTCTGGTCCCCGTTGGTGAGGATGAGCCTGTTCCCATACTGCCGCAGGGCGGCGTAGATGATGAGGCTGGGATCCTTCACCCGGCTGGGGTCGAAGGGCTCCGTAAAGAGGGCCCCGTCCCGGATCACGAAGATCCTATTCCGGGAGTTGTCGCTGCGGCCCATGATGAAATAGGCGCAGACGGCCTGGCTGCCGTCGGGGGTCTTGCCGATGAGGATGCCCCGGCCCGGGTAGGGGTTGCCGGTAAGCAGGGTGGAAATATCCTGTGCGCCGTAGATGTCCATGGTGTCCTCCTATTCTTGGGTATCCCGCCGGGAGACGATCTCTCGGCTCACCAGCTCCACCGCCCGGGGGAGCAGCTTCCATTCCGCCTGCTCCATGACCCGGCGCTGCAGCGTCTCCGGGGTGTCCCCCGGTCGGACCCGGACCGCCTTTTGAAAGAGGATCTCTCCCCCGTCCGGGACCTCGTTGACGAAATGGACCGTGGCGCCGGTCACCTTCACGCCCTTTTGGAGGGCGGCCTCGTGGACCCTCAGCCCGTAGAACCCCTCGCCGCAGAAGGCGGGGATCAACGACGGATGTACGTTCAAGATCCGCCGGGGCCAGCGGCCGGTAAATGCTCCGCTGAGGATGGCCAAAAAGCCCGCCAGCACGATGAGCTCGATGCCCCGGTCCGCCAACGCCTTTTGGAGGGCCGCCTCGAAGCCCGCCTGGCCGCCGCAGGCCTTTTTCGTCAGGGTGAGGGTTTCCACCCCCGCCGCCCGGGCCCGCTCCAGGGCGTAGGCGCCGGTCCGGTTGGAGACGACCAGCGTCACCTCCCCGTGGGGGAGCTTCCCCGCCGCCTGGGCGTCCAAAATGGCCTGCAGATTGGTGCCGCCGCCGGAGACCAGCACGGCGATCTTCGCCTTTTGTGGCGCTGCGGTCCCCGTCAGCATATGGTGATCTTCTCCTCGCTCTTTTCGATGGTGCCGATCCGATAGGCGGCCTCCCCGTTCTCCCGAAGGATCTCAAGGGCTTTCTCGGCGTCCTTTTCGGCCACCACCAGGCTCATGCCCACGCCCATGTTGAAGGTGTTGAACATGTCCCGTTCGGGGATGTTGCCCCGCTTTTCGATCAGGTCGAAGATGGGCAGCACCCGCACGCGGGCCCGGTCGATCCTGGCGCACAGGCCCTGGGGGATGCTGCGGGGGATGTTCTCATAGAAGCCGCCGCCGGTGATGTGGGAGATGCCCTTCACCTGGACCTGCTTCAAAAGGGCCAGCACCGGCTTCACGTAAATCTTCGTAGGCGTGAGGAGGGTCTCGCCCAGGGACCTTCCCCCCAGCTCCGCCAGGGGGGCATTTAGATCCGCGTGCTCCACGTCGAAGACCTTCCGCACCAGGGAGAAGCCGTTGGAATGGACGCCGCTGGAGGGCAGGGCGATGATCGCGTCCCCGGGGGCCATGGTCCCGTTGTCGATGATCCGGGGCCGGTCCACGATGCCCGTGGAATAGCCTGCGAGATCGTACTCGTCCTCCGGGTAGAAGCCGGGCATCTCGGCGGTCTCCCCGCCGATGAGGGCCGCCCCCGCCTGGACGCAGCCGTCTGCGACGCCCTTGACGATGTCGGCAATCCGCTCGGGCACGTTCTTGCCGCAGGCGATGTAATCGAGGAAGAAGAGGGGCTTGGCCCCGCAGCAGATGATGTCGTTGACGCACATGGCCACGCAGTCGATGCCCACGGTGTCGTGCTTGTCCATCAAAAAAGCCAGCTTCAGCTTGGTGCCCACGCCGTCGGTGCCGGAGACCAGCACGGGCTCGGTCATGCCGGCGATGTCCGGCACGAACAGGCCGCCGAAGCCGCCGATGTCGGAGCAGACCCCCGCCGTGGCGGTGCGGGCGATGTGGCTTTTCATGAGTTCAACGGCCTTGTAGCCGGCGGTGATGTCCACGCCCGCCGCGGCGTAGGCCTCGGACCGGGATTTAGAATCGGTCATGGTTTACTCCTTTCCGTTCCAGCAATAGGTGCACAGCTCGCAGGGGGGCAGGCCGATGGCTTTGATGACGCCCTCCAGGGACTGGAAGTCCAAAGAGGCGAAGTGGAACCTGTCCGCGATGGCCCGGCGTAGGTTCTTCCCCCGCTCCGTGGTGCCGTCACTGTATTCGTCCAGATGGGCGAAGCCCTCCTCCCCCTCCAGCTCCAAAATCACCCGCCGGGCGATGAGCTCCATGTCGGAGGTGGTCCGGGAGAAGTTCAAAAACTTGCAGCCGAAGAGGATGGGCGGGCAGGCGGAGCGCATGTGGACCGCCTTGGCCCCGTTCTCATAGAGGAATTCCACGGTCTCCTTGAGCTGGGTGCCCCGGACGATGGAATCGTCCACGAAGAGGAGGTTTTTCCCCTGGATCAGCTCATGGACGGGGATCTGCTTCATCTTGGCGATCCGATCCCGATCCGTCTGGGTCTGGGGCATGAAGCTCCGGGACCAGGTGGGGGTGTACTTGATGAAGGCCCGGGCGAACTTTTTGCCGCTTTGGTTGGCGTAGCCGATGGCGTGGGGCGTGCCGGAATCGGGCACCCCGCCCACGTAGTCGATGGGCTCGTCGAAGCCGTTCTGCTCGTCTTGCTCCGCCATGATCTCCCCGTTCCGATAGCGCATGGCCTCCACGTTCACCCCCTCGTAGTTGGAGGTGGGGTAGCCGTAGTAGCTCCAGAGGAAGGAGCAGATCCGCTTCGTCTTCCCCGCGGGCCGCAGCACCTCCTCGCCCGCCGGCGTGAGGTGGACGATCTCCCCGGGGCCCAGCTCCCGCTCCAGCTCGAAGCCCAGCTTCAGGCAGGCGAAGGACTCGAAGGACACGGCGTAGCCGTCCTCGCTTTTGCCGATGCAGACGGGGAGCCGGCCCACCTTGTCCCGGGCGGCGATGAGGCTGCCGTCGTCCTTCAGGATGAGGACGGAGGCCGTGCCCTCGATAAGCTCCTGGGCGTAGCGGATGCCTTCGGCAAAGTCGGTCTTCTGGCTCATGAGGGCGGAGAATAGCTGGGTGCTGTTCACCCGGCCGCCGGTCATGGCGTCAAAGTACCCCCCCTCCTTGGAAAGGCAGGTCTCGATGAGCTCGTCCGCGTTGCGGATGACGCCGATGATGCAGATGGCATAGTTGCCCAGCCGGGACCGGACCAGCAGGGGCTGGGGGTCCGTGTCGCTGATGCAGCCGATGGCGGCTATGCCCCGCATCTCATGGAACACGTTTTCGAACTTGGTCCGAAAGGGGGCGTTCTCGATGCTGTGGATCTTCCGCTGGAGGCCGATCTCAGGGTCGTAGGCCGCCAGGCCCCCTCGACGGGTGCCCAGATGGGAATGATAGTCCGTCCCGAAGAACACGTCCACGAGACAGTCCTTTCGGGAGGTGATGCCGAAGAAGCCGCCCATGGGCCTTACGCCTCGGCGAAGAAGAGCTTGGAGAGGGTCATGGGGTCGATGTATTCCCCGTTCTTATAGACCCGCATGTTGCCGGAGGCGATCTCGTCGATGAGCATGACGGAGCCGTCGGTGTCGTAGCCGAACTCGAACTTGATGTCGTAGAGGACCAGGCCCTTCTCCTTCATGTCGTCCGCCACGATCTGGGTGATCCGCTGGGTCATCTCCTTGATGGCGTCGTACTGCTCCGCCGTCATGACGCCCAGGACGATGAGGCCGTCTTTCGTCACCAGGGGGTCGCCCTTCTCGTCGTTCTTGAAGGTGGTCTCCACGTAGGCGGGCAGATCCGCGCCCAGCTCCACATAGTCGCTGTAGCGGCGGTAGAAGCTGCCCACGGCCTTGTGGCGGCAGATGACCTCCAGCCCCTTGCCGAAGACCTTGGCGGGCCGGACCTCCATGGTGGTGTTCCCAAGGTCCGCGGACACGTAGTGGGTCTTGATGCCGGCGGCGTTGATCTTCTCGAAGAAGTACACGGACATGCGAAGGTTCACGTCGCCCACGCCTTCGATGGTGAGGCCCACGCTGTTTTCGCCCGGATCGAACACGCCGTCCTTGCCGGTGCAGTCGTCCTTGAATTTCAAGAGGTAGTTGCCGTTGTCCAGAGCGTACACGTTCTTGGTCTTGCCGGTATACACGAGTTTCGGTTCCATGGTTTTTCTCCTTTTCAAAATAAATTGGTCCTTATTGCAGCGCGGTCATGACCGCGGCGTCCTTCCTGAGTACGGTCTCGGCGTCGGCCCGGCGCTTTGCGGCCAGCTTCTCGGCCAGGGTCCCGTCCTCCACCGCCAGGATCTCGATGGCCAGGAGGGCGGCGTTGGCGCCCCCGTTCAGGGCCACTGTGGCCACGGGGATGCCGCTGGGCATCTGGACCGTGGAGAGGAGGGCGTCCAGCCCGTCCAGGGCCCCGCCCTTGCAGGGGATGCCGATGACGGGAAGGGTGGTGTTGGCGGCGATGGCGCCGCCCAGATGGGCGGCCATGCCCGCCACGGCGATGATGACGCCGAAGCCCTGCTCCCGGGCGTTCCGGGCGAAATCCCGGGCCTCGTCCGGCGTCCGGTGGGCGGAAAAAATGTGGGCCTCGAAGGGGACTTCAAAGGCGGCGAGGACGTCCGCGGCCTTGCGGACGACGGGCAGATCGCTGTCGCTGCCCATGACGATGGCGACTTTTTTCATGTGACGAACCTCCCAAAAAGAAATAATGGGCACATCGAACCTAAGTGGTTCAACAATGCCCAGACGGTCGGCTATATGTATCGCTCCCTGTTCCTCTGCGGTGCTCCGCATTCTTCCGTCAGTCGCAAGGGGCGGCGTTGAAAAACACACATATTTATACCATATCCCCGTTTCACCTGTCAAGGAAGAAAGCGCATAAACTATCGTGTTCGCGCCCTTTTTTCAGGTGACGGGCCATCGCCTTCCCTGCGGATGGCCAAAACGCGAAAAAGGAAATGCCCCCGGACTCAGCCGGGGGCATCATTCTTCGATTTGCTTACCTCTCAGCGCGATGCTTGGCGTAGCAGGCGGAGCAGTAGATGGGCTTGTCGTTCCGGGGCAGGAAGGGCACCTTGGTGGGCGCGCCACAGTCCGCGCAAACGGCGTCGTGCATCTCGCGATTCTCGTTGCGGGAAGCGTTCTTGCGGTTGTTCCTGCACTCCCTGCAGCGAACGGGCTCGTTCTGGAAGCCCTTTTCGGCGTAGAATTCCTGCTCACCGGCGGTGAAAACGAACTCACGGCCGCAATCCCTGCAGATCAAAGTCTTGTCTTCGAACATTGTACTTTCCCCTTTTGGTATGATGATGTTTGGCGCATCCGGTATGGCTGACCTGGTCTTTGCCCCCACACTCGCCAACAGGAGGGTTCGCTCCTAAGCCCCAGGGCTCCCCACTACTGCCTCTCTCGGTTTCCCGGTTGGTCTTACTTCTAAGCCGCACCATGCTCACGGGACCTTTGCCCGCTTACGTGGATCGTTTCGCCTGCGACTGGCCTCGACTTGCAACCACAGACCCATACAAGAGCACCAAATAGTATTATACCGATTCAAATTAGGAATTGCAAACGGTTTACGGTCTTTTTACCGGGAACAAAAAAATATATTTCTATGACGGACAGCAAAACGGCGGACCTTTCCGGGTCCGCCGTCCGTGCAGGGGATGTTTTAGATCACGGTCAGGCCGCCGTCCGCGCCCAGATCCACGGTGAGGGTGGTGCCCTCCCTGGGGGAGGCGGCGATGATGTGCCTGGCCAGCAGGGATTCCACCTTGCTCTGGATATACCGCTTCAGGGGCCGGGCGCCGAAGAGGGGATCGCTGCCCTCCTCTATGATCCGGTCCCGGGCGGCGTCGGTGACGGAAAGCTTCAGGCCCCGGTCCGCCAGCCGGCCCTCCAGATCCTTCAAAAGCAGGCCCACGATAGCCTTCATATTCTCCCCGGTCAGGGGCTTGAAGAAGACGATCTCGTCCAGCCGGTTCAAAAACTCCGGCCGGAAGGCGGTTTTCAGGAGCTTGTTCAGGGCCTCCTCCGTCTCCGGGCGGATGGCGCCGTCGCCGTCCATGCCGGAGAGGAGCAGATCGCTGCCCAGGTTGCTGGTCAGGATGATGATGGTGTTCTTGAAGTCCACCGTCCGGCCCTGGCCGTCGGTGATGCGGCCGTCGTCCAGCACCTGCAGCAGCACGTTCAGCACCTGGGGGTGCGCTTTTTCAACTTCGTCGAACAGCACCACGGCGTAGGGCTTGCGGCGGACCGCCTCGGTGAGCTGGCCGCCCTCGTCATAGCCCACGTAGCCCGGCGGGGCGCCGATGAGCCGGGAGACGGAGTATTGCTCCATGTACTCGCTCATGTCGATGCGGACCATGCTGCGCTCGTCGTCGAAGAGGGCCTGGGCCAGGGCCTTGCTCAGCTCCGTCTTGCCCACGCCCGTGGGGCCCAGGAACAGGAAGGAGCCGATGGGCCGATCCGGGTTCTGGATGCCCGCCCGGGAGCGGAGGATGGCGTCCGCCACCCGCCGGACCGCATCGTCCTGGCCTACCACCCGCTCATGGAGGACGCTGTCCAGGTGCAGGAGCTTTTTGCGCTCGCTCTCCAACAGCTTGCTCACGGGGATGCCCGTCCACCGGGCCACCACCTGGGCGATCTCGTCCTCGCCCACGTGGTCGCGGAGGAGGCTGTGCTCCTTTTCGGAGGACTTGCCCTCCTCGCTTTCCAGCTCCTTCTGGAGTTTGGGCAGCTCCCCGTATTTCAGGGCCGCGGCCTTGTTGAGGTCGTATTCGTTCTCCGCCTTCTCGATCTGCTGCTGAACGGCTTCGATCTTCTCCCGCAGCTGCTGGACCTTGTTGATGCCCTGCTTCTCGTTCTCCCAGTTGGCCTTCATGGTGTGGAAGGTGTCCCGGAGGGCGGAGAGCTGCTGGCGGATCTCCATCAGGTGCTCCAGGGCCGCCTTGTCGCTCTCCTCGGAGAGGGCGGCCTCCTCGATCTCCAGCTGCATGATCTTCCGGGAGATCTCGTCCATCTCCGTGGGCATGGAGTTCATCTCCGCCTTGATCATGGCGCAGGCCTCGTCCACCAGGTC
>JAFWMS010000019.1 GCA_017545535.1 Clostridia bacterium | reverse complement strand
GACGCATTGCAATTTATGGCGATTACTCTCGCTATACCAGCAAGCCTCTCAGAGATTTTATCTATGAGAGCAATAAGGGGAAGAGTGTGTTTTTTGTTGCCACCAAGGAAGAAGCAATCGAAATGCTGACAAAGTAAATTCCAGTTTGTCGAGGTGGGTATCTTGCACACGATTACCCCATCTCGCACACGAAATACCCATCTCGCACACGATTACCCCATCTCGCACACGATTACTCCCATCTCGCACACGAATTACCCATCTCGCACACGATTATCACAACTCTTTGAATTGTCGGCTGAACAACAGAGATATGGCAGTGACCGTGAAGCCCAAGGAGCAGAAAGCCAGCAGGACGGTGCTGCCGAAAGCATTCAGGATCACGCCGGCCAGTACCGATGCGAGGGGGATCATCCCCTGTGAACCGATGCTGGTGAGGCTGTTCACCTTGCTCAGCTTGTCTTTGTCCACGATCCGCATGATCGCAGTTGTGACGGGGATGTTGATACAGGAGATCAAAAACCCGATCATTGCGCAGCCCAGGCTGAACGCGATCAGAAATGCGTTGATCCGCGCCCCGTGGTCGACGAAGACCGCATAGCAGAACGTTAGCCCGATGATAAGGGCGGCCACATAACAGAGCAGGCGGGAAACCTTCCGACCGCATTTGTCCGCCTGCGGACGGCCGCTCAGGATCGCCGCGCCAAGCAGCGAGCTGAGGCCGATGCATACGCTGAATACGGAGGACCACAGTTCGGGCTTCAGGACATTGTCAAAGAGATAGTACGGAGCGCTCGCCAGATCCGTTTTTATAAAGTACGGAAGGAAATTCCCGGTCACCGGCGCAAAGAAGAAATTGATGAACAGGACGGAGGCCAACAGAGCGAGGATCGCCTTTTTGGTCTTCAGATAAGTGACTCCGTCGCCCATGTCGTGCAGCGCGAGCCGGAGCGTCAACGGCTCTTCGGAAGGTACGAAATCATAGCGGATCAGCATTTCCGAAATGCCGGAGGCCACAAAGCAGATGCCGACGAAGAAGAACAGGACGTGAATCGGCAGAGCGGCGTAGAGGATGCCGGCCAGGATGACCCCGAGGATGCTCTCCAAGGAGCTTTTCATAGTGAAATAGGAGTTGGCCTGCTGCAGCTGGCTCTCCTCGACAATGTGCGGGAAGAGCGCGCCTGCCGCAGGATTAAAGACGCCGCTGACTGCGTTGCCGAAAATCCCAAGAACAAAGAGAATAACGATGTGCGCACGGGGTTCGGGAAATACCAGCATGAGCACGGTGGCGAGGATGATCACGCCGCCCTTCAAATAATCGCAGCCATACATGATCTTCGCCTTGTTTTTCCGGTCGCCGAGCACCCCGCCGACCGGTGTGAAGACCAGCATCGCAACGCCACAAAGTCCCAGATACAATCCCTGCAGGAAGGCGTTGTTGCCGCTGATCTCAAGGATGTAGAAGCTCACCGCGAAGCTGTACAGGATCGCGCCAAGCTCGGATACCAGCGCACCCAGGAAGACCAAACGGAAGTTTCGGTTTCGAAAAACATTGCCTTTCTTTTGATTATCACTTTTCATTCCTTGTTGCCTCCTCCCATTGATCGGCGAATCTCTGATCCTTCAGAAGGCCGATCAAGTTGCTTATACTTTCCGAAGCGGTCGCACCGAGTATATCGAAAACTGTCGATTGATCCATGTGTTCAGCAAAACGCATTGCTTTCAGGCTGTAATCAGGCATGGCATCGAAACGAAGTGCCATCGTCAGAGCTTTCTTTAACGAATCTGATGATTCTTCCTGCATACCAATCTTCGCTTGGACATAAGCAAATAAAACAAGCATTTCCGCAAGCGTTTTTTCCAGGAAATCCGGTTTGTTCTCTTCCTTCAGTCCGGTCAGGAGACCTATTCCCCAGGAAAGGATGTCCATAGCCGAAGCCCAGTCGTTTCTGGAGCGATACAGGAACACATACCCGAGAATCGCGGTGAAAAGGGTGGATGCTCCCGATAACAATGCTTCAGACAAAAAAGGACCAGCTTCTTCCGGGGCGTCCCCATAGATCGACAGGAATGCCCCGATATCACTGCTGAAAATGCCACCGGCATTGTTTTTCTTCAACAGTTCGAGACTCTTTTCCTGTTCGCCGAGCAGGAACCGGACGATCGACAGGTTTCCGCAGATTGTGGCGTCGCTGATGCGGGGATCGTCATTCTGCGGAAGCAGCATCCTTGATCGCTCGAACAATTCCAAGGCTCGCTTGAGTTGCCTCAGGTCATGATTGGCGGCGCCGTAAACGAGGGAAACACTTGCACATTCATAAACGGCACGAAAAGAATGAGGATATTTTCCCAATACCTTTTCCGCTTCGGGAATCGCCACCGGATCCAGCGACTGGCAATATGCGCCGATCCGTTCCAGAGCGGAATCCAGACGGTTGTCCTGGATCCTGTAGCCAAGCAGCATATCAACCGACGTATCGAAGAAATCTGCCATTTCTACGAGCAAATTCAGCTCGGGCAGTGATTGTCCGGATTCCCATTTATAGACCGCGCCGACCGTAACCCCCAGCGCTTCGGCCAACTTCTCCTGCGTCATCTTTCGTTGTTTCCGAAACGAACGTATATTTTCAGAGAGCGATAGCTTCATCTGTTGATCCCCCTTTGACTGTTTCTGCTGTTATTATACTTGACAGATAATACAAATGGAAGACACCGCCAATACTAAAATATCATAGCTTTTTATACTATTAGTATGGTTTATGCAAATTCGAGGTGCCGATATAAAAACGGCGGGGATCGCTCCCCGCCGCCCGATACCTCATACATAGATCAGCTCATGATTCACAAGCTCTGTTGCCCTGTCCCGGATGTTGTTCATTCGCTGTAATTGTATCCAAATTAGAGTCCTTCTATGGTGCCGGAAGCGGGGGTCTGCCCTTGCCGCTAAAAAAGCTCCACTGGAGCTTTTTCTTGACGCGGCTTCGACCCCCGTCCATCACAACAGTAAAGGGACCCCAAATGGGGCCCCTTTGGTGCCGGAAGCGGGGGTCGAACCCGCACGGTGTCGCCACCACGGGATTTTGAGTCCTGTTTCGCAAAGCGAAAGTAGTTCCTTTCGCCGCCGTTGAGGAGAACCTGGAGAAGTTGGAAAAAGCCCGGAAACTCGGGGCTTTTGGAAGGAAAAGAGGGAAAATGTCCGTAACGCCTGACAAAGCGCTTTTTCAGGAGCGTCGGAAAAAACATCGGAAATCGGAGGCCAAACGGAGGCCACGGCCCCCAAATCGGCCTTCCGGGACCATCTGGAACAGGCGTGCCATCTGCCATTGACAAACCATTACAGGAGGCAACCCATGACCAGATTCGAGTATGAACGCAAATTTGAAACCTACCCCGACCTGTTGACCATCGGCCAGTTCTGCGCCATGCTGGGCGGCATCGCCGAGAGCACCGCCCGCAGGCTCCTGCAACAGGGTCTGGTGGAGCATTTCATGATCCGCACCACCTACTACATCCCCAAGATCCGGGCCATCGATTACATCGTCGGCCAGCATTACCGCCGCTACCGACACAAGCTGCGGCACAGAATCGACTGCGACTGAAAGGAGCCATGACTATGGAAAAATACATCACCGACCCGCGCACGGGTCTCGACTACGAATTGGTGGGCGACTACTACCTGATCGCTGGAGACGACGGCCCCGCCCTGGGCCTTTGGGGCCAGCGCCGCCTGCGCTACCTGAAGGCCCATCGTCCCTTCCTCTACGACGACCTGCTTCTCTCGGGTCAGCTGGAACAGCACCTCCATGCCATCGACGCCGATGCCGCCGCCATGGCCGACCTCCTGACCGCCCAGCTCTCCCGCGCCGAGGGCCTCACCGAAGCCCTCAAAGCCGCCGATCCCCTGGCCTGGGTCCAGGGCATGAACAGCATCCAGGCACGGGTGCGGGAGATAGTAAACGAAGAACTGATCTGCAACTGACCGCTTCTCAGCAGCTTGCCACTCGGCAGGCTGCTTTTTCATATTGTTTTTATTTCAGCTTGAAAGTATAATATGTAATATCTTTCGCAACAATTCGACAGAGAGGTTTAGAAGTCACTCCAGTCCTATTAGAAAGCGAGGAAGCTCGGATGATCAACGCAAAAGAAGTCTTGCAGGCACAGCTGGCTCGAGGTCTCGGCCTTGATAGATATGCGGACATCATGCGTGGAGATCCAGCTTCTCCGGAATTCCGGCGTGCTTTCAACGGATATTACCGCATCCGGCGTAATGAGGAATGGAGACAGCACTACTATGATCTGTTCGTTAAGGCAAAGACAGAGCATTATTCCTTTGAGCAGATCATCACGGAACTGTATAGGATTACCGGGAATGTAGAGGCGTCGTTCAGTTCCAAGATGCTGGCGACGATCGATGCGTCCAAACCCATCTGGGACCAGTACGTTCTTCAGAATCTTGGCCTTGAGCTGATGGGAAAAACACAGGAAGAGAAGCTGCAGAATGCTGTAATCCTGTATGACCAGATCGTAAACTGGTACACCGATTATCTGACCACCGACGAGGCCCGAGAAAGCATCATGGAATTTGACCGGCTGCTTCCGGAATATGCGTGGGTCAGCGACACAAAGAAAATCGATTGCCTGCTGTGGAGCAAGCGATAACAACACATAGACAAATCGGTATTTGTGAGGAAGATAATAAACATGAAATATGAGATCAAGCAATTAACCGAGGAAGAGGAAAACTTCATCGAAGAAAAGATCAATGTATATGGCGATTCAATGGCACCATCGGAACCTCACACAGAGGAAGAACAGCTTGTTTTCAAAGTGGAGGATGAAGATAAAAATGTCATCGGCGGCTGCATCGTGAACATTCATGCATGGGGCAGAGCGGTGCTTCTTTATCGAGTTCTTCGATAGTCGGACTGCAGTCGCGCTCGCCTACGATGCGCCTTCTCGTGCAGTGGCGGCAGTACATTGCGCACTGCGTCGTTACAAGAAGGAGGACCCTGTCTGGGTACCGGTGAACTATGTGCGGCGTTACCGAGGAACCGCCTTCATTTAAGGGGTCATGCATATCACCGGGGCAGAGCTCGAGCTCCTTTGATGATACTATACACTGCTTTCTGATCGGGTCATCGGGATCGTCCGGATCGATCAGAGAAAGAAAGTAAGGAGTGGCAGCCATACGGAAGCGGACCGTGCAGCTTTCTATCTCGCTTCTGAGCTCATCGCTGACTGGTATCCATTTTGACAGCTGCTGTGCATTGAACACCCTGTTTCGCATCTGCCAGGGCCAGTCATTCCATTGAGGATATTCTTCTTCGTAATTTGTCATTTTGTCCTTCTCGAATAGTTTATTTTTCAATACGTGAGAGAGCACTTTCCGCAACGGCTGCTATGAGATCGTCGTAGGAAAGCCCGACCGCCTCGGCTGCCATCGGAAAATCGCTGTAATTCGGAGCAAGCCCGGGCAGCGGGTTTATCTCAAGAAAACAGGGGCATCCGTCCTTATCCATGCGGAAATCGATCCTTGCGAGGTCACGGCAGCCGAGAGCATTGAAGATCGTTCTTGCCGCTTCAGTCATTTCGGTGAGCGCCTCCGGTATGTCCGACGGACATTCATAATGCACGTGCTTTCTGAATTCTTTTTTTATTTTGTAGCTGTAGACGCAGTAATCGCCCTGCGTGGGATGCTCGTAAACTATCTCCATAGGGGGAAATACCTGAACATCATCGCCCGTTCCCAGGAGACCTACCGTAAATTCACGGCCGGATAAAAATGTTTCCACGAGCATATCCTGTTTGTAATCGGCGAAAAGTCTCTTCAGCATAGCTGTGAGCTCATCGCGGTCCTGTGCTATGCAGTCCTCGGAGATACCTTTGCCCGAGCCTTCCGCATTGGGCTTTACGATCACCGGATAGTCCATTTCCGGTATATCGTTCTCGTGTCCGGGGGATACGAGACAGAACGGTGACGTCCTCACCCCGAAGGACATAGCAAAACGCTTACACATGGCCTTATCCAGTGTAAGCGACATAACAAGGGCATCGCTGCCCGAATATGGAATATCAAGTAGTGATAAAAGCGCGGGAACCTGAGCCTCGCGGTCACGTCCGCCGCGGCCCTCGGCTATATTGAATACAAAACGGATATCCTCCGCCTTCAGTTTTTCGGGAAGATCGCGTCCGGCCTCTATGACCGTCACATCAAGCCCGCTCTTTCTCAGGGAAGCAGCTATCGCCTCCACTGTTTCGGGGCTGTCAAATTCAGCCTCTTCGTCTATTACTCCAGTGCCGTCACCATGATCTATGTTGGCGACAAGAGCCGTTTTTCCTTCAAAAGAAACAGCCATTTTCGTACACCTTTCTATCAGAGTCTGTGACCAGAATGATTATAGTTTATGGGAGTATAAAGAGCAATAGATTAAGTTGTAACGGTTTCATTTTCTTTCTCTTGTATACCATTTCTTCGGTTTCGCGTTGGATCATTTCTTTCGGATTCATTTCGGATATAGAGGAGGAAGTTGATTTTCTTTCCGCCGACTTCCGTTCCCCAAAAACAAAAATTATTTGATTTTGGGGAATGAAAAGGGTATAATACAGCTACAATAGGCTCGGAGGGATCATGATGAAGCTTATCGAACGTACTGCATATCTGGAAGAAATGAAGGATCTTCTTCAGACACCGGATATCAAGGTGATCACAGGTGTCCGCCGATCGGGCAAGTCCAAGCTGCTGGACGCACTGGCTGCATGGCTTCAGGCCAATGACCCGTACGCAAATATCATCCACATCAATTATAACCTTACAGAGTATGAGCGCCTCATGGAATACCTTGCTCTGGAGGGTTATGTTGAGGAGCATTATCAGGACGGGAAGAACAATTATCTTTTGGTCGATGAGGTGCAAATGTGCTCTACCTTTGAGAAAGCAATCAACAGCCTGCACGCAAAGGAGAAATATGACATCTATGTGACCGGTTCAAATGCCTTCCTGCAAAGCAGTGATCTGGCGACGCTGTTTGTCGGCCGCACCTATGAGATCCATGTGTTTCCGTTTTCCTTCAAGGAATACCTCACCTATTTCCCCTCGGAGAATCTATACGGCAGCTTGACAAAATACATCACTGAGGGCGGCATGGCCGGCTCCTATCTATATAAAAACCAGGAGCAGAAATACCGTTACATCAACAGCGAAGTGTTAAATGCTTTGATCGTCCGTGATATCGTGAAAAAGTACAGGTTGAAGAATGAGCCTCTGCTGCACGAGCTGATCGATTTCCTGATGGACAACATCGGAAACGTCACATCCGTTCGGTCGATAACAGATACTCTCTCCTCCAATAAGACGAAGGTCGATCATAAGACTGTTGGGAAATACATGGACGCCCTGTGTAAGGCTTTTGCGTTCTATCGAATACGGAGATATGATATCCGAGGGAAGCGATACCTCCATTCCGAGGATAAGTATTATCTGGCGGATCAGAGCTTCCGCTTTGCCAGGCTGGGAACAAAGAATATGGATCACGGTCGCGTGCTGGAGAATATCGTTGCCATCGAATTGCTCCGCCGCGGGTATGAGGTATATGTCGGAGTCCTCTATAACAAGGAGATCGACTTTGTCGCTATGAAACAGGGCGAGAAGCTCTATATCCAGGTAGCGAACGATATCTCCGAGCCGAAGACCTTTGAAAGGGAAGTCACCCCGCTGTTAAGTATCAAAGACGCATATCCGAAGCTGGTGATTGCACGCACCTATCAGCCGGAATATCAGCATGAAGGCATCCGAGTCATCGATGCCGCGGACTGGTTGAACGATCCTGTTCCCCAAAAATGATTTTTTATTGATTTTGGGGAACAGAAGAAAAGGCCGCGAGCTTAAATCTTTTGTCTGAAGAAACAAAATACTGATGTCTCAAAACACTACTTGACGATTGTCAAGTAGCGCCTTTCATTGATAAGTTACATCACTTTTGAGGCAAGTTCTCAATGGAAATCAGCAGCAGGCAATTCGACTGAATTATCACTTCTATAGGGTGAAAATTCACTTTATTCACCCCGGAGAGCGAATTTTCAGTGAATATTCACTTTATTGGGTGAATTTTCACTTGTTCAGGGTGAATTATCGCACAAAGGGGGCACGGTATTCGGCGTTGATCTCGGCGAGCTCCTTTTCTCCATCGATGTAGGGCTGATAGAGGCTGTCGATCCGGCCGCCGCCCCTGTTGTCGCAGCCGGAGCAGAACTCGCACTCCGCCCCGCAGCCGCCCCACAACGCCCGCCGGACGATCTCCTCCCGCTCCTCCCGGGTCGTATCCTTGATCAAAATGGATTTCATATCTCGTTCCTTTTCGCGTGTTTTCTATAGTATGCCCGAATTTCCTGTTTCCTGCAACGGTTTCACATACATTCCGGCCACGGAATAGCTGCATCACGAATGAGAAAAGTTAGGCTAAAATATAGTCGACTTCATTTTAGCCTAACTTTTTGCTGTCAACAAGAGCATACCTGTGCAAGCTTTTTCAACTGGTGACAAATTGTCACCGTTTCATTTCCCTCTTCGTTCAGGCATTGTTTCATAACGCGCCTGACCGAAACGAAATTTATATTGATTTTCTCCAGTTAATCGTATAAAAGACAAGTAGCTGGAGCAAATCGCGGTTTTTATCCTCCAGCCCAACCTGATTCACAGGCTACAGAACAGCAAACATGGCGGAGATCCGCACGATCCCCGCCATGGGCTATTATAGTTAGATGCTCACAATCTGCGATTTGCTCTTGGCTTCACCGTTCATATCAGTCCATTGCGTGAGAGCTTTGGCTTTTAGATGGGAAGAATAATATAATACCAAAGTCAGTTCAAACGATTTGTTTGGCTCAAGTTCTTCATAAGGCATCTTACCTTGATCTATTATGATTATTTCCGAATTATCTTCGAATTTAGCAGTGACATTATATGCCGTATTGCCCCCTGAATTCCATACCTTCAATCTGTAGCGATCATTTCCCATCTTTATTATTCTTGCTTCAACGCAAGCATTTTTAGCCTCTTCTTTCTCTTTTTCCAGCTTCTCAACCTCACTTTGTTTTATCTTCAACTCAAGTTCATTTACCCTGTTTTGCAGTTTTTGCGCCTTTGATGACTTTGCAAGGGAAACAAGAGCAAGGACCATCGAAGCAAACGACAGAATCAACGCTCCCCATTTCTGTACAAAATCTACGATGTTGATATTTGAGGTCACCTCGTTCACTACTTCCATTTTTTCAATGCCTTTGCCAGTTCTTTTTCAAACTCTTTCGCAACATCTTGCGCCATTTCATCTGCCGCTATTTCAATCTTTTCAGAGTTTTCTTGAATCAAATCCCCTTTGGTAATCGTCAACCCACAGTCAGGACAACGCAGCTGTGTTTCATCCGGTGCCTCTCTTAAATCCTGGATGTTTGGATCCAGCGCCTCAAACTGATCATTTCCGCATGTTGGACAAATCAAGGTCACTTCTCTGCTGAAGTCTTTCATTTTCAAAATCCTTTCATTTCTTGTGTTTTGATTCGGTCGCTTGCAGGGCCACTTTATAATCAGTTGAAGACGCATAAGAAACGCCTTTATTTGTACATGACATCGCGGCCAGCCGTTTCCCGTATTCTTCTGGCGTATAATTTGAAGGTAAGGGTTCTATTGGTATGTTCAATGACCGGTATATTTGGAAATACTGGTTTTGACTGTTCTCCAAATTGATCTCCTCCTTTTATGCTTTCATGGGGCCGGCAGTTATATTCATGGGCATGTTGTTCATTATCATAGCACTTCCAAGATGGTTTTCAACAATCTTTACCGCGTTTGAACTAGAAAAAGTATGCATATAAGTATGATGGATTGTCAAGACACAATCCTGTAAATCTTTGCATCCATCAATCTGCCGTGGATCAAGACTCTCCAATGGAACAACTTTGATCCCAAGCTTTCTACATTCATCGGCATGGATATGTTTTGCGTGTGTGAAAGTTGCTTTGTGACTTCCAAGTATCTCGACGATTTTTATAGCATCGCCCATTGGATTAGCGTGATCCGAAAGCATATTTGTACACAACCATTCTGAAACCATTTTGTCTGACCAATCTATTGCTTTTTGACAATCTCCTAAAAAAGTGGGATGGTATTTCGAGATAATGACTTGCCATAGTGGCGCAGAAGCGGGTTCGGTCTTAATCCAATTAATGGCGCTATTGAACTCCTCAATTACACCCGCACACGACATACCGCCAAATTGAGGGTCGACTGGGCCAATGTTCGATTGTTTCCCCATAACAATCTCTTTACAGGAGAGAGCAATCATTGTTCCGGCAGACATTGCGATTTGGGGAATAAATGCCCGTATGTCATTTCCAAAAATGGATCGTAAATAGTTGACAATAGATTCTGTTGCAGCGGTGTCGCCGCCGGGTGTGTGTAGAATCAAATCCAATCCTAAGGATTTATCCAAGCCACAAACTGCTTGCATCAACGCATTTTTATCATTATCATCAATGGCAATGTCTCCGTTTGGTTTCTGTAAAAAACCCGAATAATAAGCAATCACATTTCGATTTGTGTACTTGTGCATGATTGCTAAGTATTTCCGCCGAACAATATCCAACGGATTATCAATTGATGTCCCCTGAATCTCGTTGAGAACCTGTCCCCAGTTTGGCATTTCTATATCCCTCCTTGTTCTATTGGTTTATTATGTCGTTTCAATAATGAAATACGGGCTCATGCTGTGCCGCGAAGCAAGCGATAAAGTTACGCCTGATGATGCAACCGTGCATTTTGAAAGAATATCTCTCGGTGCATTTTCAAATCGAATCACCCGAAACCAAGTCTTGAAATCGGATGCTCTGTCCCTATAATACTGAGGAATCTGATCTTGGGGCGGCTGCTCTGTTTGAATCCCATCAACGTATGCCCAATACCGTTCTGCTTCGCCGCTGTGGATCAAAAGGATACGCGGAGATTCGTTTTCAAGGATACTTTTAATCACACTTGCCGAAACGCGATTTCCAAGTTTTCCATACCATACATAACCAAACTGAGCGATCATTGACTGGTGTGCTGCGATCGTGCCCTCTGCCGGAGCAAAGTTGTTGGCGAAACGTAATGCTATCGTCCTCATATCACTTTAACCTTTCACATAACGGCAATAGTTCTTCAAGTTTGGCGACAATGCGTTTTTGCTCTGCGAACGGCGGCAGTGGGAACAAATAATTACGCAGTAGAGTTAATGAAACAAAAGACTGCACACTTGCATTCGCTATCTTTTTCATATCTACTTGTGCTTTCCGAAGAAAGAGTAGCATATATTGCATATCAAGCAAAGATGCTTCTATTGGCTTAAACAATGCCATATTTTTAATGCTAAACTCTCGCTCTTTTTTTACCAAAACCGGATTGCCAATTGTTCCGATCATCGCAAACAGAATATCCCCATCATCAACACGAGAACGCAGATTAATAGCTGTAGCATCCTCAAGAGAAATATTCTTCGTTGTCTTGAAGTCAATCCTTCCATCAACCAGGTTTTTACTAGTCACAAGAGGGATACCGTCTGAAACATACTTAGGGGTATCATGCGTGCCATCACGTACATCAATAACGGAAGCAAGACGAACCCACTTCCAACTCTCCGGGATGTCAAAGGGGATTTCGTCCTCGGTGATCGCGGGGAGTGGCTTGTCTTTTTTCAGCTTGCCGGAGCGGATGAGGGCTTGCTTTTCGGCCTGGATCTGGCGATAGAGGTCCTCGCCGGTACCCTCCTGGGGGCGCTGGCCCACCAGCTTGCCTTGGATGGCCAGCTGGAGAAGGGATTTTTGCATATCTGTGGGGAAGCGCTTGTTGAAGGCTTCCAGCCGGGTCCACGCCTCCTCATACCGGTCGATCAGCGGCAGCAGTTCCTCGATCTTGGCAACAATGCGCTTCTGCTCGGCAAGAGGCGGAAGGGGAAAAAGAAATTGCTCAAAGCTCTTTGCTGCAAGATTTGGTTGTGCTGTACCGTTATCATATTTCTTGATTTCAGCAAAGAATATCGGAGCATCAAGATATAGCATCAAATACTCATCAAGAATTGAGCAGTTACAGCATGAACGCATTATTACAAGGGATGAAGCAATGGCCCCTTTTTCGAACGGATATTTTCCGTGCTTTCCAAGCGAACCGCGAATGCAAACGACAATATCCCCTTTTATTAGTTTCCCGTTTCCAAGCTTTTGATACTGTTCATTTGATAAGCACAACAGATTTTCATCTTCAATGACCGTTTTACCATTGAGATTCAGTGCGCTGATGAAAGGAATCCCCGATTTGGCTAAAGTGTGTTTTGCAGGGTAGTTTTTCCCTCTATCACCGTTCAGTATACTCCAAACGCTTGATATTCTTACCCACATCCAGCTCTCCGGAATATCAAAGGGCTTTTCGTCCTCGGTGATCTCCGGCAGGGGCTTCTCCTTCTTCAGCTTCCCGGCTTTGATCAGGGCCTGCTTCTCCGCCTGTATCTGCCGGTACAGGTCCTCCGCTGTGCCCTCCTCGGGGCGCTGGTCCACCAGCTTGCCCTGGATGGCCAGCTGCAGGATGCTGTTTTTCAGCTCCTGGGGGGTCATAGCTCCTGCCCCCCGAGCTTCGCTTTGATCTCCTCCAGTACCCGGTCGATCTCTGCGTTGAGGGAGGCCCGCTCCGTCTCATACCGCTGGATCAGGGAGAGGGGGTCCAGGATCTCCTCCTCCTCGTGGGGATAGCCGCACTGGTCGAAATTGTAGCCCAGGTCCTGGGAAAGCTGCTGGGCCGTGAACTTTTTCGCCTTGTCGAAGCCGTCCACGGTCAGCTCCTGCCGATTGTTCCACCAATCTACGGCCGGGGCGAAGTGCTCCAGCTTCATGGGCTTGGTCTTGGAGAAGTGCTTATATCCTTCGGGTATGTCCAGCCGATAGAACCAGGTCTCTTTGGTGGGGCCGGTGCGGTCGAAGAACAGGATGTTGGTGGTGATGGAGGTATAGGGCGAAAAGACGCTGCTGGGCATGCGGATGACGGTGTGGAGGTTGAACTCCGACAGCAGCTTCTTTTTCAGGTTGATCTTGGCATTGTCGGTGCCGAACAGGAAGCCGTCGGGCAGGATCACCGCCGCCCGGCCGCCCTGCTTCAGCCGGTACATGATGACCGCCATAAACAGGTCCGCGGTCTCGGAGCTTCTCAATTCTGCCGGGAAATGGCTCTTTATATCGTTTTTCTCACTCCCGCCATAGGGAGGATTCATGAGGATGCAGTCGAACTTGTCCTCATCGGTATAGTCCAGAATATTGCGGCTGAGGCTGTTCCCATGCTTGATATCGGGGTTGTCGATCCCATGCAGGAGCATATTGGTGATACAAAGGGTATAGGGAAACTGCTTTTTCTCCATGCCATGGATGGATGCGTCAAAGGCCTTCCGATCCGCATCCGTTTTCAGCTTTGGCTCCATAACCTTCAACCAGGAGGTAAGGAACCCGCCCGTGCCGGCCGCAAAATCGGCGCACTGTTCTCCTACCTGCGGATCGATCCTCTGCGCCATGAAATCCGTGACGGCTCGCGGGGTATAGAACTCACCAGCGGAGCCTGCGCTCTGCATCTCTTTCAGGATGCTCTCGTAGATCTCGCCGAAGGCATGGGACTCCTCATAGGAGCCGAAGTCAATGCCATCGATCACGTTGATTACCTGACGCAGCTGGACGCCATCCTTCATGTACTGGTTGGTGTCCTCAAACACAGCGCGAACGATCGCTTTTTTGATCGGCGTGTCGGCTGTCACTTTGATGCCCGGCGTAATAACGGTTCCGTCGCTGCCCTTCAGGTCAGTGCCCTTCAACACGGGAAACAGCTTATTGTTCACGAAGTCCAGCAACGTGTCGCCGGTCATGCCCTTTCCTTCCGCATCCAGAGACGCCCAATTGCGCCAGCGAAACGCCTCAGGCAGAATGGAAACGTAGTTCGTGTCATCGAAGGCCCAGTCGTCTTCCTTCGCGTCGTATATCTTGAGAAACAGCATCCATGATATTTGCTCGATGCGCTGCGCATCGCCGCTGATGCCGGAATCCATGCGCATGATATCCCGGAGGCTTTTCACAAACCCGCTCAAGTTACTCATAAAGATATCCTCTTTCCATGTGCTTTACGCAATTTGGTACAGCGCATCTTCCAGATCGTGCAACGCTTTATAGTACCCTTCCGGACCACCGAACAGGCCGGCGATCTTTGCAGGCTTTCCATACTTGGAAAACGGATCGAGTTTCAATATCTCGGTACTCTCCATTTCAGAGATGCCAAGATTCATGTACCGATCCAGCAGGGCTTCCAGCACCTCTCGGGCGGGGCCGCTATATTGACCGAAAAAGCTGCTGCGCTTAACTTTGCCAGCCCGCTCCGCGCGGGTCAACGGCTTCTGGTCGAAGGCCACATGGCAGATGAAATCGTAATCATCCACATCCTCCATGTTCTGATCCCTCTTCAGCGCTTCAAGGTCTATGCCGCGTTCCTTAAGCAGCTGTGAAATGACTTCCTTCTTCTGCAACCCCGACCAATAGCGGATAAACTGATCCAGAGAACCGTACTCTCCTCGAATGTTGGTTTTTGTATAATCGATGATGCTTTCCTGACGAAGGAGCTTGCCCTGCGAGTCATATATGGAGACCGTTTTCTGGATAACAACGACCGTACAGCCCTCCTTGTCCACGACCGGCTTATACCGTTTGGGCGGATCGACGGGAGGGTCATTCGGTGGAGTGTCGGGGGGATCGTTCGGATCATCCGGTGGAGTGCTCGGGTCGGTGGGTGGGGCAACTGGGTCATTGTGCCCGCTGGGAACAAAGTCCGGATCAATTTCAATGGGACCATCCCAGTCAGGATCGGCAAACAATCTGCTGACACCCCGGAAGTCCATAACGACAAAGGATAGCTTGTTTACCTTTTCAACGATACGGGTCCCACGCCCTATCGTCTGCTTGAATGCGGTCATGGACGTGATATTCTTATCGATGGCAATGAGCATTACAGTCTTGGTATCCACGCCGGTAGACAGCAATTCCGATGTCGTGGCGATGACCGGATATTTCTGCCCGATGGAAATGAAATAATCCAATTTTCCCTTACCGTACTCATCAGACCCGGTGATGCGCACCACATAGTCGGGATGCTCCTGCATCATGTCGCTGTTCATGTTTGCCAGTTCCTTGCGCATGCGCTCAGCGGCATCCTCGTTTGCACAAAACACAATGGTTTTCTGCATTCTGCCCGTACTCTTGAGATAGTCCGTGATATTCTTGGCGACTTCCCGGATTCGATCCTCGATAATGATGTTATAGTCGTAGTCGGTGTTGTTGTAAATGCGATCCTCAATCTCAATGCCATTGATATCGGTTTGCCCCTTGTGTGGCCGCCAGCCGTCACTGATGTTCATGCGCGGCTCAATAACCTTAAAGTTGGCGAGGAAGCCATCCTCAATTCCTTCATTGAGACTGTAGGTATACACTGGTTCACCAAAGTAATTCAAGTTGGAGACATACTTGTTTTCCTTTGGCGTAGCTGTCATGCCGATCTGCGTGGCACTAGAAAAGTAGTCCAAAATCTCACGCCACTTGCTGTCGTCCTTTGCGGACCCTCTGTGGCACTCATCCACAATGACAAGATCGAAAAAGCCGGGCCGAAAGAGCTCCGCATAATGCTTTTCATCGTTATCGCCGATAAGCTGCTGATACAATGCAAAATAGACCTCATGGCTAAGGATTTTGCCCGGAACCTTGATGTCCTCACTGTAGTCAATTTTATGGATCGTTTTTGCAAGCGGCTTAAAATCCTGCTCTATAGATTGATCAACAAGGATATTCCGGTCTGCCAGATAGAGGATCCTGCTCTTAAGGCCGGATTTGATAAGGCGATACACGATCTGAAAAGCAGTATAGGTCTTGCCGGTGCCTGTGGCCATAACAAGGAGAACACGCTGCTTGCCGAGGGCAATGGCGTCGAGAGTACGATCTACAGCAATACGCTGGTAAAAACGAGGCGCAAACGTATCCTGGGATGAGTAATAGGGCTGGTCCTGCATCTTCTTTTCCAATTCTGTGATACCAGCACCCTTGTTCATCTCACGATAGTACCGGACAACGAGCTCATCATGGGTTGGGAACGCATCAAGGGGAATCGTTCGTTCCAGCCCTGTCAGATAGTCGTATTCTTCAAAGCCGTCCCCATTAGAAGAATACGCAAAAGGCAGATCCAGTTTTTCCGCATATTCCTTCGCCTGCTGCAACCCAAAGGAAACAGAATGATTGTTATCCTTTGCCTCTACGATGGCGATGGGCTTGTTGGCGCATACATATAGAATGTAATCCGCCTTCTTCGGCGTTTCCCGCACAACAAGATTTCCTTTCAGATTCACCTTGCCGTTTGTGAACTTGACGGCGGTCTCCATGGTGATCCTGTCCTGCCAGCCGCGGTTCAGCAGGGCGGGCGTGATGTAATTAAGCTTTATATCCTCTTCCGTCATCTGGCTCTTGGGAATCAGCGGCGACATGCGGCAGGCCTCCTATGCGGTGATGAGTCATGAATCCACATAATATGATATTTTATTATACTAATTCTCAAAGCCTTTTACAAGGAAGAAATAGGTTAAGATAATTGACATCGTAACTAAGGTAAGTAAAAAAGACTATTTTTGTTGAATTCAATCAGCAATCGTTTTTCTTCTTTCATAGATAACACATTTTGAGAGCAGGTGTGTAACATCAAAACTAGTCTTGAGGGTTACTATTTTCTTTGTCTGTATTTCTATCGAAATACAACACGATAGTGTTAAGAACATCAGTAAACAGCCAGAGCATCTTTTCTGCCATCAGTATTGTCATGTCACTCGATAATACGTCAGACCAGTGGGCTAATTTGTTTCGATAATTTAGTCCTATATGCTCGGATGGGGTCTGTAAATAGAAAAAGGATAGACTCATGATATGGTTTTCGCCAAACACTGAATTTATATAAAGGTTTTCCTTTTTCAACAGCTGTCCAAGCATTATCTTTGTTTCAGGGATGTATATATCGTTCCTAGCCAAGTATCGATAAAAAATGCGAAGGAGTTTTTCAGCATATACAGAAGAAAACATGGAAACGCTATAGCATAATGGTTGCGTGAATATTTCTTTTTCCTGTTTGTTATCTGCCATCATTATAATCATTTTTATCAATAGAATACAGTCATCCTGCAAATGCTCAGTTGACGCATGCATTTCTTTTTCGACAAAAGCAACTGCAGAAAACAACAAGGTGCAATAGTCAACTAAAGTCTCTCTATTATTGATAATCCCGTTAAGCATAATTGCGCCACTCAGCAGGCAATTATTTAATAAGAATTGGTGCGAAAAAGTATAATATTCGTTTGTCTTGATATTCGAGCGAAACGCATCTACAATATTCTTTTTTTCCGGATCAGAGTTTAATATGCTATCTAGGAACTTTTTTCCGTTCCGCTCTATAAATTGATGCGTAAGCAGAATCAATCTGTATTCCCGATCCTCTATTCCCTTCCATTTCTCCAATTGCAGGCCAATAGGAACCTCAAAACTGAATACTTGCCCATTTTCTAAAAGTGCTTTTGCTGATAACTGCTTTATTCTCGTTACGACTTTCTCAAAGTCATTTGCTCTAGGGTTTCTAACCTTCTGCAATAATTCGAGAAACTCCCTAAATAAGCTTTCCTCTTGAATGGCATTGTCAAGAGATATAGTTTTCTCATAACTGACAATATCCTGATATAAAGTCTCAATTCGATCTGTCACCATTGGTCTCAATGGAGAATCCTTTTTTTCAAGTAGATGAGCCCATATTTTAAGTGTATCGGAATAGCGTAACCCATTTACCTCAGAGAAGCTTCCTGTGGGATATAGTTTCTCAAATAGTTCTGCATTCTTTTCTATCGCCTTCTCAAATAAGTCAAATTCATCAATTACCATGTAACCATAATTTTCGCACAAGAAGAATAACACGGATAAATCTATCCCTCCGCTGCTATATTTGCCTATATGTTCTACAGCTATATCTTGCATCTCATGGAGAGAAAGATCTTGGCTGTCCTTGATGAACAGCTCCTTGTAGTGTGTATTATGGAATCTGATAATTTGCTCCTGTTGTATTTTTTGGGCCTCAAAAGCAACCGCATCAGATAATCTTTTTACAATTGCTCTGTCATTGTCATTGTTCAATTTAGGGAGAAAGCAATGTAATGAAGCCAGCTTTTCGTACAATAAGTAGAGATAAAAATCTTCAAGATTAGTTATTTGAATTAAAGGATATTTTACACAAAAATCATCAAAAATATCTTGATTATCAATAACATATTGTACGGTAGCTGCAGTAGAAAAATTGTTTTCATCATAGCAATGTAGCGAAATATGGATATGCTTTTCTTCAAACAGCTTCTTTATATAATGCACGATCATCCACTCCTTAATTCATGGTTTAGGCATCACTGCGCTACAAAAAACTACCCCTTTTTGTACATCAGATCCTTCGTCAGTTCCGCTTCCAGCTCCTCCAGGGTGATCTTGCCCTCGAGGCAGGCGTCGCGGAGGTCCATGGCACGGGCGGACCAGATGGCGAAGGATTCTTTGGTCATGTGGCCGCTGCGGATGCGGGCGTGGTGGGTCTTGTATGCCCGCTGGAAGACCTGAAGAGCGGGGCTGTCCTTGACCCGGCGGGCAAAGGTGTTGCGAGCGCCGACCTCTTTACAGGTCTTATCCGTTTCCCCGGGAGCCGGGTTGTCACAATATTCAACGTCATACCCGCCGCGGGGCATAAAGAATCTTCCGCAGTTGGCGCAGCAGCGGGGCACCTTGTTTTCCTGTAGGCAGGTCATGAGTTCCGTATAGAGAAACGATCCGAGGGAGCTGTACTCTGTCTCCCGATAGATCTTACCGTCCTCGCCCAAGGAATAAATCGCCTTCATCTGCCCACCACTATTCAGCTGAAACCGATTATCAAACGAATAATACTGCTCGAAGAGCTGTTGCAGAGCTTTCTGCTTGTCTCCGCTTTGATACTCTTTCAAAAAAGGCAAATATACTTCTTTTACCCTAATCAAATCGTCTAGCAGTGCTTCAAACTGTAGGGCGTTACTCATAACAGCGTGATTGAATTCGCTTATCCTATCTTCATGTTTTAATTGATACTGACGATCAAAAACTGCTTCTGACAACTCAAAACATGGAGGAGAGGGGACAAGTGCCTTTGCAATCTCTATTTCGCTCAGTTCCTTCTTTTTGTTCTTGGCAGCAGACCTATGCTTTGGTTTGTTCACAGCGTCTTGACTTTTGTTTTTTTGCTGAAACTCAGCGAACTTTCGCATCATTTCTTCATACAAAGCATCCCAATCCTCCTGGAGCGACGGATCGTTTGGATCTTCTTCAATGGAATCGCAGCATCCTCGAAGCAGAGATTCATACTGGCTCAAGATCATTTGAAGCTCATATTCTACATAATAGATGTCATCCTCTGGAACACCGGCATACACAGGCTGCTGCTTCAGAAAGGAGAGGACTTCGTGCTGTAAGCGATACATCGTATGGATGTGTTCTTCATATTTGCCTACGTTAGGGTGAAAGGCTTCCAATCCTACAGCAGCATGTCGAATGTCATTGCTCCATTTCCGCAACTGCCGCATATCCATATTTAGATAGTATGTGAGTACCTCCCCCCGTTCCAAGGGTGAGGCATCCGCGCCTTTCAGCCAAATCTGCTGATCCCGCTCCCGAACTGTAAAAGGCACCATATGAATTACCTCCATGAATTAGAAGATCGATTTTTACATTTTAGATAATGTTTATCATATTATAAATTACCTATTGCGTTATGTCAAGATACCTGTTATAGTCTGTTTAGAAAATCGAATCACGAATCTAAATTACCGAATTTGGAAGCCGATGAGATTTTCACAGGAACGGGCACCTTGACAACTGAATACCGTTCTACCGCCCAGGATACGGCAGGCAACCGGGCCGAGGGGCAAGGTCGCGGGCACAGCCCGCTGCGACAACGTGGTGCAAAGCAGCACAGGAACACAGGCGTTCATGAGAACGGGCCAGCAAGAACCACCGGGGAGGCGTTCTTCAGAAACGGGTTTGCCTTCCCGAAAGAAAAAACAAAGGAGAAAGAATCATGCACAACAAGAACAAAAACCAGAACAAGGGTAGTCTGACCATCGTCAACTATGCCGATGTATGTCGGTACATGGAACAGGCGAAAGCTGACGCCGGTGACGACGTACAGATGTTTTACGTTTTCTCGCGGAAGGACGCAGAGCCCGATCCCGCATGGGAGGAAGCCCTGGCCTCCATGGGAACGTTTATCAAGCTTGCACCCTGATCGCCATGAGCCAACTGGAACTCATCAACATGGGCGAGGTGGCCCGGCAGGAGGTGGACTGGCTGTACTACCCCTATTTGCCCTTCGGTAAGATCTCCATTGTCCAGGGGGACCCGGGCGAGGGCAAGACCCTGCTCATGATGGCCGTCATCGCCCGGCTGTCCAAGGGCCTGCCCCTGTTCAACGAGCCCTTTGGTCGGGAGCCCATGACCTGTATCTACCAGACGGCGGAGGACGGCCTGGGGGACACCATCAAGCCCCGGCTGGAGGACGCGGGGGCCGATTGCAGCCGGGTGTTCGTGGTGAACGAGGACAAGGCTGCACTGACCTTCACCGACACCCGGATCGAGGACGCCATCACAGCTACCGGCGCGCGGCTCCTGATCCTGGACCCCCTGCAGGCGTATCTCGGTGCCCAGGTGGACATGCACCGGGCCAACGAGGTGCGCCCCGCCTTCCACGCCCTGGCGGGCATCGCCCAGCGGACCGGATGCGCCATCGTGCTGGTGGGGCACATGAACAAGACCAAGGGCCAGGGCGGGCTCTACCGGGGCCTGGGGTCCATCGATATCGCCGGGGCAGCCCGGAGCATCCTGCTGGTGCGCCGGGAGAAGGACGAGCCGAGCGTGCTGCACCTGGCCCATATCAAATCGAACCTGGCGCCTTTGGGCCAGACCCTGTCCTTCGAGGTGGCCGACGGGCAGGTGTCGTTCCTGGGGGCCAGCGACATCACGGCGGAGGAGCTGCTCCGGGGCGGGGAGAGCGAGGGCGACCAGGTGCCCACTAAGGTCATGCAGGCGGAGGAGGTGTTCATGGAGCTGGCCGCCCGGCAGGAGGAGGTGCCCTCCAACGAGGCCTTCGCCCTGTTCGCCCAGCGGGGCTTCAAGCGCAAGACGGTGGAGAACGCCAAGCAGGAGCTGGGGCTCAAGTCCGTCAAGCGGGGCTCCGCCTGGTATTTCGATCTGCGGCCCCTGCGCCAGCAGGCATAGGCCGCCGTCCCCAGGGGTGCAAGGAAGGAAGAACGCCGCAGGAAAAAGAGGGGCTCCTGCGGCCTTCCTGCACCCCACCGTGGCGGCAGAAACGGGGTCCTGTGCCTTGGCGCAGGTTCCCGCTGCCGACATCCCCGCGGGCACGGTCGCCCGACGGCTCCCTGCAAGGGCACACCACTTGTGAAACAAGTGTAGTGTGTTATACGGCTTGGCTGGCCTCGCCGTAGGTTCCTGAAAGGGCCTGCGGCAGGAGCGCCGGAGGCGATCCCACCAGGGTGTCCCTGGACAGCCGGGCCGTGTTCTTGTGAATCTATTTTGGCAAGGAAGGCCGCAAAACACACATAGATACGAGGCGGCGTTCTTCCTTGCCCGCACAACCAAACCAAAGAAAGGAAAAAAACTATGATTCATTCAACCAATCCAGCGACCAATCACACAACCAAGCAAAATTCACGAACGAGAAGGAGGTGGCATGATCCCTATGCCATTGTACGCGATCCTGCGCTTTCAGAAGTGCAAGGCCGGCGGCGTCGCCTGCCGTGACCGACACAACGAGAGAAAGAAGGTGGAATATAAGAGCAACCCCAATATCGACCTTACCCGGTCCAGGGACAACTATCACCTGATCGAACCCCATGGCCGGTACAAGGACGCCTATACGAGGATGATCGGCAATGCCGGGTGCAAAGTCCGGTCCAACAGCACGGTCCTGGTGGAGACGTTAGTCACCGCTTCGCCGGAGCTGCTGAACCGGATGACCCCCGAGGAGCAGCGACAGTTTTTTGAACGGGCGGCGGCCTTCCTCTACGAGCGGATCGGAAAAGAGAACGTGATTTCCGCCGTGGTCCACATGGACGAAAAAACGCCCCACATGCACCTGTGCTTCTGCCCCATCACCAAAGACGGGCGGCTGTCCGCCAAGGACATCCTGGGCAACAAGCAGAGCCTGTCCAAGTGGCAGGACGACTTCTTCGCCTGGATGGCCAAGGCCTATCCGGCCCTGTCCCGAGGCATCCCCAGCTACGTCACCCATCGAAAGCACATCCCGCCCTACCAGTTCCGCATGGCCAAGGACCTGAGTAAGAGCTACAGTCGACTGGAGGAGGCGCTGCAGACGGTGACGGTGTTCAACGCCGGGAAGAAACGGGAGGAGGCCCTGGGGATCATCGGAGAACTGCTGCCCGCCTGCTACAAGCTGGCCGGGCAGCTGCACAGCACAGAAGACTACATCCGGGAGCTGGAGGAGGCCCGGAAGAAGCTGGAGGCAGAGACCCAGCAGCAGGCCGACGCCCTGGTGGAGCGGGGACTGGATCAGACGATCCTCCAGGCCCAGCTGGAGGAGGCCCAGGAGCAGATCGAGGACCTGCTAGAATGGCAGCAGCGGGCCCGGGAGATCCTGGATCGGGTGCCGTCGGAAATGTTGGACAAGCTGGACAGGAGGACGCGGTATGAACAAGACCGATGAGATCCGGCCCGTGGCCCTGCCCATCCGAATGCTGCGGCCATTCCCCAACCATCCCTACCAGGTCAGGGACGACGACGCCATGTTCGCCCTCATGGATAGCATCGACGCCTACGGCGTCCTGTCACCGGTGCTGGTGCGGCGTGGGGAGACCGGCTATGAGATCATCTCCGGCCACAGGCGCTGCCATGCGGCCAAGGCCGTGGGGCTCAGCTATGTCCCGGCCATCGTCTGCGACCTGAGCCGGGACGAGGCAGCTATCCTGCTGGTGGACAGCAATCTGCATCGGGAGCATCTGCTCCCCAGCGAGAAGGCCTTCGCCTATAAGATGAAGATGGACGCCCTGAAGCACCAGGGGAAAGCGCCAACTTCGTGCCAAGATGGCGCGAAGCTGCGGAGCGACGAGCAGGTGGCCCAGGACGCCGGGGAGAGCGCCCGCACCGTCCAACGGTACATCCGTCTGACGCACCTGATCCCGGAGCTCCTGGGCTACATGGACCGGGGCGAGATGGCTCTGTCGGTGGGGGTGGAGCTGTCGTACCTGAGTGAGGAAGCCCAATACGCCCTGTTGGACGCTATGGCGGCGGAGGATTGCACCCCCTCCTATTCCCAGGCGGTCCGAATGCGGAACCTGTTCCGCTGCGGTGATCTGGATGAAAAGGCCATTGGGAAGATCATGGCCGAGCCCAAAGCCAACCAGCGAGAGCGGGTCAGCCTGTCCGCTCAGGACCTCAGGCGCTTCTTTCCCCCGGCGTACACGGCCCAGGACATGGAGCAGTCCATCCTGCGGATGCTGGAGGAGCGCACCGAAGCCCAACAGGAGCGTCCGACCCACGAGGCGGAAAGGTGAGGTGATGACCATGCGCAAGCGGGAATTGCAGGAATACTACAAGGTGATGTTCACGGAGTACCCCGACGTGGTCAACGTGGAGCAGCTCTGTGAGATGCTGGGCGGACCCAGCTCCAAGAGCGTGTATCGTCTGCTGAAGGAGGGCGCGATACAGAGCTACTGGATCGGAAAGCGGTATCGGATACCCAAGGTGTCGGTGATCGAATATCTGACTGGCCTCCAAAAATCCGTTTCGTAGGCTCCCGTACATTTGTCATTGGCACGGGCGGGTGGTATCCTGTCCGTGTCAATGGCAGATGAATACACGCTACAAAGAAAGGAGAAGAAATGGTAGCAGGACATCTGAGAGAAAAGGGCGGTATCTACTATATCGTCCTGAGCTATACGGACGAGTACGGCAATCGAAGGACGCCGTCTCAGTCCACGGGACTGCCCGTCAAGGGCAACAAGAAACGGGCCGAGGATCTGTTGCAGCGGGCCCGGCACCAAAAGGAGGAGGAACTGAAATGCCGTCGCCTGGCCATCCGCAGCGGCATGAAGATCATGCCGGATCAGATGCGGCTCACGGAATACCTGAAGGAGTGGCTGAAGATGATGCGGACCAGCGTGGAGATGACCACCTACGACAGCTACGAGCGAACGATCCTCAATCGGATCATCCCCTACTTCAACAAGCGGTATCCGAAGCTGTTGCTGCAGGAGCTGACGCCCAAGCAGATCCAGGACTATTACACCTACGAGCTGGACGTATGCAAGGTGAGTCCCAACACGGTCATCCACCGCCACGCCAACCTGCGTAAGGCTCTCCAATACGCCTTTCGCACCGGGCTCCTGGACAACAATCCGGCGGATCGGGTGCAGCGACCCCGGAAAGAACGGTATCAGGCCCATCCCTACAACGGGGAGGAGCTGGAGGTGCTGTTTGAGAAGGTCAAGGGGACCAACCTGGAGCTGGGCGTGATCCTGGCAGCGTTCTACGGACTCCGGCGAAGCGAAGCCTGCGGCCTCAAATGGAGCGCCATCGACTTTACCAGAAAGACCATCACCATCTCTCACACGGTCTCCCAAGTGAAGGTGGACGGCAAGATCACGCTGGTGGGCAAGGATCGGACCAAGACCAAGTCCTCCCATCGGACGCTGCCGCTGGTGGGACCCTTCGAGGAGCTGCTCCTGGCCCTCCGGGACAAGCAGGAGGCGAATCGCCGGATCTGCGGCAACTGTTACTGCCAGGAGTATCTGGACTATGTGTATGTGAACGAGATGGGCGAGCTCATGAAGCCCAACTATCTCTCCCAGGCCTTTCCGGCTTTTCTGGAGAAGCACGGTCTGCGGCACATCCGTTTCCACGATCTCAGGCACAGCTGCGCCAGTTTGCTTTACGCCAACGGCGTCGCTCTCAAGGACATCCAGGAGTGGCTGGGGCACAGCGATATCGCCACGACCAGCAATATTTACACCCATTTGGACTATTCCTCGAAGGTGGCGTCAGCCAACGCTATTTTGCCATTTTTCCCAGAGAAATAGGCAAAAATCAGACCATTTTCGGTGGCCTCCACAATGTCAAACGCAACGGATTTATTGCCCTCCTGAAAAGGCCTCCGAAGGCCCGGAAAATGACGCTATAGCGTGCAAAATCGGGGGTCAAAAATGCTGAAAAGGTGAAAATGGCAGCAGGGAACGAACAGGATCGAAAGGATGAGATATGGGCGATAAAGGGGATGATTGTTGGAGCAAGTTGGGTGGCGGGACTCGGATAGAGTTACAAAAAATGCCCATATACAGGCGTTTTTCTGGTCCCGCTGCCCACGAAAAAAGGCCCCTCAAAAAGGGGCCATGGTGCCGGTGGTGGGACTCGAACCCACACGGATGATAAGTCCAACGGATTTTGAGTCCGTCACGTCTGCCAATTCCATCACACCGGCAAATTTGCTTAGATTTTCGGCCTTTTTCCGCTTTTTGGAAATCGGAGGCCACGGTGGAGGCCAAAAGTCTAATTTTTCGATTTTCGGTTTTCAAAAAATCCCTAAATCTGGGGATTTCCGGAGTTCTGAACGGCAAACGGAGAAAGATTTTTTGAGTCCCGCACGTCTGCCAATTCCATCATTCCGGCGCAAAAGGAATTGTACCACAGGCGGCGGGGATTGGCAAGAGATTTCTTATAGAGGCGGAGAAAAAAGAGGCCAGGGGGGCGAAGCGGGTCTTGAAAGGCAGGAGAAAAAAAGGGCGGAGGGGAGCGGTGTCGGTTGACATCGGCAGGGGAAAATGGTATATATAAACTGAATTGGGATGGCCTTTTGGCCGCCCGCAGGTTGCTCTGGAACTATTATTTTGAAGAAAGAGGTTTTTGAAATGAAGAAGCTGGATTTGACCCGTTACGGCATCACCGGCACCAAGGAGATCGTCTATAACCCCTCCTACGAGCTGCTGTTCCACGACGAGATGGACCCCACCCTCACCGGGTATGAGAAGGGGCAGCTGTCCGAGCTGGACGCCGTCAACGTGATGACCGGCGTGTACACCGGCCGGTCCCCCAAGGACAAGTTCATCGTCATGGACGAGAACTCCAAGGACACCGTCTGGTGGACCACCGAGGGCTACAAGAACGACAACCATCCCGCCAGCGAGGAGACCTGGGCCGCGGTGAAGAAGATCGCCCAGGAGGAGCTCTCCAATAAGAAGCTGTACGTGGTGGACGCCTTCTGCGGCGCGAACCCCGACACCCGCATGTCCGTCCGGTTCATCATGGAGGTGGCTTGGCAGGCCCACTTCGTGCGGAACATGTTCATCCAGCCCACCCCCGAGGAGGAGGAGGCTTTCGAGCCCAATTTCGTGGTGTACACCGCGTCCAAGGCCAAGGTGGAGAACTTCAGGGAGCTGGGGCTCAACTCCGAGACCGCCGTGGTCTTCAACATCACCAGCCGGGAGCAGGTGATCCTGAACACCTGGTACGGCGGCGAGATGAAGAAGGGCATGTTCTCCATGATGAACTACTACCTGCCGCTGCAGGGGATCGCGTCCATGCACTGCTCCGCCAACACGGACATGAAGGGCGAGAACACCGCCATCTTCTTCGGCCTCTCCGGCACCGGCAAGACCACCCTGTCCACCGACCCGAAGCGGCTCTTGATCGGCGACGACGAGCACGGCTGGGACGACAACGGCGTCTTTAACTTCGAGGGCGGCTGCTACGCCAAGGTCATCAACCTCGACAAGGACTCCGAGCCCGACATCTATAACGCCATCCGCCGGAACGCGCTCCTGGAGAACGTGACGTTGGACGAGAACGGCAAGATCGACTTTGCGGACAAGTCCGTCACGGAGAACACCCGGGTCAGCTACCCCATCGAGCACATCGAGAACATCGTGAAGAAGGTGCGGCCCATCTCCGCCGGCCCCGACGCGAAGAACGTGATCTTCCTGTCCGCCGACGCCTTCGGCGTGCTGCCGCCGGTGTCCGTGCTGACGCCCGATCAGACCAAGTACTACTTCCTCTCCGGGTTCACGGCGAAGCTGGCCGGCACCGAGCGGGGGATCACCGAGCCCACGCCCACCTTCTCCGCCTGCTTCGGCCAGGCGTTCCTGGAGCTGCATCCCACCAAGTACGGCGAGGAGCTGGTGAAGCGGATGGAGAAGTGCGGCGCCAAGGCCTATCTCGTGAACACGGGCTGGAACGGGTCCGGGAAGCGGATCTCCATCAAGGACACCCGCGGCATCATCGACGCCATCCTGAACGGGGATATCCTCTCCGCGCCCACGAAGAAGATCCCCTACTTCAATCTGGAGGTGCCCACGGCCCTGCCCGGCGTGGATCCGAAGATCCTGGATCCGCGGGACACCTACGCCGACCCCGCCATCTGGGAGGAGAAGGCGAAGGACCTCGCCGGCCGGTTCATCAAGAACTTCAAGAAGTACGAGACCAACGACGCCGGCAAGGCGCTGGTGCCGGCCGGGCCGCAGCTGTAAGGCACGGGGGACGGCGTTCCTTTTCTCTTCGGTGAAGAGAAAAGGAACCTAAAAGAGAAGCTTAAGGAGGAGTAAAGCTTTCGAAAAAAAAGCAATACCCCTCCTTGTGTTCTTTTGGGTCCCTTTTCTTACAAGAAAAGGGACACCGGCTTCCAATAAAATTCCTATTAGGAGGACGGGCGAATGAAACGGATGCTGTGCTTTCTGTTGGCCGGGGCCATGGCCCTGGGCCTGTGCTGCTGCGGCCCGGCCGCGCCTGTGACCGCAGAGCAGCCCACGGCGGCCCCCGCCCATACGGCGGCCCCAACCGTTGCGCCCACCGCGGAGCCCACCCCCGAGCCGACGCTTGCGCCTACGGACACCCCCGAGCCGACCGCCGAGCCTACCCCGGAGCCTACGCCCGTTCCCACGGACACCCCTGCCCCCACGGACACCCCTGCGCCGACCCCCGAGCCCCGGCCCGTCTCCGAGATCGTGGAGGAGATGGCGGTCCGCTACGCCCGGGACGGGGAGGCGGCGGAGCCGCGGCTAAGGGCGCTGCTTTCCGAGATGGAGGCGGCGGACCCGGACGCGGCCCGGCGCTGGGCCGAGATCCTGGACCGGTGGCGGACGCTGGAGGCGCGGGTGGAGGTGAATATCGGCGTCCTGCCCGACGGGCTCCCGGACACGGAGGAGCTGTGCATCGTGGCCCTTGGGTACTCCCTCAACCCCAACGGCACCATGAAGCAGCAGCTGAAGGACCGGCTGAAGGTGGTCCAAAAGAGCGCCCAAAAGTACCCCAACGCCCTGGTCCTCTGCACCGGCGGCGGCACCGCCTCCAAAAAGAAGAATTACACCGAAGCGGGGCAGATGCGGGCCTGGCTCAGGAAAAACGGCGTGAACAAGGATCGGATCCTGCGGGAGCGGGCCTCCCTGACCACGGCCCAGAACGCCCGGTTCTCCCTGGAGCTATTAGCCAGGGAGCATCCGGAGGTGAAGTATCTGGCCATCGTCTCCGGGGACTACCACCTGAAGGTGGGGACGCTGCTCTTCGAGGCGGAGGCCATTTTGCGGGCGCTGCCGGGGGAGGAGCCGGCCTATACGGTGGTGGCCGTGGCGGGCTGCAAGACCTCCAAGGGGGACATGTCCTCCCTCTTCCAGGCGGGGGGGCTCGTGGAGCTTGCCGGCGACGCCGAGACCGCCTCCAAGCTCTATCACGACCGATACGATTTGAAGAAGTGGCCCGCGGGGGGTTAATGACGCGACAGCGTCAAATCATGGAGATGCGTCAGCATCGAGAAATCATGGAGAAATGCCTTGCCTTAGGCAAGGCATATTCGAGAAATCATGCTGCGAAGCAGCAAATCATCCAATGATTTGACCTTCGGTCATGATTTGCCTGCGGCATGATTTGCCTGCGGCATGATTTGCGCCTAGCGGCGCATGAAGGGAGGAACGAACATGAGACGAGCCATAGCCATGGCCCTGGCGGCGCTGCTGCTCGTGGGCTGCGCAGGCGGCCCGGGGAAGACGGAGGAGCCGACGACGGAGCAAGGGGCGGAGCCGCCCCGGGTGACCTCAAATAGCCTGTACGTAAAGAAGGTGGAGGGCCTTCGGGAGGACTTCATCCTGGGGGCGGACGTGTCCTCCCTCCTCAGCGAGGAAGCGAGCGGCGTGGTCTATAGGAATTTCAGCGGCGAGCCCCAGGATATGCTTCAGACCCTGGCGGAGAACGGCGTGAACTACGTCCGGGTCCGGGTCTGGGTGGACCCCTTCGACAGGGACGGCCACGGCTACGGCGGCGGCAACTGTACCGCGGCCACCGCCGGGAAGATCGGGGCCCGGGCCGCGAAATACGGCATGAAGCTGCTGGTGGACTTCCACTACTCCGATTTCTGGGCGGACCCGGCCAAGCAGCAATCGCCCAAGGCCTGGGCGGGCCTGGACGAATACGGGAAGGCCGAGAAGATCCGGGCCTACACCGCCGAAAGCCTGGCCGCCATCCGGGACGCGGGGGCGGATATCGGCATGGTGCAGCTGGGGAACGAGACCACCAAGGGCTTCTGCGGGGAGACCTCCGTGCCCAAGATGTGCCTCATGTACCGGGCGGGGGCGGAGGCGGTCCGCGCCTTCGATCCCAACGTGCTCATCGCCGTCCACTTCACCAACCCCGAGGCGGGGAACTTCAAAAAGCTGGCCTATATGCTCTCCAGCAATCAGGTGGATTACGACGTGTTCGCCACCTCCTACTACCCCTATTGGCACGGGACGCTGGAAAATCTGCAGGCGCAGCTCTCCGCCGTGGCGGGGGAATATAAAAAGAAGGTCATGGTGGCGGAGACCCAGTGGGCCTACACCGCGGCGGACGGGGACGACAGCGCCAACTCCATCGGCGAGGAGCTCAAGTACGAGAAGCCCTACCCCTTCACCGTCCAGGGCCAGAGCCGGGAGATCCGGGACGTGGCGGCCGCGGTGGCGGCCATCCCGGAGGGCATCGGCGTCTTCTACTGGGAGGCGGGCTGGATTCCGGTCCCCGGGGAGAAGTACGAGGATCGGCTCCCCCTGTGGGAGGCGAACGGCAGCGGCTGGGCCAGCAGCTACGCCGCCGAGTACGACCCGGACGACGCGGGCCGGTACTATGGGGGCAGCGCCTGCGACAACCAGGCCCTCTTCGCCTTCGACGGCACGCCGTTGGAGTCCTTGAAGACCTTCGCCCTTTTGCGGACGGGGAACGACGTGCCCGTGGCGGCGGACGCCCTGGACAGCGCGGTCGTGACCGTGCGGGTGGGGGAGAGCCTTGAGCTTCCCGAAACGGTGCCCGCCATCTTCACCGACGGCTCCCGGGCGGAGACGGCGGTCACCTGGAACGAGGCGGAGGCGAAGGCCGTGAGCACCGACGCCGTGAACCAATACGTGATCCACGGCGCCGGCGACGGGAAGGAGGCCCTCTGCTACGTGAACGTGGTGGAGGCGAACTACCTCAAAAACTACAGCTTCGAGGACGAGGACCGGTCCATGTGGACCGTCACGCCCCTGCAGCCTGAGCCCCAGGCGGACTTCCAGGTGAAGGCCACCGACGCCTACAGCGGCGAGGTGTCCCTCCACTTCTGGAACGGGACCGCCGTGGAATGGACCTGCGAGCAGACCGTCACCGATCTGCCTGAGGGCGACTGGCGGATCAGCGTCCGGGGCCAGGGCGGCGACGTGGGCGAGGACGCGGACATCCATCTGTATGTCATCGCGGACGGGGCGACCTACACCGCGCCCATCCCCCTCACGGGCTGGGTGGACTGGCATGAGGCCGTGATCGAGCACGTGCCCTGCAGCTCCGGCACCCTAACCGTGGGCGTCTACGTCCGCTGCCGGGGCGGCGGCTGGGGCACCTTCGACGACTTTTTGCTGAACCCGGAGAAATAGAGCGGTCCCGGAAGGGGACCCGAAACGAAAGGGAGGAAACGCGCGATGCTGTCCATACACAAGGATCGTCTGATCGAACGGATAGGGGCCCTGGGCGCGGTGGGCGTCGACGGCGACGGCCGACGCACCCGCCTGGCCGCCTCGGAGGAGGACAAAGCGGGCCGGGATCTGATCGCCGCCTGGATGGGGGAGGCCGGCATGCGCGTGGTGGTGGACCGGATCGGGAACCTGTTCGGCGTCTGGGAAACGGAGCAGAATAGGGGCGCCGCCCCGGTGATGGTGGGCTCCCACATCGACACCGTTATCAACGCCGGCCAGTACGACGGCTGCTGCGGGGTGATCGCGGGCATCGAGCTGGTGGAGGCCCTGCGGGCGGCGGGGGTGCGCCCGCGCCGCCCGATCCTGGTGGCCGCGTTCACCAACGAGGAAGGCGTCCGCTACCAGCCGGATATGATGGGCTCCCTGGTCTACGCCGGGGGGCTGCCGGCGGCGGAGGCACTGGCGGCCGTGGGGACGGACGGGACGATCCTGGGCGAGGAGCTCCGGCGGATCGGGTACGCGGGGACCGCGGAGCCGGGCTTCGTCAGGCCCTGTGCCTACGTGGAGCTGCACATCGAGCAGGGGCCCATCCTGGACGCGGAGGGCATCGCCATCGGCGCCGTGGAAAACCTGCAGGGGATCGCCTGGTATCGCGTCACGATCGAGGGCCGGCAAAATCACGCGGGCACCACGCCGGTGAGCATGCGGGCCGACGCGGGGCTGGCCGCGGCGAAGGTGAACCTGTTCCTGCGGGAGCGGTGCCTCCGGCCCGGCAGCAGAACGGTGGCCACGGTGGGCACCATGGGCTTCTCGCCCAACGCCGTGAACGTGATCCCGGACCGGGCCGTGTTCACGGTGGACGTGCGGAACCCGGACGAGGGGGAGCTTCGGGCCGAGGAAGCCGCCCTGCTCGCCTATCTCAAGGACCTGGAGCGGACCGACGGCGTCCGGGCCAAGGCGGAGCGCATCTCCCGCTCGGAGCCGGTCCTGTTCGACGAGGGCATCGTCCGCCTGGTGGAGCGGGCCGCGAAGGCGCGGGGGCTCTCCTGCCGGCGGATGACCTCCGGCGCCGGCCAGGACGCCCAGATGATCGCCAGGATCTGCCCCTCGGCCATGATCTTCGTCCCCAGCGTCGGCGGCGTCAGCCACAACCCGGCGGAATACACCCGGGCGGAGGATCTGATCCATGGGGCCAACGTGCTGCTGGACGTGGTTATGGAGTTGGTTGGCGTGGATTTGTAAGGCATAGGTTTTTATTGAAAGCATCTGTGCCTTTTCTTGTAAGAAAAGGCACCCCAAAAGAACTTTACTGGGGGGTGGTGATCGAACGCCGCCCCCCATTAGTATTCTTGTGCTTTTCTTTTTTCGGTTCCTTTTTTCTTTTCACCGAAAAGAAAAAAGGAACACAAAACCCCCGTCACCCAGCGTCACTCCCCGATCCCCAACACCTTCTCCTTCACCGCCTCCGGCAAGAAGGGCAGCAGCTGCTCCCGCTCCCGGCGGACCTGCTCCTGCCGCTCCCAGGCGCGGATGAACTGGGCCCGGAGCACGTCGATATTCTCGCTCATGCACATGCTCCTATACCCCATGAGCTCCATGACCCGCCACACCTCCGGGGGCGTGTTCTCCCGGGCCCGCTCGTGGGGGAACTTGCCGGTGGCCACGTCCCTGACGGGGCTGCACCCATACCGGCGAATGGTGCCCAGGGCCACGGCCCAGGCCTCGTCCGCGCTGAGCCGGGGCGGCTCCGTCAGCTTCCGCGCATAGGCCCGGATCTCGCTGACCGCCGGCGCGTAGGGGCTGCTGGCCGCGTGGGCCGCCACCGCCGCCTTCCCCAGCTCGAAGGGGATGTCCTGGAGGAGCTCCGTCCAGGCCTTCGCCATATTCGTCAACGCCGATGCCGTCACATCCAGACCCTTGTCCCGCGGATACAGATTCTTTGCCAAATACAGCAGCGCTATCGTTTCCTTCAGATTCATTTCTCCTTCGCCTCCTCCAAACTTACTAATTCCATGGCCTCCCGGAAGTTGTCCAGATAGCTCTTTTTCCCGGCCGGGGCAGGGCGGGGCAGGGGGGTCTTTCTTGCCCAGGCTTTCAGGGCCGCCTTCCAATCCCGGATGGGCCGCTTCCCGATATACCAGCCGTTGGCCTCGTAATAGTTATAGAAGTACTGAACGTCCACGTTCAATCCCGCTTCCTGAGAGAAGGACATCACCTCCTCCAGGGAGGGCTTTTTCTCTCTCTCCTCCGCCGTCAGGCGCGGCTCTGTGGAAGAGAGAGAGTCATTGTCCTTGTCATTGTCATTGTTTTTTTCTTTTTCATTGTCATTGTCTTGGCTATCCTGGCTATGATCAGGATAGGGGTCCCCATCCTTGGCTACCTTGCTCCATCGAATGGCTGCGCCTTTGCGGCCGTTCCTCCGGTCGGCTTCCACTTTGGTCTTGTATGCCGCCACTTCCCGGTCAATGTTCTGCCGGGCCACGGTCCACAGGGCCCGTTCGCTGCTCTTCATCTGGGGCTCCGTCCCGTCCAGGGCGTATCGGAGCATGGCCCGAAAGAGCCTGGCCAACGCCCCGTCGCTGAGCCCTTCCGCCACCTCCAAAAAGTCCGTAAACACCTTCAAATACTTCATGTCCTCTACCTCCTGCCCCCATGGTAACAGAGAAAGGCCCCTTTGGATTCCGATAATCCGTTCATATTCGGCTGCCGACAGGGCGGCGCTCCCGGAAAAAAACGGAAAATACCCCTTGACACATGATACTATGCATAGTATAGTATCACGCGAAGGGAGGCATGAGACGTATGGATGTTCAAATGAAGCGCGGGCTGCTGGACGTGTGCGTCCTGGCCGCCATCCAGAGCGAGGATTCCTACGGGTATCAGATCATCAAGGACATCAAACCCTATGTGGACGTGTCCGAATCCACCCTCTATCCCATCCTCCGGCGGCTGGAGGAGGGGCGGCTGCTGACGGTCCGGTCCGTGGAGCACAACGGGCGGCTGCGAAAATACTATCACATCACCGACGCCGGCAAGGCCCGGATCGAGGATTTCAAGCGGGACTGGGACGAGATGGAAAAGATCTACCGGTTCATCACCAAGGAGGGAAAGCAATGAGCAGGGATGCATTCATCGGGGAGCTGCGCCATCGGATGGCGGGCCTGCCCCAGCAGACCGTGGAGCGCACGGTGGAGTATTACAGCGAGCTGATCGCCGATTCCGTGGAGGACGGCCTCACGGAGGAGGAGGCGGTATCGCGCCTGGGCTCTTTGGACGAGATCGTGGCCAGCGTGGTGAAGGACACGCCCCTCACCCAGATCGTGGAAACGCGCATCCAGGAGCGCAAAAAGAAGGGCAGCTCCGGCTGGGTCATCGCCCTGCTGATCCTGGGGGCGCCGGTGTGGCTGCCGGTGCTCATCGCGGCGCTGGCCGTGGCCTTCGCCCTGTTCGTGGCCCTGTGGGCGGTGGTGATCGCCCTGTGGGCCGTGGTGGCGGCGGTGATCCTCACGGGCCTGGCGGCCCTGGTGGCGGGCGTGGTGGAGCTCTGCCGGCTGCACCTGCCCCAGGGGCTGGTGCTCCTGGGCGGGGGCCTGGTCTGCCTGGGCCTGTGCGCCCTGCTGTACCTGCTCATGAAGCTTTTGACCGTGGGCACGGTGAAGCTGTGCAGGTGGCTTTGGGTCAGCGTAAAATCATTGTTTGTGGGAAAGAAGGGTAAATAAGATGAAAAAGACTGCAATCGCTATTTTGATCGCCGTGCTGGTGGTGGCTATCGGCGGGGGGCTGTGCTTCGCGGGGCTGAGCGCGGTGAACTTCAAATTCGACAAGCTGGATCGGACGGAGTACGTGACCAACACCTATTCCCTGGGCCCCGTGACGAAGATCGACATCCAGTGCGACACCGCCGACGTGGCGCTGGTGGCGGCGGGGGAGGGGGACTGCAAGGTCACCTGTTTCGAGACCCTCCGGGAGAAGTACGCCGTGGACGCGGCGGACGGCACCCTCGTCATCCGGCCCGCCGGGAACGGGCGGAGCTGGAGCCTGTTTTCCTTCCGGTTCAAGAGCCCCAAGATCACCGTGTACCTGCCCGCCGGCCGGTACGAGCTGCTGCAGGCGGAGCTCCACACCGGGGACATCACCGCCGACAGGGCCCTGTCCTTCGATCGGGTGGACGTGGAGCTGGACACGGGGGACCTGTCCTTCAGCGGCGTCCAGGCGGACAGGATCACGGTCCGCAGCCACACGGGGGATCTGCGCCTCAGCGACATGAAGCCCGAAAGCGCCGACTTCTCCGTGAACACGGGGGAGGTGATCCTCACCGACCTGGTCTGCTCCGGGGACCTGAGGGTCGAGAGCAGCACCGGCGACATCCGGCTCACGGACGTGGACGGGGCGAACCTCTATCTTTCCGCCTCCACCGGGGACATCGAAGGCACCATCCGCACCGACAAGGTCTTCTCCGCCCATTCCTCCACGGGCAAGGTGTCCGTCCCCGCCGCCGCGGCCGGCGGCCGCTGCGAGGCCGAGACCTCCACGGGCGACATCCGCCTCTCCATCAGCGGGAAGTAGGCCCGGAAACCATAAAAAAGACCCCTTTCCCTGACGGGAAGGGGCTTTTTTTGCAGCCGTTCACCGTTCGCTGTCGGCGGGGCCCAGCATCCGGGTGTACCCGGTGCCGTGGCGGACGCAGCGGGAGACGCGGGAAAGGGTGGCCGAAGAGATGTCCACGGATTCGATGACCTGCAAATAGGTTTTTCCCTCTATGAGGAGCCGGGCGGCAGCCAGACGCTCCGCCATGTTCTGCACCTCCTTCTCCGTGCACAGATCCGCGAAAAAAGCGGCGCAGTCCTCCTTGGTTCGAAGCTGCAGTATGGTCTCAAACAGCTCCGGGATCAGTTCTTCGCTCGACCGCTTGTCCATAGGTCCTCCCTCGTTTTTTATAAGATCATTGCTGCAAAAACCGCTGGAGCGCCTCCGTCCTTGGCGTTTCGAATATCTCCTTCGGCGTGCCCAGCTCCGCCACGGTCCCCCCGAACAGAAAAGCCACCTGATCGGAAGCTTCTCGAGCGAAGGTCATTTCGTGCGTGACCACGATCATGGTCCGTCCCTCCTCCCGGAGCAGGCGGATCACGTTCAGCACCTCCTTGGTGAGCAGCGGATCCAGGGCGCTGGTGGGCTCGTCGAAGCAGAGCACGTCCGGCTCCATGGCCAAGGCCCGGGCGATGGCGGCCCGTTGCTGCTGCCCGCCGGAAAGGGTGTTGGGATAGCTGTCCGCCTTATCCGCCAGCCCCACCTTCTCGATGAGAGTAAGCGCCTTGGCCCGCAGGGCTTCTTTCGTCCCCTTCTTCGCCAGGGCGGGGGCCAGGGCGACGTTTTCCAGCACGGTATATTGGGGGAACAGATGGAACGCTTGAAAAACCAACCCGAAGGCCTGCTGACGGGGCCTCTTCCCCTTGGCCTTTTTTTGGGCGGCGTCAAAGAGCGTTTCTCCGTTCAATCGTATTATACCACGGTCCGCCGTTTCAAGGAAGGTCAAACAGCGCAAAAAAGTGGTTTTTCCTCCGCCGGACGGGCCGATCAGGGACAGGATCTGCCCCTGGTTCAGGGTCAGGGACACGTCGTGGAGCACGTCCGCGCTGCCGAAGCGCTTGCCTAAGCCGGTTATCTCCAAATAGGGCATAGGGTCCACCTCACTCGAAATAGCTGAGCCGCTGCTCCTCCCGTCGGAGGAGCCAGGAGAGGATGCCGGAGAACAGCAGGTAAAACACGCCCGTGAGCAGCAGCGGCCAGATGAGGCCGTGGGACTTGATGTAGGCCTGGCCCGCGTAGGTGAGCTCGTAGATGGCGATGATCCGGGCCAGGCACGTGTCCTTCACCAGGGTGATGATCTCATTGCCCATGGGGGGCAGGATGCGCTTATAGACCTGCAGGAGCTGGACCCGGAAGAAGATCTGGCTGCGGGTCATGCCCAGGACCTGGCCCGCCTCCCGCTGACCCCGGGGGATGCTTTCGATGCCGCCCCGATAGATCTCGGAGAAGTAGCAGGCGTAGTTGATGATGAAGGCCGTAGCCGCAGCCGCCATGCGCCCGGTGCCGCCGCCGCCCCAGAGATGGGCGCCGTTGGCAAGAAGGCCCGGTCCGTAGTAGATGACGATGAGCTGGAGCATGAGGGGCGTGCCCCGAACGACCCAGACGAGGCCCCGCACGGCCTCCCGCAGGGGTCGTAAGCGGGTCATCGAACCGAACGCGATCAGCAGCCCCAGGGGCAAGGCGCCCATCAGGGTATAGCAAAACAGCTGCAGCGACTGATCGAAGCCGCCGAGAAGGGAGAGGAGGACTTCCCGCAGCATAGGGCGTTACCGGGCGATGAGCTTCGAGTCGATGCCGTACTTGGCGGCGATCTCCGCCAGGGATCCATCCTTGAACTTGCCGTCCAGGAAGGCGTCCAGCTGGGCGGCCAGATCGCTGCCCTTGCGGAAGCCCACGCCGTATTCCTCGGCGTTGAGACCTTCCACCAGGACCAGATCGGGGTAGCTGGTGCCTTCCCCGATCATGGCGCCGGCCATCAGTTGATCGATGATGCAGGCGTCGCTGGCGCCGGAGGCCACCTCCAGCAGCGCGTCGCCCTGGGATTGCATGGAGGCGATCTTCCAGCCCTTCTCCTTGGCCAGTTCTTCCGCCGCCGAACCCGCCTCCACGGCGAAGGTCAGCGTTCCGTAGTCGAGGCTGCCGGCCTTGTCCTTGGGGGCGACCACCACCTGAGCGTTGCCGCAGTAGGGCTTGCTGGTCTCCATGGCGGCCTTCACGCCGTCGGTCAGGGTCATGCCGTTCCAGATGCAATCGATGTTGCCCGCGTCCAGCTCAAGGGTTTTGTTGTCCCAGTCGATGACCGTGAACTCCGCCTTGACCCCCAGACTTTCGGCAAAGGCCCGGGCCAGGTCGGCGTCGAAGCCGATCCATTCCCCGTTGTCGCCCATATAGTCCATGGGCGCAAAGTCCGTGATGCCGACGACGAGCTTGCCGTTCGCTTTGATGGTTTCGGAATCTGCCGTTTTTGCCGCCGTCTTGGGCTTTGAGCAGCCCGTCACGACCGTGAGGAGGAGCAGAGCGGCGATGAGGATGGACATGGTTTTTTTCATTTTTGGGTATCTCCTTTGTGGTAATGACCGTAGTATACTTTATCACTTTAAAGTTGTAAAGTAATTTTTGCAATTTTTAACGAGTTTTTTTGTACAAAAAAGGGGGCTGTCTCACGAAGAGACAGCGCCCTGCTGCAGGTTTTATAAATCATTGATCGCCGCAAATGATCTGGCGCCTTTATGACGGCCTGATATCAACCGAAGGCCACGAACTTTTCGTTTATGTCCCCGTCCACGAACCAGCGCTCGCCCACCTGCCATTCCAGCCTGGTGTGGACGTCGCAGGCCTTGGTCAGGGCCATGGTGGTGTCCCGCACCGCCTGGTTCAGCGCCTTGAGCTGGGCCTTGACCTCCTTCTCCAGGGCTTTCGTCTGGGCCTCGGTGAGGGTCGTGTCCACGTAGGCCTGCTGGACCCGTTTGGAGCACTGGGCGAAGCCCTCGTCCAGGGCGGTGTAGGCCTGGTAGCAGGCGGCGTAGGCGGCGATCTGCTCCTCGGTGAACTGCTTTCCGGCGGCCTTCTGCTCCTCGATGACCTTGAAGACCTTCTCCGGCTGGCGCACGTACTTCATGGCCATGAAGCCGATGTCGTAGAGCCAGTTCTCGAAGGCGGGGGTGTTCACGCCAACGGGCTCCGCGTCGATGCCGTAGACCTCCTGGATAAGGTCGATCCGGTTCTGCTGGTCCACGAAGCAGTACTTGAAGTAGTGCTGGAACCAGATGTCGCCGTACATGGCCCGGGTGCGGATGTTCTCCGGGCCGATCTTGCTGACGGCGTAGTTCACCAGGGCCGTGGTCTGCTCCAGAGTGGTGTTGGTGTAGACGCCGCTGGCGGCCGCGTTGATGAGGGAGGGGATCTGGCTCAGCTTCCCCTCGTTCTTCAGCTTGGTGAAGATGGCCACCATCATCCGCCGCTGCCGGGCGGTCCGGGAGCTGTCCAGGCCGTCCGCACCGTGCCGGATGCGCAGGTAGCCCAGGACCGCGTCCCCGTCCAGGTGCTGCAGCTCGTCGCTCTTATAGTACGTCTTCCCCTTTTTCATGGAGTTGTTTTCCGGGGCGTTGGCCTGGAAGGTCTGGTCCACCTGGTAGTCGATGCCGCCGATGGCGTTCACGATGTCCACCACCGCCTGAAAGTCCACCGCGTAGTAATAGGGGATGGTGATGCCCCCCAGCCAGATCTCCGCCGCCTTGCAGGTGAGGGCGAAGCCCCCCGCCAGATCGTCCATGCCGCCGCCGGCGTTGAAGACGCCGTTGAGCTTATAGAAGCCGTGGTAGCCGGGGGCGGTGGTGAAGGTGTCCCGGGGCAGGGTGATCAGGTCCACCGTGTCCTTGTCGAAGTTGACGGCGACCACCATCATCACGTCCGTGTGGGGCTGGGTGCCGCTGGTGGTCCCGCCGTTTTCAAAGGCGTCGATGCCCATGAGCATGACGTTGACGATGTTGTCCATCTTCCGCTCCGGGGCGGGAGTCGCGGCCTGAGCCGCCGCCGTGGCCTGCTCCTCCGGCGCCGCCGTGGGCAGGAAGCTGGCCAGATCGAAGGCGGGCTCCATCAGATCCTTCTGGGGCGCCTCGGTGACCGTGGCGGTGGAGCTGGTGAACAGGGTCTCGGGCCGAACCAGGACCCGGTAGGCCAGGATGCCCGCGCCCACGAGCAGCAGGGCGAGGACGGCGAGCACGATCCGAAGGACGGTCCGCTTGCGGCCCTGCTTTCCCTTCTTTTTATTCCGGTCCTCCGCCGGGGCCTCGCTGCGCTTCACGGGCCCCTTGCGGGGGGTGACCTCCTCGGAGCGAAGGATATCTTCCAGGGACGGCTTTTGTTCCATGCCCAATTACCTCCTGCGTTTTGTTTGGTGAGCGCTCATTATACTATGCGCGGGGGGAAAAAGCAACCGGATCACATTCTTTTTCCTTTTATTTCAAATGAATGGACGATTCTTCGGGCGGCTGCGGAAAAAAACGGATGCCGAGGGTCGATCTCGGCATCCGCTGTTGATACGAGTTATAGTTTGTGTCAGTTCACCCACCACCGGGCGTAGAGGGTGTAGTTGCCCGTGGCGTAGCAGTAGGTGGAAGAGAACACCTGCTTGCCGCCGGTCGTTTGGGTGGTGAACCAGCCGGCGAACACGTAGCCGTCTCGGGTGGGCACCGGCAGCGTGCCGTAGGTCTGGCCGTAGGTCACCTTCTTGGTGGCCGTGGAGCAGCTGCCGCCGTTGGGGTTCAGCG